>JBBAMT010000002.1:0-177552 GCA_040402355.1 Candidatus Planktophila sp. | reverse complement strand
CAATATGGCCAAGGATTTTGGGGTAGATAACTTTGAAGCTGTTGCAGAGGCTGCTCGCCATGGTGATGCCAAGGCGATAGCTGCAATAGATAAGGGAGCAGCTATTTTGGCTCTCGGTCTGTTAAACGCTGTTGCTCTGATGGATCTTGACACCATTGTGGTCGGTGGGGGAGTTATGTTGGCCGATGATGTTTATTGGCCGATTCTTGTAAAGCACTTTGAGAAAGAGATGAAAACCCTTAATTTCCCAGGGAAAGTAGCGTTAAAGAAGGCAACACTCGGCAAGGATTCAGGACTTGTTGGCGCTGGTTTGGTTGGATTCATTCACGAAGAAGAGAGGAGATAACGTGTTGGAATTTTCCGAACGTCCATGGGGCAACTATCAAGTGCTTCACAGCAACGCCTTCTCTCAGGTCAAAGAAATTACCGTCAAGGCGGGCGCACGTCTTTCCTATCAAACCCATGAGAAGCGCGCTGAGCACTGGTTTATTACCCAGGGGCCAGCGATCGTCACTATTGATGGCGTGACCAAGACTCTGCAGATGGGTGAAGCTGTCGATATTGCAATTGGTGTGGCGCACCGTATGGCAGCTCCTGAAGGCAATGGCGTGACATTTATTGAGGTGCAGACCGGCACATACTTTGGCGAAGATGACATCGTTCGCCTTGAGGACGATTTCGGCCGCAATTAATGAAGGTAGTACGAGAAGAGTTAACTCAAGGCTTCTCTCTTGCTATTGATACACCCGATGGGTATAAAGTTCTGCCGGCCAGTATTCCGGGTTCTATACATACCGATCTGATTGCAGCAGGGCTCATTGGCGATATCCGTATTGATGGCACTGAAGCTGAGCAAGAGTGGATCCGTAACGCAGATTCGCTCTATACCGCAAAGGTCCCAGCGCACACCGGTAGCGGCAATTATGAATTGAAGTTTGATGGCCTCGATACCTTGGCAACGGTCTCGATTAATGGTGCGGTGAAGTTACAAAGTGAGAATATGCATCGCGCCTTTCTCGTTGATATCAGCGATGTCGCGTACGGTGGCTTTGATCTCGAGATTGCCTTCCAGGCCCCCCTTCCTGAAGCGTTGAAGCGACAAGATGAGATGGGGGCATATCCCAATCCTTATGACATGCCTTATAACTACCTTCGAAAGATGGCCTGCAGTTTTGGTTGGGACTGGGGTCCGATCACAGTGACAAGTGGCGTGTGGAAGCCAATCTGGTTAACGCAATGGGATGCAGGAATCCTTGATGAAGTTAGATTAGTAGCCGATGTTATTGATGGAGTTCCGCAGTTGCGCGTGCGCACAGTGGGGCGGGGAAGTGCGACAACTGTTGAAGTAGTCATAAGCGGCCACGGTAAGAAGAAGAGTTACATAACGACATTGGGACGCGATGGAATCATTACCTGCGAGGGCTTTGAGCTCTGGCACCCACGAGGCTTTGGTGAAGCAACTCTGTATTCAGTCGATGTGTATCTCAAAGATGAGGCCGGAAATATTGTCGATGAATTTAGTAAGCGAGTGGGCTTTAGACACGTTGCAGTAGACCAGAGTAACTTCGGTGATCGCCAGATGTTTGCTATCTGCGTCAACGGTAAGCGCGTCTGGGCCAAGGGAGTCAATTGGATTCCTGATGATCCATTCCCGCATCGAGTATCAAAAGAGCAGTATGAACTGCGTATTCGCGATCTCTATTCGGTTGAGGTCAATGCCATCCGCGTGTGGGGTGGGGGAATATATGAATCCGATCATTTCTATGACCTCTGTGATGAACTGGGAATCATTGTCTGGCAAGACTTTCTCTTTGCCTGTGCGGCATATCCGGAAAACGCCTCGATGTTTGCAGAAGTTGCCGAAGAAGCCCACCAAGCAATTACTCGCTTGGGTTCACATCCAAGCCTTGTGATGTGGTGTGGAGGTAATGAATGTATTGAAGGTTTCCAACACTGGGGCTGGCAAGAGCCGCTAGCGGGAAAGGCGTGGGGACTTAACTTCTATCTCGATACCTTGCCAGCAGCACTCGCTGCCTTCGATGGATCGCGCCCGTATATTCCCAGCTCTCCATTTTCAACGCTGAAAGAGGATGTCAAAGATTTCTCATCCGGAACAAACCACATCTGGGATGTCTGGAATGACACTGGGTATCAACGATATGAAGAATACTCGCCATCGTTTTCGGCAGAGTTTGGCTATAACGGGCCAGGGTCGTGGCGCACCCTGACAAAAGCGATTGGTAAAGCCACTCTTGATTCGCGCGATCCAGAGGTTGCAACGCATCAAAAGGCATTCTTCGGAATGGATAAAATTGCAAATGGTTTAGTTCGTGAATTCAGTAAGGAATTTACCCAAGGACCTGCTTGGTACTTTGCGGCGCAGTTGGTGCAGGCGCGCGCTGTTGAGGTGGGCCTTAAGCACTTTAGAAGCCAGTATGAAACATGTTCTGGCTCTGTCTTATGGCAGTACAACGATATGTGGCCAGCCATCAGCTGGGCTGTTCTCGACTCAGCATCTTCGCGCAAATTAAGTTGGTATGCGATGCGCGAGGCATATAGGCCGCGCGTTCTGCACTTCTCGGGTGTGCAACGAGATTTGATTTTAATTAACGATACCGACCAAGAGTGGAAGCAGACGTTGCAAGTTTGGCTTGTGGGCAAGGATGGTCAGCTTCTTGAGAAGGAAGCCCGTGAACTTTTGCTTCCTGCACGTTCGCAAATTTCTCATTCACTCAGCGCGCTCTTTGAGCATACTGATATCGCTGCTACCGATGGCTATCTGATTGCTGAACTCGATGGAATTCGCACAGCTCGGCGCGTTCTTGATGCAGCAATGAGTTCGGTATGTCCGCACAAAGTTGAACTGGCAGTTCAAGTCAAAGGGAATTCAGTCACGGTTCATGTCGAGGCGAAGTGCTTTATCCATGAGTTTTCTCTCTTGCCTGAGTTGGTGGCGCTAGATCGAGTAGAAGTCTCGCAGGAGCGAATCACCTTGCTGCCCGGTGAAGCAATTGACCTTGTAATTGATTGCTCAAATAGCGCCGATGCTCACAAGGTGGCTGCACAGATTGAAGAAATCACCTGGAGCCTCAATCGTTTGATGAATGAGTGAGTATCTTTAGGCCATGAACCGCATCAATAACTTCAACCGTCGCGTGGCAGAGAAGATCACCGCTTTTGTTTCAACTATGTGGTGCGCCTATTTCTTCGCAGCGATTGCCTTGATATCACTGCCTGCAGCAATCAAGACAGGCAATGTAGTCGTTATCGTGGCTTGGGTAGCCCAGACTTTCTTACAGTTGGTTCTGCTCTCGATCATCATGGTGGGGCAGCAGGTTCAATCAACATCTGTCGAAGAGATGATTAGAGAGACTCATACTGCTTCATTGGGTGAATTTGAACTAGCTAAAGAGGCGCGTCAGATTGCAGATCAAGAGCTCGAGGAACTAAAGATTCTTGCCGCAGAGATTCATAAAGTCCTGAAAGATATCGAGGGTAAGAAGTAATTAAAGAGAACTGGCCCACTCACATTTTGGTGAGCGGGCCAGCCTCTCTATTTCCTAAGTGAAGTTACCCTTATGCAGTTGGTAGAAGTACGGCGTTAATTCCGTGTGCTACCTGAAGGTTTCCCTTGTTGATATCAACGCGGGAGAGAACTACCTGAGGGTTCTTGAGCTTCTTGTTGTAGTCACCCAATGTGATTGTGGTGCCTTTAACGGTTACCTTGATGAGCTTGCCAGCAAGGGTTGTGTGAAGTGAAGCCCCGTTAGCCTTTAGAGCTGCTGGTGAAAGGATCGCATCTCCCTGAACTACGTGGTACTTCAAGATGCTTTCAACTGTTGGAATACCAAGACCTGCAACAGTTTCAAATGCTGCCTTCTCGCTCTTTGGAGCCTTGCCTGTAAGAGCCTTTACCAAATTGAGGAATGCTCCATCATTTGGGATAAATGCTGTTACTGGGATATTGCCATCTGCAAGGACTGCTATATCAGATGATGGCTTTGCCTTGAGAACTGCAAGAACTGCTGCAGTGACGATATCGAAGTTGCCCTTGTTTGTATCAAAAGAGTTCTTCGCTGTGAGAACTGCGGCAAGTGAGTTAGTTCCTAGTGGAAGAAGCTGTACTGGAAGAAGCACTGCATCAATACCGTGGGCTACCTGCTTATTGCCCTTATTGATATCCACCTGGCTCAAAATAACCTTGGGATCAGCGGCGACCACATCTTGATCTGCAAGAGTGATTGTTGTTCCCTTAACTGTGACACCGATTGATGAACCCTTAAGAGCTGTGGCAAGGGAAGCGCCATTGGCCTTGAGCGCATCCGGTGACAAGATTGTTGAGCCTGGGACCACGTGATAGAGAAGGACGTTTTCAACTGTCTCTATGCCTAAAGTTGCAACGGCTGTGAATGCAGCTGACTCTGTTGTTGGCGCATATCCAGTGAGTGCTTCTACCAAGTTAATGAAAGCTTGGTCATTTGGAATGAATGCAGTGACTGCAATATTGCCATCGGTGAGCGCTGAGACTGGTGAGTTTGGCTTTGCGCCGAGGACTGCAAGAACTGCTGCGGTGAGGATGTCATAGTTTGAGCGGTCAGAGTCATATGAACTCTTCGCTGTGAGAACTGAAGCAAGTGATGTAGTGCCATCAACTGCAGAAGCTGACGGGGCTGCAATTGAAGCGCCACCAGTTATTAGAGCGGCAGTGAGCACGGTTGCTACTGCGCGTCCTTTCATAATCTTCATAGCTATCTCCGTTGCTTAATGAAAATCTGGTAGTTCCAGAAATTTGTTAAACATTAAGAGTGGAGCTATCGGGGCGCATCTTGAAAGTCAGATTCCCCGACTTCTCACAAGATTCAGTGGGTTTTTACCCCAGATATTATGAATGCTCTAAAGCGAGCGCAGTACTGCTGTAACGATTCCCAAGACTTCACATTGGTCGCCATCGATAGGCGCGAAGTCATCGTTTGCAGGAAGCAGCCAGATGTGGCCGCTCTTGCGTGAGAAAGTTTTTACAGTTGCTTCGCCATCGATCATTGCGGCAACAATCTCGCCATTGCTGGCATCTTTCTGCTGGCGGATAACAACGTAATCGCCATCGCAGATGGCAGCGTTAATCATGGATTCACCCTTGACCTTGAGCATAAAGAGTTCGCCCTTGCCAACGAGTGATTCAGGAAGTGGGAAAGTTTCTTCGACTTGTTGATCTGCAGTAATAGGAACACCTGCTGCGATCGAACCAACGAGTGGGATAAAGCGAGTCTTATCTGTGTGGGTGGCGCCCTCGGTCATGGAGTCAGGAAGAACGACCTCCATGGCACGTCCTCGGTCGGCATCGCGGCGGATGAAGCCCTTCTCTTCCAAGATATCGAGCTGGTACTTAACGGAGGCAGGGGAGTTGAGGCCTGCTGCCTCGCCAATCTCGCGCATAGAGGGGGCATAGCCCTGGGACTCAGATGATGTCTTGATGAAGTCGAGGATCGATACCTGGCGGGTGGTCAGCTCAGGCTTATTGGATGTGGACTTGGAGGTTGGATTCTTGGCCATACACAGATACTTCCACAGGTTGGGGATAAATTCAAACAAATGTTCGAATTATTCTTGCAGATGTCGGTGGTCGGGTATATGGTTTTCCTATCGAACAAGTGTTCGAAAACCTTCCCCAAGGTTTAAGGCGTAGCAGGAGCTAAGAACTATGAGCACAATGACTCTTCATCAAAGCAGTGTAAATCAAGGCTTTCAGGCCAATCCGTCAGCGATTACCCTTAATCGTCGTGGTCGCTTAGCTCGCACCTTTGTAGTTCTCTCTCTTGCTATCGTCTTGGGGTCAGTTGTCAGCTCTCATGCTGGGGCTGGTACAGATATTGAGCCTCAGGCAGCTTCTTCCTTCATCACCGTCACTGTGGCGCCCGGAGATACCGTCTGGTCCCTTGCCAACCGCCTTGCAGGCAACGGCGATGTGCGCTCGCTCGTCTCTGAGATCATCTCGGTCAACTCACTCGCCTCAGTCGATGTAGCGACAGGGCAGAAGCTCCGTATCCCGCTTAAGTAGTCCTAAGGGCGCGACACGCACTCCACTGAGCCTCTCATCCTGCAGAGTCTCGAGAAATACTTTATAGTTCCCACTAGATGTAGGGGTCGAAAGAGCAAAAACTTCCATAAGTAGTGTTTTTACGGTAGTTTCCACACTTCGCCTTTACAGCTAAAAATAGGAACTCTGAGTATTTCGAAGGGAGACACGCCGAGATGATTTGCCCGTTCTGCAGACACGATGATTCACGAGTCGTCGACTCCCGTCCGGTCCAAGAAGGCACTGAAATCCGCCGTCGCCGCGAATGCCCAAAGTGTGGCCAGCGCTTCTCAACCCAGGAGGTCGCACTCCTGAACATCATCAAGCGATCTGGGGCTACTGAACCATTTAGCCGCGAGAAAGTTCTTGTCGGCGTCCGTAAGGCGTGCCAAGGTCGCCCGGTAGATGAAGATGATTTGGTTCTACTTGCCCAGAGAGTTGAAGAGACCCTTCGCTCAACAGGGCAAGCTGAAATCGAAGCACAAGAAGTAGGAATGGCAATTCTTGCGCCACTTCGCGAACTCGATGAGGTTGCTTACCTCCGATACGCGTCTGTGTACCGTAACTTTGCCTCCCTTGAAGATTTCGAAGGAGAGATTGCACTTCTCCGCGCTCTACCTTCGAATGCAACACAAGCTACAAATGCAAGCAAAGCTTCACAAGTAAGAACACCAGAAAACACATCAACAGTTCAACAGAAGACGGGGAAATAACACATGTCAGATACGGTCATCAATCGACCAATTAAGATCAAAGCTCACAACACCGTAAAGGGTAAGGGCTTAACGATCGGTCGCATTTATACAAAAGAGGGAGTTCATCCTTACGATGAAGTCAAGTGGGAACGACGCGACGTTGTTCAGTCAAACTGGAAAACCGGTGAGACTGTATTTGAACAACACGGTGTTGAGTACCCTGACTTCTGGTCAGTAAATGCATCAACAATCGTAACCACCAAGTACTTCCGCGGCGCAGTCGGTGCCGACAATCGCGAATGGTCTCTCAAGCAGGTCATCGATCGCGTTGTTCTTACCTACACAAAGGCCGGAAAAGAATTCGGTTACTTTGCAACAGATGCAGACGCAACAATTTTCGAGCACGAACTCACACACATGCTCATGCACCAAATCTTCTCTTTCAACTCCCCAGTTTGGTTTAACGTTGGAACTGCTGCCCCACAGCAAGTATCTGCATGCTTTATCTTGTCTGTTGATGACACTATGGATTCAATTCTTAATTGGTACCGTGAAGAAGGAATGATCTTTAAGGGCGGTTCTGGTGCCGGTCTTAACTTGTCACGTATCCGTTCTGCAAAGGAACTCCTCAAGTCAGGTGGAACAGCTTCAGGGCCAGTTTCATTTATGCGTGGAGCAGATGCATCAGCTGGAACAATCAAGTCAGGTGGCGCAACCCGTCGTGCTGCAAAGATGGTTGTTCTCGATGTTGATCACCCAGATATCGAAGAATTTATCGAGACCAAGGTCAATGAAGAGGACAAGATTCGCGCCCTTCGTGATGCTGGCTTTGATATGGACCTTGGTGGAAAAGACATCATCTCTGTCCAGTACCAGAATGCAAACAACTCAGTACGCCTTTCAGATAAGTTTATGAAGGCTGTTGAGAACGGTGAGCAATTCGGTCTTACAGCTCGCTCAACTGGTGAAGTTATTGACACAGTTGATGCACGCGAACTCTTCACAAAGATCGCACAAGCTGCATGGGCATGTGCTGACCCTGGCGTTCAGTTCGATGACACCATCAATGATTGGCACACAACTCCAGAGACAGGTCGCATCAACGCGTCAAACCCTTGCTCTGAGTACATGTCACTCGATAACTCATCATGTAACTTGGCTTCATTGAACTTGATGAAGTTCCTCAAGGCAGATGGTTCATTTGATGCAAAGACATTTGCAAAGGCATCAGAGATGATCATCACCGCGATGGATATCTCAATCTGTTTCGCAGATTTCCCAACTGAGGCGATTGGCGACACAACTCGTGCCTTCCGTCAGCTCGGAATCGGATACGCAAACCTTGGCGCGCTCCTTATGGCATCAGGCCTTGCCTACGATTCAGAAGGTGGCCGCGCACTTGCTGGTTCAATCACCTCACTTCTCACTGGAACGACATACAAACGTTCTGCAGAATTAGCGGGAATCGTTGGACCATACGCAGGTTTTGCACAGAACGCCAAGCCTCATGCACGCGTTATGCGCAAACACGCTGCTGCTTCATCTGCTGCAAAGCAGGAGACCACACTCGATATCGATGTATGGAATGAAGCAAATAAGGCGTGGGATGCATGCCTTGCAACAGGAGATAAGAACGGATGGCGCAACGCGCAGATCTCAGTTCTAGCTCCAACAGGAACAATCGGCTTGATGATGGATTGCGATACCACTGGTATCGAACCTGACTTCTCACTCGTGAAGTTCAAGAAGCTTGTCGGTGGCGGATCTATGCAGATCGTCAACCAGACAGTTCCACAGGCTCTTCGTAAGCTTGGATACACAGAAGAGACCGTCGAAGCGATTGTTGAATTTATCGCTGCCAACGGCCACGTCATTGATGCTCCAGGGTTAAAGCCTGAGCACTACGAAGTATTTGACTGTGCACTCGGTGCACGTTCAATTGCTCCAATGGGCCACGTGCGCATGATGGCTGCTTGCCAGCCGTTCTTGTCAGGTGCAATTTCAAAGACAGTAAACCTCCCAGAGGATGCAACTGTTGAAGAAGTTGAAGAAGTTCACCTTGAAGCATGGCGTATGGGTATCAAGGCACTTGCTGTCTACCGCGATAACTGCAAGGTCGGTCAGCCACTTTCAGATGGAAAGGCTAAGAAGAAGGACGTTGTTGCTGATGTAGAAATCGCATCACCAGTGCGTAAGCGCCTTCCTAAGTCACGTCCTGCAACAACAACATCATTCTCAGTCGGAGGCGCAGAGGGTTACATGACCGCTGGCGCATACGCTGATGGTGCACTCGGTGAGGTATTCCTCAAGCTCGGTAAGCAAGGTTCAACTCTTGCCGGTGTGATGGATGCATTCTCAATCGCAGTATCGATCGGTCTTCAATACGGAGTACCTCTCGAGACATTCGTTGAGAAGTTCACCAACCTTCGCTTCGAACCAGCAGGTATGACAGATGATGCAGATATCCGCATCGCACAGTCAATGATGGATTACATCTTCCGTCGCTTGGCACTTGATTACCTCCCATTCGAACAGCGTTCAGCAATGGGTCTCTACACATCAGCAGAGCGTGCAGCAGCTCTCGATAACGGTGGCGAATATGCACCCGTATCAAATGCATCGAGCGCGAGTGCTGATACCCCAAAAGCACCTGCGGTTGTGGCGGCTCCTGCGGCTGCTCCAAGTAAGCCAGCATCGGTAAAAATTGAAGCTGCACCACTTGCAGCGACAATCGGTTCATCATCTGATCTCTTAGAGTCAATGGGAATCAAATCTGATGCACCAATGTGTATGACATGTGGCGTAAAGATGCGTATGTCAGGTGCATGCTTCGTATGCGAAGGCTGTGGAAACACATCTGGTTGCAGCTAAGCAATAGCTAGTTGGTTTTGTCCAACCCCGTTCAGAAGGCCCTTCCGATTCACTTCGGAGGGGCCTTCTGCATTACACTCAAGGTGTTGTTATCGGGGTCGATGTAATTTCGAACCGGCGGTTATAGTCCGCGACCCGCACATATCCAATGGGCGGTTGACTCAGTGAAACTCTGAGACCGACGGTTAAAGTCCGGATGAGAGATAACAGCGGAATCGGTGCACCATGTTTATCGATGACGCCTACGCGCATCTGTATTCACTGAGCCTTCAAGGCTTAAGTGTGAGTACCCCCAACCCAAATGTTTCGGCAGCCATTTACTCAGCCGATGGAACATTGGTCGCAGATGGTTTTCATAACCGCAAAGTTTCAGTTGATCACGCAGAAGTTGTCGCCCTTAAAAAGGCAGGTAGCGCAGCACGGGGTGCCTCCATGATTGTATCCCTTGAACCGTGTGCACATACCGGAACAACTCCGCCATGTACCCAAGAAATTATCGATGCAGGGATTACAAAAGTTATTTATGCAGTCACAGATCCCTATCCATTGGCATCTGGGGGTGCACAACTGCTCAAGGACGCCGGTATCGAAGTTGAGTATCGCCAATCTGCAGAACTGACCTATGTGCAACGTGCCTGGCTACATAAAGAACGCATGGGCGCACCTTTGATGGTCTGGAAAGTTGCAACGACTCTCGATGGCAAAGTTGCAGCAAGTGATGGAACTTCACAGTGGATTACAGGCCCTGAATCTCGTGAAGATGTCCAGATGTTGCGTGCGCAATCTGATGCAATTCTAATTGGCACCAATACGGCGCTTGTCGATAATCCACATTTAATCCCACGAGGACATGCAGCACGTCCGGTTCGCATTATTAGTGGCGAACAAGTTGTCCCTGCCACCAACAAGGTATTTGATAACGAGGCTCGCACACTTCTGGTGAAATCTAAGTCGATTCCAGAGTTGAAGAAGGTGTTACGTGATGAAGGATTTAATCAGGTATTAATCGAGGCAGGTCCCACCTTGGGATCTGCGTTGATGGCATCGGGCAATATCGATGAACTCGTTATCTATCAGGCTCCCAAGATGTTGGGTGCCGGTAAAGAGTTTGTCAGTCGCCTCGGTATCTCAACGCTCGAAGACCATATTGAACTCGAACTGATATCCGTGCAGCAGCTAGGCAGCGATATCAAGTCTCACTACAGAGTGAAGGGGCGCTAAATGTTTACCGGACTTATTACCGAACTAGGCACCGTGCAATCGATTGAACGTGGTGAAAGCTCTGCCATCTTTACTATTGCAGCCCCTGAGTCAGTACCTGGCTTATCAATTGGTGACTCGATAGCAGTCAATGGCACCTGCCTCACCACTACTTCAATTTCTGCAGACTCCTTCACAGCAGATGTCATGGTGCAGACCTTGTCGCTGACATCCCTTGCCCAATTAGAAGTTGGCTCTCCAGTCAATCTTGAGTTAGCAGCAAGAATGGATATGCGTATGGGTGGCCATATCGTTCAGGGCCATGTTGATGGAACTGGCACAGTGTTGGCGCTGACTCCTGGTGAAAAGTGGGCGCAATTTGATATCTCAGTTCCGGCGCACCTTACAAAGTATGTAGTGGCACAAGGATCTATCACTCTCGATGGTGTTTCACTGACGGTGGGCGCTATCGATGATGCCGCCAACACCATCACTCTCTGGTTAATTCCCGAAACTCTGGCAAAGACAAATTTATCCGATAAGAAGGTAGGCGACCTCATCAATGTCGAAGTCGATATCTTGGCAAAGTATGTGGAACGACTTATCTCTAAGGGAGCAATTGATGGACGCTAATTTCCTGGATGCTCTCGATAAATTCCGCCGTGGTGAGATGGTTATCGTCGTCGATGATCACGACCGCGAAAATGAAGGCGACATCATCATCTTGGCCGAGCACGCAACGGCTGAGAAGACAGCTTTTATGGTTCGTCACACCACAGGAATTTTATGTGTGGCAATTACAGCAGAGCGTGCCCACCAACTCCGTCTTCCTTATATGGTCGAACATAGCCAAGATGTACGTAAAACTGCCTTTACGGTTTCAGTAGATCTTGCAGAAGGAATTACTACTGGCGTCAGCGCTGTCGAACGCACTGCAACGATTCGCGCACTCGGTAGCGCTACATCCCTTCCAGCCGATTTCATCCGTCCCGGCCATATCTATCCACTGATTGCGCATCGCGATGGTCTTGCAGCCCGAGGTGGACACACTGAGGCAGGGATTGCACTGGCTGAATTAACCGGTGGATATCCAGCGGCGCTTCTTTCAGAGATCGTTGCCGAAGACGGCTCGATGGCGCGTGGGGAAGTCCTTACTCACTTTGCTCAGCAATTTAATATTCCTATCATCTCCATCGAAGAGATTAAGCAGTACCAAGCAACGCTAACTCCTGCGCCAAAAGTTGTAACTTTTCCGCGCTATCAATTTGAGTGGGTCGATGTGCAACTCGAGAACGGGCTCTGGTGTATTGCTACCTATCCGTCGTTAAAACATCGCGAACAAGTGGTGATGCGCTTTGGTTCTGGGGATAAGCCACCGCTGGTGCGTATCCACTCAGAGTGTTTTACCGGCGATGTCATTCACTCCCAGCGATGTGATTGTGGCGAGCAGTTGATGAAGTCGATTGCTGCGATTGAAGAGTATGGCTATGGATATGTCATCTACCTGCGCGACCATGAAGGCCGCGGCATTGGCCTCACCGAAAAACTCAAGGCCTATCTCTTGCAAAATGATGGTCTCGACACAATCGATGCCAACTTACAATTGGGCCATCAAGTAGATTCGCGCGATTGGTCTGAAGCGATTGCAATCCTTAAGAATCTCATCCTGGCATCGATTAAGTTACTGACCAATAACCCTGAAAAGGTAGAAGCTGTTGAAAGTAACGGCATCTCATGCCAACAAGTCTCATTAAATATCGCTCCCAATGAATTTAATAAGAAGTATCTTGCAACAAAGGCAGAGCGCCTGGGGCACACTGCAACAGATATAAATGGAGGAAAGTAATGGCCGGCCACGCACCTGATATCGAAGTTCAAAAGTTTCCCAAGGCGCAGGTCGCCATCATCTCTTCTTCCTGGCACCTGGATATCTGTAACGACCTCATTGCCGGCGCACAGCGCGCTTTAACTGAAGCCGATGTGACTGAGATTGAAGTGATCTATGTTCCAGGTTCTTTCGAAATTCCACTCGCAGCCCAGAAGGCCTTTGAGAAAGGGTTCGACGCAGTTGTCGCAGTTGGTCTTGTCCTCAAGGGTGAAACTCCCCACTTTGATTATGTCTGCCAGGGAGTGACGCAAGGAGTCATCGATGTGCAGCTTAAATATTCAAAGCCAATTGGTTATGGAGTCTTGATGTGTAATGACCTTGATCAAGCGATTGCGCGTGCAGGACGTCCAGGAAGTAAAGAAGATAAGGGATACGACAGCGCCATTGCCGCCCTTGCTCTGCTGGGTCTTTAATAGCGCCCATGAAATCAATTGCATGGAGTGAGGGCCGCTGGAGCCGCCAACCTGTTTCAATTCAAGAGAGCGCAGAAACACTCGCAGTAGAAGCTGCTGCTAAAAGCGATTGGTGGCGCACTACTTCCTATTGTTTCATCCACGACGATGGCCATGCTCTTCTTAAAGAATTTCCCAACGAATCATCGGTTGAAGTCTCATTTATTCTCAATTACACCGAACAATTTGATCAGGCTGGAATCTTTATCACCAGTGGTTCTGAACAGTGGATTAAAGCTGGCGTTGAATTCTGTGATGGACTTCCACAAGTAGGTGCAGTTGTCACTATCGTAAACTCTGATTGGTCTGTGGCTCCTGTTACCGAGTGGATGAATAAGGAGGTCGCTATTCGAGTTAGTCGATCCGGTGATGCAGTCACTATTCGTGCAGGTATCGATAACAATCTACGCCTCGTTCGCGTCGCACCCCTTGATCCATCTCGCACTTGGAGTGCAGGACCAATGTTCTGTGCGCCCACGCGTGCCGGGCTTGTTGTCACCTTTACAGGCTGGACTGAAGGATCGGCAGATTCAGAACTTCACTAATCAAGCAACAAGAAGTGAACGCTTAGAAAGCCCCATCCAGAAACCTTCAATCAAAGTTTCTGGGATTGCATCAGCTTGCGTTGCTGCCCCAAGAGTGACAAAGAGTGGGGTGAAGTGCTCAACTGTGGGGTGGGCATAATCAACTGCAGGTGCTAAATCCTTATAGGAAGCGAGCATGTCAACATCTCCACGAGATAAGGCATCTGCTGCCCACTGATCAAAATCTGTTGACCAGCCAGGAACTTGTGCATCGATAGAGAAATCGCGAAGGTAGGGAAGACCATGGGTCATAAACCCTGATCCCACAATGAGCACTCCTTCATCGCGAAATGGACGTAGGCGCCTACCAAGTTCGATTAACTTGCCTGGATCGGAAGTGGGCATAGAAAGTTGCAGTACTGGAATATCTGCATCGGGATACATGATGCGTAGTGGTACCCATGCTCCGTGATCGAGACCGCGATTAGATTGATGCAGCGGTTCGTTATCAGGCATCATCGCTGCGATTCGGTGAGCAAGTGAAGTTGCGTCAGGTGTTTCGTAAGTCATCTCATAGAACTTTTGGGCAAAACCACCGAAGTCATAGACCAGGGAAGTGCCGGCGATCGGTGACGAAATCGAGATGGGTGCCGATTCCCAGTGAGCTGAAACAATCAAGATCGCCTTCGGCTTCTCAAATTTCTCAGTGATTTCTGCAATCTGCGAAGACCAAACAGGATCATCAAGAAGCATGGGCGCACCATGTCCGATGTAAAGAGCTGGCAACTGAGTCATAAATGCAGGATAAAGTATAGTAGTTGAAAATTCAACTATATGCTACAGTTGGGAATTACAGGCGCGAGGTAAGGATTCCCTGTACTTCACCTTCAGTAGGCGCGATTGGATTGTTGCCCGTTACTGAATCTGCAAGAACCGTCTTTGCGATATCGCCAATCACCTCCTGCTTGACTCCGTAATGAGAGAGCGAGTTACGGATATTGATGGAATCAGATAAATCACGTACAGCTGCAATCGCCGTCGCTGAATTTGCACTGACACCCATATCGTTACCAACTGTTGCGTAGATATCTGATGTATCAAGGAGGCGAACTCCTGCATCCAGAGCGGCTTGAATCACACCAATCGCGGTACCGCGCTCCTTGAGGATCCAATCCTTAGTTGGCGGCATTCCTGAAAGTGGCATACATCCCAAGCCAATAGCTGGGACTGTGTAAGGACCAAGCACACGTGTTGATGTCATGCCCGCAGTATCGTCATTGAACCGTTAAAGTGCCACTCATGAGCGAACTTTCCCAGCAGGTGCGAGATGCACTCGATGCTGCAGTCACCGCAATTGGTGGCTCTGCTCGTGAAGGTCAGATTGAGATGGCAGAAGCCGTTGCCAATGCGCTGACTGATCGTCATCACCTCATGGTGCAAGCTGGTACTGGTACCGGAAAATCACTCGCTTATCTAGTTCCAGCACTGGTTCATGGCCGAAAAGTGTTGGTGGCAACTGCAACCCTTGCTCTGCAACGTCAGTTGGTAGAACGAGATCTGCCGGCTGTTGTGCCAGCTCTCGAAAAAGCTCTCGGACGTGACATCACTTACGCCATCTATAAAGGAGTCGGCAACTACATCTGCCTACAGAAGATGAACGCCGATGGCTCTGATCCTGATGACGAACTCTTACTCGAATCGTCTTACCTAGAAAAAGATGCCAAGCGTCTGATTGCTTGGGCCAAGACCCCTGGAGTATCAGGAGACCGCGATGATGCACCCGAAGTAGATCGCAGAGTGTGGGCGGCGAATTCTTTATCAGGCCGTGAATGCGTGGGCGCAGATAACTGCGCCTGGGGCGCGCAGTGTTTTGCCGCTAATGCCAAAGCCAAGGCGCAGAGCGCTGATGTCGTCGTCACCAACCATACCTTGCTCGCTATTGAAATTGTAGATGCGCACCCCATCTTGCCGGAACGCGATGCGGTTATTTTGGATGAAGCCCATGAGTTTATGGATCGCACAACGCAAGCGGTAACGGAAGAGCTCACAACAGGGCGGGTACAACGAGCTGCCGCGATGGGCCGTAAATATATGCCTGGCAAGCAAGCCGATGCCTTTACCAACGCTGCCGATAGTTTCCATGATGCGATGGCCGATTATGGCGAACAGATTAAGGGAGATTTCTCTGCGCAAGGTCGACTCGAAGAGATACCGATGTCGCTGGAATCACCGATTCGCAAGGTCAAGGAAACTTCTGCGGCCCTTATTCAATTGATTAGTGCAGATGATGAAATCATCGATCCGGATACCAATGCTGAGCGCGCTCGAGTAAAAGGTGCAGTCCAAGAGATTACAACCATCGCTTCCAAATTGCTCAAGATGGGTAAGGAGCATGTGCTCTGGTATGAACCAACATTCTCTACTCTGCATTTAGCACCCCTTTCTGTGTCGCATGTGCTGCGCAGTAATTTATTGACACAGAACCCAGTAATTGCAACGTCGGCAACGCTGACAGTGGGCAATAACTTCGATGCGATGGCGCGCAGTATTGGTTTCTTGGTGGGCACTGACTCTGATGAGGAGGTCGCACCTGGGGATATTGACCCCGCTAATGTGCAGATGCTCGATGTGGGATCTCCCTTTGATTTTGCTAACCAGGGTGTTCTCTATATGCCCAAGCATCTACCCGAACCAGGTCGTGATGGCCCGAGCCAAGAAGTACTCGATGAACTTGGCGAGTTGATTGATGCAGCAGGTGGTCGCACTCTGGCGCTGTTTAGTTCCTGGCGCGGAGTAGAGGCTGCAGATGCTCACCTTCGTAAAGTATTGGTTGATTTACCAATCTTGATCATTACCCAAAAACGCGGCGACGCAGTTGGTCCACTTGTGGAACGCTTTGCCAAAGATGAGACCTCAATCTTGTTGGGCACGATGTCGTTATGGCAAGGTGTAGATGTTCCAGGCAACTCATGCATCTTGGTTGCCATAGATCGCATTCCATTCCCGCGTCCTGACGAACCAGTGATGTCAGCGCGTTCTTCACTTGCGGATGCTTCTGGTGGCAGCGGATTTATGCAGGTATCTGTTCCTCGCGCAGCTCTGCTCTTGGCACAGGGAACCGGGCGCCTGATTCGCAGCATCGATGACCGCGGGGTTGTAGCGATTCTCGATTCCCGGATTGTGACGAAGCGGTATGGAAGTGTGTTGTTGAACTCAATGCCGCCGCTCTGGCGCACCAGCGATGGGGCGATCGTGAGAGATTCGCTGCGCAGACTTGCTACTTCGGTGGAAGAATAAAGATATGCCTCGTATTGAGACCACTTCACTTGCCCAGCATCGTGATTGGCGCAGAAATCAGCTGATTGAAGCTGCTGCTGCCATCGCGCTTGAATCTGGGGGAGATGCGATCACCGTTGCAGCGGTTGCCCAACGCGCGGGACTCTCGCGCACATCGGTCTATGAATATTTCTCAAGTAGTTCAGATCTTGTTGCAGATCTTGTTATCGATGAACTCAATCGCTTTGCGAAAGCGCTAGAAGTTTCGATTACGGACAAAATTGATGCCTACGCATCCCTGGAAGCTTGGATTTCAACATCCCTTGCCTATGTGGCAGATGGACGCCACCTACTTGCCAAAGCGCTCAATGCTGCCGATCTTCCGCGCGAGCGAAGTGCGGCAATCGGGGCAGCACACCGAACTCTTCTAGCCCCGCTGACTGCAAGTCTGCAAGAGATTGGCATTACAGATATTGCCCAGGCGCTCTCACTGCTTCAGGCAGCGACAGATGCTGCAACAAAGCGGATTGAAAATGGAAACGATGCAGAACGCGAGATCGCAATGACCACCGCATTCTGCATCGCAGGAATCCGAGCTCTTACTTAATCGGTATTACAACTGTTGTATCGAGAGCTTCCCAGGTATCTGCCTTGGCAGCAGCAGTTGCCTTAATGGTGCAACTTCCTGATTTCTTGGCATTGACGAGATTTCCTTCAACGACGCAGTTCTTACCAAGCGCCTTGTAGGTAATCGCGCTACCAAAGTTGGTCTCAAGCGGCAGAGCTTTTGTTCCGCCCTTCTTGATGCTCTTGGGCATACCGATAATCTTCTGATTTCCTGGAGTGAGGATAAATGGGAAGTTACCTGATGCCGCAGCCGTTGTTGCGTTTCCTGCTGTGGAGTACCCAAGCGCGCATTGACCCTTGCCTTTGAGCGCTGTCAAAGTTCCATTGGAATACGTGCAATCTGGTGTGAGAGATGTGAAGGTGATTACCAGACCAGATTTACTTGTTGCAGCGATCTTTGCATCGGCGCGGTATGCCAAGTTGCTAGGAACATTACGTACGAGTGGCTTTCCATTGAGAGTGACTGTGATTTCATCGGCAGCAAGCACTGGCGCTGTTGCGCCCTTTGCAAATGTCATCGGCAAGAATTTATCTTCTGAAGTATCAGTAGGAGCTGTGTGGTCAAGGCGGAAGAAGAGTCCACATTGCGTTGTTGTGCAATCAACGGTTACGCCCTTACCTGTGATGCTGCCAGCGACTTTGAGTGCGATAGGGCCGGTAGGGCTGGTTGTGCCAGGTCCACCTGCAGCTGTTACCCATAACTGAATCGTGTCGCTACATGTGGCAGGGCGAGCAGAACCTACAGGAGCGATGCACTGCTGCATATACATCCCGGCAGTTGTTGGAAACTTGGTAAAGCCCCCGTTGACCGTTGATCCTGCTGGGTCGAGGTTGGTCAGTGGGCTGCTGGCAAATGCAAATGTCTCAGCCTGCGATGGCAGAGCCGTGAGAATTGGCAGTACCAATCCTAAAACAAGGGCTGCGATCTTCTTCTGTGAGTTGAACATAGTGCTCCTTAACGAGATGTCGATTTATTTTTTGGTAAAGGTGATGGGGATGAAGAGATCGTGAAGACGGTCTCCTTCATGAAGATGATCTGAGCGAACTGTGATGGCGCACTTATCTTTGGTGCAATCAAACTTTCCGATTTTCTTCGTGACAGATACAAGCTGACGAAATCTCCCACCAGGTTGAAAGGGGATTGCCAAGCCAGCACCGTATGCGGGCGCATTAGATGAAATCCAATAAGACGCTTCTTTTACTCCCTGCATATCTGCACCGCCTCCGCAGGGAGTTGGTAGCAAACCCTTCTTTGGCAGAACGCAGTACGCCAGATAGATTCCGATAGTTTCATCGAAGCCTCGACCTGAAACACTGACGTTACTTCCTTTGGCAAACTTGGTCGTTGCCACTGAGATGGTTTGACCTTGGGCACCTGTTGCAGAAGGAGAAGCAAATGCAGGGGTTGCCAAAGCGAGAGAGATGGCAGTTGCCACAATTACTATCTTCTTTCGCATATGACAGAGCCTAAATCCGCAGGCTGCGACCGTTATCCGACAGCTATCCCATACCTGTCGGCAAGAACTTTGAGAGGATGCCTTCATGCGTAAAGTGAAGAAAGTAGCAGCGATTATTGTTGCCACAATCACTCTCGCCACCACATCCGGATGCACATCAGCAAGTACTTCGGCACCTCATATCGACTCAGCGAAGAGTCTGGCCATACAGGTGAATGAATCACTACAAGTGAAGAGAGTTGTTGCACTTGCTAATGGGTCGGCTGAGATTATCTCCGCCCTCGGTTTTAAATCTCTGATTATTGGTCGCGATATTGCAAGTACCGATGCAGATCTGAAATCAATTCCGATTGTTACTTCCGGACATCAAGTAATTCCAGAGAAAATCATTGCTCTACAGCCAGATCTTGTCATCATCGATAAATCAACTGGCCCAGCGGTTGCTCTGCAGGCTCTACGCAGCGCAGGTATTAGCGTCGTAGTAATTCCAGAGGCTTGGACCTTGGCAGATATCCCGACAAAGATTGCAACAGTAGCTGCAGCAATTGGTGCACCGCAAAGCGGTCAAGCGCTCTTGGCGCAATTTGCCGAGAAACTTCCGCAGCAATTACGTGAGAAGAAGAAGGTACGCATCGCATTTCTCTATCTCCGTGGAGGTAGCGCCATTTACCTCATTGGTGGAAAAGAATCTGGCGCGGACTCACTGATATCAGCGATCGGCGCTACAGATGTAGGGGCCGCACAATTTGCCCAACCATTTACAGCGATGACCAGTGAATTGATGGTCTCACTCAACCCAGATCTGTTCCTGGTGATGTCTAAGGGGTTGGAATCTGTTGGGGGAGTTGCCGGGTTGGTAGCTCTTCCTGGTGTTGCCCAAACAGCGGCCGGAAAAGCGAAGAGAGTTGTCGCTGTAGATGATTCACTCTTGCTCTCCTTCGGACCGCGTACCCCGGATTTGATTTCGCAATTAGCGAAGGTGGTAGAGAAGGAGGCGCTGCGATGAAGCGCTTCTACCTACTTGTTATCGCAGTCGTGCTGCTGTCGCTCTATGCGCTCTCACTCGGCGCAGCCGATGTGGCAGACACCTGGCGCTACATCACTCATCCCTTCTTTGATCTCAATAGCCCCTCTCATCAAATCATCTGGGAGATCCGCGCACCGCGCATTGCAGCTGCCATTCTGGTGGGTTCCTGTTTAGGAATTGCCGGCGTTCTCGCTCAAGGATCAACGAATAACCCGCTGGCAGACCCAGCGATACTCGGAACATCTGCTGGTGCATCGGTCGGAGTGCTTGCCGGTGTTCTCCTCAGTGTGGTCACCATCGGTTCCGTTGGCGCAGTTATCTGCGCAACAATTGGCGCTCTCTTGGCAACGCTCTTCACCTTCTCACTTGCGCGTTCTGCTCTGCAATTAATTACTATCGGAATCGGTGTCTCGGCAATTTTGACTGCCATCGTTGGGCTATCGCTATCGCTGACTACAAGAGCCGATGCACGTTCTGTCTCCTTCTGGTCCTTTGGATCCCTTGCCTTGGTTACACCGCGCGCACTTCTTATTCTGCTTCCCATACTTCTCGCCGGCGGATTTTTAGCGTGGCGAGTTGCTCCATCTCTTGATCTCTTATCTCTCGGCGATGAATCGGTTAGACATATTGGCCACGATGCGCAGAAGATTCGCCGGCGCGCATTTGCCATCTTGGCAACCCTGGTTGCAGTAACGGTCTCCACTGTTGGATCTATCGCCTTCCTCGCCTTGGCAGCTCCTCATATCGCCCGTTATGTAGTGGGGCCGCGCAATCGCACCCTGATCTTTTACTCAGCTGCAATCGGTGCACTCATTCTCCTACTTGCCGATTCGGCATCACGTGCTCTCTTTCCACCCAATGAACTTCCGATTGGCCTACTGACATCTCTGTTGGGTGCGCCCATCTTGATTCTCACCTTGAAGAAAGGTGGAGATGTATGGCGATGATTTCATTGCAGGATGTGGCCATCACTCGCGGCCAGCGCCTTGTCATTGATGGATTTAGCGCAGAGTTAGCAGCTGGCACCATCACAGCGATTGTCGGCCCTAATGGTTCAGGGAAGAGTTCACTCCTTGCCGCTATCGCCGGTGACATCCCAATGACGCGTGGTCAGATATATCTTGCTGATAAAAACATTGCCGAGATGTCGCTTTCACAGCAGGCAGATTTGCGCAGCGTTGTTCTGCAGAACCGTAATTATTGGCTCTCGTATTCAGTCCGGGAAGTTATTGCGATGGGACAAGATCGCGCAGCCCAGCAACGCATTGATGCGATTATCGATGAACTCAATATGGGCGCCTTCGCAGATCAAAGTGTGACAACTCTTTCAGGCGGAGAAGCACAACGTGTGGAGATTGCGCGGGCTCTGATTCGCGACTCAGAGCTCTATCTCTTAGATGAACCATTGGCTGCGCAAGATGCGCAGAGCAAGTTGCGTGTGATTGCGATCTTGAAGAAGTTACGAGATCAAGGAAAGACAATACTTGTCATCGCACATAGCGATAGAGGATCTCTAAGCTGGTGCGATAGCGTCATTGATTCGCTGGCGCAGTAGCGGCCACGATCTGGCAAAGCTGGGGTGTAGCGGCAGGCGAGTCACATCATCGAACTTCACCCAGCGAACTTCATGTGATTCATCGTTAAGTTCGTGGCCCTCAAGTTTTTCGTTAGCTAGCGCAATCACTGTGGAGTAACTCCACCCGGCATGATCATCGATAAAGGTATCTAGTGGTTGTAGATCAGCTGGATTGATACCGGTCTCTTCGACTGCTTCGCGAATGGCGCCTTCAATCACGCTCTCGTGAGAATCACGAGCGCCACCTGGGATACCCCATGTATCGCCATTGTGAACCCAAGGTGCGCGATGCTGCAGAAAGATTGCACCATCTCTGATAATCAGTAGCCCTGCTGCTCCATGTTTACCCCAATGTTTCGAGCCGCAGGCGCACTCAATCCATCCATCACCGTCGCGCGCTGCCATGTTCCTAGAGTATCCACAGTTGGCCATTTCGGAACTTCGTGACTACCTGCGCACATCTAACCTCCCGCGCATGAAGAAATTGATTGCGCTCTCGCTATTTTTCACCGCACTGTCACTTCCTGCATATGCAGGCGATTGCATCGAAAAGGCATGTATTGATGTCTATACCCAAGATGGAAAGATCGTGATTGAGGGGCGCAAAGGCAGTGGCCCCGCAGAGAAGAAGTCTGTGGCACCCGCGCCGGCCAAGACTCGCAAAGCGGTGGTACGAAAGCCCGTTGCTCCAAAGCCTAAGGTGACAGGAAGTGCTAAGCCGAAGGTTGTGACTGCAACCAAGAAACCTGTGGTGCGCAAGAAACCAACCACTCCGCCAACTACAGCTGCGACATCACTGAGCGACAAGTTAGTTGAGATGTTACCGACTGCCGGAATTTCATACTCTCCATCTTTTCAACCACTCATTAAGGTGCCGGTCTTCTTCTGGAGCGATATTCCTGAAGTTGTAACGAAGAAGATTGAGATAGTGGGCGAGATTGTCGAAGTCTCCTTAAAGCCAACCTTTATCTGGCATTACGGCGATGGCGTCATCTTTGCGACTCGCAAAGTGGGAGCACCCTTTCCTGATGGCCAGATTCAACATTCTTACTCAAAACCTGGCCACTATCTCGTCGAACTCATCACCAGTTGGGATGGAGATTTCACAGTGCAGGGCGTGAAGTTGCGCATTCCTGGTGAGATCAAAACCGTCTCCATCGTTCCCATCACTGTCGTTGCTGCACCTACACGTTTCTCACCTCCGGTTTTCTACTCCCGCTAACTCTCCTTAATATCTGAAAGGCTTCACATGACAACACTGACTTCTCCGCACGATCTCCTCGCAGCTATCCCATTCCTTATTGGCTACCACCCCGAAGACTCACTCGTTTTGGTCTCACTCAAAGACGATGCAGTTGGCATGGCGATGCGCGTAGACCTACCTACCGATTTAGCTACAGAGGGCTATGACTTACTTGCATCCCACTGCACGCGTGAAGCGGCGCAGGGCGCATTTATCGTCGCCTACTCCGATACTTCTTCTATCGATCCCGAGAACGTCCTCATCAATCTATCCGCAGCGCTTGTGCGAGCAGGGATTGAGATTAAGGAATCACTCATTGTGCGCAATAAGAGATTCCGCTCGCTGCTCTGCTGCGACCCCACCTGCTGCCCACCTGAAGGAAGCGTTGTCCCCGAACTTGATTCATCTCGGATTGCCGCAGAACATGTCATTGCCGGACACCCCATGCCCTTTGAAAGTGTAGATGGGCTGGTGCAATCAATCGCAGCACTCACCTCATCATTCGAAGAGAGTTGGCAGGATGAGGTGCAACAGTTCTGGGTCAGTAGCGATACCGAAGATGTGCTTGATCTACAGCGCGATGGCGCCACTGCAATTATCGATTTAGCGGGCGAATATCGTGAAGGTCGCGGCGCCGAAGATCGCGAGTTAACGGCGCGCGTCATTGGTCGCCTCAGTGATATTCAAGTGCGCGACTTCGCACTGGGATCCCATACCGACGAGAGCGCAGATGAGTATTGGTCTATGTGGCGAGACCTCCTGCGCATCGCACCTCGTGGATTTGTCGCTCCCGTCGCCTCTCTCTATGCGGCGATGGCCTACGAACGAGGAGAAGGCGCCCTAGCCCACAAGGCGCTCGATCGCGCGCTCCATGACGATGACCAGTATTCACTCGCCCTTCTTTTACGTCGCGTCTTCACAGCAGGCTGGCCACCGCAGTCATTTACCGCAATGCGGGCAGAGCTTCACCCCAAAGTTCTGGCAGGAATCTTCGGGTAATATATGCACCGGTCACGAGTTCTTATCGATAGCCCCGGCTGATGAGACGGCAACCCTCCACCGCGGTGGGGTGCTCCGGGTGACGACCAGGTAGCTGCATCTTTTTAGCAGCTGCAAGTGCGTGAAGGATTTATCTATGAGCAGAAAAGTAAGCCCCGATGTGACTGGTGCATGGCTGGAAGGCGATGACCCAGGCGATCGTAAATTTATCAAGATCGGTTTTCTTCTTCTTGAAAATGGCGAGACTCTTCCGGATATCACCATCGCCTATCAAACGTGGGGAACTCTCAACGCAGATAAATCCAATGCTATTTTGATTAACCATGCCATGACCGGTTGGTCCGATGTCACCGGGTGGTGGCCGCAGATGGTTGGTCCCGGCCTTGCCTTTGATACAGATAAATACTTCATCATCTGCCCCAATGTGATTGGAGGCTGCCAAGGCTCAACAGGTCCATCGAGTATCGCCCCTGATGGAAAACGCTACGGCTCGCGCTTTCCCATCATCACCATCCGCGACATGGTCAACGCTGAAGTTGCCTTTAGCGATGCGTTCGGAATTGAAAAGTATTTGTTGGCGGTAGGTCCTTCACTCGGTGGAATGCGCTCCCTTGAATGGGCGGTCCAACTTCCACATCGCGTCGGGGCCATCTGCACCATTGGCTCATCAGCTGTTGCCACAGGCGATCAGATTGGGACTGCCTCCGTTCAGATTCGCGCCATTAAATCCGATTCCCATTTCAATGGCGGCGATTATTACGAGCAAGCTCGCGGGCCGATTGATGGCATGGGAATTGCCCGTCGCATCGCCCACCTGACCTATCGCACCGAATCTGAGATGGATGTGCGCTTTGGTCGCCAATTACAGGGGGATGAGACTGGTCGCTACGCCGTTGAGTCATACCTCGACCACCAGGCCACCAAGCTGGCGCAGCGCTTTGATGCCAATACCTATATCGCCCTGACCGATGCAATGAACTCGCATGACATTGGGCGCGACCGGGGCGGGGTGGCACAGGCCCTAGAAAGCATCACAGTGCCGGTTGTAGTGGTCTCTATCGATACAGATCGCCTCTTCCCACCTCGACTTCAGGTTGAGATATCTGACCTGGTACCCACTTCACAGGCGCCAATTGTCATCAGCTCTGACTTTGGCCACGATGGATTTCTCGTTGAAGCAGAAGCGATGGGCGATGCGATTCGGCACGCCTTGGATGTTGCAGGTACAATATAGGTATTACCTCGAGCAGTTCGAGGAACATGTTTTTGAAGATTCTCTTCCTTGAAGAATAAGCAAAGGACAATTGTGGCTGCATTAAGTGCGCTCAAAAATAAGGCAAAGGCCGGTAAAACTGCGGCAAAGCCAGCGGCAAAGAAGGCGGTAGCCAAGAAAGCTGTTGCAAAGAAGTCAGCTCCCGCCAAAAAGGCCCTAGCGAAGAAAGCTGTTGCTAAGAAAGCAGCCCCCGTTAAGAAGGTAGCGGCAAAGCCAGTCAAAGTTGAGCTGAAGAAAGATCTCTCTGCCAAGGAAGTACAGCAACTTGTCGATCTGAAGAACGCGATCGCTCGCCAGAAAGAGATTATTGAAACACTTGCCGCAAGCGGCATTGATAATTATCGCAAGGCGGTTAAGAAAGAATTTATGGCGCTCGCTCTTGAAGCCCGCCAGCTCGATGTAGAGATTCCAGAAGGAACTGAAAAGGCACGCAAGGCAGGTCTCGGTGCGCCAAGTCGCATCTTGTCGAAGGCGCAGCTTGCACTGATTGCACCAAAGGAAGAGCCAAAGGCTGCTGAGGCAAAAGGAGGCAAGGCTGCCGTTGTTCTCGATGAAGATGGCAATGAGATCGTTGTTGAAGAAGTTGAACTTGAAGATGTAGAGACCTTGATCGCAGAAGCCGCTGAGATCATCGATGCAGAGACTGATGGAAAAGATCAGCCACGCGTTGTCACACTCTCAGATGAGACAAAGAATGAAGCTGGCTCATTTACCCTTCAGGAAACTGATGCAGATGATGAAGAAGAAGATAAGAACGAGCGTGAAAAGCATAAGAAAGACCTCAAGAATGTAAACCTCGTTCTCGAAGCAATCAATGGCAAGATTCAAGGCGTTGAAGTTGCTCCCAAGCACAATATTGATCAAGCAGATGCCAAGGCTCTGACTTTCAAGCAGATCCAACAGCAATTTGCCATGAGCACCTTCAATGAGAAGTCAGCGAAGTTGATTGCAGAAGCGGTAAACCAGGGTTATCTCAAGAACCTCGAAGATTTGCAGTACTACTTCAATGAGCAGGCTCGCTTCGTCCAGATTGAAATCAAGCGCCTCCCACCAGAACAGACTGTTCTTACTGCAGGTGCAACAGCTGACCCGGTAAAGGATTACCTCAAGCAGATTGGCCGCGTTGCACTTCTTAATGCAGAGCTCGAAGTAGAACTTGCTACACGCGTTGAAGCAGGGCTCTTCGCTGATGAAGCGCTGAAGCACACCAAGAAGCTTGATAAGAAGATGAAGCGCGAGCTTGAGTGGATTGTCGAAGATGGAAAGCGCGCCAAGAATCACTTGCTCGAAGCAAACCTTCGCCTCGTTGTATCTCTTGCTAAGCGCTACACAGGTCGCGGAATGCTCTTCCTTGACTTGATTCAGGAAGGAAACCTTGGCCTTATCCGTGCCGTCGAGAAGTTCGACTACACAAAGGGCTACAAATTCTCTACCTACGCCACCTGGTGGATTCGTCAGGCAATTACACGTGCGATGGCAGATCAGGCTCGCACCATTCGTATTCCGGTTCACATGGTTGAAGTCATTAACAAGTTGGCACGTGTTCAGCGCCAGATGTTGCAAGACCTAGGCCGCGAACCAACACCTGAAGAACTCGCCAAAGAGCTCGATATGACGCCTGAAAAGGTGGTCGAAGTTCAGAAGTACGGTCGCGAACCAATCTCACTTCACACACCATTGGGTGAAGAAGGAGACTCTGAATTCGGTGATTTGATTGAAGACTCTGAAGCTGTAAAGCCAGAAGAATCAGTCACATTTACAATCTTGCAGGAGCAGTTGATGCAGGTTCTCGGTGGGCTTACCAACCGCGAAGCTGATGTCATCAAGGCTCGCTACGGACTTACAGATGGTCAGCCAAAGACACTCGATGAGATCGGCAAGGTTCACGGCGTAACCCGCGAACGTATCCGTCAGATTGAGTCAAAGACGATGTCGAAGCTGCGCCACCCATCACGTTCGCAGTCATTGCGTGATTACCTCGATTAAAATTACAGAAGAGAAAACCCCCTATGCGAAAGCTCGCATAGGGGGTTTTTCTGTAAAGGCAATTACTTAACTTCGACCAACTTCTCTGACTCGTCTTGGATCTTTGCCGCAACGGTCTTGAGCTTGTCTGCATACTCTTTGCCGTGATGGGCACAGAACATGAGCTCGCCACCATTGAGCAGAGTTGCACGCACATAAGCTTGTGCACCACAACGATCGCATCGATCAAGGGCATTTAGAGGTGTGGATTCGAGGATTACTTGCTCGGTCATCGCGCTCTCCTGTTTCGCTTAGGTGGGAAGTACTTGTCTGTCTATGGAACATCATGCCAGTTCTCTTTATTCCCCGCACGGCAAATTGATTCCAATATTATAAATTTTTAGCAATCTGAGCGCATAAATATCGATATTGGGCGATATTTAGAGATTTATCACCTGCCCTAATCAATATATGAGACCTATCGGCGCGCTTGCACAGATGCGAACGATTCGCTGGCTAACCTTAGCCACCGTGGCAGATGAATTGAACTTTAATGCAGCGGTGGATTCTAAAGATAGCTACACCGCCAAGGATCTCGCCGTCCTCGAAGGCCTCGATGCCGTTCGTAAGCGCCCAGGTATGTATATCGGTTCTACCGACTCACGTGGCTTGCAGCACTGTCTCTGGGAGATCATCGATAACTCCGTAGATGAATCTCTTGCCGGTCATTGCAAGACAATTGAAATTAATCTTGAATCCGATGGCTCTGTTGAAGTACACGATGATGGCCGCGGAATTCCTGTCGATAAGGAACCCAAGACTGGCCTCACAGGTGTTGAAGTTGTTATGACAAAGCTGCACGCTGGCGGAAAATTCGGTGGCGGTTCCTATGCAGCCTCCGGTGGTCTGCACGGCGTAGGTGCATCCGTTGTCAATGCTCTGGCAGAACGCCTTGATGTAGAAGTTGACCGCAACGGCAAGATTTACTGGATGTCATTTAAGCGTGGCGTTGCCGGCATCTTCGATGGCGACGGCCCGAAAGCTGAATTCACACCGCAATCGGGTTTGCGCACCATTGGAAAGATTTCGGCAAAGGTAACGGGCACGCGCACCAAGTGGTGGTCAGATCGCCAGATCTTCCTCAAGGAAGCTGAACCCGATCTCGAAGATATCTACGCCCGCGCCCGCCAGACATCATTCTTAGTTCCAGGGCTCTCGATTACCGTTAACGATAACCGCAAGAAGGAGAAGACCACGCAGGTCTTCTTCCATAAGGGCGGAATCTCTGAGTACTGCGACTTCTTACAACCTGATGCACCAGTCGGTGAAGTCATTCGTATCTACGGCACTGGCCATTACCAAGAGACAGTTCCAGTACTCGACGATAAGGGCCATATGGTCTCAACAGATGTCGAGCGCGATATGGAAGTTGATATTGCGATGAAGTGGGGCACTGGCTTTGACTCCACCTTACGCTCATTCGTCAACATCATTGCAACCCCTAAGGGCGGCTCTCACGTCCTCGGATTCGAGCGCGCCATCACCAAAGCATTTAACGAAGCGATGCGTAGCGCCGGAATTTTAAAGAAGAACGAGATCGATGTCATTAAAGATGACGTGATGGAAGGTCTCACTGCAGTTGTCACAGTCCGTATGTCTGAGCCACAGTTCGAAGGTCAGACAAAGGAAGTCCTCGGAACAGCAGCTGCTACCAAGATTGTCTCTGCCGTCGTAGCTGACAAGTTGAAGGAGTTCTTCTCCACAACTCGTCGCATCGATAAGGCCAATGGCAAGTTGATTATGGAAAAAATTGCTGGAGCATCACGTACTCGCATCAGCGCGCGTGCCCATAAAGATCTGCAGCGCCGCAAGAATGCTCTTGAATCTTCATCGCTGCCAACGAAGCTCTCTGATTGCCGCTCCGAAGATGTCACTCGCACCGAACTCTTTATCGTGGAAGGTGACTCGGCGCTCGGCACCACCAAGGCTGCCCGTAACTCAGAGTTCCAGGCAATCTTGCCAATCCGCGGCAAAATCCTTAACGTTCAGAAGGCATCTCTCATGCAGATGCTCGAAGATAAAGAGTGCGGCTCAATCATTCAGGTGATTGGCGCAGGCTCTGGTAAATCTTTCGAACTTGATGAAGCCCGCTACGGTCGCATTATCTTGATGTCAGATGCTGACGTTGATGGGGCACATATTCGCTGTCTTCTGCTGACACTGATGTATCGCTATATGCGCCCAATGCTCGACGCTGGCCGCGTCTTTGCTGCGATTCCACCACTGCACCGCATTGAAACAATGGGTGCAGGCGGCAAGAAGGGTGAATACATCTACACATACTCAGATGATGAGATGAAGAGCGTCACCGCAGATTTGAAGAAGAACGGCAAGCGTTGGAAAGAACCAATTCAGCGCTATAAAGGTCTTGGCGAAATGGATGCTGATCAGCTCCGTGAAACCACTATGGATCCAGATGTTCGCACGCTTCGTCGCATCACGGTCCCAGATGGAGAAGCTGCTGAGAAGATGTTTGAGCTCTTGATGGGTTCAGATGTTGCACCGCGTAAAGAATTTATCGCAACAGCTGAGATTGATCGCGAACAGATCGACGCTTAAACCTTCTATTAATCGATAGAGACTAAGTCGAAGTACTCGTCTTTCCAGATATCTTCATCGCCATCAGGTAACAAAATCACACGCTCTGGCTTCAGCGCTGAGACAGCGCCTTCATCGTGAGAAACCATGATGACAGCGCCTTGATATTCACCGAGCGCGCCAAGGATTTCGGCACGAGATGCTGGATCTAAGTTGTTTGTTGGCTCATCGAGAAGCAGGACATTCGCAGCCGATACAACAAGTGTTGCCAGAGCTAAACGAGTTCTTTCTCCACCCGATAAGACCTTGACTGGCTTATGAACATCATCGCCAACAAAGAGGAATGAACCCAGAACGTTTCGTGCTTCAGGTTCACGTAAGTCATCTTTGGAGGACATCATATTTTCAAGAATGGTGCGCTCGAAGTCGAGCATTTCATGTTCCTGGGCGTAGTAACCAAGCTTGAGGCCGTGGCCATGTTCAACTTTTCCAGTATCGGATTCCAGTTGGTTGGCAAGAATTTTAAGAAGTGTTGTCTTGCCGGCACCGTTAAGACCCAAGATCACAACGCGTGAACCCTTATCAATCACACATGAAACGTCGGTAAAGATTTCAAGAGAGCCGTAATTCTTCGATAGCTCTTCACCCGATAGGGGAGTCTTGCCACAAGGCGCAGGTGTAGGAAAGCGCAGCTTCGCAACCTTGTCGCTCACGCGGACATCTTCAAGAGATGAACGTAGTTTTTCGGCGCGACGTAACATACCTTGAGCAGCAGTTGCCTTCGAAGCTTTAGCGCGCATCTTCTCGCCCTGCTTCTGCAGAATCTCAGCTTTCTTTTCGGCGTTGGCGCGCTCCTTCTTACGGCGATGTTCATCTTGTTCGCGCTGTAAGAGGTACTGCTTCCAACCCATGTTGTAGACATCGATAACGTTTCGGTTTCCATCGATGTAGAAGACCTTATTGACGACAGTTTCAATGAGGTTCACATCGTGAGAGATGATGACCAATCCACCGGCATAGTTGATGAGGTAGTTACGTAGCCACATGATGGAGTCAGCATCTAAGTGGTTGGTAGGCTCATCGAGAAGAAGTGTTTCTGCTCCTGAAAAGAGGATGCGAGCAAGTTCGATACGGCGGCGTTGACCACCTGAAAGAGTGTCAAGCTGATTGTGAAATACAGCCTCAGTCACTCCAAGAGAAGTTGCAATGGCTTCAGCCTCAGAAGTTGCGGCATATCCACCCGCTGCTGAAAATTCTGCATCTACGCGCGTGTAACGCTCTAGAGCTTTTTCGAGTTCGGCGCCTTCAGTAGTAGCCATCTCTTGTTCTACCTGTGTCATGCGTGCTGCAATTTGATCTAGGTCGCGAGCAGACAAGATGCGATCTAAAGCTGTTCCCTGGTCTTCACCTGTGCGCGGATCCTGGGGGAGGTAACCAATCTTTCCAGTGCGCTGGACAGCGCCACCTGCAGGAAGGTTTTCACCAGCGAGAACTTTTGCAAGGGTGGATTTACCTGCTCCGTTGCGGCCCACAAATCCGATACGGTCGCCATGATTGATTCGCACATTGACGCCAGATACTAAAAGGCGGGCTCCAGCACGGAGTTCGAGAGCAGATGTGTTGATCATTTGGCGTATCTTCCCACAGTATTCCGAATACCTTGTAATCAGCCTAGAATCAGCAAATGCTCAACGCGGCAATACTCATTATCTCGCTCTCAATTCTTGCTACCGCGCTCTACCTTCTTCGTATAGCGAAACGAATCAATGAGAAGCTCAACAAATTAGTTGCACCAGAGAGAGATGTACGTCGCATTGCTAAAGCACAGAGCGATGCATCTTGGGAGCACTATCGACAGAGCGAGTTTTATTCTCAATTGTTGCGATTACTAGATCTCAGCGCCCCAATCCCATCGACTCGTAGCTGGGCTGCATCTCCGGACGTCCTTCTCACTCTGCTTCACCATGCCAAGCAATCAGACCCTAAGACGATTCTCGATTTGGGCTCTGGTATGTCTACATTGGTTTTAGCGAAGAGTGCGCCTGGTGCAAAGATCATCAGTATTGATAACTCTGCAGAATTTGCAGGTAAGACGTCACAACTTCTCGCCTCTCACGGTATTACCAACGTTGATTTTCGAGTGGCTCCACTGATGCCACATGCCTCAGGGGTTGAGTGGTATGACCTAGCGCAGCTCACAGATATTTCAGCGATTGATCTTCTCTTTATCGATGGTCCTCCGGGCTCTAAAAATGACCGCGCCCGCCACCCAGCGCTTGGTGAATGTCTGGCAAAGCTCAGCCCGCGTGCAATTGTTGTGATTGATGATGCAGGTCGTGATGGCGAGAAAGATATGGCCCACGAGTTTGCAAAGGCGCTACCGAACCACACCTTGGAATTTTTACCTCACGAAAAGGGGACGGCAGTCTTACTGCCTAAGTAAGTTAATTAAGTCAATGACCGAAGGTCATCTGACTTTGACTATTCAGCGCCGATGCGTGTACGGCGAGGAACAGCGAATGATTTTGCAACCGCTGTTAGCTCTTCAGAAACCTGCTTGCGAATAGCATCTTCACTCTTCAAGAGAGTTGCTAACGCTGCAATAATTGCCTTGAGCTCTTTGGACTCGGTTTCGAGTTCTAACTTGCTCATCTTGGTCAGACGGCGAAGTGGCATATCCAAGATGTAGGTAGCTTGTTCGTCGTTGAGCTTGAAATCCTTAATCAACTTCTCTTTTGCAGCTGCTGCATCATCACTGCCACGGATAATTTTGATGACCTTATCAATATCGATAATCGCCTTCAGCAACCCATCAACGAGTGAGAGGCGATCTTCAGCCTTGGCCTTACGAAATTCTGAACGGCGGCGCACAACTTCGATGCGGTGATCAATAAATACCTGCAGAAGTTCTTTCAGGCCAAGTGTCTGTGGCTTACCCTTAACGAGGGCTACTGCGTTGATGGCAAAGGCATCTTCCATTGGTGTGAGCTTGAAGAGTTTCTCGAGGACCTCTTCTGGCTCAAAGCCGTTCTTAAGCTCGATAACAACGTTGGTGCCAGTCTGACCATCAGTGAGATCGATGATGTCGGAGATACCTTGAATCTTCTTAGCCTTGGCAAGGTCTGCAATACGTTCGACAATCTTTTCTGGCCCGATGTTAAAGGGAAGCTCTCGAATGACGATACCCATTTTGCGGGACGTAACCTTTGAAATTTCAACAGATGCGCGGACCTTGAAGGAACCTTTACCGGTTGCATAGGCTTCACGGACGCCCTCGAGTCCAACGATTTCTCCACCTGTTGGGAAATCTGGAGCCGGTATATGTTTCATCAACTGATTAAGAGTCGCCTTTGGATTATCAATCAGGAACTTAGTGGCCGCGATTACTTCTCCAAGGTTATGGGGCGCCATATTGGTTGCCATACCTACTGCGATTCCCGAACCACCGTTGACCAAGAGGTTAGGAAATGCTGCTGGCAGCACAAGTGGCTCAGCAAGCTGTCCGTCGTAGTTGGGACCAAAATCAACGGTATTTTCATCAGCTTCTGCCACCATCGACATCGCAGCAGAGGCAAGGCGCGCTTCGGTGTAACGCATGGCAGCAGGGCCGGCATCGAGAGAACCAAAGTTTCCGTGGCCATCAATGAGTGGGAGCTGCATCGAGAAAGATTGCGCCATGCGAACGAGTGCGTCGTAAATTGCAGAGTCACCGTGCGGGTGCAACTTACCCATTACTTCACCGACAACACGAGCGCTCTTTACATGTCCACGCTCTGGACGAAGACCCATATCGCTCATCTGATGAAGGATGCGGCGATGAACTGGCTTGAGGCCATCTCGCGCATCGGGGAGCGCACGCGAATAAATTACTGAGTACGCATACTCAAGAAATGATTCAGACATTTCTGAAGAGACATCGATATCAACGATCTTGCCAGGAAATTCTCCAGGCTTAGGTCCTACGACCTTCGCTGACTTCTTTGCTGCTGCTGCCTTCTTCGTTGCCATGGCACGTATTCTGCCAAGTGAAGGTGCTAAATCTTGGTACCTACACGCGGTCTAGCCCCAACGATTGCAACACAATGGGCGGCAACCTCGACTCCAGCCATTAACGCCCGAGTTAAATCATGCGAATTGGCAAAATGTGAAATGAATCCAGCTGCAAAGGAATCTCCAGCCCCAGTTGTATCAACCACGGTGGTAGGAATTGCAGGGACTGAAACAGAGTCGCTACCTCGTGATTTTCCAATTGCTCCATGAGAACCACGCTTGATGACAACGGTCTGGCATTGTTCGAGGAGGTAATCAAGTGCTATTTCTATTTCACTGCTACCTGAAAGATAGATTGCTTCTTCTTCATTGAGCATCAGCACATCCATCAAGGGAAGCCACGATTTAACTTCATCTAGGGTAACTTCCTTCATGCCACCAACAGATGCTGGATCAAAATAGATAGGAATATTTGCTGCACGAATCTTTGTAATCATCTCTTTGATGCCAGGGAGCGAGAGCGGATCAAGGGGTGAATAACCAGAGATGTAGACAGCGTCATATCCTGCCAATGCAGGTAGATCTCCAATGTGAAGACCGGAGTTGGCGCCATTATCAGGAAACATTGTTCGCTCACCAGTGGGATCGACAAGAACTACAACAACCCCTGTGTGACCTTCTTCGACTACTAAATTGTTATGCAGCACTCCGAGTGAATCAAATTCTGAAGCGAGAGCAGAGCCAGCTGTATCGTTACCGACATGGCCCACGATTGTTGCCTTCGCATCAGTGCAAGAAAGCCAGGCAGCTACATTGCCGGCAGCCCCACCACCATGGGTAGAAATTGACGCCGGTGTATCACTCCCATAATTAATGCCAGAAGGCATGACGGCAATCTTGGTGACCACATCAAGCATGACATCGCCAATGCAGAGAACTGTGGCGACCATGGAGTTACTTTGCTACCGCGACAGCGATATCGGCCGCAAGTGCTGAGTTTGATTTAATAATCTCGATATTGACCTTAAGCGACTCACCATCGGATGCGGTGTGGAAGTGCTCGAGCAGGAACGGAGTAACGGCCTTACCGATGATTCCGTTCTTGGCAGCACATTCAAGTCCGCTCTTCAAGATTGCATCGTGGCGAACTCGGTCCATCTCTTGTACGACTGGATTGGCAACAACGAGCGCATGGATATCGGTCTTCAATGAATGGCGTGCCTGAATAATTGCCGCAATCTCATCTGCGCTATTGACCTGGTGCTCGATGGTGTAACCCGAATCTGTGAGATAGAAACCAGGGAAGTGTGTTGTCTTGTATCCAACAAGTCCGATAGCAAGAGTTTCGAGTCGTTCTAGAGTTGCAGCAACATCGAGAATAGATTTCACGCCGGCACAGACAACGGTGATATCAAGATCAGAGAGCGCGGTCAGGTCTGCAGATTCATCGAATGATTCATTGGCGCCGCGGTGTACTCCACCTAAACCACCCGTTGCAAAGATATGAATACCGGCAAGGACTGCAAGGTGGGCCGTTGCGGCAACGGTTGTGGCAGCGGACTTTCCTGTTGGGGCAATGATGGCAAGATCGCGACTCGATGCCTTTGCAATGTCATCACGATTTGCAATCGCTACAAGCTGTTCGTCGGTAAGTCCGATACAGACCTTTCCATCGAGAATTGCAATGGTGGCAGGTGTTGCGCCGTGATCGCGCACAATCTGCTCGACTTCGCGAGCTACATCAAGATTGGAAGGACGAGGTAGACCGTGGCTAATAATTGTTGATTCGAGGGCAACGATGGGCTTTCCTGCCTTGAGTGCAGCAGCTACTTCAGGAGATGGAACGAAATCATACGAGTTCATGGCGGCAACAATACTCGTGAGAAGATAGTGGCGTGCACCTATCGCAAATCATGCCCTCCATCTTCTCAACATTGGGATTAACGACGGCGCATGATGCAATTAACTGTGGCGAAAGTCCCAGCGGTCGCGAACTTCTCTTTCTGGTAGATGGTCTCGGAGCGGAAGTTATTACGCAATATTCTGAGATTGCCCCAACACTTGCTCGCATGGCTGTGCATGGCGGCGTGACCACTTCATTTCCATCAACAACTGCCACAAGTCTGGCAACGCTCACTACCGGTGAGATGCCGGGCGCGCACGGAATGTTGGGTTATACCGTGCAAGTTCCACGCAGTGGTGGACGCATCCTTAACTCACTCAAGTGGGATGAACGGGTAGATCCTGTTATCTGGCAGCCGGTTCCTACGCTCTTTGAGCGAGCGATGGCGGCAGGAATTACAACGACGCATGTGGCGGCAAAGCGTTATGAAAATACTGGATTTACCCGCGCTGTATTTCGCGGCGCTTATTACAAAGGTGCAAATATTGCAGCTGACCTGGTGTCAGAGACGGTGGCATCTCTCAAGAATTCACCATCCTTTGTCTACCTCTATGTCAACGACCTTGACTCTGCCGGACATTCCGATGGTGTGGGATCTGAAAAATGGCTTGCTGCGCTGAAGAGTATTGATGAGTTGGTAAGTGCTTTGATCGAAAAGTTACCGCGGGGAACTCGCATCTGGCTTACCGCAGATCACGGCATGATCAATGTCGGCGAAAAAATCACAGTGGGAGCCGATAACGATTTACTTGACGATGTTGCAGTCCTTGCCGGAGAACCCCGCATGCGCCATCTCTATCTGTCAGCAGATAGCCCAGCTGCGGCGCAGGAAGTTATCTCGCGTTGGCAATCACACCTGGGCGATAAGGTCACCATGCATTCTCGCGAGAGCGCCATTAAGGCAGGTCTCTTTGGGGCAGATGTCACTGTCGATGCGGCTGAGCGATTGGGTGATGTCATCGCTATTGCGCAAAGCGATGTCGTATTACTTGACCGAGAGCGAGCAGATAAAGAGGGCGCGATGATTGGCCACCATGGTGGCGATAGCGTGATTGAAAGTTCCGTGCCATTACTCGTGCAGAGCGTTATGTAACTCTGGCTTAATTATCTTCAGGCAACTCTTCTGATTTACGGCCAAACATAATTTCATCCCATGAAGGAACCTTTGCGCGCGAGGTAATGCCATCTTGCGAATCTGCAGTAGTTGGAGTCTCGCGAATCACGGCAAGACGTGGAGTCTCAGCCTTTTCTTCAGGAGCATATAAGAGATCAGCAATGCGGACAACTTTTGGCTCTTCCAAGCGAGAGGGATGAGTTGGCTCGGAGTGGATGATCGCAGGTGGTGTAATACGCACCGGTGCTTCTTCATCAATGAGCCAAGCGCCATTGTCATCAGATGCATCGAGTGCGCGACGAGATAAATCAAAGATCCAGGTTGCACTGCCATTGCCGTCGCGGTTGGGGTATTGAAGTTCAATATGCCAGGTGGTGTCTGGAAGGCGCCAGGTATTCCATGAAACCTGATCGATATCAACGCCACGTGGTGCAAGCTTGGCGAGAACTACATCGTTAAATGTGAGATCAGTGCGATGGACATCCTTACGCATAATGAGGGCGCGCACGTTGGAGAGAATGTATTCACGCTCTTGCATGATGGGGCCAGAGAAACGTTCAATTTTATCGACCGTTGTTTGGCCTTCACGAGCAATCTGTTCGTAGCTTTCACCAGCACGAAGACGGCGCTGAATCTCTTTAACTGAAATGCTTTCAGTTACGTAGCTTGCTGGAACTGAAGTTAGTCGCGGTTGATTTACTGTCGCACGCAGAGTGTCGCTAATGCGGACTGAATAGTTATTCCCATCGCCGTCGACAAGTGCCAGATGGTTTCCATCTTCTGTCTTGCCATCTAAACGGAGATCGATCATAGGGGTGAGAATAACCGATAGGGAGGTATTTCCCATGAGATTGACCCTCTAGACTTGGCCCATGTACGAGGAGCTCCTGGAATTAGCGAAGAAAGTTGGGGCAGATGCCGCAGCCCTTCTCATGGACCGCCCGCCCGCCTTTGAAATCGAAGAGAAATCCACTGCAATCGATATCGTCACGCAGATGGATAAGAAGGCCGAAAAATTTATCGTTCAATCAATTCTTGCCGCCCGCCCCGATGATGGAATGATTGGTGAAGAAGGCGCTGCAATCGAGAGTACATCTGGAATTACTTGGGTTATCGATCCACTCGATGGAACCGTCAATTACTTCTACGGACTTCCTGGTTGGAATGTCTCTATCGCTGCTAAAGATAGAGATGGTTCAGTTGTTGGAGTCGTCACGGCGCCCACAATCAACTCAACATGGTGGGCATCTCGTGGGGCAGGAGCTTTCTTTAATGGCAGCAAGATTCGCGTCAATGAACCAGTTGCCTTTGATCGAGCCTTTATTGGTACAGGATTTCAATACGACGTTTCACATCGCGTGCGCCAAATTGAAAATGTGGGACGTATGCTTCCTCTGATTCGCGATATTCGCCGCAATGGAGCCGCAGCCGTTGATATCTGCTCCGTTGCAATGGGCGCACTCGATGCCTACTTTGAAGATGGACTTAAGGAGTGGGATTGGGCCGCTGCAAGTCTGGTTGCCACAGAGGCAGGGGCGCGCTTCGGTCTCTATGGCCAGGCTCCCGATATCACCACCCTCACTGCCGGTTCCACCCTCTACGCAGAGCTTGAGTCCTTCCTCGACCTGCACGCCTAAAGGCTCTCACCCCGATTTACGCTCAGAGCCCCTTCTGTGGCAAGATACGCAGGCTGCACGGCGATACCGTGCTCAATTAGCGCAAGTTAATTCGGTAATGAACAGGAATCACCATGAATATTCTCGACGTTGTAGATGCTGCCTCACTTCGTAAGGACATCCCGCAGTTCCGCGCAGGCGATGAGCTCAAGATCCATGTCCGCGTTATCGAAGGTAACAAGTCACGTCTTCAGGTTTTCCAGGGAATCGTTATCGGTCGCCAGGGCGATGGAGTACGCGAAACCTTCACAATCCGTAAGGTCTCTTACGGCGTTGGCGTGGAGCGCACATTCCCAGTACACACACCTGTCATTGAGAAGATTGAACTCGTCACAAAGGGCGATGTACGCCGCGCCAAGCTCTACTACCTCCGCGACTTGCGCGGTAAGGCTGCGAAGATTCGCGAAAAGCGCGATGGCATTGTTGGTTACGGTGACGGAATCCTTTCAACTCCTGTTGCAGTTGTAGAAGAGGCACCTGCGGTTACAGAACAGGTTGCTGAAGTCACAACTGAAGCTGGAACCTCGGACTCAGCAAGCTCTGTTATCACTTCGGACATTACAGAAGATGTCGTAGTAACCGAAGCTGCCACCGAAGACAAGCCAGAGTAACTTCACCTCTTCTTATGTCACGCAAGGGCTCAGTCCTTCGTGAGTTCCCGATTCTCGTAATCGTTGCGCTCGCTGTCTCACTCATCATCAAGACATTCCTTGTGCAGTTCTTCTTCATCCCATCAGGATCTATGGAGAACACGCTTCAGATTCAAGATCGCGTAGCCGTCAATAAGCTTCCCTTTATCTCAGGTTCTATCCATCGCGGTGATGTCGTTGTCTTCCGCGATCCTGCTAATTGGCTACCTGAACCATTTGGAGGCGCTGAAAATAAAGTGATTGCAAAGATTAAATCAGGACTTGTTGCAGTGGGCGTTCTACCTAACCCAGCAAAGCAATATCTTGTAAAGCGCGTCATTGGCGTAGCTGGCGATAACGTCATCTGCTGTATTAACCGCAACCTTACCATTAATGGAATAGAAACAAATGAGCCGTACATCTATGCCGGCAACAAGGCGAGTGAGATGGATTTCAACGTCACTGTCCCAGAAGGCAAGATCTGGGTGATGGGAGATCATCGCGGATCATCTGCTGATTCCCGCTACCACCAAGATGATGTCAATAACGGTTTTGTACCTGTCTCAAAGGTAACTGGTCGCGTCTATGCAATTATCTGGCCGCTTAAACATATTGGCTTAGTTCCTAACCACAATCCCATTAAGTAGTAAATGGTAATGAAAGCGATCGAAGAACTTCTTCGTAACGCTGGCATTTCTCCTATTGCTGGAGTGGATGAAGCAGGACGCGGGCCGTGTGCTGGTCCTCTCGTGGTCGCTGCCGTGATTTTGAAAGATCTCAACGCACCAGAACTGATGGAAGTGCGTGATTCAAAGGAAGTCTCTGAAAGTAAACGCGAGATTCTCTTTGATGTCATTATGAATATTGCGGAAAGTGTGAGCGTCATTATTGTGCCGCCATCCGAAATCGATGAACGAGGCGTGCATGCGGCAAACCTCGATGGAATGAAACGAGCGGTCAAAGGGTTAGCAATCGAACCGGCTTATGTCTTAACGGATGGCTATGCGATTGAAGGTTTGGCGATTCCCAATGTTGCTGTATGGAAGGGCGATCAAGTTGTCACTGCCATTAGCGCCGCATCGATTATCGCCAAGGTAACCCGAGACCGCCTGATGATTGAACTCGATAGCCAATACCCACAGTATGGCTTTGCCAAACATAAGGGCTATATCACGGCAGTTCATACTGCAGCGTTAAATGAACATGGTCCGTGTATAGAACACCGAAAGTCATTCTCCAATATTGCATCTCTTCTGAGATAGTTTCCACAGCCCCACATATTTCTCTCGTAAGGCGCAGTCAGGCCAAATATTCTCCGCCCCATGGCGAGCAAGGTGAAACGACCCGGACCAAAGCAACGTATAGGAGCATTTGGAGAAGAAGTCACAGCGCAATATCTATCGGCACGCGGCGATGAAATTCTCGATCGCAATTGGCGTATCCGCGAAGGCGAAATTGATCTCATCTCACTCAGCAGCGACGGAACCTTCCACTTTATTGAGGTGAAGACCCGAAGTTCTCTGGCATTCGGTCACCCCTTCGAAGCAATTAATCGAGAGAAAGCCCATCGCATGCAACGCCTTGCCATGGGGTGGTTGGCAACTCATGGCTGCTTGGGATGTGAGTACACCATCGATGTCGCTGCGATTCTGATTGCTGCCGATGGAACACATACGCTGGAATACCGAGGAAATTTGCTATGAGTATCGGTCAAACTCAGAGCGTTGCACTCCTTGGCCTTACTGGCAGCGTTGTCGAGATTGAAGTTGATATCTCTGATGGAATCCCTATGTACTCATTACTTGGATTACCTGATGCCGCTCTTCAGGAGTCACGCGATCGTGTCCGCGCTGCGATCAGCAATTGCAACGAGGTGTGGCCAAATCGCAAAGTCACTGTCTCTCTCTCACCAGCTTGGTTACCTAAGAGTGGATCAAGCTTTGATCTCTCCATTGCCCTCGCAATCTTGATTGCTCACGGGAGCCTGCCCCAGAATCCATTCGTAGGTATGGTCGTGTTAGGTGAGCTCGCTCTCGACGGAAAAGTTCGTGCGGTGCGCGGGGTATTACCTGCGTTGATAGCGGCTTATAAATCTGGAGTCACTCGAGCGATAGTTCCTGCAGCTAATCGCGCAGAAGCTGCCCTCATGACGCAGATAGAAATCCTCGCCTTCGAGTCGCTGCGCGATGTTCTGGCGTGGGGTCGAACCGGCGAGCATCCGATTGCACAGGAGCTCGATTTAGAACCGACTGATGTTGATGAGTATTTAGATTTCGCTGATGTAGCAGGTCAGAGCAAGGCGCGCTTTGCTGCAGAAGTAGCGGCAAGTGGAGGCCACCACCTTCTTCTTATCGGCCCACCCGGAACTGGCAAGACAATGATCGCCTCTCGCATTCCGACAATTCTTCCTTCGCTCACCATCGATCAAGCATTAGAAGTTACTGCGGTACATTCAATTTCAGGAAATCTGGGATCACGTTCTCCCATGTCGCTCATTGCCCCCATCGTTTCTCCCCATCACACAGCCTCGCGCGTATCGATTGTTGGTGGGGGATCGCACGTCATCAAGCCTGGTGCATGCAGCTTGGCTCATCATGGGGTTCTCTTTATCGACGAAGCACCTGAATGCGCGACTGGCGTTCTTGATTCACTCCGCCAACCTCTCGAGTCAGGAACAATCACTATTACCCGCAGCGTTGGAAATATAACTTTTCCAGCACACTTTCTCTTAGTACTAGCTGCTAATCCTTGTCCGTGTGGCAAGTACACCGGTAAAGGTCGCAACTGCACGTGTTCCTCGGTGCAAGTGCGTCGCTACCTTGGCAAGTTATCGGGTCCACTGATGGATCGCATCGATATGCGAGTTCAGGTTGATCCTGTAAGTCGCGTCGAGATGGCACAGACTGAACTCGGTGAATCCAGCGCTGATATTCGAACTCGTGTGATTTCAGCTCAGGCAGCAGCGGCTGTGAGATTTGTAGACGATAGCTGGAAACTCAATGCCCAGATTCCCAGCCGCGAACTTCGTGGAAAGTATCGCCCAGAACGAGAAGCCATGAACTTTCTCCATGATGAACTCGACCGCGAACGCATTACTGCACGCGGCCTCCATAAGGTGATTCGTCTTTCGTGGACCTTGGCAGATTTAGCAGGACGTGAGATCCCCAATCTCCACGATGTGCAACGCGCTCACTCCTTACGAGAAGGAACAGAGTTATGAAAGAACGCGAAGCTCGATTGGCTCTCTTCTCAGCAATCGAAGGAGGTTCGGCGAACTGGAGCCGCGAGATCGCCGAACGAGGAGCAGAAGAAGCCTTAGACCGTATTCGCAAAGAAGGATACGACTCGATTAAATATGCAGCCCTGATTGAGAGGGTGAAGACCTTTGCGAGTGCGCCTAGCTTTCAGAGTATAGAAAAATCTGGTTCTCACTTCATTATCCCCGGAGATAAAGATTGGCCCTTAGGAGTCGATGACCTAGTAGCTCCACCGATTGGGCTGATTGTGAAGGGCAATCTGGAGATACTCAACAATCAGTCACTTGCCATCGTAGGAACGCGTAACCCCACACCATACGGAACACGAATTGCAGGCGACTTCGCCGCAGGCTTTGTTGATCGCGAATGGGACATTGTGAGCGGAGGAGCATATGGAATCGATTCTGCAGCGCATAAGGGCGCGCTCGTTGCCGAAGGCCGCACCATCGCGGTGATTGCTTCAGGAATCGATCTGCAATACCCAGCAGGCAATGCCCGACTCTTCGAAGAGATATGTGAGAACGGTGCAATCGTCTCTGAAGTCATGCCAGGTGTTCCGGCGCTTCCGCATCGCTTCTTAACGCGTAATCGACTCATTGCAGCGTTTTCGCAAGCAACTCTCGTTGTTGAGGCGGCATTTCGTAGTGGTTCACTTCGAACTGCGCGAGATGCCGCAGAGCTGATGAGACCTGTAATGGCGATTCCTGGGCCGATTAATTCACCATCGTCTGAAGGTTGCCACCGCTTAATCGGTGAGAGAGCGGCAGAACTTGTGACCTCTATCGCTGATGCTATGGAGTTAATCTCTGCCCTTTAGGTTCTCATCAGATGTAATGAGAGAATACCGCTATGAGTGATTTCCGTTCGGGCTTCGTTGCCATAGTTGGCCGCCCTAACACCGGAAAATCTACCCTTATCAATGCGCTTGTTGGTAGCAAGATTGCGATTACATCACCGCACCCCAACACCACGCGCCATGCAATCCGTGGAATCGTCAACAACCCCGCGTATCAGGCGATACTCGTAGATACACCTGGAATTCATAAGCCGAAGACCTTGCTTGGATACCGTCTTAATGCAGTGGTCAATGAGAGCCTTGATTCTGTCGACGTCATCATGATGTGCCTCCCTGCTGATGAGACATCGGGCGCAGGAGATGAATTCTTAGCTGCTGAAATTGCCAAATATTCGCGCGCTAAGAAGTTTGCCCTTGTCACAAAGACAGATTTAGTCTCCAAGAAGAACTTAGCTACTCGCTTATTGGGGATTTCGGCCTTAGCTCAGGGCTTCACATGGGATGAGATCATTCCTATCTCTGCTGCAATTCATGAGCAGATTGATCTTCTGGAAAAGTTAATTGGCGATGCGCTTCCGGTTGGACCTGCCTTCTATCCCACCGATGTGAAGAGCGATCAGAAGATTGAAACGCTTATCTGCGAACTCATTCGTGAAGCTGCTCTACGCGATGCTCGCGAAGAGCTCCCACACTCCATCATGGTCACTATCGATGAGATGGCAGAGCGCGAAGAAAAGGGAAGCCGCCCCTTCTACGATATCCACGCCACAATCCACGTTGAGCGCGATTCACAGACTGGAATTTTGCTGGGACATCAAGGCGAGCGACTAAAAGATATTGGAATGCGCGCCCGCAAAGATATCGAGCGCGAATTAGGAGCACGTATCTTCTTAGGCTTACATGTGAAGGTATCGAAAGAGTGGCAGCGCGATCCAAAGCTACTGGAACGACTTGGATTTACTGAGCGCTAATGAGGCCTGTTGCAAGCGCAACGAGCAGAGCAGAACCAAGTACAACACGGTAAATCACAAAGGGTGTGAAGCTCTTTGTTGAAATGAATTTCATCAACCACGATATGACTGCATAACCCACGATGAATGCTGTGGCTGTCGCAAGAAGAATTTCTGGCATGGAATAGACCGAGACGGTTGTATCTCCCAAAGCTTTCTTTAGTTGATAGAGGCCACTTCCAAAGACAGCTGGAATAGCAAGTAAGAATGAGTAGCGCAGCGCAGCATCACGCTTGTAGCCAAGGAATCGTCCGAGAGCAATAGTCGCACCAGATCGCGAAACTCCGGGAACAAGCGCCATTGCCTGGGCTAGGCCGTAGAGAGCGCCGTCGCGCGTTGTGAGAGTAGAGAGATCCTTCTGGCTCTTACCGACGCGGTCTGCCAAGCCCAAAAGTAGACCGAAGATAATAAGTGTTGAGGCAATCAACCAAAGTGAGCGGAAATTATTGGTGATGTAATCCTGGCCGAGATAGCCGAGAGCAATAATCGGAAGCGTTCCGATAATAATTAGCGTGCCAAGGCGAGCTTCCGGCGAACCATCGCGCTTAAACCAAGCGCGCAGAATAGTGAGAATATCTTTACGGAAGTAGATGAGAACTGCGAGCTCGGTGCCAATTTGAGAGATAGCGGTAAAGGCAGCCCCTGGGTCGTTGGCATTTGGCAAGAATGCTCCAACGATACGAATATGTGCGCTGGATGAAATCGGTAGGAATTCAGTGAGTCCTTGGACTATTCCGAGAAAGAGGGCTTCAAACATGGGTGAAGTATGCCAACTACGCGGTTGCTGCGGGCTTGCGGCTCGCGAAGTACGAACCAATCAATACCAGCGGAAGTCCGAGAACGATTCCTACCGTAAGTGGTTCATTGAGAATAATGACTCCGAGAACAACTGCACAGGCAGTATTCAGGTAAGTCACAAGTGAACCTCGCGCTACTCCAATAATTGCAGTTAAGGTAAAGAAAGCTGCAAAGGCTGCGCCTGTCGACAATATCCCGAGTCCGGCAATAGCACGAATGGCACCATCTGAAATCTGGTGCGTTGGCCATTGAACGATTGCCCACGGAAGATAGAAGATTGCGGTAAATAACATGGCGAGGGCGTTTATCGCAATACCTGAAACTCCGGGCAGTGCTTTTTGCACCATCATCACTGCATAGGAGTAACCGATAGATGCAACGAGCACCATAGCAATCGAGAGCGGATCGGCCGATCCCTTGATGCTCTCAATGCCAACGACAGCAATCAGTCCAATAAATCCAAGAACTATTCCGAAGAGGCGCTTATGATGCCAGACCGTCTTATCTCCTTGCATCGACGCAAAAATTGTCGCCCAGATCGGAACTGATGCGACTAAGAGACCAGCCAAACCAGAAGAAATTTTCTGTTCTGCAGTTCCGATGAGAATCCAGGGACCGATCATTTCAATCAGGGCGTAGAGAGCCACATATTTGAAGCCCTTGATTGCAGATTGCAACTGTCCACCGCGAAGAGCTAAGGGGATAAGAATTGCCGCCCCTATTGCAGTACGGAGGAATACAACGGTTGCAGGGGTGAAACCAGTATCGGGATCTACGGCGACCTTAATAAAGAGATATGGGATTCCCCAGAGAAATCCAACAAGGATAAAGAGAAACCAGCCGCGCCGTGACATTGTGAATTAAAGCCCCTCGTTAGAGAGCAAACCTTACTGCGTCAGCCTCTTTAATTCGAGTGCCAGAAAATCTATCGCCTCCTGCGCAGTTGGAGTTACAGCCATATTGGTGAAGAAGCCATGAATCATTCCTGCATAGCCCTTATAGATAACCGGAACTCCGTCACCTTGTAGCAATGATGCATATTTCTGGCCATCACTGAGAAGTGGGTCAAACTCTGCCGTCATGACAATTGCAGGTGGAAGACCTGTGAAGGAATTTGCTTGCATGGGAGCTGCGTACGGATTGGAATCGTGTTCGTTTCCTTGCAAATACTGACCCCAGAACCACTGCATCGCTTCAGTTGATAATCCGTAGCCAGCGGCATGTTCTTTGTAAGAATCAGTTTCAAAGTTTCGATCATTACAAGGATAGATAAGCACCTGAAATGCGAGTGCAATTGCGTTATCGCGCGCCTTCAGCGCAACTGCTGACGCCAAGTTTCCGCCAGCACTATCGCCTGCCACACCTACCTTATTGATATCGATTCCTAGGTTCTGTGCATTTGCAAGTACCCACAAAAGAGTTGCGTAACAATCATCAAAGGGAATCGGGAAGGGATGTTCTGGCGCTTTTTGATAATTAACACTGATAATGACAGCGCCACTCTGATTTGCCAGGCGCGCCAGTGAGGCATCGTAGATATCAAGGAAGTTCAGAACCCATCCGCCTCCATGGAAGTAGACGATCGCTGGTGCGTTGCTAATTTTAGTTGGGCGATAGATGCGAATGGGTAGATCTGCAGTGGGGCCTGAAATAAATTTATTTAATACTTCGTAAATTTCTTCAACTGGCCCAGATGTCACGGTTCTTCCTTGTGTATTGCGGCGAATCTCATCAAGGGGCGCTTCCCAGACTTGTGGCAATTTGAGGGCTGCTGAATTTTTGAGGAACTCTTCAATTTCAGGAGAGAGCGGCATTACTTCCAGCCCTCAGTCTTATCGCGCAGTTCGCGATAGCGGGCAACGACGTCAGGGGTATGAGCCGATTGCGCCGAGGCAACGTCGCCCATATTCCATAGCGGTGGATTTGCTCCACCACTTAACGCCCACGCTGCTTGTCGCACTGCACCATCTGCCACATATTCACCTGGTTGTGGCAAGAGAACTTCTCTTCCAAAGAGAGATGAAGCAATCGTTGCAATTGCTGGATTCTTGGCAGCACCTCCAATGAGAAGTACGCGATTGATCGAGACACCCAACTTCTCGAGTGCATCGACTGCGTCAACGAGTCCGCACAACATGCCTTCAATCATGGCGCGCGCAATATCAGCGGGATTGGAGTTGGAGAGATTCATGCCAGCAAATACTCCTGTGGCAGTAGGGCGATTTGGAGTACGTTCACCTTCAAAGTACGGAAGCATCGAAAGTCCGTTGGCGCCAGCGTGAGCTGTAAGAGCAAGTGCTCCAATCTCATCATGAGTCTTTCCTAGGATGCGTGTGGCAGCATCCAAGATACGGGCTGCATTAAGCGTGCAGACAAGTGGAAGGAAGCGCCCGGTTGCATCGGCAAATCCGGCAACAGCGCCGCTGGGATCATGAGTGGGAGTATCAGAGACGGCAAAGGCGGTACCACTCGTTCCAAGGGAAACAACAACATCGCCAGGTTGCGCTTGAACACCCAGTGCTGCGCCAGCATTATCGCCAGCACCTGCGGCGATTGGAATTCCCGAGAGTGTTTCGCCGCCAAATGCAGATGGTGCAACGATACGAGGCGTAAGAATGGCGCGCTCTGTACGCAGTGCAGATTTCAATAAATCTTCTTGATAGGTCGAAGTGACCGGATCAAAGTAACCAGTACCTGATGCATCAGAACGATCAGTAAAGAGTTTTTCAAAATCTTTGCCACCTTGCAAGCGCCACGAGAGCCAATCATGGGGGAGGGCGACAGCTGCAACTTTCTCAGCGTTTGCCTTTTCGTTATCAGCGAGCCAACGAAGTTTTGTTGCGGTAAAAGAGGCGACGAGAACAGAGCCAACTTTTTTGGCAGCTTGTGCATCTCCTCCCATTTCTGCATTGAGGTCGCGCGCAGACTGCGCAGATCGCGTGTCATTCCATAAGAGTGCAGGGCGGATTACATCGCCGTTGTTGTCGAGCACGACCATGCCATGTTGTTGGCCACCGATAGAGATTGCCGAAACATCAGCGAGGCCACCTGCATCCGCGAACGCTGCATTAAGTGCGGTCTCCCAGAGCGCAGGGTCTACTTCAGTTCCTTCGGGGTGAGTTGCTCGCCCCTGACGGATTAACTCACCAGTATCAGCGTTGCGAATCACCACTTTGACGGACTGGGTAGATGAATCTACGCCTGCTACAAGTGGGCCAGATGAGTGGTCGGTCTTTGTCATGGCGAAAGGCTAGACTGTGCCAGTCAGTGTTGACCACAGTGCGGCTTAATTAGTTAGCCAAATCTCACTTATTTTGGAGCGTTGCAATGCGTATTGGAATTCTTACAGGTGGCGGAGACTGCCCCGGACTTAACGGTGTTATTCGCGGAGTAGTCACAAAGGGAATCAGAGATTACGGCTACGAATTTGTAGGTTTCCGTGATGGTTGGAAAGGGCCTCTCGAGGCGCTCACCATGCCTTTAGACCTTGCAACGGTGAAGCCAATCCTGGCAAAGGGCGGAACCATTCTCGGTTCATCACGTACCAACCCATTTAAGATGGAGAACGGCGTCGAGCGCATCAAGCAGAATCTTGCTGATCAGGGCATCGATGTTCTTATCGCAATTGGTGGCGAAGACACGCTCGGTGTCGCTACAAAGCTCGACGCACTAGGCGTCAAGGTCATCGGCGTTCCCAAGACAATCGATAACGACCTCAACAACACAGATTTCACTTTTGGTTTTGATACTTCCGTCAACATTGCCATGGAGGCAATCGATCGCCTTCATACAACTGCAGAGTCACACCACCGCCCTCTTATCGTTGAGGTCATGGGCCGCCACGCTGGTTGGATTGCACTTCACTCAGGTATCGCAGGAGATGCCGCTTGCATCTTGATTCCTGAGGTTAAGTTCTCCGTCGACAAGGTCTGCGACTATGTGAAGTCACGCTTTGCGACAGGAACTGCTCCCATCATCGTGATTGCAGAAGGCGCGATTCCACAAGATGGCGACATGATGACAAAGGATCAGCCACTTGATGCATTCGGCCACGTACAGCTCTCCGGTATCGGCGATTGGCTCGCTGCGCAGATTGAGACAAAGACTGGCTATCAGACACGTTGCACAGTTCTTGGACACATTCAGCGCGGTGGAACTCCATCTGCATTTGACCGCGTCCTCAGCTCGCGCTTTGGACTGGAAGCAATCACTGCTGTTCACGAAGGTGATTTCGGCAAGATGATGGCTCTTCACGGAACCAAGATTGCGCGCGTGCCACTGGCCTCAGCAACTGATGTTCTCAAGACCGTTCCCCTCGATCGATATGAGGAGATCACTTCGTTCTTTGGATAATCTCCCTCCGAGATTGCCCCTGAACTCTCTACTCTTATGGATATGACAACGCCTTCCTCACAGCTCGATACTCTCTTCGACGAATCACTCGTCGCAGCTCAGCAACCTAATTGGCCTGGTGGCCATAGCGGCGAGCAGATGACAAAGGCAGTTGCAGATTTGCGCGCCCTTCCTCCACTTGTCTTTGCGGGCGAGTGCGATGACCTCAAAGCAAAGATTGCCGAAGCTGCAGCAGGTCGTGCATTCTGGCTACAAGGAGGCGATTGCGCCGAAACTTTTAACTCAGCAACTGCTGATTCAATCCGTAACCGCATCAAGACAATCTTGCAGATGGCTGCTGTACTGCAGTACTACTCAAGTTTGCCTGTCATCAAGGTTGGTCGTATGGCTGGGCAGTTCGCCAAGCCACGTTCGAATGACCTGGAAACCCGCGGTGATGTCACACTTCCTGCCTACCGCGGGGATGCTGTTAACGATATTGAATTTACAGAGGTCGCGCGCACACCAGATCCCAACCGCTTGGTGCGCGTCTACAACACATCGGCTGCAACCCTGAACTTAGTTCGCGCCTTTACTCGTGGTGGATTTGCAGACCTGCGCCAGGTGCACGAATGGAATAAGGGTTTCATCCGTGATTCTAAATTTGGTGAGAAGTACGAGCAGATGGCCAATGAAATCGGTCGCGCCCTTTCCTTTATGCAATCTGCGGGGGTAGATCCCGAACAGTTCAAGGCCGTTGATTTCTATGCCAGCCACGAAGCTCTCATCATCGAATACGAGAAGGCGCTTACCCGAATCGATTCACGTACCCAGCTTCCTTACGATGTATCCGGCCACTTCATCTGGATCGGCGAACGTACACGTCAGCTCGATGGTGCCCACGTTGATTTCGCATCAAAAGTTCGCAACCCAATCGGAATTAAGCTCGGACCAAAGTCGACTGTTGCAGACGCTCTTGCTCTTATTGCCAAGCTCAACCCAGATAACGAACCAGGGCGAATTACCTTTATTACTCGTATGGGCGCAGGCACTATTCGCCAAGCACTTCCTGATCTCGTTGAAGGTGTTACCAAGAGCGGAGCCCAGGTCTTGTGGGTCTGCGATCCGATGCATGGCAATACCTTTGAATCGAAGAATGGCTATAAAACTCGTAACTTTGAAGATGTTCTCGATGAAGTGCGCGGCTTCTTTGAAGTCCATAAGAAGCTCGGCACCCACCCAGGTGGAATTCATATTGAGCTCACAGGAGACGATGTCACTGAGTGTCTCGGTGGCGGAAACGAAGTATCTGAAAAAGATCTCGAGTCACGCTATGAGACAGCCTGCGATCCACGCTTAAACCACTCGCAGTCTCTTGAACTCTCATTTTTGGTTGCTGAAATGTTGCGCGACCGCTAACTTAGCGAGCGTGACGCTTCTTCTCTCAACTCTGGCAACACCGATTGGCAACCTCAATTTGATTGCCGACGAGCACATTCTGCTGGGAGCAAATCTCTCCACACTCAAGGCCTTAAAAGATGGCCTCTGCGTAGAAGGTTCTGATCGTGAGATAAAGAGCGTAGTAAAAATTCCCGTCATCACAGATCTCATCAATGACTATTTCAGTGGAGATATTTCAGCGCTCAATGCTATTCAAGTCCGTCAACCTGGCGCTCATTTTTCGCAAGCAGCCTGGAAGGCGATGAGGAAGGTAAAGCCTGGTGTCGTTATCTCCTATAGCGATTTAGCAGAGCGCGCTGGAAGTCCGGCAGCAGTGCGCGCGGCAGGAAGTGCCTGCGCCAAGAATGCAATTGTTCTTGTTGTTCCCTGTCACCGTATTGTAAAAACTGGTGGAGCTTTAGGAAATTACGCCTTCGGTTTACATAAGAAGGAGTGGCTACTTCGCCACGAGGGCGCGCTTTAATATTTCTTCCAGGATTTCAATCGCCTGAGAACATTGCGCATCATCAAAATCAAGGTGAGTGACAAGGCGCGCATAATGCGGGCCGAGCGCGCTTATCCATAACCCGGCTTCTCTGCAGCGTGCTGTCAGGTCGGCAGCTGTTATTCCAGCCTTCGAAAGATCAAGACCAACAATATTTGTATGAACCTTGGCTGGATCAATCAGTGAGGAATCGAGCGCATGAAGAGCTATGGCAATCCTCTGAGCGCGGGCATGGTCTTCAACTAGTCGGTCAATATTGTTATCGAGTGCGTAGTGCGCTGCTGCGGCAATAATTCCAACTTGGCGCATACCAGCGCCATAGCGCTTGCGCCAGATACGAGCTTCAGCTACTCGCTCTTTAGTAGAAATCATGATTGAACCAATGGGAGCACCCAAGCCTTTTGAGAGGCAGACGCTAATGGTGTCAAAATGCTGTCCGTACTCCGCAAATGAGACGCCCGATGCAACGTGGGCGTTCCAGATTCGTGCACCATCAAGGTGCATAAAGATTCCACGGGCATGGGCTGCCGAAGATAGCTTGGCGATCTCTTCAATTGGCTGAACCGTTCCGCCACCAAGGTTATGTGTGTTCTCAACAGCAATCGCTTTTGTAGAAACTAAATATGGACCAGCGTTCTCCTGTGCGATTGCCAGCGGATCCTCTGCCCGCAAGAGTCCATCGGCAGATGGCCAGGTGCGAGTAGTGATGCCGCTAAATGCAGCTGCTGCACCAAGTTCTGCGCGAACGATATGTCCACGAGTTTCTACGAGAAGTTCTTCACCAGGCTTTACCAATGTGCGGATAGCGAGCTGATTAGCAAGGGAACCTGTGGGGGAGAAGAGACCTGCCTCGTGGCCAAACATTGCTGCAACGCGTTCTTCGAGAGAGTTAACCGTTGGGTCATCACCGTAGACATCATCGCCAACTTCAGCGCTAGCCATCGCTTGGCGCATTGCAGCACTTGGCTTAGTAACCGTGTCAGAACGAAGATCGATGGCCATCTCTAACTCTCCTTAAGCACAATCATGAACATGGCGGTAAGAACCATCACTCCACCAAGGGTAGCTTGAAGTGTTAAGTGCTCACCACCGAAGATCATTGCAAATACTGCGGCAAAAACGACTTCCATAGTGAGAATGACAGCGACCTTCGTCGTAGTCATATGCGCCTGTGACCAGGTCTGCACTACAAATGCGACAGCTGTGCAGACAACTGCAGTAAAGATGACAACAGCCCAGACTCCAGAGTCTGGAGGCGCTGAGTAGCCTTCGGGAATGGAGGCAAGACCGGATAGAAGTGCGCACATCGCAAGTTGAACAATCGTCATTGCATATACATCTCTACCTGATGACCATTTTCCGAGGGCGATGATGTGAGCTGCAAAGAAGAAGGCGCTAGCAAGAACTAACATCTCACCAAAACCAACTGAGAAACCGTGGATGGAGAGCAGTCCAAGTCCGATTGTTGCTAGGAAAACACAGCCCAATATGAGCTTGGTGAGTTTCTCCTTCAGAAAGAAGTAGGCAAGTAGAGGCGTGAAGACAACATAGAGCCCGGTGACAAAGCCTGTAATTGCAGCGCCCGTGCGCGCCAATCCAAGAGTTTGAAAGATATAGCCAAGACCTAGGAAGATTCCGGCAGAACTTGCTCGTATAAGAAGATCGCGATCCAATTTCTTGATAACAGATGGCTTCAGCGCCACCATCACTGCTACGGCTACTAAAAAACGAGTAAAGAGAAAATTGTTAACGCTCTGTCTATCGATGGCATCTTTCATGACAACGAATGCCATACCCCATGCGGCAGAGACTGCAAGGAGCACCCAAGGTGCCAGACGAATCTTGAGCGCGTGAGATGAACTCATCCACGCAACTTCTTTAAGAGCACGATTTCCTCACCGTGTTCCGGCTCCTCACCAGGTGTCTCCAGGATGAGTGGCGCATTGGCAACGGCTGGGTGCTTGAGAAGTTCCGCAAATGGATCAACGCCGATAAAACCTTTACCGATATTTTGATGACGGTCTTTGAGGGCGCCACAGACATCCATCGAATCATTGGCGTGAATAAGTTGAATACGCTCGATTCCGGCGACCTGGACAAGGAGATCGAGGGTCTCTTTCATGCCGCCTTTCTTTGCGATGTCATGGCCAGCTGCAAAGACGTGGCAGGTATCAAGACAAATACCAACTTTGGGGTGGTACTCAAGAGCCTTCAAATAATTTTCCAGATCTTCGAGGCGCTTTACAAGTGATTGACCTTGTCCAGCTGTTGGCTCTAGCAGGAGCATCGGTGCATCATCATCAAGTGCTTCCAGAATAGGCATGACACCCTTCTGGATCTGCTTCCATGCGTTGGCAACGTTATCTTCTTTGACTGCTGAACCTGTATGCACCACAACTCCGAGTGCACCGATTTCTTGTCCACGCTTGAGTGAGTACGCAGTCGATGCCAACGAGTTCTTGTAGGTCTCCTCCGTTGGTGATCCTAAGTTGATAAGAAATGGGGCGTGCACGTAGGTCTCAATATCGAGAGCAAGAGCCTTTTCACGAAATAGCGCATCGGCTTCATGGTTGGTCTCAGGCATTGCCCAACCGCGGGGATTTGATGTAAATACTTGAATCGCTTCAGCCTGAGTGAGTTCGGCATATGCAATGGAGCGCTTGGCCATTCCTCCTGAAGTTGGAGTATGAGCACCGATTCTGGGTTTTTTGATGGCTTTAGACATTTGCCTACCCTACTGTGATGGTCACAGTACTGCCACGTTTTACCTTACTTCCCACCTTCGGTGAAACGTTTGTCACCTTCTTGACCGTTTTCTTTCCGATCTTCTTAACAACAACCTTGAGATCGAGATCTTTCAGAGTTTGAACAGCCTTGGCCTCATCGATCGAGAAGAGATTAGGGACGAATGCGTAGGCACTTCCTTGAGAAATTACGAGCGCTACCTTTGCACCCTTATCGGCAGTTGCACCACCGGCTGGTTTCTGTGAAATGACTTCACCTGCAAGTCGAGTTTCGCTATATCCATATGTGGAAGTCACGGCAAAGCCTGCATCTTGAAGTTCGTTTAGTGCTTGATCTGAACTCTTTCCAATATAGGAAGTCAGAGCAACTTGTTCGATTCCCTTGGAGACGCGAATGACGATGAGAGCATTGCGCTTTACCTTCTCACCGGTTGGGGGATTAGAGTCAATGACATAACCCTTGGGCACTGTTGCGCTGAACTCTTCGGCAATGGGTTGAATTTTCAGAGGAAGCTTCGCTAGAAGATTAGTAGCAGCTGTTGGAGTGAGCCCGGCAAGAGAAGGAAGAGTGAATCGCTCAGGCCCTTTTGAAAGAATAAGTTTGACCGTTGCGCCTTGATCCACACGTCCGCCACCTTCGGGGATGGATTGAATAACGTGACCTTCGGCAATTTCTTCGCTGAATTGTCTTTCTGCAACCATGGACGTGAGGCCCAGTGGTTGAAGAGCAGCATTTACTTCAACCTGTGAAGCACCCACAGTTGATGGAACGACGACACGCGAACCTGGTCCAATCAATACATACCAGCCCACTATTCCTAGAACGACCGCCATGGCGAGAGCAATCTTGCGATTACGTCGTACGCGCTTGCTCGCCTTCTTCCGCTTTCTTACCTGCTCCGTCGTTTCTCGAGGTGCGGGCGTAGATGCAACTGGGATGGCTTCGGTGAGTTCTTTGACCTTGGCACGCAGCGATTTGCGAGACGGTTTTGGTCGCATAGGTTCGATAGGAATATCGAGTTCGAGGCTAAGTTGATTCTCTTTGGGATTGAGCGATTGGCTAATGCGCGAGAGTTGATCGTAGAACTCCGTAGCATCACGTGGGCGCTCATCGGGATTAACGCTGGTTGCCTTAAATAAGAGCTCATCTAGTTGCTCTGGAACCCCCGGGGTGAGCGAACTAATCTTCGGAACGCGATTATTGACATGCATATATGCAATTTGGATAGGCGATTCGCCTTCAAATGGCTTCTTGCCGGTAAAGATTTCAAAGGCGGTAATACCGATGGAGTAGATATCGCTGCGAGAATCTGCCACTCCACGCTGCACTTGTTCGGGGGAGAGGTAAGAGACGCTCCCTAAAATCACACTGGATTCAGCCGTCAACGTCCCACCAATAAGGGGACCTTTGGCGAGACCAAAGTCTGCAATCTTGATGCGCCCCTCTTTCGAGATCAAGATATTTTCAGGCTTGATATCTCGATGCACAATTCCGATTTTATGTGCGGCAGAGAGTGCGCTGAGGACAGGCAGGAGAAATTTGACTCCATCGGCGACTGAGAGTCTGCCTTGTTCATTGAGGTATTCCCGAAGAGTGTGGCCTTCAATCATCTCCATCACCAAGAAGATGGCAGGAGATCCATTCTGATTCCACCCTTGATCTTGCACTGCAACGATATTGGGATGTGAGAGCGCGGCTGCGGCTTTGGCTTCACGGATGAAGCGTTCTACAAATTGTTCATCTTGTGCCAAGTGTGAGTGCATGATCTTGACTGCGACTTTACGATCAAGGCGGGTATCAACTGCTTCATAGATGCTGGCCATTCCGCCGGTAGCCATCTGGCGGATGAGTTGGTAGCGCCCATCAATGAGCTCGCCGGTCAGGTCAGACATATCCCGAATTCTAGGTAGTCAGTACGAAATCAGCCGCGTTCTGCGTGCCTTCACCGCCAAAGTGTTGCTCCTGTGTGGCAAGCCACTTTCTCATCTGATTCTCAATCTCTTTTCCATCGCGTTCTAGAACCCTTGCCAATCCTTCACTTTCATCGATATCAATCCAGATGAGAGCTGAGAGGGAATCACGGATAGCCATCTGCCCACTGCCTACTCCCTCAAGAATGAGAAGTTCTGACTTTTCTATCTCAGCAACGGGTGAGAACTCACCTGTGCGCCAGTCATATGTGGAGAGAGAAAGAGCGGCAGATTTCTTATGTGCTGCAACGAGATGTGTGAGCACATCAGTTAATTGCGGAGTGAGTGCGTTACCCCAACCATCGTAGAGATCATCCATATGGATTTCAGTTATGGCATATCGCTGCGCAAGTGCAAGCTTGATGTCATGAGCAAGAGTTGTCTTGCCAGCCCCTGCCGGCCCATCAATTGCGATGATGGGTTGTACAACGTCCTTACAGAGATCGGATAGCGCGTCTATGAGATCCATACCAAGTACTCCATCCCATTGCCGCCATTGCAGTGAACGCTACATAGAGCAGCGTTGTAAAGAGTAACCCTTGTGATGCATAGAGAGCGACGTATCCAGCATCAACAACGAGCCACATTGGCCAGCTGTCGTACTTCTCGTAGACCATCAATATCTGCGCAGCAAGGGAACCAAAGAAGAGAATTGCATCCACGTAGGTAGAGGCAGCACCGAGTGACTTCAAGACAGGTCCGAGCGCAATCGTTGCGATCAGAATCGCAGCAAGTGTGTAGAGGCGATATTTGTTATTAAAAGCTCCGGGCTTTGCACCAGTTGGCTCCCAGCCATACCAACCTGCAACTGCAGCTGCGATAAATACCAATTGAAGTGTGGCACTGGCGTAGAGCTTGTATTGCAAGAAGAAGACACCATAAAGAACACTGCTCAGCGCCCACCATGGCCAGGTGATGCGTTTTGCGGTGATGCCCAATGCAACGCCGATAAATGAAACAACTGATGCAATAAATTCCAGATAGGAAACTTCATAGCCCCATGCCGTAAAGAAGGTGGAAAACACTTATTCCTCATTTCTAGATCCGCATTACCGGACCAGTCAGACGGTCGACTTCAATGAAGTCCTCTCAGCCACGATGGCTCCCGTTAGTGCTTATCTTAGCGAATACGCGCCGCAACCGCTTGCAGATACGCCTTACCGGCAACGCGGGCACGACGGGCAGTAGAAGTCTTTGCTCGCTTGGTAAAGATGTCATACCCGATTGCCTCTACTTCATCCACAATTCCGCAATATAACTCACTCGCTGCGCGGATGCAGGGACGTGATTCTTTATCGAGATATGCGATACCGAGATCAGATTCGCGTTGTAATTGGCGAACGCGAGCAATCTGGAATTTGAGAGCGGCAACAATTTCGGGGGTCAAGGTTCGTCGCTCTAACATCGCGCGGTCGACACCGAATTGCGCAAGTTCTTGCAGAGGTAGATATACGCGTCCTCGGTCGAGATCTTCACCGACATCGCGGATGAAGTTTGCCAACTGAAAGGCAATTCCCAACTTCTTCGCCGCCTCATAGGCACGTTCATCCGAGTATCCCAAGATGGGAACCATCTCTAGGCCAATGACTGCGGCAGAGCCATAGACATATTCAAGAAGATCTTCATAGCTCTGATATTCGGTGACGGTCAGATCCATCTCCATGGAGTGCAAGAAATCAACGAAATGTTGATGCGGAATCTCGAATTTTCGAGCGGTATCGACAAGTGCGCGACCAATGTCGTCAGTACTTACTCCCGCCTCAAGATCTGCAAGTACACCGTTACTCCAACTGCGCAGCGCTTTAGCTTTTTCAGACGGTGAAAGCGTGGAAGCTAAATCGTCAACGATTTCATCGGCATAACGGGCAAAGCCGTAGAGGGCATGAACATAGGGGCGCTTATTCTTAGGCAGCAAGAGAGTTGCTAAGTAGTAAGTCTTTCCATGGAGCGAGTTAAGTCGCTTGCACTCTTCATACGATGCGGCAAGAGCTGCATCCATCTACTTAACCGGACCCACAATGCGCTCTGCGGCAAGTCGACCTGAGATAAGAACCATTGGTACGCCAACGCCAGGTTGAGTTCCGCTACCTGCGAAGACAACGTTCTCAAATCCTGCCGCCATATTGCGTGGACGGAATGGGCCTGTCTGGAAGAAGGTATGTGCGCTAGCAAATGGTGCACCTTGCTCCATTCCCTGTGCCTGCCAATCCAGGGGAGTAGTCATTACTTCCGTCTCGATAGAGTCACCGAAGCCTGTATATCCACGATCTTCGAGAGTTTTAATCATGTGATCGCGATATGGCTTTGCCTGCTTGGTCCAATCGATATCAGCACTCAAGTTAGGAGTTGGGTACAAGATGTAATACGACTGCTTTCCTGCAGGTGCAAGGGAAGGATCATCGTGAGTTGGAACTGTTACTAATACAGATGGATCGGTCATCAGAATCTTCTTCTTGATGAGTTCATCGAAGACGCCATCCCATGATTCACCGAAGTGGATATTGTGATGAGCAATATGGTCATACTTCTTGGAAGATCCCACGAGCAGGGTGGCACATGATGGAGAGTAGTTAAGGCGCTTGATGTTGAGCGGAGTCTTACCTAGCAAATCACGCCAGACAACTGGCAGGTCAGGGTTCATGACTACAACATCACATTCGATGCGTTCGCCGGTGTCCGTGATGACTGCCTTGACGCGACCGTTCTGCTTATCAAGAGATGTGACTGTGGTGTTGTACTTAAATTCAACGCCATGCTTTTCAGCAGCTGCCGCAAGTGCGCGAGGAACAGCGTGCATTCCACCCTTAGGGAAGAAGACGCCGTTGACAGAATCCATATAGGCAATGACTGCGTAAATTGCGAGGGCTTGCTGCGGGCTGACGCCGGCATACATCGCTTGGAATGAGTAAACCTTCTGCAGGCGTGGATCTTTGAGGTATTGGTTGACCTTTGGCTGGAGATGTCTAAAACCACCGAGGGCAATAAGACGAGCCAAGTTGGGAGTTAAAAGGTTGAGTGGTGAATCGATGTTCTTATCGATGAAGTCATTCATCTCGTACTTATAAAGCTTGGTCACAAACTCTACATATTTGCGATACCCCATCGCTTCTTCTGCTGAAACTTGGGTGCGAATCTCTTCTTCCATCTGTGCCGTATTGGCATGGACATCGATTTGGGAACCATCGGCATAGAAGGCGCGATAGAGAGGTGAAAGTGGCATGAGATCGAGCCAATCCTTCATATCCTCGCCGACACAACTAAATGCATCTTGAATCAGTGATGGCATCGTTAAGACAGATGGACCGGTATCGAATGAGTAGCCATCTTTCTTGAGCAAGCCATTGCGTCCACCGGGCACTGATTCACGTTCGACCACTGTGACTTTTCGGCCAGCTCCGGCCAGGCGAAGGGCGGCACTGAGCCCACCAAGTCCTGCGCCGACTACGACGACGTGATCTGTGGGTCCCTTAACTGTCTTTGTCATTAATAGCTCCTACGGATTGCGGTCTCAGCGAGAGCTAAGAGAAATGGGCGTGCGCTGTCATGGATTGCAGCAGAGTGTGATACTGCAGTTGATTCTTCGCCGAGGCGATCGATGAGTTTTTCAACAGCATCTACTGCCCCTGTTTCTACAATCAGGGCGCGAAGAGAATCAATTTTTTCAGGGGAGAGGTCTGGCTTTCCTAAATGGGCGGCAAGTTCGGAGCGAGCTGACTCAGTAGCCTTCTCCATCGTCATCGCCATCAATACTGTGCGCTTTCCTTCGCGTAGATCATCACCGGCGGGCTTTCCCGTAGTTTGTGGATCTCCAAATATTCCAAGCAGGTCATCGCGCAGCTGGAAAGCTTCACCCAGTGGAAGGCCGTATGCAGATAAGACGTTGAGAAGTTCTGAATGTTCGGAGGCAGATGGCCGGGCAATCACAGCGCCTAGGTGCAGCGGACGTTCGATGGTGTACTTGCCTGATTTATAACGAGCGATACGCAGTGATCGTTCGACGCTATGTTCGCGTTCTCCTGCTTCACGGACATCGAGGTATTGGCCAGCCATTAACTCGATACGCATCTCGTCGTGAACGCGTTGGGCAGCTAGAAGGGACTCCTGCGATAAACCTGATTTATGTAACATCTGATCTGACCAGACGAGGGCTAAATCTCCGAGTAGCACTGCAGCTGCTTCGCCGAATTGTTCTGCCAGACCTGTCATCGATCCCTGGCGATGAAGATTTTCAAAGTGGCGGTGAATTGCTGGCTTTCCGCGTCGCGTATCCGATCCATCCATTAAATCATCGTGGATAAGAGCACATGCTTGTAAAAGTTCGAGGCTCGCCATGGCGCGGATATCGGTGCGAGATGGAGTTGAACCCGCCGCCATAAATCCGGCATAGGCGAAGAGAGGGCGAAGGCGCTTGCCTCCTTCGAGAAGATAATCCTCGAGAGCATCACAGACCGGCACTAACTCTGATGCGATGTTGGTCAGATATACACGTTGTTCGGCGAGGTAGAGAGCGAGTTCGCTTTTGACGGCATCTCGTACCTCAGATGCGCTCTTCATGACCTCGATATCCACGGCGCAACGATATCCTGAGGCCGTGGAGATACGCAGCGTGAAGAGTCGACTTACGTACTCATTTGAATTCTTTCCACCTAAAGATGTTGAGGGCGAAGAACGGCTATGGACTGCTATGTCGCAGCTGGAATCCATCGCCCCTGACTTTATCTCTGTGACCTACGGCGCAGGTGGCTCTACGCGTGATCGCACCATTCGGATTACATCCGAGATAACTACTCGTACTGGAATCCCAACTGTTGCCCACTTAACCTGTGTTGGTTCTACCAAGGATGAGTTGATTGAAATATTAGGCAAGTATCGCGATGCCGGGATTACAAGTATTTTGGCGCTACGCGGAGATCCCACCGGTGGACCGCGCGCACCATGGACACCAACAGAAGGTGGACTCAGTTACGCAGATGAATTGGTAACACTTGCAGCTGAATTTGGTGGCTTCACTATCGGCGTCGCCGCATTCCCTGATGGCCATCCTGCTTCAAGTAATGGTTCCCTTCATGATGTCAACGTTCTTCTTGAAAAGGAACGACGCGGAGCAAGCTTTGCAACTACCCAATTCTTCTTTGAGGTAGATAAATGGAAGTCACTCGTTGATAAATTAGCAGCGCAGGGTTCATCACTACCCATCATCCCTGGCATCTTGCCTGTCACTAATGTGAAGCAACTCAATCGCATGGCAGAGCTGAGCGGAACACCGATTCCGCCGCACATCTCTACGGCATTTGCCAAAGTCGAAGATAACCCCGCAGATGTTTATAAGTTAGGTGTTGAGATTGCAACTAAGCTCTGCCAAGAGTTACTTGAGGCGGGCGCACCAGGACTTCACTTCTACACAATGAATACATCTAATGCGACCCGGGAAATTTACTCCCAGATTAAGGATGAGCGATGAAGGGCGACGCAGCTTCGGAACGGGAATTTAAGAGCAAGTGGAGTGAATTACATGGAGGCGCAGATACTGAAGGCGTAGTTGGGGGATGGCTCTCATTCTCTTACCAAGCAGCGCGCGTCTGTGTAGCACTTCGCATATCTCCAAATCTCTTGACCTTACTTGGCCTCGGCACCGCAATTGCAATGGGGTTATCAACCTATGCATCCATCGCACTCTTACTCCTTGTCGTCTCTCTCTTTTTTGACGGTATTGATGGAAGTGTGGCAATTCTGCGGGGGAGTGAAAGTAATTGGGGAGCGCTCCTTGATTCTTTAGCTGACCGCATCTCTGAAGCTTTATGGCTCTATATGGGTTGGCGACTTGGAATTCCGGCATGGGTTGTTATCACCATGTGGGTTATTGCATCGACGCAGGAGTACTCCCGTGCCCGGCTTGCCTCACTGGGTCATTCACAAATCGGAGTTGTCACACCAACGGAGAGACCAGTTCGTGCAATCTTTATGGCCTTTGCGTTGCTCTTCTATATCTTCGATATTCCAGGAACAGTGCAATTTTCTTATGCGTTCCTCGCGCTACTTATCTTTAGTTTCCTACAAGTGATGCGCGCTGCTAAAACTGTTTTACGCTAATCGAGTATTGCGTTAGCAACCATCTCGGCGCTTAAACCGACGAGAGGTAAACCACCTCCAGGATGAGCAGAACCGCCGACTAGGTACAGACCTTTAATAGGTGAGCGATTCTTGGCGCGCGAGAATGCAGAACGTGCTCCATTGCTGGAACTTCCATAGATTGAACCCCCAGGAGCGTTGACGCTGGTCTGCAAATCAAGGGGAGTGCGAATCTCCATTACTTCAAGACGGCTTCGAATAGGAATACCGGAAGCTTCAATCTGATCAATAATCGAATTGGCATAGAGCCGCTTAAAGTTCTCATCGCTCCAGTCGTAACCATCGCGCTTGGTGCTGTGGCGTGGTGCGTTAACAAGAACAAACCACGCTTCATGACCTTTATCTTTGACCATCAACGGATCACGTGGTGCACAGATGTAGATTGTTGGTTTCTCTACAGGAGTCTTTGTTGTAAAGATTGATTCAAACTCTAGGTCGTAGTTTTCCGGAAATAAGATGGTGTGGTGTTCGAGTGGAGCAGCGCTCGATGGTTTCAGCCCAAGAAGTAATGAGAACCCCGCAAGAGATGGCTCAGACTTTGCTAACTGCTTACGAATCTTGACCACCTTATTTGTCGGGGCCAGCAATTTCTCGTAGACAAATTGCGCATCAGCATTTGCCACAACTCGATCAAAGCTCTGCTTATTACCATTGACTACGACACCATCGATGCGGCCACCAGTGAGGCAGATCTCTTGCACATTTGAATTAAGTTGAATGTCCACGCCTAGCTTTTCGCATCTCTCGGTGATTCTCTCCGACAAGGTTCCGACTCCACCCTTGATATGCCAGGCGCCAAAAGCTTCTTCTACAAAGGCGATTGTCGAAAGAACTGCAGGAGCAACGCGAGGATCTGAGCCGCTGTAGGTGGCGTAACGATCCATAATGTTGGCAAGGTAGGGGTTAGAAATTCCTAACCCACGTAGTGATTTCCATGGTGCAATCGTCTTGAGATCCTTCAGAAGGCGCGGACGCTTAAGAAGAGATGCAGGGGATTTCAACTCTGATTCGATAAAAGGCCCGCGCGAAACATCCCACATCGCTTCAGCTTGCAGCATGTTGCGATCCCATTCGGCGGCAGCTTCGGCGCCGAGGGATTCTGCAATAGAGGCGAGAGTTTTCTTGCGCGATAAGTTGGCAAACTTCACTGACTTTCCATCATGGAATCGATAATCAAAAGATGGGTTTACTTCTTCAATCTCGAGTACTCGCCCCATGACTTCACCAGTGCGTTGAAAGAAATCGCGATAGACGGCAGGGAGTGTGAGAAGTGATGGGCCGGTATCGAATGCGTAGCGACCAATCCATTCGGTACGGCACTTGCCACCCGTGCGGCTGGATGCTTCAAAGATGGTGACCTTATGTCCAGCTTTCGCCAAACGCGCGGCAGTGCAGAGGCCGCCAATTCCTGCGCCGACAACTGCGATGCGCTCTGGGGTTTTCACCTTTCCTGCATGGCCAGTCATACGGTGCGACCTTTCCATTGAATCGTTCCGCGCTTAGCCCATGAATAAATGATCAGGTAGATCAAGAGTGCGCTGGAGAGTGGATGTAAGAAAGCATAGAGGGGATTACCACGTGAACGAATTGCGCTGATTTCGCGGGAGAAGGCGATGTAGAGATAGATCAACCAGCCGATGAGGTCACCATTGAGGATAAGCAGGACAGGCAAAATTCCTGTTGTGAAGATAAATGCGATTGCAATGAAAGATCCAAGTGGACCACCGAAAGCTTTCCAGAGTGATTTTCCATACCCTTGGCGAATTTCATCAAAGGATGCATACATGCGAGTACTCGCAATCGCGGATCCTTCGGTGACAACACCCTTAAAACCTGCAGAAATGAGAGAGCGGGCAAGTTCCACGTCATCGAGGATCTGATTGCTGACAGACGCAAATCCATCGATTGCCTCAAGTGCGCTCTTTCGCACAATGAAAAATTGACCGTTGCCGACTGCTGTTGAGCGGCGCGGGAATTTCTCTGCCAGGCGAAGAATAATTGTGCTCATCCATGACCAATGCAGGAGTGGCTGGACTAACTTCTCTGCGATTGTTTGCGCAATCTGGCGTGGGTAAGGTGAGATGAAATCAAGTTTCAGCGCCTCTAGCTGGGTGATGGCGCGCATGATTGCATTCGGTTCTAGGCGCACATCAGCATCGAGGGTGATGATGTATTCAGAAGTAGCTAATTCATAGCCTGATTGCAGAGCTGAGACCTTTCCTAACCATCCGGGGCGTTGGGCAGGGGAGCCGATGACTGTAAAGCGAGAGTCACCACCAATGACCATGTCGAGCAACTCAGCTGTCTTATCGGTAGAGCCATCGTTGATGACAACGAATTTCAGATTTTTAACACCCATCTGCGCAGTTAGCGCAGAGATAAATTCCGGCACATTCTCCGCCTCATTGCGCATCGGAGCTAAGACAGTGACAACCTTTTTAACCTCTTCATCTCGCTTTGGAATCCGAATTGTTACGAAGTTAATAAGTGAGATGGCAAAGATAAGAATGGAGAAAGATAAGAGTGTCTGCGCCATTGCTAATTAATCCACAACTTTAGGAATCTTGACTGCTGAGCCAACTGGAGAAGAAGTACGGCGCTAGCAAAGATCCCATGATGGCTGTTCCAAAGAGAGCCAACCCCGGACGATCGAAGAAGAAGAGATTTCCAACAAAACCTCCGAAGAGAGTCCAGAGCAGAAGTGCATCTACTGCTGCAAGGGAAGCTGCTTCCTTTCTGCGTTCGCGAGGAAGAATTTTGTGCAGTAATCCAACGATAAAGATTCCGGCAAAGAGCCATCCAAATGGATTAGAGAGTGGAATATCTGGAGTGAATGGAACGTGTGAACCGGTTACCTCCCACTTCCATCGACCTGCGGCAACCATTTGTGGATCAAGGAATAAATCCCATGCTGCAAGGAGTGCGCCGCCGTAGAGAAAGACCCAGTTGCCGGCGATACGACGAGCGGCAAGAAGTGCTGGATGAACCATCATTACCCACGCAAAAGGTACAACGAGTGGAACGCCGAATATCTGCGCGCTCAGCGATGAGTCATATTGGTACGTTCCAAAGGGCCACCCAGTGTGCACACCAAGAACTTCAATACCAAGACCAAAGAGCGCGGTAATAGGCAGATAACGAGTTGAGTACTTTGCCCCGTAAGCGAGGTGCCCATGAGTCACCATGGCAAGAGCGCCTGTATAGATAGTGGCGATCGTGACCAATCGCAACGGTTCGCCACCTAGGAGTGGATATGAAATCTGCAGCGCGATTGTTAGGCCAACAAAGAGGAAGAGGAAGTTTCTCGCCTTCGGTGAAATCCCACCACGACGCCTACGGCGCGGGTTGTAGTGGCGAATCGACATGGAGTAAGTCTGCCCTAACTGCCCGCATTAGGGGCAATTGAGCCGCGGAGTTCGAGAACTTCAAAGCGGGCGAAGAGTTCTTCGCTATACCAACCAATCTCTTTGGTCTGCGCAATCGCAACTTGGTGGGCTTTGCCTTTATAAGCAAAGTCGCGCAGAGCAGCAGCTGATGACCAGAGCGAGAAAGTTCCTTGTAGGCCGATAGGGGCTTCACCAATTCCAATTGCAGCAATGAGCCCTGGGTTATTGTGAAGATCAATGACTACGGGAGGTACAGATTTCCAGAAGATAAAGTTCTTATTCCACTTTATCCGTGCACGAGTGATTGCTGCAATCTGGGCTTCAGGGTTGGATAAAGGTGCGGTGAAATCAAAGGGATTTTTCTTAGACCAGAATCCATGAGATGAGAGAGGAGAGAGCATTGCTCGCATCTCAGAAGAAGATCTCTTTCGCCAATTCGCAATGATGGAAGATGTGTCGAGGGCATCAATTCGGTTCTTATCAATCACAATCACCAAGCCCCACCGCTGCAGGTTGGCATCTTGTGGGGTAAAAGTTTCACCTGTTCCGGTGCCGAGCATCTTGGCAAATGAAATCCCGGTGAACTTACGCGCCCGCGCCCTATCGATTGCCATGCTCATGAAGGCAAATGGAATACTCTTACGCTCAATCGTAAAGAAGTAGGCGACGGTGACTTTCTCGGCACTTTCCATAGTTAAAGGATACCCATGCTGCGCAAGAAGCTCCTCAGTGAATTTATCGGCACAGCAACCTTGGTTGCCACAGTTGTTGGTTCGGGCATCATGGCCACCAACCTCAGCGCGGATCTTGGGGTAGACCTGCTCATTAACACTGTTGCAACAGTTTTCGTTCTCTACATTCTTATTACTCTCTTGGCCCCCATCAGCGGCGCTCATTTCAATCCGCTCGTTAGCGCAATTGCATATTTGCGTAAAGAGCTTTCGCTCACTGAGGCAATCTGGTTCTTTACTGTTCAGATTCTTGGTGGATCACTCGGTGCAATCTTGGCCAATCTCATGTTTGAACATCCTGCGATCGAACCTTCGCAACATGTCAGAAACGGTTCCAACCTCCTTCTTGGAGAATTAGTTGCATCGGCTGGCCTTATCTTCATTATCTTCGTGGCAGTGAAGCAGGGGATAGATAAGAAGATTCCACGCCTTGTTGCTGCATGGATCGGCGCCGCCTATTTCTTCACTTCTTCCACATCCTTTGCGAACCCAGCTGTAACGATTGCACGAAGCCTGACAGATTCATTCTCAGGCATTAAGTTCTCATCTGTTCCGGGATTTATTGCAGCTCAAATTGTGGGCGCAGTTCTTGGATATGCAGGATTCAAAGCACTCACTTCTAAAGCAAAGTCAGTGAAGTAAATGAGCAAACCAACAGTTCTCTTCGTCTGTGTACACAATGCCGGTCGATCACAGATGGCAGCCGGCTTTATGCGTGAACTCGGCCAAGGTCGTGTCGAAGTTCTCTCTGCTGGCTCTGCTCCAAAAGATTCCATCAACCCAATTGCTGTCGAAGCAATGGCTGAAGTCGGAATCGATATCGCCAACAACACTCCAAAGGTCATAACAACGGAAGCTGTTCAAGAATCAGATGCTGTCATCACGATGGGATGCGGCGATGTTTGCCCGTTCTACCCTGGAAAGCGCTATGAAGATTGGGTACTCGATGATCCTGCTGGGCAGGGGATTGAACCTGTTCGCGTTATTCGTGATGAGATCAAAGCTCGCGTAGAAAAGTTACTTGCAGAACTACTTGGCTAATCTCCCACAATCATCGGCGTTGCACCTGTGCAGGCCATGAGTTCTTTAAAACTTGTTGGATAGACCGCATGAGGATGACCTGAAGCAGCCCAGACAATTTCGTAATCGTTTAACGCTTCATCAATCAGAGTGATTTCTGGTGTTGAGATCCAGCCGATGGGGGATACACCTCCTACTGAGTAACCAGAGATTTCTTTGACGTAGTTGGCATCTGCGCGGCCGAGTTCGGCGATGTTGAGGTTCTTTGCGACAAGTGCTGTATCAACGCGATGGCGACCGCTGGTGATAATCAGCAATGGATTGCCGGAAGGGAGTGTGAAGATCAACGATGATGCAATCTGCCCAACTTCAATACCAAGACCGTTGGCTGCATCAATTGCTGTGCGAGCGGTGTCTGCAAGAATATTAATATCACCCTTAACGCCGAGTGCATCAGCGGCCTCTTTGAATCGTTTAACTGCAGCCTTTTCGAGAATTCCATCCATATGAGAACTTTATGAGATAGCGTCGCGCCATGTCACAGACTTTGACTCCGTTTCAACAGGGAATCAGAGCCCGTAATGCGCTATGGGCAATCTTCTTCTTTATGGGAGTTGTCTCCATGGGCTGGGTTCCCCGGATTCCTGAAATTAAAGAGGCGATTGGTCTCACCAACTCTCAGCTCGGCTTGGTCTTTATCGGAAGCACCATTGGCGCTGTTCTTGGTGCGCAGTTAGCAGGGCGTGCGATTCATACCTTTGGAACGAAGAAAGTCATTTCAGGCGCAGTGTTTGTGATGCCGATCGGACTTATCGGCATGGGTAGCGCGACAACTTTTACTCAGTTATTTCTCGCACTCTTTGTCATGGGCCTCGGATATGCCAATCTCGATATCACCAGCAATACCGTGGCCGTTGAAGTTGAGAATTTGGTGAACCGCAAGTGGATGGTCTCCTTCCATGGTAGCTGGAGTCTTGGTGCATTTGCCACAACTGTTCTTGGCGGATCGATTGCGCATGTTGTAGATCCACGCGAAAACCTGATTGGCGTTGGAATCGTTGCCATTATTTTCTTTATTCCACTATCTCGCTACATGTTGCCGCCAGAACTTGATAACCATAAAGGCGACGATAAAGATTCATCAGCCAAGATTCCGCTCTTTGCAAAGCAGACCATCCCACTATGGTGGATGGGCTTTGGAATGTTGGGCGGATTAATTGCGGAAGGATCAGCAAGTGATTGGGGAGCGCTACTCCTTAAAGACAGCATGGGAATTGGCAAGGGGCTCAATGCGGCCGCTTTTGCATCATTCTCACTTGCAATGATTATCTCCCGCTTCTCAGGAGACTGGGCACTGGAGAAATTTGGTCCAGCCGCCATTGTGCGCATCGGTGGATATGGTGGAGCGATTATCTGGGGCAGCGCCATTGCTATTGCGGTCCCACTATCTGATTCCCACCCGCTTCCAGCATTTATTATTATCAATATTGGATTTGCAGCAGCAGGACTTGGTATTGGTCCGATGTTTCCAGCTTTTATCTTGGCGGCAAGTCGCATTCCTGGAATTGCACCAGGAGTCGCAATCGCGCGCGTAGGAGTAACAGGTATTGCTGGTTACTTTATTGGGCCAACAATTACCGGATTCCTTGCAGATATCTTCTCACTACCGGTTGCGATGTTCTACCCGGTCGCACTCTTAGGTATGGCGGGCTTCTTCTCGCGCGTTATTAAGGTTTAAAGAATCCAGGTCTTCGCAATCGTAAAGAGCGATACGGCAAAGAGAAGATAGGCAAAGGCTTTACGCAATAGAACAGGTGAAGTCTTGCCTGAATAGTGCGAAGCAAGCTGAGCAATCACAATCGCGGCAGCTGCCATGAAGATAGGAATATGCCACTGCACATCTGACCAGAGCGCGCGGTGACCGATAAATGAAATCAGAGAGTTAAGGGCGATGATGAGCAGCGATGTTCCAGCCGCAATTGCTTGAGGAGTCCCAAAGAAGAGAACGAGTACAGGGATAGCAAGAAATCCGCCACCAATTCCGAAGAGACCGGTCATAGATCCAATTAGAAGTGACATCAGGACAAGTACAGAAACTGGCATTCGCTTATGGTCTTCCAGGCGCGGAGGCCGCAACATCGAAGCTCCTGCAAGTACAAGCACACCAGCAAAGCCCGTAGTAATTACATTATCGGAAATATGTTGTGCAATAGATGCAAAGCCGAAGTTGGTAATGAGACCGATTCCTGAAATCACGAAGGCGTCGCGGTAGAGAATTTGTTTCTTGCGCGCTTTTGGAATGGCGCCAGATAGGGCAGCAAGGAATACAACTGCGAGAGCTGCAGTAGTTGCTAGCTTGGGTTCAAATCCAAATCCGTACATTAATAGCGGGACCGAGAGCATTGCTCCACCGGCACCAACAAAGCCAAGGACTGCGCCGATAAATGCACCAGCAAATAAGGCGCCGAGGATTTCCATGTGGCTATCTTCTCAAGAGAATGGCGAAAGCCCCCCGATTTCTCGAGGGGCTTTACGGTTAATTACTTCTGAATTACTTGTTAAAGAAGGAGATGCTTCCGACGTGTGGGCCGAAATCGGTGAGGTTTCCACTTGCGATAAGCGCGAAGAGGATAAGAGCTGCACCTGCTAGGGCTAAGTTCTTATTGAAAGAGATCATCTCAGTCTGCTTTGCCGTCGCATCTGTCTCTTTCCAGAAGTTATGGAAGATCACGGCAGCAAGGATGAGTGTGATTGCCAAGAGAAGTGCGCCAAGATCAACCCAGAGGCCCACAGCAACGTAGACGCCGCCAAGGAGGAAGAAGAGGCCAGAAGCTAGAACGCCGAACTTTGCAGCGGGGAGCTTCTTGTACTTGGCGTACCCTGTCATCGCTTCAACCTTTGCGAAGTGAGCGATACCTGATTTGATGAAGAGTGCGGCGAAGAGGATTCGGCCGACGAGTAGTACTGCGTTCAATTGATTCTCCTAAGAGTTAGCGGGTGTGTACAGTGTAAGAATAGTTGAAATTTCAACTATCTCACTCCACGGCGCGCTCTTTTCTCCCCTTTCTTGGCCTCGATCCACGCTCAATTCCGCCCCAGAAAGGGGCCACTTGCCCTTGTCAGCCCTCTGGTCTACTTTTCGAACATCTGTTCGAATATCAACAGGTACCTAGGGGAAGCACAAAAAATGTCAGCACAATCTGTACCAGCTCACGTAATACCAGCACACGAAGTCGTATCCGATGGCGGCCTTACACCTATCGAATTTACCTTTAAGGGTCGCCGCTTTCGTATCCATGCAGTCTTATCGCGATGGTGCGAGGCCGGGGGATGGTGGAACCGCATTAGCGATGGCAAGTTCCGTCCTGACGATCAAGCGCGTGCGCTCTGGACGGTCGAGGCAGCGCCGATTGGCGCACTCACCACATTCCAACTCGAACGCGATGAAGCAACGGGCCAGTGGATTATTAGAGCTATCTAGCTATGAGCTTTATCCATCTACGCACCGCAAGTGCGTACTCACTTAAATACGGAACAACCCAACCTCGTGATTTAGTCGCGCGTGCATCGGAGTTCGAAATGCCGGCGCTCGCACTCACCGATCGCGATGGACTGGCGGGTGCAATCCGTTTTACCAAGGCATGTGTATCTCATGGCATTGCACCGATTATCGGAATCAATCTTCCGATTCGTATCGGCGATGTATCGGGCGTGCTTCCACGTGTCACAGTCTTGGCGCATAGCGATGGGGGATGGCGCAGTTTGGTACGCCTCTATACAGGCTTGCAGATGAATAGCTCTGACCGTACTGCAGTGCTAACCCCAGAGTTACTTGAAAAATTTAGACAGTACACATCGAACTTGCATCTGCTGCATGGCCCTGAATCACCAGTGTCGCAAGCACTTGCCACCCATCGCTTCGATGCAGCCCTTGAAATCTTCAATCAGACTCGCGACCTCTTTGCCGACCATGCCATCGAATGTGTATCGCACTTAGTTGCAGGTAATGGGCCCCGCTCTACAGCCCATGCTGCGCGCTCTCTTATCTTTGCTCGCGATAACGATATTGATGCAGTCATTACCAATGCAGCGCGTATGCGCGATCGCGCCGATGGCCCCGTCGCCGATGTCCTTGATTGTGCTCGCCAATTAGTCCCGTTACATCCGCGCAACGTCGAACGCCGTAACGCTGAAGGCTATTTAAAGAGCAGCGATGAGATGATTGCACTTGCTGCAGAAATTGCCCGAGCTGCCGGCGAACGCACACCCCGTGCGCTACTCAAGACAACTCGGCAATGGGCCGAACGCGCAGTCTTATCACCGCATCGCGATATTGGTTTAGGTGGCATTCATCTACCCGAACCCCATATTGTCGGCGCCGAATCACCGGCTGCTATGCGGGCTTTGCTCCGCACTCGTTCTGAGGCCGGAATTAATTGGCGTTATAACGATGGCGCCACCATTGCCAAAGCGCGCGCTCGTCTCGATGACGAACTCTCTATCGTTGCAACACTTGGTTACGAGTCCTACTTCTTAACAGTTGCTGACATTACCGATATGGCGCGCGGCGCTGATATCAGGGTGGCAGCGCGTGGCAGTGGTGCAGGCTCTCTCATCTGTCATCTACTTGGAATATCAGGCGTTGATCCGATGCAACATGGTCTCTTGATGGAACGTTTCTGCTCCCCGCTTCGTCGCGCACTACCTGATATCGATATCGATGTTGAATCCGCCCGCCGCTTAGAAATCTACGCGATGGTCTTCAAGAAGTACGGCCCCGCTACATGGGATCAACCAGGTTTGATTTCGCGATGTGCCACCGTTGCGATGGTCGATACCTATCGCGCACGTAATGCCATCCGTGATGCTGGGGCCGCTCTCGGTATGCCCGCAATGGAGATTGATGTATTGGCGAAATCAATGCCGCATATCCGCGCCGGCAATATCGATGCCGCCCTTGCCTCTTTACCTGAGTTAAAGAATTTCAATACATCAGCACCCCTTACCCGCGCCACCATCGCACTGGCTGCTCGCCTCGATGGCCTGCCCCGACATCTAGCGATGCACCCTTGTGCCATGGTCTTATCCGATGCAGCGCTTCTCGACCGCGCACCAGTGCAATTTAACGCCGGCGGTTTTCCTATGGTCGAATTCGATAAAGATGATGTCGAAGATATCGGTCTACTCAAACTCGACATTCTGGGTGTACGAATGCAATCAGCTATTGCATATGCAGTACATGAAATTAAACGCGTTGAAGATAAAGAGCTTGATATCGATGCAGTGGCTCTCGATGATCTTGATACATATCAACTCATTCAATCAACGCGTACCTTAGGTATCTTTCAAGTCGAAAGCCCCGGACAACGCGAACTCATTGGAAAGTTAGAGCCGCGCACCTTTAACGATTTGATTATCGACATCTCACTCTTTCGGCCAGGGCCGGTTAAGAGCGACATGATCCGCCCATTCCTTGAAGCCCGCCATGGCTTTAGCCCTGCCCAGATCATCCATCCTGATCTCTTGCCTATCTTGTCTGAAACTGAGGGCGTTGTTGTCTTCCACGAACAAGTAATTTCGATTATCTCGGTGATGACAGGTATCTCACTTGCTGCCGCTGACGAGAAACGTAGAGCGCTGGGGGATAGAGCTGGCCAACAAGAGGTCTGCGATTGGTTCTTCCCTGCCGCAACCGAACGTGGCTACGAACTCAAAGTCATCACTGAAATCTGGGATGTTCTGCGCGCCTTTGCATCCTTTGGTTTCTGTAAAGCACACGCTGCTGCCTTTGCACTTCCTACCTATCAATCAGCGTGGCTGAAGACCCATCACCCTGCAGCGTTTATCGCAGGTCTACTGACCCACGATCCTGGCATGTATCCCAAACGGTTACTGCTCGATGAAGCGCGCCAAATCGGTGTGGGCATTGCCGGCCTTGATATTAATAAATCAGCAGCTGATTACCGCGTCGAGCGCACGCTCGATGGCGATGCAGTGCGTATCGCCTTCTCTAGCGTTGCTGGAATATCCGATAAAGAGATTGCATCGATTATTACTGGTCAGCCTTATATCGATCTCGCCGATTTCTATCGCAGATCTGGGGCATCAACGCCAGTAGTTGAAAATCTCATTATGACTGGCGCCTTCGATTCGATTCATACCAATCAACGCGATCTACTTCTACATTTCAGCGACTTGCAGAAATCACCAGTGGCACATATTCCAGGTTCGCAACTCACCTTTGGCTTTGCTCCTCCTGCCCTAGAAAGTAGCGGCCTGCAACCACTCAATGCAGCCGAGAAAGTGCGCAGTGAAGTCGAACGGTTGGGTATGGATGTCACCCAACATATGCTCAGCTTCTATGCGCCATTCCTCAATGCAATAGGTGCTGTGAAATCCTCTGATTTATTAACGCTCCGTTCCAAATCATCAGTCCTTGTTGCGGGAGTAAAAGTCGCTCTGCAAACTCCACCGGTGCGTTCGGGTCGCCGCGTCATCTTCCTTACTCTCGATGATGGTTATGGATGCACGGATTCAACATTCTTTCCTGATGCACAAGTCGATCATGCATCTACTCTCTATTCGACATCGCTACTTTTGGTGCGTGGTGAAACTCGGCGCACAGGTGCACGCGGCATCTCTATCCGCGCAACAGCGGTCTGGGATTTAAGCCTTGCCTACGAAAGATGGCGAAGCCAAGCAGATAGTGTGGCGATATGAGTATCGATGAAGCACAGGAGCCCACAATCCTGCATGTCGATATGGATGCCTTCTACGCATCGGTGGCTGAACTCGATAACCCGCAATATAAAGGGAAGGCGCTCGTCGTGGGAGCAGGCGTTCGTGGCGTAGTTCTCTCAGCAAATTACGAAGCTCGTAAATTTGGAATCCGCGCTGCCATGCCTGTAGGTCGCGCCAAACGAATGGCGCCCCACGCAATCTTTATCCCACCCGAACACCATAGGTACTCTGAAATTTCAGAGCGAGTGATGACAATCTTTAACTCTTACACGCCGCTGGTCGAACCCATCTCACTCGATGAAGCATTTCTCGATGTCACAGGGTCACAGAAGTTATTTGGCACAGGCCGTGAAATCGCTGCGCTCATTCGCAAACAGGTAGAGCGAGAAGAAGGCATCACCTGTTCAGTGGGAATAGCGCCATCTAAATTCATTGCCAAGTTGGCCTCCCAACATTGCAAACCTAATGGCATGCTCGAAATCAAATCTGATCGCATCCTCGAATTCCTCCATCCACTTCCTGTGCGCGCCATCTGGGGGGTAGGACCAAAGATTGCAGAATCCCTTGATCGATTGGGGCTGCATACCGTGGCCGATATCGCCAATACTCCGCGCTCCACACTTATTCGCGCGCTCGGGGATGCAACCGGTGAATCACTTTACGAACTCGCTTGGGGGCGCGACTACCGCGATGTCGTTGTCAATGAACCTGAAAAAAGTATCGGCAATGAAGAAACATTCTCGCGCGATATCGATTCCCCCGAAGAGATCTTGCGTGAGTTCTTATGCATGACCGAAAAATCAACTGCGCGTTTGCGTGATGCCAACCTCTTCGCCAAGACCATCACTATCAAAATTAAATTTGCCGACTTCACATCTATTACCCGCTCTAAGACTCTGCCACTTGCCATCGATAGCACCCACGAAACATATGAAGTAGTAAAGAAGTTATATCTAGCTCTTCATAACGAGGGAGCGCGCATCCGCTTGGTGGGTGTTTCACTCGGCAACCTGCAAGAAGATGTCCCGGTCCAACTCGAACTCGGCGCCCGTGAACGCGGGTGGAGAGAAGCAGATAGCGCGATAGATAAGGCCACAGCCCGCTTTGGCAGCGCCAGTGTGCGCCCCGGACGCTTGATTAAGCCGGAAAGGGACGAAAATACGGAGTAGCGCACACGAGGGAACTGTTCTATTCTCTTCATATGGCTCTATCTGATCGCGAACGTCGCCTTCTGGCTGAGATGGAAGAAGCTCTCGCCACAGATGACCCGCGCCTACAATCACGGTTGGCCAGCGCCACCATGGCTCCAGCTAAACCTCGGATTCTTCTCGGAGCAAGCCTGACCTTTGTGGGTATCGCCATCATCTTCGGTGGCCTCATCGCCAAGCAGACGCCAATAGGCGTAGCAGGATTCCTCGTAGCGTTATCCGGAGTATTAGCCCTTATCCGCTCTATCGGCAGCCCAGCAGCGCGCTCAATCCGCACAAAAGGCCCGCGCAAACCCTTGAGCGCTCGCCTCGAAGAGCGTTGGGATCGTCGCAACTTCCAGTAAGTAAGCCCCACCAACACCCGCCCTGGCCTCAATGGTCGGGGCTTTTTTGCGCGCCCTGGGAAGGGAGGAATGGGGAAAATAATGGCAGAAAGTGGTGTGAAAAGGGGGAAAGTGGTGTAAAGTGGGGAATTGAGTGAGGAATTCGCGCTCAGATCCTTGGGGAAGGGTGGTGAAAGTCAATGTTTCTTGGAACTCACGAGCCACGCCTTGATGAAAAAGGCCGCCTCATCCTCCCTGCCAAATTCCGCGATGATCTCTCAGCTGGCCTCGTTATCACCAAAGGCCAAGAGCGCTGCCTCTATGTCTTCCCATCTTCAGAATTCGCAACAATCACTCAAACGTTGCGCCAAGCACCTGTGACAGCAAAGAGCGCTCGCGATTACCAGCGCGTGATGTTTGCCGGCGCCCACGATGAAATTCCTGACCGCCAAGGTCGCGTCACCATCCCGCAGGGCCTGCGCACATATGCCGGCCTAGAAAAAGAGTGCATCGTCATCGGTGCAAATACTCGCGTTGAAATCTGGGATAGCGCTGCATGGGATGAATACCTCGCCGATCGCGAAAAGAGTTTTGCTGATGTTTCTGAAGAAGTTTTTCCGGGACTTTTTTAAAACATCAGCAGAAAACATTGAAGAGATAAAAAGTAACTAGCACCAAGAAGTTCCACAGTAAAAAGTAAGACCGCAGAACACAACTACATAGAGCGCTCATTTGTGGCCACCGCCGACCTTTCCAAACATGTTAGGCCGGCAGCGGCGCCCCTTCCCCGGCGTCGCTACTGAAAAAGATCCGTCGGCCGGCGGTGACCAGAGATGAGCGCTCGAAAGTTTTTGCAAAAGAGACGTAGCAGTTGAAGAACGGGGGAGCAGATGGCACATATATCTGTCATGCGCGATCGCTGCGTTGATCTTCTTGCTCCTGCAATTCTTGCATCTACCAATCCTGTTGTAGTCGACGGAACTCTTGGCCTTGGTGGACATACCGAAGCTCTCTTACAACGTTTTGAAAATCTCACTGTCATCGGTATCGACCGTGATGAGATTGCCCTCGAACGCGCTACGCAGCGCTTGGCACCTTTTGCAGATCGCCTCAAGACAGCCCACTGCGTCTTTGATCAAATCTCTACCGTTGTCGCAGGCTTTGGCTACACCCACATCAATGGCGCGCTCTTTGACCTCGGTGTCTCATCGATTCAACTCGATGAAACCGATCGCGGATTCTCGTATTCACAGGATGCACCTCTTGATATGCGCATGGATCGCAGCCGCGGAATTACTGCATCAGAGATTCTCAATACCTACGAACCAGGAAAACTTGTTCAGATTCTTCGCATGTATGGTGAAGAGAAGTTTGCAACGCGCATCGTTGAAAATATCGTCAAAGCCCGCGCCAAGGCGCCACTTAATTCAACTGTAGAGCTTGCCACCCTAGTCAAGGAGAGCATTCCAGCTGCTACTCGTCGCACTGGTGGAAATCCTGCCAAGCGCACCTTCCAGGCACTTCGCATTGAAGCCAATGATGAACTCGGAGCGATTACGCGCGCACTCCCTGATGCACTCGATCTACTTATGGTGGGCGGACGCCTCGTGGTGATGTCCTTCCAATCTCTCGAAGATCGCATCGTGAAGGAAGTCTTTGCAGAAGCATCAACATCAAAATCTCCGCGCAATCTTCCTATTGAACTACCTGAATACGCTGCGAAGTTCTCACTTGTCTTCCGCTCAAGTGAGACACCAACTGCCGAGGAACTTGAATCTAATCCTCGTTCGGCATCTGTACGCCTTCGGGCAATCGAGAGGGTGGCTGCGTAATGTCTCTTGCAACTGCCCGCAAAGTTTCTACCTCCCGCGCGGCTTCGAAGAAGCCAGCAGTGAAGGCGAAGAAGCAAGTTGCAGAACGTACCGCCGAAATCATCTCAGGACTCTTTCCTGATATTTCAACAGGTGCTCGAGCTACACAAAAGTACTTTGCAACATTCCTTACTGTCGTAAGTGCAGTGGGCTTCCTGGCACTTCTTGGAATTAATACACTTCTTGCCCAAGATGCATTCACTCTCTCCAACCTTAAGGTTGAGGCGAAAGCAATTGCTGATCAACGTGATGCAATCAATCGCAGTATCGATTCGCATGCCGCTCCTGAAAGGCTGGCAGTTGCCGCTGCCGCTCTGGGAATGCGCCCCTCTGAGACTCCAGTCTTTCTCGACCTTTCCACACCAGAGACTGGTGTAACGAATGGGTAATTTACTTCTCGCAAAATCACGTATCAATATTCTTGTGATTGGAATCTTCCTTCTCTTTATCCTCCTTGCCTGTCAGCTCTTTCGCGTGCAAGTTGTGCAGGCTAGTAACTATCAAGGCAAGGCTGCCAATGAGATGCAATCAACTCGTCTTATCCCAGCTCCACGTGGAGAGATAACAGATGTCAATGGAATCGCATTTGCGCGCAGCGTCTCTGCCATCACAATCGTGGTCGACCAAACCCAAATTACAGATGCTCCCCGTGTTGCCAACTTTGTGGCCCCCATCCTTGGGCTATCAGTTGCTGATGTACAGAGTCAGATAAGCGGAACCCGCAAGTACGCCATCGTTTTAAAGAATGGGCGCCCAGCGCTCTGGGACAAGCTCACCCAACAGATTTATGATTACAACAAAGCTCTCGATGACAAACACTTTGATCAGCGGATTATCGGCTTCTTCCCAGAACGTTCCTACATCCGCGAATATCCATCAGGAGAGCTCATCTCATCATTGGTTGGATTTGTGCGTGCTGATGGAATTGGTGCAACGGGGCTGGAATCGAGTTTAAATTCTACGATCACCGGTACAGCCGGGAAGTATTCCTATGCACGGGGCTATGGTGCTGAAATCCCTGGATCACAACGCGAAATCATTGCAGCAAGCGCGGGAACAAATATTCGCCTCACCATTAACCGTGACGTGCAATGGGTAGCTGCAAAAGCTATTGCGGATGCTGTGAAGAGTTCGGCTGCTACCAGTGGAACCGTCATCGTGATGGATCCCAAGACTGGTGCCATCGTGGCACATGCAACTGCCCCTACCTTTAATCCAAATAATACAAAGAACGTCGCACTCTCTCTTATGCGCAATCCTTCTGTACAAGATGTCTATGAACCAGGATCTACAGGCAAAGTTATGACCATGGCTGCCGCACTCGAAGAGAAGACAATCACACCCACAACAGTCTTTACCGTTCCCTATATGTTAAAACGCGCAGGTTCTACCTTTCATGACCACGAACGCCACGCTACACAGCAGCTCACAACATCTGGAATCTTGGCCGTTTCAAGTAATACAGGAACAATCAAAGTGGGTGAAACGCTAAGCCATGACACTCTCTATAACTATCTGACTAAATTTGGAATTGGCGCAAAGACTGGATCAGGACTTCCTGGTGAGTCCGGCGGTCTCCTACGCGTTGTATCTGACTGGTCTGGAACTACTGCACCAACTGTCGCCTTTGGTCAGGGATATTCAGTAACAGCGATGCAGGCAACGAGCGTCTTTGCCACTATCGCAAATAACGGAGTACGCGTATCGCCAACAGTTATTGCCGGAACCAGCGATGCATCTGGGCACTTCACGCCTACAGCTAACCGGAGCAGCGTTCGGGTTGTCAGCGAAGATACAGCGGTTAAATTACGTCTTATGATGGAGAGCGTTGTATCTGCACAGGGAACTGCGCCTAGCGCTGCAATCCCTGGCTATCGCGTTGCCGGCAAGACCGGAACTGCGATGCGTTATGACCAGAACACCGGCAGATATAGCGGATATACCGCATCCTTTATTGGTTTTGCCCCAGCTGATGCCCCCCGATATGTCATCAGCGTAACTCTGCAGGATCCGAAGAACGGCCACTACGGAGGATCACTGGGTGGTCCAGTATTTAAAAAGGTTATGACCTTTGTACTTCAATCAGAGCATGTTGCACCGACTGGCACCAAGGTGCTTCCTGTAGCTCTGACTAAATCTGAACTCTCTCGCGTGCAGACAACACAGGTAAGCGTTAAGAAGCAATGATTCGCCCACTTGCACCATTTACCGCCAACCTCAGCGATGCGGCGCAGTTAGTAAGCGCATCTGTCCATGGTGCAGACATCTCCTTTACTGGCGCTACACATCGAGATACCGAAGTAGAACCTGGCGATCTCTTCATCGCAATTCCAGGTGCACAGGTACATGGCGCAACATTTGTTGCCTCTGCGGTAAAGCGTGGCGCGGTGGCGGTGCTCACCGATGAAGCTGGCCTGGCTCACTGCACAAATATTCCGACTCTTGTCGTCAGCGATGTACGCACTGCTGGAGCGCTTGTTGCAGCTTCGCTCTATAAGTACCCAACACGTGATCTGACAAGTATTGGAATTACTGGGACAAACGGCAAGACAACAGTCTCGACACTTCTCTATCAAATATTTCAAGCAGTGGGTCGTGACGCGGGCTTAGTCGGCACCGTTGAAACTCGCATCGGTGCAGACGTTCTTAAGAGCTCGCGCACAACTCCTGAAGCAGCCGAATTACAGGCACTCGCCGCAGTGATGCGCGAACGCCACATGCGCCACCTCGTCATGGAAGTTTCTAGCCACGCGCTCTCACTCAAGCGCATCAAAGGTTCACATTTTGCAATCGCTGCATTTACCAACTTGACGCAGGATCATTTAGATTTCCATCACGATATGGATTCATACTTTGCGGCTAAAGCTCAACTCTTCACAACAGAGTATGCCGATTGTGCATTTATCAATATCGATTCCACCTATGGTCAGAGCCTCGCAGAGAGCGCCGCTATTCCCGTCACAACAATTTCTCGCTCGAACAAGACTGCAACCTGGCACTTTACTGAGACTCATAACGTCTCACGCGGCGTTGAATTTAGCGCACGTGGTACGGGCGGAATCTTGATTGAATCTCACACGCAACTCTTTGGTGGATATAACCTCGACAATCTCCTCTTAGCTCTCGCTATCGCAGTGGAATGTGGAATTGATCCCGTTGAACTCGCCGCTATCGCTCCCACGCTTACCGGAGCGCCAGGCCGACTTGAGGCAGTCTCTTTGGGTCAGGGTTACCGAGCCCTCGTTGATTATGCCCACTCACCAGATGCGGTCAGTAATGTGCTTGCGGCCGCTCGTGAATTTACAACAGGGAAGATCATTGCTGTGTGTGGATGCGGGGGAGACCGCGATGCCAGCAAACGTCCATTGATGGGCGCAGCGCTTCTCCAAGGCGCCGATATCGCAATCTTTACCAGCGATAATCCTCGCTCTGAGAATCCCATGGCAATCCTCACCGATATGACTGGCTCACTCACTTTTGAAACACCTTCACAGATCATTGCAGACCGCACTGATGCAATCAGCGCAGCGGTGGCACTTGCTGCCGATGGCGACACCATCTTGATTCTTGGTAAAGGCCACGAGAGTGGTCAGGAGATTAACGGCGTCATTACCCCCTTTGATGATCGCATCGCACTCGCTCACGCAATAGAGGCAAAGCCATGATTGCGATGACGGCCTCTGAAATTGCCTCTGTTGTTCAAGGCGTACTCCACGGTGACGATGTCACGGTAAATGAGGCTGCAGTCATCAACTCTGCCGATGCAATTACAGGTTCACTCTTCCTTGCAGTCAAAGGTGAGCGAGTTGATGGCCACGATTTTGTGGCAGATGCACGTAAACATGGAGCCGTTCTAACATTAGCAACACATGAAGTTGCTGGCCCGCACATTGTGGTTGAGGATGTAATAATCGCTTTGGGAAAACTCGCTCAACATGTGCGCAGCAATTTACTCAATCTCATTGTCATAGGGATTACAGGTTCGCAAGGCAAGACCACTACGAAGGAGCTGCTGGCGTCCATTCTCTCGTCAGCTGCAGCGACGGTTGCTCCAACTGGAAATTACAATAATGAGATTGGTGCCCCGCTCTCACTGCTTCGCTGCACTGAAGAGACTAAGTACTGCATCGTTGAAATGGGCGCGCGCCATAAAGGTGATATCGCTCATCTCTGCAGCATCGCCCAGCCCAATATCGGCCTTGTACTCAAAGTTGGAACTGCACATCTGGGTGAATTTGGTTCGGTAGAAAAAATTGCAGAGACTAAATCTGAACTCATTAGCTCACTCGATGCAGAAGGCATAGCGATTCTGGGAACCTACGATCTCTTCACTCCACAGATGGCATCCCTGCACAAAGGAAAGATTCTCACCTTTGGAGAAGGTGCCGAGTGCGATATCCGGGCCACAGATATTGAGGTCCGTGAAGGCAGAGCACACTTTGATCTTGTCACTCCAGAAGGACGAAGCGCAGTTGGACTTCGCATCGTTGGGCTACACCAAGTTGCAAATGCGCTAGCTGTCGCATCAGTTGCAACAGTTTTAGGTTTCTCTCTCGACCAAATTGCGAGCGGGCTCTCCACCGCTGAATCCAACGCCAAGTGGCGTATGGAGATCAAGGAGCTGCCTTCACTAGTCCTGATCAACGATGCCTACAACGCCAGCCCCGAAGCAATGGCTGCCGCTCTTCAGACCTTGGTTCTCTTTGCGCAGGAACGTGGGGGAGAGTCATGGGCCTTCCTAGGAAAAATGAATGAACTCGGCGAGTCATCTGATGCCGATCATGCCGATATTGGCACCCTTGCCTCAGAACTTGGAGTAGATCATCTGGTCTGCGTCGGCGCCTTCGAATATGGAGCGCAGCTCGCAGCAGGAAGCGCCACCTCAGTTCATCTCTGCGCCGATAAGGCCGCTGCCTTAAAAGTTGCAGCGCATATCAATCCTGGAGATGTCGTATTGGTAAAAGCTTCACGATCAGAGAAGTTAGAAGAGTTGGCAGATTCACTATCTGCACAATGGATAGAAAAAATCCACGAGAGTGAGGAGAACGCATGAAGCTGATTTTGATTGCCGGCGCTCTCGCGCTCTTTCTTTCGCTCTTTGGCACACCTGCACTCATTCAAGTTTTAGCTCGTCGCGGATATGGACAGATTATTCGAGACGATGGACCTGCCACGCACCACACAAAGCGTGGAACTCCCACAATGGGCGGAATCATCATCATCTTCGCCTCATTGATTGCCTATCTTGTTGCGCATCTTGTCACGCAAAGTTCAGTAACAGTTTCTGCTGTCCTGATCCTTGGCCTCGTCCTTGCACTTGGCTTTGTCGGTTTTCTCGATGACTACATGAAAGTCTCTCGCCAGAACTCTCGAGGAATTAGCGGCAAGCAGAAGATTCTGGGCCAGGTGGCCTTCGCCTCAATCTTTGGATATCTCGGAATCCACTTCGCCGATAAAGATGGCCTCACTCCTATTTCACAGAACCTTTCTACTCTGCGCGATACCAGCATCACTTTAGGTGTCGTTCTTGTCGTCATCTGGATTGCCCTGATGGTCACCGCAACAAGCAATGGTGTGAACCTCACTGATGGACTGGACGGTCTTGCAACTGGAGCATCAGTCATGACATTCCTGGCCTTTGTCCTAATCGGCGTCTGGGAGTTCGGACAGAGCTGCGCAGTTTCTCTCTCAAGTAATTGCTACAACGTGCGCGATCCACTCGATCTTGCTGTACTTGCCGCCGCCTTCGCAGGTGCATGTACCGGCTTCTTATGGTGGAACGCATCTCCTGCCAAAATTTTTATGGGCGATACCGGGTCTCTCGCACTCGGTGGCGCACTTGCAGGTCTTGCTGCATCCCTTCGCGTACAACTTCTCCTTATTCCACTCGGTGGTCTCTTTGTCATCATCACACTCTCAGTGGCGCTGCAGGTGATCTACTTCAAGCTCACAGGTGGCAAGCGGCTCTTTAAGATGGCGCCACTCCAACACCACTTTGAACTACTGGGATGGGGCGAGGTCACCATCGTTCTTCGATTCTGGATTATTGCTGGCTTAAGTGTTGCGATGGGACTTGGACTCTTCTATACCCAATGGGTTGCAAGTTAAAACGCCATGGCGCAAGCACTCTTTACACATCTCGATGGCAAACGCATTCTTGTTGCAGGTGCTGGTGTTACAGGTTTAGCGTGCGCCCGCGCACTTCTTAAGCGTGGCTCGCTTGTCACTCTCGTCGATGAAAAAGTAACGGCGCTCGAAGGGTTTCGAGTACTTACACCAGCGCAGGTAGATTTCTCGAACTTTGATCTTCTCTTGGTCTCACCTGGTTGGCGCGAAGACCACCCCATAGTTCTTGCTGCGCGCGCTGCTCGCATCGCTCTCATTAATGAAGTCGACCTTGCATGGAGCCTTAAAAGTGCAGGACAGAAATGGCTTGCCCTTACTGGCACCAACGGAAAGACAACAACTGTCGAACTCACTGCAGCAATGCTGCGCAGCGGGGGAGTTTCGGCAATTGCATGTGGCAATGTTGGGACCACCGTGATTGAGGTAGTTGAATCCGCCGAAGAATATGACTTCCTAGTTCTTGAACTCTCATCTTTTCAACTGCATTGGCTAGAAGATGCACAGTTCGTCTCATCCGCAGTTCTCAATATCGCAGAAGATCACATTGACTGGCATGGAAGTTTTGAAGCCTATGCAAAAGATAAGCTGTCCATTCTTGATAAGTCCATGACAGCAATTCTCAATGCAGAAGATGGTCACATTGTTACTGGAACAACACATTGGCAGGGGCGAAAAGTATTTTTCTCACTCGATACGCCAGCACCTGGCGAAATCGGTATCGTTGAAGAACTTCTCGTTGATCGCGCATTTGTCGCAGATCCTCAGGAAGCAGCGTTGATCTGCGAACTCAGCGAGGTAAAACCGACTGTTCCGCACAATGTTTCTAATGCGCTGGCCGCCGCCGGTCTTGCTCGCACTGTTGGAATTAGCCATGAATCAATTCGCTCTGCCATTGCAGAGTTTTCACCAGGGCGCCATCGCATTGAAACGGTTCTAGAAAGCGATGGGGTCACTTGGATCAATGATTCCAAGGCCACCAACCCCCATGCTGCAGCGGCATCGATTATGTCCGCACTCTCGGTTATTTGGATCGCTGGAGGCTTGGCCAAGGGTGCGGCGATGGGAGAACTCATTGATCGTATTAAATCGCGCGTTCGAGTTGCCATCCTTATCGGTGAAGATCGTGAATTGATTGCCCACGAACTCACTGAACGTGCGCCAGCAATCGAGATTATCCGCATCGATGCCCCTGCTGCGTACTCCAAAGGTGGAGAAAGCAATGCCTTGATGGAGACAATTATCCGAAGCGCCAAGGAACGCGCGAATTCCGGAGATACCGTCTTGCTTGCGCCAGCATGCGCCTCCATGGATCAATTCACTTCTTACAGTGACCGCGGCGATCGCTTTAGAGCTGCCGTCGAGAAGGTTGTGCGCGATGGCAAATAAAACCCAGGTACATTTTCTGGCAAAGCCCGTAAATCATTTATACATGCTCTTAATCAGCGCCGGCGCTCTGACCTTCCTTGGACTCATCATGGTCTTCTCTGCATCATCGATTCACGCCATTGATACCCAAGGTAGCGCTGTCTCTATAGTGCTGCGCCAACTTCTCTTTGTGGCAATCTCAATTCCTCTGGCTGGTTATCTCTCCACGCTTTCACTAGCACGCTGGGAGTTACTAGCGCGCCTGGGTCTTGTCATCTCCATCGCCATACTCTCTCTTCTCTTAATTCCAGGGCTAGGTAAGACTGTGAATGGAAATACCAACTGGATCAATCTCAAAGTTGTTGATGTGCAACCCAGTGAATTTGCCAAGTTCTTTATGATTTTATGGGCCAGCCTTCTCTTGGCACGTAAGGCGAAGTCCGGTAATCACGGCACTAATGTTGTAAAACTCATTGGCCCAGGATTTCTCATCATCATGGTGATGGTGATGCACGGGCGTGATCTCGGAACGACATCTGTCATTGCAGCAATTCTTGCTGGACTTCTCTTCGTCTCAGGTATTCACTTGCGCCTCTTTGGCTGGATCACAGCCCTGGGTGCTTTAGCACTTGCCGGATTTATCGCTACATCGGAAAATCGGTCAGCGCGCTTTCTCGTCTTCCTCAATCCATTTGCTCCCGAAGAATATAAAAATGCCGGTTGGCAACCAGCTCACTCCTTGTTAGGCCTGGCAACTGGAGGTCTCTTCGGTGTGGGTCTTGGTGGAAGCCGTCAGAAGTGGGGAAATCTCGCTGAAGCACATACCGACTTTATCTTCTCTGTTATTGGGGAAGAGTTAGGACTTGTTGGAACTCTGAGTGTTCTGATCTTGATGGGAACTTTGATTTACTCAATCTTTCGTATCGCTCTTCGCGCCCAAGAACCAATGGTGCGCTTTGCATGCGCCGGTATAGGTTGCTGGATCACTGTACAAGCATTTCTTAATATTGGTTCCGCAACGAGCATTCTACCGGTCGTTGGCGTTACCTTGCCTCTCGTTTCTTACGGTGGCTCTGCGCTGGTGGCTACTTTATGTGCCCTTGGTTTTGTCGCTGGAGCGGCGCTACGAGATCCAGCAGTCCGTAGAGAAGTTGTAAAGAAGCGAAGCAAGTGAGCAGAGTTCTCTTCGCCGGCGGCGGAACAGCCGGACATGTTGAACCAGCTATCGCAGTAGCGCGCGAGTGGCGCGCGCAGAAACCAGATTCACAGATTACTTTTATTGGAACTCGGGGAGGGTTGGAGGCGCGCTTGGTGCCAGATGCAGGCTTTGATCTCCGCTTTATAGCCAAAGTTCGCATTCCTCGTCGTCCGTCCCCATCTCTTCTCATCGCCCCGTTTTCTCTCCTGCGCTCTGTTGCGCAATCTGTCGCACTCATGCGCCGCCACGATTTACTGATTGGATTTGGGGGATATGTTTCAGCACCTGCCTACCTTGCCGCTGCAATCACGCGCACACCTATTGTGATTCACGAAGCAAATGCCCGCCCAGGAATTGCCAATCGATTAGGTGCGCTCTTCACCAGACACACCGCGATTACTCACGCGATAGATTCGGGAAGACTCTCTGAAGCTCTCCTTGCCGGGCTGCCACTTCGTGAAGATGTAGTAATTGCCTATCGCTCTGCATCACATGATTGGGAGCGGGCGCGCATGGAAGCGAAGCAGCAACTGGGATTTGATGCTGCGCAACCACTGATATTTATCTTCGGAGGATCTCAAGGATCTATTGCACTCAACTCAGTGATTGCCCAATCACGTGAAGCGCTTCTGAAAACTGGTGTGCAGATTCTGCATGGCATTGGAGCGCGGAATGAACTTCCTTCTGAAATGAATGGATATCAGGCACGTGGGTATATCACCGACATGGCAACTGCCTACCTTGGAGCAGATCTCGTTATCTCGCGAAGCGGAGCTGTTACGTGTGCTGAGGTAAATACTCTCGGCAGATTTGCACTCTTTATTCCCCTGCCGATAGGAAATGGCGAGCAAGAGCTCAATGCGCGAGATCTACTTTCGCAAGAACGTGCTGAACTCATCTCACAAGAGAGATTTACGGCAGAGTGGCTTACCGCCAATATTGATCGCTTACTTTCACGCAGCGCCACATCACCAAGTGCCGGATCAGATATGAATATCAATGCGGCATCTAAGATGGTCTCCTTGATGGAAAATGCGTTACACGGAGGTAGGTAAGTGGATTCGCTGAGCGGCAAGAAGATTCATTTCATCGGTATCGGTGGATCTGGAATGAGTGGACTCGCTCGCATCGCTCTCTCTGATGGAATCTCAGTAGCGGGTTCTGATTCGAAGGACTCATCTGTGCTCACAGCTCTGCGGGCGCTCGGAGCAGAAATTTATACATCCCATGAAGCAGCCCATGTGCAGGGCGCAGATGTAGTCATCTACTCAACTGCAATCTCGTCAGCCAATCCTGAAATGGCCTATGCAGTCGAACGTTCCATCCCCATTCTGACTCGCGCACAAGCGCTAGCACTTCTCATGAAGGGCTCTACCAGTATCGCCGTCGCTGGAACACATGGAAAGACAACAACATCTTCCATGATGACAGTTGCTCTGCAAGCATGTGGCGTTGACCCATCTTTTGCTATCGGTGGCACTCTCACCGCATCAGGTTCAAATGCACATAGAGGGACAGGCAACTACTTTGTTGCCGAGGCAGATGAATCTGATGGCTCCTTTATCGAGTACAGACCACATGCTGCCATCGTGACCAATATTGAACATGATCATGTCGATTTCTTCCATACGGCAGAAGCTGTTACTGAAGTCTTTGCATCCTTTGCCGCAACCATCTCTGCGCAAGGGTTCTTGGTCTATTGCGCAGATGATGCCGGGGCGTTGCATCTTGGTACATCCCACCTCCCATGCGCCGCTATCTCCTATGGTGAGAGCGAGAGCGCAGACCTACGTATCGATCAGATCGAACTCAAAGCTGGCTCGTCATCAGCCCGCGTGATGTGGCATGGCAGATCTGTCGGCCACCTCGAGATGCAAGTTCCAGGTCATCACAATCTTCTTAATGCAGCAGCATGTCTTGCGATGGGGTTATCACTTGAACTACCCGTGCATGATCTCCTCGAGGGGCTACATAGCTTCCGAGGCGCAGGACGTCGCTTTGAATTGAAAGCTACGGAACACGGAATCCGAATCATCGACGATTACGGACACCACCCCACTGAAATCACCGTCACTCTCAAAGCGGCGCGACTCTACGCAGGCGATGGTCGCGTACTGGTTATATTTCAACCACATCGATACTCACGAACACAAGCTTTTCTCGATGGCTTTGCCACTTCACTTGATCTTGCAGATGATGTCACTTTGCTCGAAATCTATGCTGCGAGTGAGAAGCCCATCCAAGGGGTTTCCGCAGAACTTATCGCTGAGAAGATGAAGAACGGCCACTTTATTCCCAACTTTGCAGCAGCATCCGATCGCATCATTGAGATGGCACAGCCTGGCGATGTCATTCTTACCCTTGGTGCAGGGGATGTAAATTCTCTTGCTCCCATCATCGCTGAAGGGTTGCAACGCCGCTTTGCGTAACATTCAAAGGCTTCCACTTGTTGCAACACTCCTTGCACTGGTATTTGCAGGTCTTGTCTACCTCCTTGCATGGTCGTCAATCTTCTCTGTCTCAACTGTTTTGATTTCAGGGGCGCCCACTGCTGAGAGCGAGAAGGCAATTCTGGCAATCGCAGATATCGCCCCGGGTCAGAAACTAGCCCGCGTAGAGCCGCGCTCTATTGCCCATCGCGTCAAGGCGCTGACATGGATTAAATCAGTCGATATTTCTCGCAACTGGATTGGTGGCGATGTTGATATCGCCATTACTCCAAGAAAGCCGACGGCATATTTCACAACGAGTGAATTAACCGATGCCACAATCGATGCATCAGGAACCGTATTCACTCTCCCAGGGTTTAAGGGAGGAGATCTCCCACACGTCCTTGCACCCACTACTCGCCTTGGTCTCGCTGCGATTTCGCTCTTCCAAGGCCTGCCCACAGATTTCAAGGCCCGCGTTATCTTACTGTCTGCCTATAACGAATCTCACTTTGCAATGCAGATTTCAGGTGGTGGTCGAGAGGTGCAAGTTCTCTGGGGCAAGGATGAGAAGAGCGCCTTAAAAATCCAAGTAATAACTGCAATTACAGCACTTGAAGAGAATAAAGATATTCGTCGCATTGATGTCAGTGCACCACATGCACCGATAGTGAGGTGATTAAAAATTTTTTAAAGTTGATGTGGCTATCAAGGTGTAGTTGAGAAAATAGTTCGTGGCGGTCTTTGATTAGTACTCCGTAACCCCATACGTTGCCGCCATCAAAGAGAGTAGAAATGTAATTCTCAAGTAGAGGTTTACAGTTCTAAAGGGGGATCCACGTGGCTGCACCGCAGAATTACTTAGCTGTCATCAAAGTTGTCGGAATCGGCGGCGGCGGAGTAAATGCAATTAATCGCATGATCGATGTCGGTCTCAAAGGTGTCGAGTTCATTGCAATTAATACAGATGCACAACATTTATTGATGAGTGATGCAGATGTAAAACTTGATATCGGTCGCGCATCTACCAAGGGTCTCGGTGCAGGTGCTGCTCCTGAAAAGGGAAGGCAAGCTGCAATCGATCACACTGAAGAGATCGAAGAGATTCTCCGTGGTGCAGATATGGTCTTCGTGACTGCAGGTGAAGGTGGCGGAACCGGTACAGGTGGCGCGCCCATCGTTGCAAAGATTGCACGCGATCTCGGCGCACTCACTATCGGTGTTGTTACTAAACCATTCTCATTTGAAGGAAAGATTCGTTCACGTCAAGCAGAAGAAGGAATTGAACTTCTCCGTGAACAAGTTGACACTCTTATCGTAATTCCAAATGATCGCTTACTCGCGATTTCAGATCGTTCCATTACAGCAGTAGATGCCTTCAAGAGCGCAGATCAAGTTCTGCTATCGGGTGTACAAGGAATTACTGAAATCATCACTCAGCCTGGACTTATTAACCTTGACTTCGCAGATGTAAAGACTGTTATGACAGATGCCGGTTCTGCACTTATGGGAATTGGTTCAGCACGCGGAGATAATCGCGCCACCCGCGCCGCCGAGCTAGCTATTTCAAGTCCACTCCTCGAGGCCTCTATCGATGGCGCTATGGGAGTACTTCTCTCTGTTGCAGGCGGTTCTGATCTGGGACTCTTTGAAATCAATGAGGCATGTGAACTTGTGCAAGCAGCAGCACATCCTGATGCACGTATCATCTTCGGTACAACCATCGATGATGCCCTCGGTGATGAAGTACGTATCACCGTCATTGCTGCAGGCTTTGCTGGTGGCGAGCCAAAGAAGATGGATATGCCAGTGATCAATGCAACAACGCTGGGTGGCAATGCGGATCCAATCCCTTCCAATGACCCACTCTCTGTCGCGCTCGATCTCGATTCAGCGCCACGTAAGCGCATTACATTTGAAGAACTCGTCTCTGAAGATGAGATCGATGTACCAGACTTCATGAAGTAGCCACATGAATTACCGCTTTACCAATCGCACCGGGGGCGAAAGCGCCGGTGCTTTTGCATCTCTCAACCTCGGTACCCATGTTAGCGACGACCTTGCAACAGTATTAGCAAATCGCGCACTCCTTGCTCATGAAGTGGGAGTTACCCAATTCATGTCACAGGTGCATGGCAATCGCGTTGTTGTGGTTGAAGAAATGACTGATCTCGATCCGGTGGCAGATGCACTTGTCAGCGGAATTCCCGGAATCTCATTGGCTGTGCAGGTTGCCGACTGCATTCCACTCTTGCTGCACTCGAGCGAGGCAGTCGCGGCAGTGCATGTGGGAAGAAAAGGTCTCGTCAATGAGGTCACTCTCAACGCTCTCGAGGTGATGCGCGCTATGGGGTCAACGGAAATTTTCGCCATCATCGGCCCTTCTATCTGCGGTAGCTGTTACGAAGTCTCACAAGAGATTTTTGATGAAGTCACCAGGGCACATCCAGCAGCTCAATCACGTACAAGTAGTGGAACACCTTCACTTGATCTCTCAGCAGCTCTACGCGCCGTGCTCGATGCTGAAGGAGTCCCTGTCACTCAAGAAGAGCGATGCACCGTTGAAAACAACGACCTCTTTTCGTATCGCCGCGATGGTGTGACCGGTCGGCAAGCAGGGGTAATTACTTTATGAATCGCCGCGATGAGCTAGCGAGCAACTTATCTGCAGTCCAAGCGCGTATTACCAACCCCGACGTCACTTTGATTGTTGTTACGAAGACCTACCCAGTAAGCGATGTAGAGATATTGCACAGCTTAGGTGTGGAGAATTTCGGGGAAAATCGCAGCGAAGAAGGGCTGGAGAAATCATCTCTCGTTCCAGCGAGATGGCATTTTCAAGGCGGTATCCAGAGCCGCAAGTTGCGCGATATCGCCCAATGGGCCGATGTCATTCACTCACTCGATGATGCTGGCCATCTATCGAAGTTAGATGCAGTGGCCACTCACCCCATTGAAGTCTTTCTGCAACTCTCACTCGATGCAGATGCTGGGCGAGGGGGAGTCGTTGCATCTGAGTTAGAGACCTTGGCGCAAGCGGTCCAGGAGAGTTCACACCTTCGCCTGCAAGGGTTGATGTGCGTTCCACCTGTCGCAGCCGATCCCGCCATTGCCTTCCATGAGATTGCAGCAATTCATCGACGATTTATGGGCGCCTTCCCTGCAGCAAAGTCACTCTCCATGGGGATGTCAGGCGATTTCGAAATCGCAGTCGACTGTGGTGCGACACATATCCGAGTGGGTAGTTCAATCCTCGGCTCTCGTACCACCCGCTAGTAACCTTGTTACATGTCAGCACTCAATAAAATGATGGGCTTCCTTGGCCTCGTCGATACAGATGAAGAGTCCACCGTCGCTGCTAGCCCAGCGCGCACCGCAGTAGCTCGACCAACTCGCGATCGCACAGGCGTCACCGTTCTTGGATCACATCAAACTGCCGCAGTTCAATCTCGTTCAGTTGCATCACAGCCTGCGATGCTGGAAGAGCCAGTATCGAATTACAACATCATCACACTTCAACCGCGCTCATATTCTGAAGCGCGCAAGGTTGGCGAGTTCTACCGTGAAGGCAATCCAGTCATTATCAACCTCGATGATATGGAAGAGTCAGAGCGCAAGCGCCTCGTCGATTTCGCAAGTGGACTTGTCTTCGGACTCCACGGTCGTATTGAACGTATCAGCCTCAAAGTATTCCTGCTCTCACCAGCAAATGTTTCAGTGAGCAATGAAGAGAAGACTGCAGCACAAGCAACGTTCTTCAATCAGAGCTGATCCGCGTCATGCTCTCGTCTCTTCTCATCCAGCTTTTAGGTCTCTTTAAACTCTTCCTCTTTGCGCGCATCATCATTGATTACATTCGTATGTTTGCCCGCAACTGGCGCCCCAACGCGTTTCTTCTCGCGGTATTCGAGGTTATCTATTCAGTGACAGATAAGCCGATGCGTTTTGTGCAGCGCTTTGTCCCACCACTTCGCCTCGGTGGAATATCGCTCGATCTCTCTTTTATCGTTCTCTTGATTGCAATCAACGTAGCGCAGACCGCAATTTCCATCTTTCTCTAGCCTAGGACTTCTTGAGCACGACCCCAATGCTGAGTTCATTCTCATCTTGATGAACAGTTGTATCGTATTCAAATGAGACCGCCAAGACTTCACCGGCTATATGTTGTGAACTTTGTATAATCGTTTCAGTCAAATCAGCAGGTGCGTTCCAACGCACCTCAATGCGATCTGAGATCTCAAATCCATCGCTCTTACGACGTTCCTGAATTAATCTGATGACCTCACGAACATTGCCGGCGGCAATCAGTGCAGGTGTGAGTGCGAGGTCAAGTGCCACGCTCTCGCCATCATGGCTTGCCACCATCCAACCGCTCTTCGGAACTTCGGTGACAACGAGATCATCGAGGTCGATAGTAAATTCACCTAGCTGGGCAGCGCCTGTTGAACGCAACCCCTTTACGAGAGTGGTTGCATCAGTTGCGGCAATCAGCTTTGCAACATCTTGCACCGCCTTGCCGTACTTGGCGCCAAGGGATTTGAAGTTCGCCTTCACTGAGATATCCACGAGGTCGCCATCGGCATGGGCGATATCTTCTAGTTCGATGACGTTAAGTTCATCTGAAATCTGTTCCTTCATATCCTGAGGAAGGGAAGACCATCCTTGCGCCGATATCAACGCACGTTGAAGTGGCTGACGAATCTTGATGGCAGACTCTGAACGCGCTGCGCGGCCAAGTTCTACGACACGTCGCGTCATGGCAACCTGGCTATTGAGTTGTGTATCAATCAAGGCAGCGCTGACAACAGGAAAATCAGTCAGGTGCACAGAAGTGGCTGCACCGGTATCGGCCGGATGCACCAATACCTGCCAGGTGTGTTCTGCGATAAAGGGCACCATCGGTGCAAGCAGTTGAGTCAGAGTGGTAAGGCATTCGTGCAACGTTGCCATAGCTGCAACATCGCCATCCCAGAAGCGACGACGCGAGCGTCGGACATACCAATTAGATAGGTCATCGATAAATTTCGCGAGAACCTTTCCGGCAGTCTGGGAATCGAAATCGTTATAGGCCTTATCAACGTCACCAATCAAGGTATTGAGCTCGCTGATAATCCACTTATCCATCATCGAACGGTCTTTGAGGGCAGGGCTCTGTGACAGTTCAAAGTTGGAAGCCTGCGCATAGAGAGCGTGGAAGGAGATGGTGTTCCAATACGTCAGAAGTGTCTTGCGGACAACGTCTGAAATTGCATCATGTCCCACGCGTCGGGCAGACCACGGTGAACCTGCTGCAAGCATGTACCAGCGGACCGCATCTGCGCCATGTTGATCCATCAGTGAGATTGGTTCAAGGACGTTGCCCAGGTGCTTACTCATCTTGCGACCATCTTTATCCAAGATATGGCCGAGACAGAGAACGCTCTTATATGAACTCTCATCAAAGACAAGAGTTCCGATAGTCATCAGCGTGTAGAACCAACCGCGTGTTTGATCGATTGCTTCGCAGATAAAGTCAGCTGGATAGGCAGCCTTGAATTTTTCGACCGACCCTGGCTTATGTGGGTAGCCCCACTGTGCAAATGGCATCGCACCTGAGTCATACCAACAGTCGATCACTTCAGGAACACGATTCATCGTTGCTGAACATTGCGCACATGCAAAGGTGATGTCATCGACAAAGGGACGGTGTGGATCCAAGTTACTGAGCTCTTGCCCTGCGAGAGCGCCGAGTTCCTTTAAAGAATCAACGCAGACTTCGTGCTTATTTTCACAGCGCCAGATAGGCAGGGGAGTGCCCCAAAAACGATTCCGTGAAAGGGCCCAGTCGATATTATTATTGAGCCAATCGCCGTAGCGACCATTTTTAATTGTTTCAGGGTGCCAATTCGTCTTTTGATTTTCGCGAATCAACTCATCTTTGATTGAGGTGGTGCGGATGTACCACGATGGTTGTGCGTAATAGATAAGGGCTGTGTGGCAACGCCAGCAGTGAGGATATTCGTGCTCATAAGGCTGGTGCTTGTAGAGAGCACCTGAACTCTTGAGCTCTTTCACTAGTGGCTTATCGGCTTCCTTAAAGAACATTCCGCCCACAACTGGAACATCAGGGAGGAAGGTGCCATCAGGGGCGATCGGATTCACGACCGGCAGACCGTATGAACGACATACCAATAAGTCATCTGCACCGAATGCAGGGGATTGGTGGACAAGCCCAGTTCCATCTTCAGTGGTCACATAGGTAGCAAGAACGATGAAATGTGAATCTGGAATCTCGAGGTAATCGAAGGGGCGCTGGTAGGTCGTACGCTCGAGATCCTTACCCTTAATAGTCTTCAGAATCTCGTGCTCACCAGCAACTTTAGAAAGAAGTGGCTCTGCCACAACCAGGATTTCACTTGCCTCATCGACAGTTGTCTTTACAACAACGTAATCAACATCTGGATGAACTGCTACAGCCGTATTGGAGACGAGAGTCCACGGAGTTGTGGTCCACACTAAGAACGCTGCGCCAAGAGCTGCGAGCTCACCTGATGTAGCGGGAAAGCGCACAAAGACGGAAGGATCTACAACAGTTTCATATCCTTGAGAAAGCTCATGATCAGAAAGTCCAGTTCCGCAGCGAGGGCAGTACGGAGCAACGCGGTGATCTTGAACAAGAAGACCCTTCTTCCAAATCTCCTTAAGGCTCCACCAGACGCTCTCCACATACTCTGGCGCCATCGTCCAATACGCCTGATCAAAGTCGACCCAGAAGCCCATGCGCTCTGTCATGGTGGTAAAGGCATCTACGTGGCGCGTGACAGATTCGCGGCACTTATCGTTAAAGGGTGCGATGCCATATTTTTCAATATCGCCCTTGCCAGCAAAGCCAAGTTCCTTTTCAACTGCAATTTCAACGGGAAGTCCGTGGCAATCCCATCCAGCTTTTCGCGTTACATACTTTCCCTTCATCGTTTGATAACGAGGAAAGACATCTTTAAAGACGCGCGCTTCGATGTGGTGAGTACCGGGCATACCGTTTGCAGTCGGGGGACCTTCATAAAATGTCCAGGGAGTTGCGCCCGCGCGCGATTCAGTGCTCTTGTGGAAGATGTCATTGTCGCGCCAGAAATCTATGATGGAGCGTTCCATCGCCGGCAAGTCAATCGCCGCTGGAATCGCGCGAAAAGGTGATGACATAAAAAATCCCCCAAGAAGTGATGCGCTCTTGGAGGGACGAAGCCCGTGAGCTTCGCGGTACCACCCGCCTTGTATCGCTCAGCACCCAGCTGTCGATACCTCTTTATTACTTACATTCGGCTAGTTCTACCCCGCCTGTATCAGGCAGATCTTCCAGCATGCTCCGAAGGTGATGGCCTCATCAACGCACTTTTCCTGCAAGGTATTACCTTCGAAGTCTAAACCATGCGTGGCAGAGTTGGTTACGGAGGGAAAAACGCATAAGGTGCGCGGCGTGCCAGGAAAAAAGGTAGTAAAGAAAGCGGCGAAAAAGGCCCCTGCCAAGAAGACTCCTGCCAAAAAAGCTCCCGCTAAGAAAGCTGTGGCTAAGAAATCTGTAGCCAAGAAGGCCCCTGCTAAGAAGGCTCCCGCTAAGAAAGCTGTAGCGAAGAAGCCAGTTGTGCAGAAATCACCGGGTCGCCCATTCCCTTCGAAGATTGGTAAGACCACGCTCACCGTAGATGAAAAATCCCAGACAGTTTCCGTTGCAACAGTAGTTGCACCTACAGCAGCACCCGTCGTTGAAGAACGGCGCTTGGTGATGCCACCTCCACCTCGTCCAGTAAAGAGCGGTAAGAAAGTTGCTCCGCTTAAGCCAATTAAGGCAGCCCCGACGCCAGTTCTTGCCGCTGAGGGTGAAGCGCCATGGACAGCTGCAGAACTTAAATCAATCCGCGCTGATATCACCGCAGATCTCACTCGACTTCGCCACGAACTCTCGCTCCTAGAAGCTGAGATGGATGATTTGATCTCTGACTCCGGTGAAGGCGCCGGTGATGATCAGGCAGATTCAGGGACAAAGACATTTGAACGCGAACATGAGATGTCACTTGTCATCAATGCCCGCGATATGGTTTTACAAACTGAGCGCGCTCTCGAGCGAATCGAAGCGAAGTCATATGGTTTTTGTGAAGATTGTGGATCAGCAATTGGTAAAGCTCGTCTTCAGGTATTTCCACGCGCGACCTTGTGCATGATCTGCAAGCAGAAGGAAGAGCGGCGCTAAGGTGCGCCGATTGTTCGCAACTGCGTGGACTATCTGGCTTATAGATTTTGCAACAAAGACGTGGGCCCTCAACTCTCTTGACCTCCAACCACGAAAAGTAATCGGCTCGCTCCTTCAGCTCACACTGGTGAAGAACTCCGGGGCAGCATTTAGCATTGCTACGGGGTTTACCTTCTTCTTCTCCCTCTTAGCTCTTGCAGTGGTCCTAGCCGTCACCTACTTTGCACCACGCATCACATCCGGTGGCTGGCAGATATCTATCGGTCTTCTCTTAGGTGGAGTTCTCGGAAACCTCACAGATCGGATTTTCCGCGAGCCAGCTTTCTTCAGTGGTCATGTGATTGATTGGATTCAGATTCCTCATTGGCCGGTCTTTAATATCGCAGATAGCGCGATATCAGTGGCAGCGTTGATCGCCTTCATACTTTCCCTGCGAAATATCCCTCCCATTACACGGGTAGGGTAGCCACATATGAGTAGAGAATTAAGGCAGTTAAGCGTTCCAGAAGGTGTTGCTGGCGAACGTATCGATAGCGCTCTCACTCGCGTATTGGGTCTCTCTCGCACCGCCATCGTCAAACTTCTCGATGATGGCGATATCACCACCGATAACCGCCCCATGCAGAAATCCAATCGCGTTGCAGCAGGTCAGATCATCGAAGTGTTGATGCCGGCACCGTTGAATCAAGATCCGATTCCACTCACACCTCTTGAGGGTCTCACCGTTGTCTATAACGATGATGACATTGTTGTTATCGATAAACCTGTCGGCTGCGCAGCACATCCAAGTCCAGGTTGGATGGGACCTACTGTTGTTGGGGCGCTCATGGCAGTTGGCTACACCATTTCAACATCAGGTCCAGCCGAACGTGCCGGCGTAGTTCATCGCCTCGATGCGGGAACATCAGGTTTGATGATTATCGCGAAGACAGAAGCTGCCTATCTCAAATTGAAAGAGATGTTTCGCAACCACGAAGTTGAGAAGACTTATCACGCACTCGTGCAGGGACATATGGACCCGGCAACAGGAACGATTGATGCTCCTATCGATCGCCACCCAAAGGAAGACCATAGATTTGCTGTAGTTGCCACGGGTAAAGAGAGCATCACGCATTACGAAGTCATCGAATTTTATCGCTCTGTCTCTTTAGTAAAAGTTGAACTCGAGACAGGACGCACCCATCAAATCAGAGTGCACTTCTCAGCTTTGGGCCACCCACTCGTCGGGGATACGACATATGGAGCAGATCCTGTCTTAGGCAAGAAGATGAAGATGTCTCGACCTTGGCTTCACGCTCTCGAACTTCGCTTCAGCCATCCAATTAATGGAAACCCGCTCGTGTTAACTGCGCCATATCCGGCCGACCTGCAGGCTTCTCTGGCGTTGCTATCTGATGCAGTTCTGCCTTAGGCGCTAATGTTGCGCCACCATGCCATCTGAAGATTTTTCAGCTTCACGGGCATCGACGCAAGACTCGTTTGTACATCTTCATGTGCATACCGAGTACTCGATGCTCGATGGTGCCGCGCGCGTCGGCGATCTCGTTAATGAGGTAGCTCGCCAAGAAATGCCGGCAATTGCAATGACAGATCACGGCAATGTCTTCGGTGCATTTGATTTTTATAAGCAGGCGACAAAAGCTGGCGTTAAACCCATCATCGGAATCGAAGCATATGTAGCCCCAGAATCTCGTTTTGATAAGAAGCGTGTGCAATGGGCCGATGGCGGCGAAGATGATGTCTCAGGTGGCGGCGCATATACCCACATGACAATTCTGGCTGAAAACAATGCAGGACTCGCCAACCTCTATAAGTTGTCATCTCTTGCCTCCCTTGAAGGTTATTACTACAAGCCTCGTATGGATCGTGAACTCATCTCGCGCCATGCAGATGGACTCATTGCAACCACAGGATGTCCGGGTGGAGAAATTCAAACCCGTCTTCGTATGGGCAATTACAAGGAAGCTCTCCGCGCCGCCAGCGATTATCGCGACATATTTGGTGCCAATAACTTCTTCCTAGAAATCATGGATCATCAGATTGATATCGAATCTCGCGTCAAAGCCGATCTACTCAAGCTAGGTAAAGAGCTCAAGTTGCCGCTACTTGCTACCAACGATCTGCACTACACATTTCACGAAGATGCCGCAGCGCACGAAGCGCTTCTCTGTGTCCAATCAGGATCTACCTTGGCAGATCCCAAGCGCTTTAAATTTGAAAATAGTGAGTTCTACCTCAAGACGCCAGCGCAGATGCGTGAGCTCTTTAAAGAGATTCCCGAATCCTGTGACAACACACTGCTCATCGCAGAACGGTGCAGCGTCACGCTTCGCGAGAATGAGAATTTGCTACCTGCATTCGGTGTTCCCGATGGTGAGACAGAAGATACCTGGCTTCGCAAGGAGTCAGTACGTGGACTCTTAGAGAAGATGGGCGATCGCGCAACAGAGCAATACCGCACTCGCCTTCAATATGAACTCAATGTCATGGCAAAGATGGGATTTCCTGGCTACTTCCTTGTTGTTGCAGACCTAGTTGGACATGCCAAGAAGGTAGGAATTCGCGTTGGTCCAGGTCGTGGCTCAGCAGCAGGTTCCCTTGTTGCATATTCCCTGGGAATCACAGGGCTTGACCCAATCGAACACGGACTTTTATTTGAGCGCTTTCTTAACCCAGAACGTATCTCGATGCCTGATATCGATCTCGACTTCGACGAACGTCGTCGCTCAGAGATGATTCGTTATGCAACTGAGAAATATGGCGAAGATCGCGTCGCTCAGATCATTACCTACGGAACAATTAAATCTAAGCAATCGCTGAAAGATGCAACGCGCGTACTGGGTTATCCATATGCAATCGGTGAAAAACTCACTAAAGCGCTTCCACCTTCCGTCATGGGTAAAGACATCACTCTCTCAGGAGTGTTTGATTCAAAGGATTCACGCCATGGCGAGGCAGGTGAATTTCGCCAGCTCTATGAGACCGATCCTGATTCCAAGCGCGTCGTTGATTTAGCTAGAGGCCTGGAAGGTCTCAAGCGACAGTGGGGAGTGCATGCCGCGGGCGTCATCTTGTCGCGCGAACCACTTCTCGATGTTATTCCAATCCATCGCCGTGAAGCAGATGGTGCCATCATCACTCAATTCGATATGGGCGCCTGTGAATCGACCGGCCTTCTCAAGATGGACTTCCTTGGACTTCGCAACCTCTCCGTTCTCGATGATGCGCTCCTTAATATCAAGGCTAATCAAGGTATTGATGTTGTGCTCGAAGATTTGCCACTGAGCGATCAGAAGACCTTCGAGCTTCTTTCTCGTGGTGACACGCTCGGAGTATTTCAACTCGACGGCGGGCCTATGCGCGCACTCCTTCGCAGTATGGCACCTGACTCATTCGCCGACATCTCTGCAGTGATTGCGCTCTATCGACCTGGTCCTATGGGCGAAAATGCCCACAATAACTATGCAGATCGTAAGAACGCTCGTAAACCAGTTGAGCCAATTCACCCTGAACTCTCTGAACCGCTACAAGAGATTCTCGGCGACACTTACGGACTTATCGTTTATCAAGAACAGGTAATGGCGATTGCTCAGAAAGTTGCCGGCTTCACACTCGGACGTGCAGATTTACTTCGCAAAGCGATGGGTAAGAAGAATAAAGAGATTCTTGATAAGGAATACATTCCCTTCGAAGCGGGCATGAAAGAGAACGGTTTCTCTGTCAGCGCTATTAAACGTCTCTGGGAAGTTCTGATTCCGTTCTCAGATTACGCATTTAACAGAGCGCATAGCGCCGGCTACGGCGTTGTCTCATTCTGGACCGCCTACCTCAAAGCAAATTACCCCACCGAATATATGGCAGCACTGCTTACAAGTGTGCGCGATGATAAAGATAAGTCTGCGCTCTATCTCTCAGAGTGCCGCCGTATGGGAATCAAAGTTCTCCCACCCGATGTCAATGAATCCGATGCTGAGTACACCCCGCGCGGAAAAGATATTCGCTTCGGCCTTGCGGCCATCCGCAATGTTGGAGAAGGCGTCGTGGCTTCCGTAAAGGCTTCCCGCACAAGTAAAGGCTCCTTCACCTCTTTTGGTGACTTCCTCGCCAAAGTTGATGCAAATGTCTGCAATAAGAAGACCATTGAATCTCTCATTAAGGCGGGAGCCTTTGATTCGCTCAACCATCCTCGTAAAGGGTTGATGGCAATCCATCTTGAAGCAATTGATTCCGTCATTGAAACAAAGAGAGCCGAGGCAATCGGGCAATTTGATCTCTTCGGAGGAGATTCCCTTACTCAGGTAGCGGGCCTTGATATTGAAATCCCACCTACAGAGTGGGATAAATCCACCTTGCTGACATTCGAGCGCGAGATGTTAGGTCTCTATGTCTCTGACCACCCACTGCTTGGCGTCGAACATGTTCTGCGCTCACATACAGATATGTCGATCAGCCAGCTGCTCGACGATGGGCCACAAGATGGAATCGTTACCATCGGGGGATTGATCACCGGCATTCAACGCAAAGTCTCTCGTCAAGGCGCTTCGTGGGCAGTCGTCAACGTTGAAGATCTGGAAGGCGCTCTCGAAGTTCTCTTCTTCGCCAATACCTACAATCAATATGCGCTTTCACTTACCGAAGACCGCGTGGTTGTAGTGCGCGGGCGATTCTCACGTACCGATGAACAAGTTCGCTTTACCGCTCTTGAAATGAAGATGCCAGATATTTCAGCAGCTCCTACCGGACCACTTCTTATCTCACTTCCAGCATCTCAAGTAACTCCACCGATTGTCGAACGCATGAAAGAGATCCTCCGCTCTCACCCTGGTAAGCGCGAGGTACATCTTCACGTCATAGATCAACAGAAATCTACGACTCTTAAAATTGATGCCTTAGTCACATCTTCACCAAGTTTGAGCGCAGATCTCAAAGCAATATTGGGACCTGACTGTCTCATTCGCATCTAACTCATCAGTATTACTGCAATAAATCAGGTCTCATCACTCTTGATTGGCAAAGTAGAATGAGGCTGTGATTCGCACCGTTGACTTAAGAGGTAAGCCGCTTGATAAGGCTGGTTACCAGAACGAGCTTCCACGAGCGCGACTCGATGTTGCCCAAGCAGTGCTCTTGATCGAACCCATCTTGCATCGTGTGCAGCACGGTACCGAGGCAGATCTCATCGCACTTGCGCAAGAGTTTGATGGGGTCGCTCCACCTTCGATTCGAGTTCCGCGAGCAGCGCTGGATGAAGCTCTCGCCCAACTCGATCCAGCAATTCGTACCGCTCTAGAAGAGTCAGCTTCGCGAATTCGTAAAGTGCATAACGATCAAGTTCGTGGTGAAAGCCGTACAACTGTTGTCGATGGTGGAACTGTCACCGAGAAGTGGATTCCAGTAGACCGCGTCGGTCTCTACGTGCCGGGCGGACGCGCTGTCTATCCCAGTAGCGTGATGATGAATGTCATTCCTGCGCAGATTGCAGAAGTAGCCAGTATTGCTGTTGCATCTCCGCCGCAGAAAGAGTTCGGAGGCCTTCCTCACCCCACAATCCTGGCAACCTGCGCGTTACTGGGCATCACTGAGGTCTATGCAGTGGGAGGAGCACAAGCAATCGCTCTCTTTGCCTATGGCATGAAAGATGTATGTCAGAGGTGCGATCTCGTCACAGGCCCTGGCAATATCTATGTCGCAGCTGCGAAGCGCGCCTTGCGCGGCGTTATTGGTATTGATTCAGAGGCGGGTCCTACTGAGATTGCAATCCTGGCGGATGAGACCGCACTCGCTGCCGATGTTGCAGCAGATCTCATCAGCCAAGCCGAACACGATGTCATCGCAGCAGCAGTCCTTGTCACTACGTCAATGCAGCTTGCTCAGGATGTAGAAGTCGAGCTTGCACAGCGTGTCTCTGTAACGAAACATGCAGAGAGAATTCGCACCGCACTTTCTGGAATCCAATCAGCAATTGTCCTTGTAGATTCCATTGCGCAAGGTCTTGATGTAGTAAATGCTTATGCTGCCGAGCACCTGGAAATTCAGACCCGCGATGCAGCAAGAGATGCGCGCCAGATTCGCAATGCCGGAGCAGTCTTTATCGGTCGCTTCTCGCCAGTGTCGCTGGGTGATTACTCAGCTGGCTCCAATCACGTTCTTCCCACTGGTGGATGCGCCTGTCATAGCAGCGGGCTATCAGTGCAAACATTCCTGCGCGGTCTGCACTTTATTGAGTACGACCAGAAGGCATTCACGGACATCCTCGCCACCGTAGTAACTCTGGCCATCTCTGAAGATCTGCCGGCTCATGGTGAAGCGATGACTGCTCGTCTGGAGAATCTATGAATCAGTGGCCAGCCTGGCTTCCTCTTCGCCAGAATCTAACTGAACTCTCACCGTATGGTGCGCCACAACTACCAGCCGATGCGGTGATGAATACCAATGAGAATCCCTATGCACCTTCATCAGCGCTTGCTAGTGCAATTTCCTCTCGAGTTTCCGAAGTAGCTCTCACACTCAATCGCTATCCAGATCGCGATGCCGTTGTATTGCGCACCAAGCTTGCAGAGTTCATCAATGGGTTATCTGGAACTGATTTTCTCTCCAAGAACCTGTGGGCAGCAAATGGCAGTAACGAGATTATCCAATCGCTCTTCCTTGCATTCGGCGGTGGAGTAGCGCTTGGTTTCACCCCTTCATATTCCATGCACCCATTAATTGCAAAGGTCACGCAGGTTCAATGGATTAATGGAAATCGCCGTGAAGATTTCACTCTTGATATCGATGCAGCCATTGCGCAGATTCAACGTGAGAAGCCAACTCTCACCTTCATCACAACACCTAATAATCCAACAGGTTCCTCAATTACAATCGATGAGATAGAGAAGATTGCTAAGGCAACATCAGGACTTCTCGTTATTGATGAGGCATATGCCGAATTTTCGGATGAGATATCGGCTGTGATGCTTATTGAGAAGTACCCGCATATTGTCGTCATTCGCACGATGAGCAAAGCATTTGCCTTTGCCGGTGTTCGCCTTGGATACCTCGTCGCGGATTCCGCCGTCATCGCTGCCATGTTCTTGGTTCGCTTGCCGTATCACCTCAGCGCACTGACCCAAGCTGCCGGTGAAGTCGCTCTTGATTTTAAGGATGAACTTCTTGGAACTGTTGCTCAGTTGCGCACCGATCGCGATCGCGTCGCAGCGCAACTCACCGAGATGGGTCTGAGCGTCATCCCGAGCGCTTCAAACTTTCTCCTCTTCGGAGGTTTTCCTATGACCTCACCGCAGCTCTGGCAGGCGATGCTCGATAGGGGAGTTCTCATCAGAGATGTGGGATTATTGGGCTACCTAAGAGTCACCATTGGCAATGAAGCCGAAAATACCAAATTTATTTCAACGCTAGCGGCATGCCTGGGAGAAAAATGAGCAGAACATCACGAGTCGAACGCACAACGAAAGAGTCGGGCGTTCTTGTAGAGCTCAATCTTGATGGAACTGGCGAGATTTCAGTTGATACCGGAGTGCCATTCTTCGACCACATGCTCAGCCAGCTCGGTAAGCACTCTGGATTTAACCTCACCGTAAAGACAACGGGCGACGTCGATGTTGATTCACACCACACTGTCGAAGATACCTCTCTTGCATTTGGTCAGGCGCTGCGCGAAGCTCTCGGAGACAAGGTGGGCATTCGCCGCTTTGGTGATGCGATGGTTCCACTTGATGAAGTGCTCGTGCAGGCAGCTGTCGATCTATCGGGTCGTCCCTACCTCGTGCATCGCCAACCTGAAATTGTGGAACTCATTGGCACATTTGATACAACTCTTGGAAAACATATCTGGGAATCCATTGTTGCCGAAGCCCGCATTGCACTCCATGTGCGCGTCCTTGAAGGTCGCAATGCCCACCATGTTTTTGAAGCGCAATTTAAGGCAGTTGCCCGCGCACTTCGTGATGCTGTTGCAATCGATAGTCGAGTTACTGGAATCCCTTCAACAAAAGGTTCGCTCTAACGTTCGTGATTGCAATTCTCGATTACGGTTCTGGCAATCTCCGCTCAGCGCAACGCGCCTTTGAAACTACTGGCAGAGATGTCACCATCACATCCGATTACGTCATTGCACTCAACGCAGATGGTTTGGTGGTGCCCGGTGTCGGAGCTTTCGCCGCCTGCATGCAAGGACTTGTCGGAATACGAGGAGATCAACTGGTACGCGAACGTATTGCCCTCAAGCGTCCAACACTTGGAATCTGTGTTGGAATGCAGATTCTCTTTGCTCACGGTGTTGAACATGGAGACCATGCTGGAGTTGGGGTCTGGGATGCGCGCGTTGAGAAGTTAGATGCTCCCATTTTGCCGCATATGGGCTGGAATACTGTCTCAGCGGGTGCAGATAGCGCGCTCTTCAAAGGCGTCGCAGATGAATCTTTCTACTTCGTACATTCCTATGCTGTGAAGAATAAGGTCGGTGCCATTGCAACGATGTCTCACTACGGCGAAGATTTCTTAGCGGCAGTTGAAGATGGAGTGATTGCAGCTACTCAATTCCATCCTGAGAAATCTGGAGATGCCGGGTTACATCTGATTAAGAATTGGACGGATGGGTTATGAGTTACCTAGAGCTACTTCCAGCAGTAGATGTTAAAGATGGACGCGCCGTCCGACTTGTTCAAGGTGAGCTTGCTGCTGAGACAGCGTATGGAAATCCACTCGAGGTCGCCCTTGAGTTTCAAGCAGCTGGTGCCGAGTGGTTGCACCTCGTCGATCTCGATGCTGCATTTGGCCGCGGAGAAAATAGCGCCCTCCTTGCAGAGGTTGTGGGAAAGCTCGATATCAAAGTCGAATTGTCAGGCGGCATCCGTGATGACGATTCACTACGTCGCGCCCTTGCAACAGGGTGTCGGCGCGTCAATCTTGGAACAGCAGCGTTAGAAGATCCTAAATGGACCGCCAAGGTCATCGCCGAATTCGGTGATCGCATCGCAGTAGGCCTTGATGTGCGGGGCCATGTTCTGGCAGCGCGAGGCTGGACACAGGAAGGCGGCGATCTCTTTGAAACTATCGAGCGCCTCGAACGTGATGGATGTTCTCGTTATGTTGTCACTGATGTCACCAAAGATGGAACTCTGCAAGGACCCAATCTTGAGCTACTGACAGAAGTCTGTGCCGTAACACGTAAACCAGTTATTGCATCGGGTGGAATTTCTTCCCTTGCAGATATTGCCGCCCTTGTCTCGCTCAATTCTGTAGGAGTAGAAGGTGCGATCGTTGGTAAAGCTCTCTATGCCGGAGCATTTACTCTGCAAGAAGCGTTAGAGCTAACGAAACGATGACCCTCTCCACTCGCATCATCGCCTGCCTTGATGTCACCGATGGTCGCGTCGTCAAAGGCGTTAACTTCACCGATCTCGTCGATGCTGGTGATCCGGTTGAGATGGCGGCGCTCTATGGAAGAGAAGGCGCAGATGAACTCACCTTCCTCGATATTTCCGCAAGTGTTGTCGGGCGCGAGACGACTCTCGATATCGTACGCAAAACTGCCGAGCAAGTATTTATCCCTCTTACCGTCGGCGGAGGAATTCGTACCGTTGAGGATGTAGATCGCATACTTCGGGCAGGGGCAGATAAAGTTTCTATAAATACGGCAGCCCTAGCTCGCCCGGAGCTCATTGCAGAGATTGCAGATCGTTTCGGTTCACAGGTGCTAGTTCTCTCCGTTGATGCTCGCAGAGCGCGTACTGATTCTGGCTTTGAAGTGACAACCCATGGTGGACGAGATAGCGCAGGTATCGATGCACTTACTTGGGTTGAAAAAGCATGCGCGCTTGGCGTGGGAGAGATTCTTCTCAACTCCATGGATGCAGATGGAACGCGCGCCGGGTATGACATCGGAATGATCACAGCCGTTCGTGCGATTTCTACAGTTCCACTCATAGCAAGTGGAGGAGCCGGAACCCTCGAGGACTTTGCATCTGCTATCGACGCCGGCGCCGACGCCCTGCTGGCGGCGAGCGTCTTCCACTTCGGAATTCACCGCATATCAGATGTAAAGAAGTACCTTTCCAGTCATAACTATTCGGTGCGCAATGCGCACTCTGTCTAAGGCAGAATAGGAACATGAGTGTCGCCCTGAATCCAGAGATTGCTGCGCTCCTCAATGAGCCATTAGCTCTTATTCCGGCAATCGCCCAGGATCACAAGTCAGGTGAAGTTCTGATGTTGGCCTACATGAACTCTCAATCCTTGGCGGCAACTCTTGCCACAGGGCGAGCAACATATTGGTCGCGCAGTCGCAATGAACTCTGGGAAAAGGGTGCGACATCTGGCCACACTCAATTAGTTCACGCAATCTCCATCGACTGCGATGGAGATGCTCTGCTCCTTGCCGTAGAACAAGTGGGCGCTGCTTGCCACACCGGCGATCGCTCCTGTTTTCATAGAGAGTTAGAGCTTGATAAATGAAGATTGAAGAGTTTCGCGAATTTGCGAAGAGCAACAATGTCATCCCGGTCTACCGCAAATTATTGGCAGATGGAGAAACACCCCTTAACGTTTATAGAAAGTTAGCGAAGAACCTTCCCGGCACATTTCTCCTCGAATCTGCCGAACATGGGGGAGTCTGGTCGCGCTACTCATTTATCGGGGCACATAGCCAGACAACGTTGACTGAGAAAGATGGCGTAGCTGTGTGGATAGGAAAACCACCAGCCGGAGTTCCGACAGGTATGAATCCGCTTGAAGCGCTGCGCAAGACCGTTTCTCATTTGAAGTCACCAAAGATTGCAGGTCTGCCAACTCTCACAGGTGGCCTGGTTGGCTACATGGGCTACGACGCCGTGCGACGCCTCGAAAAGATCTCAACTCAAGCGCTGAAAGATATAGAACTTCCTGAAATTGCATTTATGTTAACGAGTGATTTAGCTGTGATGGATCACAGCGAAGGAACAATCACGCTTATTGCCAATGCCATCAACTGGGATGGATCTAATGAACGCATTGATGAGTCACATGCTGATGCGGTCATACGCCTCGACCGAATGCAAGCAGAACTTCTTGTGCCGCTTGCTGGAGATGTTTCTCAGATACCGGCTAAGACAAAGCCAGAGTTTGCGCGCAATATGACTGCCGATCAATTTATGTCGAAGGTGGAAGTTGCAAAGGAAGAGATCCGAGCAGGGGAAGCATTCCAAATTGTTCTCTCGCAACGTTTTGCTATGCCATGTAGCGCTGATGCACTTGATGTCTATCGCATGCTGCGCCTCAACAATCCCAGCCCCTACATGTATCTCTTTAGATTTGAAGATGGCATTGAAGTTGTGGGATCCAGCCCAGAAGCGCTCGTCAAGGTAACTGGCGAAGAGGTCATGGTTCACCCCATCGCTGGAACCCGTCGCCGTTCAGCATCTGTTGAAGAAGATATTCGACTCGGGGAAGAGCTCTTGGCAGATCCGAAAGAGCGCGCAGAACATTTGATGCTCGTTGATTTAGGTCGTAACGATTTGGGGCGCGTCTGCGCACCCGGAACCGTTGAAGTAATCGACTTTATGCATATCGAGCGCTACTCACATGTCATGCATATTGTCTCCACCGTCGTTGGAAAGTTGGATAAGAACTCAACTCCTATCGATGCACTCTTCTCCGTCTTTCCCGCCGGAACTCTCTCGGGGGCCCCGAAGCCGCGCGCCATGGAAATCATTGAATCGCTCGAACCTACCCGCCGTGGACTTTATGGTGGCGCAATTGGGTACCTCGATTTCACAGGCAATATCGATACCTGCATTGCGATTCGTACCGCCCTCCTTTACAAGGGAGTTGCCTACGTTCAAGCAGGTGCTGGACTTGTTGCAGATTCAGATCCAGCGTCAGAGAATGAAGAGACTCTCAATAAGGCAGCTGCAGTACTTGGATCAATTGCTGCAGCAAATGAATTGCAGCGAAGCTAATGTTAAAAATTGGAATCTCTCTCCTTGTTGTTGCCGTCATAGCGATATCGATTAGCCGTCGCATCAGACTCTCTGCGCGCTACGAACGAACCCCCAAGAAGTTATCGCCGTGGAATTCGATGGATAAGGGAATCGATCCAACGACGGATGAGAATCACAGAGGTTTAGAGTGAGCGTTCTCGACTCAATCATCGAAGGTGTGCGCGAAGATCTTGCTGCCCGCAGACTTCCGTTGGTGCAGATTCATCAACGCATGGAACAGACCGCTCCAGCACTAGATACGTATGCATTTCTCACTCGCGATGAGATGAATGTCATCGCTGAAGTGAAGCGTTCTTCTCCGAGTAAGGGTGCGCTGGCATCGATTACCGATCCAGCTTCCCTTGCCGAGCAGTATCAAGAAGCGGGTGCTGCAGTAGTGAGCGTCCTCACCGAACGCCGCCGCTTTGGAGGATCTCTTGATGATCTTGATGCAGTGCGCAAACGCGTCTCTATCCCAGTTCTTCGCAAAGATTTTATGGTGGATGAGTATCAATTCTTTGAAGCGCGCGCACATGGCGCAGATGTTGTGCTTCTCATCGTTGCCGCACTTTCCAAGAGCCAGCTCAAAGATTTCTTCGATCTTGCAACAGAGCTTGGTATGGCATCTTTGGTTGAAGTTCATACCGCTCAAGAGCTGGAGAGCGCCATGGAGATTGATCCCCGCATCGTTGGGGTCAACTCTCGTAACCTGAAGACGCTTGAGGTAGATAGCGCAGCCTTTATTGAGTTGATTCCGCAGATTCCATCGTCTGTGATTCGAGTCGCCGAATCTGGAATAGCCACCCGTTCTGATGTTGAAGTCGCTCAAAAATCAGGCGCTACGACGATATTAGTCGGAGAAACCCTTGTGAAATCGGGAGATCCGATTTCTGCCATGCGCGACCTATTAGGTCGCGGGTAGTCTTTCACCATGACTACAGTCGATAATTTCACTGGCCACTTTGGCCCATATGGTGGGCGCTTTGTACCTGAAGCTCTTATCGGCGCACTCGAAGAGTTAGATGCGGTGCGTATTGCCGCGCAGACTGATCCCACATTTATTGCAGAGCTTGCTGAACTCCATCGCACCTATACCGGTCGACCAAGCATCATCACTGAAGCTAAGCGCTTCGCCGAACATGCTGGGGGAGCGCGCATCATTCTCAAGCGCGAAGATCTCAACCACACTGGCAGTCATAAAATTAATAACGTTTTAGGTCAGGCACTTCTTACCAAGCGCATGGGCAAGAAGCGCATCATCGCTGAAACCGGCGCAGGTCAACATGGAGTTGCATCTGCAACAGCTGCCGCCCTCATGGGACTCGAATGCGTTGTCTATATGGGCGAGGAAGATACCAAGCGACAATCTCTCAACGTTGCACGTATGAAATTGTTGGGCGCTGAAGTAATTCCAGTGACATCGGGATCTCGCACTCTCAAAGATGCAATTAATGAAGCGATGCGCGATTGGGTCACCAATGTCGAGACAACGCATTATCTGCTCGGCACTGTTGCGGGCCCGCACCCATTCCCATCCATGGTCCGTGATTTCCATAAAATTATCGGCGAAGAGTCACGCGAGCAGGTTCTTGCGCTCACAGGACGTTTGCCTGATGCAGTACTTGCGTGTGTAGGTGGCGGCTCTAACGCAATCGGAATCTTCCATCGCTTCATCTCAGATGAAGGTGTTCGCCTCATTGGACTTGAAGCAGCTGGCGATGGAGTTGAAACGGGTCGACATGCCGCGACAATCACAGGAGGAACTCCCGGAGTTCTTCATGGAAATCGCACTTACGTGTTACAAGATGCTAACGGTCAGACCATTGAATCTCATTCGATTTCTGCAGGACTGGATTACCCAGGTGTAGGGCCAGAGCATGCCTACCTCCATGACATAGGCCGCGCTGAATATCGCGCAGTCACCGATGCTGAAGCGATGCATGCCTTTGCTCTGATGTCGAAGACTGAAGGAATCATTCCTGCCATTGAAACGGCGCACGCTCTTGCTGGCGCTATGCAGATTGGAAATGAGCTGGGGCCTGACGCCATCATCTTGATCAATTTCTCAGGCCGCGGCGATAAAGATGTCACGACTGCAGCGCAATACTTTGGAATTCCACTGTAAATGACGACCCCGCTCGATGATCTCTTCGTCAAGACGCGCGCCGAAAATCGCGCAGCGCTAATTGCTTATATTCCGGCAGGCTTTCCTACGATCGAAGGTTGCAAGAAGGTAATCCAAGCTTTCATCGATGGCGGAGTAGATGCGATTGAAATCGGCTTCCCTTATAGCGATCCCGTCATGGATGGACCAACAATTCAGGCAGCGGCAGATCAATCACTGTCACAAGGCACAGGTGCCCGCGAAGTCTTTGATGCGCTCAAGGTTGCAACCGAGGGAGGTGTTCCCGCTGTCGTAATGACGTACTGGAACCCGATTGAAAAATATGGCGCGCAAGAGTTTGCCCAAGCAATCTCCGACAACGGTGGTTCGGGTGTCATTACCCCAGACCTCACAATCGAAGAGTCTGCTCCTTGGAGAGCTGCCGTAGGAAATTCGCAGATTAATCCCATCTATGTTGTTGCACCGAGCACCACCGATTCCCGTCTGCCAAAAGTTACTTCGCAATGTGGTGGGTTTGTATATGCAGCAAGTTTGATGGGGGTTACTGGTACACGCACTGCAGTCTCATCTGGTGCACCAGCTCTCGTTGCTCGCATTCGTACAACCACCTCACTTCCTATCGCAGTCGGACTCGGAGTCTCAACGCGCGAGCAAGCTAAGGACGTTGCTGGGTATGCCGATGGAGTCATTGTTGGCTCGGCCTTTATCAAGGCGCTCCTCGATGCACCTGATGAAGAGAGTGGAATTAAGGCAGTGCGCGAACTTGCCTCTGAATTAGCGCTAGGAGTACGTGAAGGACGATGAAGAAATTGCAACCATGGTTCGGGCTACTTGCACGCTTGATTTTAGGTGGAGTGCTATTGGCTGCAGGCCTTCTTAAATATCAACACCTTGATAAATCTCAGATGGCTGTTCGTGCTTACGAACTCCTGCCTATTTCTCTAGCCAACTTTCTCGGCATAGTTCTTCCATTTTTAGAGATTGCAGTGGGCGCACTCTTGGTCGTTGGTGCTGCAGTGCGAATCTCCGCCTTTATTTCGGTGGCGCTCATGGTGGCCTTTGTTATTGGAATCTCACAGGCGTGGGCGCGCGGCCTATCAATCGACTGTGGATGTTTCGGGGGAGGCGGACAAGTTGAGCCTGGAACGGCGAGCTACTTGCCCGATCTCCTGCGTGATGGTGGCCTCGCAGCTCTTGGGATTTACCTTTTCTACTATCCACGAGGTAAATTTGGATTAGACCGACATAAATTAGATGGGGAAGACAACCATGGCTAATCAGAAACCAGGAAAAGATAACTTCACTCGCAATCTCGTTATTGCTGTAGTTGTGGGAGTTGTCATGATCATGTTGGTGCCAACGCTTCTTTCCAAGAAGACCAATTCATCTGCGCTAGTTCCAGCGAGCGTCTCTGCTGATAATGGGTATGGAATCGCCTTCAATTCCGATCTCAAGAGCGTTCCAGTCATCGATATCTATGAAGATTTCCAATGTCCCGTCTGTGCTCAATTTGAGAAGATGCAGGGGGATTACATTGAATCTTTGATTACAGAGAAGAAGGCGAAGGTGGTTTATCACACCCTCTCATTCTTAGGCCCTGAATCTGTCCGCGCTGCAAATGCTGCTGCTTGCTCAGCAGATCAAGATAACTTCTTAAATTACCACCGTGCGCTCTATGCAAATCAGCCGGCTGAAAATACTGGAGCATGGACAAATGAAGCTCTCGCAGCTGTTGGTCAGGCTGCAGGCATTCAGTCGAAGAAATTTGTCTCCTGTGTAACAGGTGGCCAATACGCTGATTGGGTCAATAACGTTGCAGCTGCGGGCGCGAAAGCAAATGTGAACTCGACTCCAACTGTCTTTATCAACGGTAAAGAGATTGATCGCAATGGCGAGTACTTCAGCGCCGATAAATTTAAAGCCGCTGTAGAACGCGGATAATGGAGCGCTTCTCAATTCCAACCCCGACAATTTCGGAGGTTGGAGTTGGGCCGCTCACCATTCATTTCTACGCCCTCTGCATTATTGCTGGGATTGCCGTTGCAATCTGGCTTGGCAATAAGAGATTTACGAACGCTCACTCTGATTTATCGGGTGTAGTCGGCGATGTTGCAATCTTTGCCATTCCAGCAGGTGTTATCGGCGGCAGGATTTACCACGTTGCCACAACTCCCGAAAATTATTTTAGAGCCGGCGCGCACCCTTTCGATGTCGTAAAGATCTGGAATGGTGGACTTGGAATTTGGGGCGCTATTGCACTGGGGACACTGACTGCGTATCTGGCTTACAGGAGAATGGGTCGTACTCGATCGCTTCCGCCTTTCTCTGATTTTGCCGATGCACTCGCTCCCGGAATTCTTCTGGCTCAAGCTATCGGGCGGTGGGGCAATTGGTTTAATGGCGAACTCTTCGGCCAGCCTCTCAACGCACCATGGGCGCTGGAAATTCCTCAGTCGCTGCGACCTCTGGGTTATGAAAACTTCTCGACTTTTCATCCCACATTTGCCTATGAATCTCTCTGGTGTCTCCTCATCGCTTCACTGTTGCTCTGGTTGAGACAACGCCTACCGAGTGGATCAATTTTTACTCTCTACATCGCTCTCTATTGCCTGGGACGATTTGTAATAGAGGGGCTACGCATTGATGCCACCCATTCCTTTGCGGGGCTACGCCTCAACCAATACGTATCTCTTCTCATCGCAATCTCAACTGCGGCGGCCTTCACCCGAATCATCAGAGAGAGGCGGTAGGCTTGGAAAATGGCTCTTGAAGATGTATATCGCCGCAATCAGCAACATCGCGCTAACCGGGCGGGATGGTTGCGAGCTGCGGTACTCGGCTCCAACGATGGCCTTGTCTCGGTGGCAAGTTTGATGATTGGTGTTGCTGCTGCAAAGAGTGGCGAGCAAGCATTCTTGGTAACTGCCGGAGCTGCTGGAATCGCAGCCGGTGCGATGTCAATGGCAGTCGGTGAATATGTCTCAGTTCGTTCCCAGAACGATGTGGAAGAAGCTGATCGCCTCCTTGAGATTGAACATTTAGCGGTAGATCCAGATGGTGAATTTGAAGAGTTGATTGAAATTTATATCAATCGCGGCCTCACTCGTGAATTAGCAACTGAGGTTGCAACTGTTATGCACGACAAAGATGCCCTTGAAGCACACCTGCGCGATGAATTGGGACAGCATCCTCACAACAAGGCCCGACCTGTGCAGGCTGCCATAGCTTCCGCTATTTCATTTACCGTCGGAGGTTCCATTCCCTTCCTCGGCGCCTTTGCTCCAACTCCCGGAAAGGCGGCTTGGAGCATCATTATCTTCACCGTTGTTGGGCTAGTTATCACGGGAGTCGCCAGCGCCAAGATTGCCGGTTCCAGGCTTTTGATTCCTACCCTGCGCGTCATCGCAGGAGGCTGCCTCGGTATGGCAATCACCGCGGGAATTGGTCAGGCTCTCCATATAAGTGGCGTCTAAAGCACCCCCTTGCTAACCTTTCGCTACTGATTCACCGCTTTACCGGGCCAGAGTTGTCCCCTTCATTAATAGAAAAATATTAAGAAAAAGGACAACGGGTTATGGCACTCTCATCGAACTACCCCGCGGCGCAGGGACTCTACGATCCTGCTCAAGAACATGACGCATGCGGCGTCGCGATGGTTGCCACCCTCAATAAAATTGCAACTCATGACATCGTCGACAAGGCGCTCACAGCTCTTCGCAACTTAGAACATCGCGGTGCATCAGGAGCTGAACCTGATTCAGGCGATGGTGCCGGAATTCTTATTCGTGTTCCCAACGCTTTCTATCAAGCCGAGGCAGGGTTTCCACTTCCAGCTGAAGGTTCCTATGCAACCGGAATCGCATTTATCGCTCAAGGTGTCGATGTCACATCAGAGATTGCCAAAATTGCAGAAGAAGAAGGACTCACAGTTCTTGGATGGCGCGATCTTCCTATCAATCCGGCATCCCTTGGCAAGACCGCACTTTCAGTAATGCCGCAATTTAAACAACTCTTTGTTGCAGGCGTGAATAACGAATCTGGTATCGCCTTAGATCGATTGGCCTTTGCCCTCCGTAAGCGCGCAGAGCATGCCCTTGACCTTTACTTCCCATCGCTGTCATCACAGACAATTGTGTATAAGGGAATGCTCACCACTGGCCAGCTTGAAGAATTCTTCCCAGATCTGAGCGACGAACGAGTTGTCTCTCCACTTGCTCTCGTTCACTCACGCTTTTCAACAAACACTTTCCCATCATGGCCACTTGCCCACCCTTATCGCTTTATCGCGCACAACGGTGAAATCAATACCGTTAAGGGAAACCGCAACTGGATGCGTGCTCGTGAGTCACTTCTTGCAAGTGATCTCATCGGCGGAGATCTCAAACGCCTCTCACCTATCGTAGAAATGTCAGGCTCTGACTCAGCTTCTTTCGATGAGGTACTCGAACTTCTCTACCTCGGTGGTCGCTCACTTCCACATTCAATCTTGATGATGATTCCCGAGGCATGGGAGAACCATGCAACGATGTCTCAGAAGCGTCGCGATTTCTATGCCTTCCATGCGTCTTTGATGGAGCCATGGGACGGTCCTGCCTGTGTCACCTTTACCGATGGACATCAGGTCGGCGCAGTCCTAGACCGCAACGGCCTTCGCCCATCACGTTTTTGGGTAACAGATGATGGCCTTGTCGTTCTTGCATCAGAGGTAGGCGTTCTTGATTTCCCTGCGGAGAAGATTGTCCGCAAGGGCCGCTTGCAGCCCGGAAAGATGTTCCTTGTCGATATCGAAGCTGGTCGCATCATTGAAGATGATGAGATTAAGGATTCACTCGCTGATGCTGCGCCATATGGCACCTGGCTTAAAGATGGCATGATCAAACTCTCTGATCTTCCATCACGCGAACATATTGTCTACCCACATAAGTCTGTTATCCGTCGCCAGAAAGCATTCGGCTACACAGAAGAAGAAATCAAAATCATCATTACCCCGATGGCGAAAGGCGGGGGAGAAGCCCTTGGTTCTATGGGAACCGATACCCCCATCGCTGCACTCTCAGCGAAGCCACGACTGCTCTTTGATTACTTCGCACAGCTCTTTGCCCAAGTAACGAATCCACCACTTGATGCAATCCGCGAAGAGTTGGTCACCAGCCTCGGAGGTTCTCTTGGACCTGAGCACAACTTGCTCGATCCTGGGCCTGAATCCTGCAAGCAAATCTCATTGGCATTTCCAGTTATAGATAACGATGAGCTTGCCAAGATTATTCACGTCAATGCCGATCATGATTATCCAGAGCTTGCAGCCTATGTAGTACGCGGACTATTTCCTGTCACAGGTGATGGCAACACTCTGCACACTCGCATTGAAGAGATCAAGCGCGAAGTATCTGACGCCATCGCACAAGGTGCGCGAATTATTGTTCTCTCTGATCGCGATGGCGATGCTGAAGATTGCCCAATTCCTTCACTGCTTCTCACCGCTGCAGTGCACCACCATTTGATTCGTGAGAAGACTCGCACCAAGGTTGGACTTGTTGTTGAAGCCGGTGACGTTCGTGAAGTGCACCATGTTGCACTGCTGATTGGTTATGGCGCAGCCGCAGTTAATCCATATCTCGTTATGGAAACTGCCGAGGATCTCGTCAATCAAGGCATCATCACCGGAATTGCACCTGAAAAGGCAGTTCGCAATGTCATCAAAGCGCTCGGTAAGGGCGTTCTTAAGGTGATGTCAAAGATGGGCATCTCAACCATTGCTTCCTACACAGGCGCTCAGGTATTTGAAGCAATCGGCATAGCCCAAGATGTTGTCGATGAGTTCTTTGTTGGAACAACATCACGACTCGGTGGAGTAAGCCTTGATGTCATCGCTGAAGAGACAATTAAGCGCCACCACTTTGCCTACCCAGTAGGCGGAGAAATTCCTGGCGCCAAGCGCTTGGCAGTCGGCGGGGAATATCAATGGCGTCGCGATGGCGAACCACACCTCTTCAATCCAGAGACCGTCTTCGCTCTACAGCATTCAACACGCAATAAGCGTTATGACATCTTTAAGCGTTACACCGACTTAGTTAACGATCAGAGTAAGACTCTGATGACCTTGCGTGGACTCTTTCAATTTAAAGATGGTGAACGTCCTGCTATCGCTATCGATGAAGTCGAACCAATTTCAGAGATTGTGAAGCGCTTCTCAACAGGTGCGATGTCATACGGCTCTGTCTCACAAGAAGTACACGAGACTCTTGCCATCGCGATGAATCGTCTTGGCGCCAAGTCTAATACCGGCGAAGGTGGCGAAGATGAAGCTCGCTTTACTGCACTTCCTAATGGAGATTCCAAGAAGAGTGCAATTAAGCAAGTTGCCTCAGGTCGCTTTGGCGTAACCAGCAATTACCTTATCAATGCCACAGATATTCAGATCAAGGTGGCCCAAGGTGCTAAGCCTGGCGAAGGCGGACAACTTCCTGGCTTCAAGGTCTATCCCTGGATTGCAAAGGCGCGCTACTCAACACCTGGCGTAGGTCTTATCTCACCACCGCCTCACCACGATATTTACTCAATCGAAGATCTTGCACAATTGATTCATGATCTCAAGAACGCCAATAAAGATGCGCGTGTTCACGTCAAACTTGTTGCAGAAGTTGGAGTGGGAACAGTTGCTGCTGGCGTTTCGAAGGCGCATGCCGATGTTGTTCTGATTTCCGGTCACGATGGCGGAACAGGCGCATCACCTCTGACATCGCTCAAGCACGCTGGCGCTCCATGGGAGCTCGGCCTAGCCGAAACGCAACAGACTCTTCTGCTCAACAAGTTACGCGATCGCATCGTTGTACAGGCAGATGGTCAGCTCAAGACTGGGCGCGATGTAGTTATCGCAGCTCTGCTCGGCGCAGAAGAGTACGGTTTTGCAACCGCTCCACTTGTGGTTTCTGGTTGCATCATGATGCGCGTCTGCCATCTCGACACCTGTCCTGTAGGTGTCGCTACTCAAAACCCAGAACTTCGTAAGAATTTCTCGGGTAAGCCAGAATTCGTCGAGACCTTCTTTGAATATATTGCAGAAGAAGTTCGCGAAATTCTCGCCTCCCTCGGCTTCCGCACAGTCCAAGAAGCTATTGGCCATGTCGAGTATCTCGATACCAAAGCTGCCGTCGATCACTGGAAGGCGAGCGGTCTTGATTTATCTCCACTTCTTGTTCGCCCCGATGTCGACTCTGCTCTGTACTGTACATCGACTCAAGATCACGGCCTTGCCGCAGCCCTTGATAACACTTTGATTGAGCTCTCTCAAGCAGCGCTTAACAATGGTGAAGCTGTACGCATCGATCTTCCTGTTCGCAACGTCAACCGCACCGTCGGAACTATGTTGGGTGCAGAAGTTACTCGTCGCTATGGTTCTGCCGGTCTTCCATCCGGAACTATCGATGTCACTCTCCACGGATCAGCTGGCCAATCACTCGGAGCATTTATTCCGCAAGGAGTTTCTCTCCGACTCTACGGCGATGCAAATGATTATGTCGGTAAGGGAATCTCTGGTGGACGAGTAGTTGTACGCCCTGATGAGAAGGCAACCTTTAAGTCAGAGCTCAATGTCATCGCCGGAAACGTTATTGGCTATGGCGCAACATCAGGCGATATCTTTATTCGCGGCCTTGCCGGTGAGCGCTTCTGCGTTCGCAACTCAGGTGCTACGGCCGTTGTTGAAGGCGTTGGCGATCACGCACTCGAATACATGACAGGTGGAAACGTCGTCATCCTGGGACCAACAGGGCGCAATATTGCAGCAGGTATGTCAGGTGGTCGCGCCTTTATTCTCGATCTCAATACCGCTGTCGTTAATACCGAGATGGTAGATATCCTCGCCGTGCCTGCAGATCAACGAGAGATTCTCAAATCAATCATTTCTTCCTTCCACGTCGAGACAGGTTCAGAGATTGCAGCTGGACTTCTTGCCAATTGGGAGACTGAAATCTCACGTATCTCGCTCATTATGCCGCGCGATTACGCCAAGGTATTAGGTGCGATTGAAAGAGCAACCAGAGAAGGCTTGCCTGTCGATGAATACATTATGGAGGTAGCAGCGAATGGCTGATCCAAAAGGATTTATGACAACTCCGCGCGAGACCCCGAAGCGCCGCCCCGTTGATGTGCGCATTCAAGATTGGCGCGAAGTCTACGAACCGCAATCATTCGAACATCTGCAAAAGCAGGCTGGACGTTGCATGGATTGTGGAATTCCTTTCTGTCACAACGGTTGCCCACTCGGCAACTTAATCCCAGAGTGGAACGACCTCATCTTCCGTGGCGATAAAGATGAAGCTATCGATCGCCTGCATGCGACCAATAACTTCCCTGAATTCACTGGTCGCCTCTGCCCGGCACCTTGCGAGACCGCCTGCGTCGTTGGAATTAACCGCGATGCCGTCACCATTAAGCAGATTGAACTTCGCACCATTGAAGAAGCATTTGATGCCAATAACGTGAAGCCACTTGCTCCAGATCGTCTTTCCGGTAAGACCGTTGCCGTCATCGGTTCTGGTCCTGCGGGTCTTGCTGCCGCTCAACAACTCACACGCGCAGGTCACACTGTTGCCGTCTATGAGCGCGCAGAGAAAATTGGCGGACTTCTTCGCTACGGAATTCCAGAATTTAAAATGGAGAAGCACATCGTCGATCGCCGTTTAGCGCAGATGGAGCAAGAAGGAACGAGATTCCGTCCTGGCGTCAATGTCGGTGTCGAACTTACTGGTTCAGATCTTCGCTCTAAATACGATGCCATCGTTCTGGCGATAGGTTCCACGCAGTGGCGCGAACTGCCTATCCCAGGCCGCGATTACAAGGGCATCTATCAGGCGATGGAATTTCTGCCATGGGGAAATAAGCAGGCGCTCGGTGAGATTGAAACTCCACCCATCAACGTTGCCGGAAAACACGTCATCATCCTTGGGGGCGGAGATACTGGCGCAGATTGCTTGGGTACATCTGTACGCCAAGGAGCGGCAAGTGTTACTCAACTGGAAATCATGCCGCGCCCAACAGAAGAGCGTCCATCATCACAGCCTTGGCCGACCTATCCCATGATTTATCGCGTATCAAGTGCGCATGAAGAGCTCGATAACAGACTCTTTGCCGTGAGCACACAAGAATTCATTGGGGATAAGGATGGAAATCTCACCGCTCTCAAGATTGTTGAGACAAAGTTTGAAAACGGAAAGTTTGAACCCGTTCCAGGGACAGAGAAAGAACTCCCTGCTGATTTCGTCTTCCTTGCAATGGGCTTTACTGGTCCCGAGAAGTCAGCGCTTATCGACCAACTTGATGTTGATCATGATGATCGTGGCAATATCCGTCGCGATGAGAATTTCCAAAGTAGCATCGAAGGAATCTTCGTCGCAGGAGATGCTGGTCGCGGGCAGTCACTGATTGTCTGGGCAATCGCTGAAGGACGTTCTGCTGCAGCTGCAGTCGATCGCTATCTTTCAGGGGAGACGCAACTTCCATCACCTATCGAGCCAACAACTCGTTCGTTGATGGTATAAAAACTCGTTAGTACACATTAAACAGAGATAAGGTATCGCCATGCGCCGCGCCAAAATTGTTTGCACGATGGGTCCTGCAGTTGAATCTCCCGAAAAAGTTAAGGAGCTCATCGCCGCTGGCATGAATATGGCGCGCCTCAATCTCTCTCACGGGGGATACGAAGAACATCAGCGCCGCCTAGATCTCGTACGCGCTGCCGCAAAGGAAGCCGGTAAGGCTGTGGCAATCCTCGTTGATTTACAGGGACCGAAGATTCGCCTAGGGCGCTTTGCCGGTGGCCCACATGATCTATACCGCGGAGATATCTTCACCATCACAACCGATGAAATTTCTGGCACCAAAGAGCGCGTCGGAACTACCTACAAGGGCCTTCCAGGAGACTGCAAAGCGGGAGACCGCATCCTGATTGATGATGGCAAGGTAACTGTTGAAGTTATTGAAGTAAAAGGAAATGACGTCATCACCAAGTGCATTCAGCCGGGTGCTGTCAGCAACAATAAAGGAATCAACTTACCTGGCGTTGCAGTCTCAGTCCCTGCGATGTCTGAAAAAGATGAAGATGATCTGCGTTGGGGACTTCGCGCTGGTGCAGATTTCATTGCCCTCTCTTTTGTACGTAATGCTGCAGATGTAAAAGATGTCCACGCCATCATGGATGAAGTTGGCATCCGAGTCCCTGTCATTGCAAAGATTGAGAAGCCACAGGCTGTAGAGAATCTCGTTGAAATCGTTGCTGCCTTTGATGGCATCATGGTCGCTCGCGGAGATCTCGGCGTTGAGCTCCCTATTGAGGATGTCCCCATGGTTCAAAAGCGTTGCGTTGAACTTTCTCGCGATGCCGCAAAGCCGGTCATCGTGGCTACCCAGATGCTCGATTCGATGATTACAAACTCATCACCTACTCGTGCTGAAGCAACAGATTGTGCCAATGCTGTGCTCGATGGTGCAGATGCCCTCATGCTTTCTGGCGAAACATCTGTTGGAGAATTCGCAATTCAAGCTGTCGAGACAATGGCGCGCATTATCGAGCGCACCGAAGAGCTCGGCCTTGATCGTATTCGTCCGCTGATGACTAATCCACGTACTAAAGGTGGCGCAATCACTAAGGCAGCTGCAGAAGTAGGGCTCACTGTGGGAGCAAAATTCCTCGTGACATTTACACAATCTGGAGATTCGGCGCGACGTATTTCTCGCCTGCGCTCACCAATTCCTATCCTGGCAATTACTCCTGAAGAGGGCACCTACAACCGCTTAGCTCTCTCATGGGGAGTAGAGCCACTCATCACTCCTATGGTCAAGCACACCGATGAGATGGTGTTGCAGGCTGACAAGATGTTGATTGAAGGCAAGCGCGCTGAAATCGGCGAGCTCGTCATGATTGTTGCTGGTTCGCCCCCGGGAATTCCAGGATCTACCAATGCGATGCGCGTACATAAAGTGGGCGATGCCGTTAACGGCGTAGTTCCTGCTTACCGCTAACCTGCACTTACTTCGTCCACAGGGCTACTCGTTTCTCCTATTTCATCTAGTCTAATACGATATGTGGGTTGAAGCCTCGGTACTCCAACGGTAGAGAGGGCAGTCTCAAACACTGCATAGTGTCGGTTCGAATCCGACTCGAGGCACATGGATAAAGAAGCAACGAAGAAGTCACCAGTGCGCATTCTCGTTGCCGAAGATGAAGCGCTCATCCGTATGGATCTCGTTGAGATGCTTGAAGAAGCTGGGTACTCAGTCGTAGCTCAAGCTACCAATGGCGAAGAGGCGATTGCCCTCGCAACGCAACATCAACCGGATTTAGCGATTCTCGATGTCAAAATGCCGATCCTCGATGGCATCTCTGCTGCAGAAAAAATCATCTCGATAGCACCTGTTCTGATGTTGACCGCCTTCAGTCAGAAAGAGCTCGTGGATCGCGCCCGCGACGCCGGAGTCATGGCATATGTTGTCAAGCCGTTTACTATCGGAGATCTCGTACCTGCCATTGAAATCGCAATCAGCCGCCATACCCAGATGAAATCACTGGCAGATGAAGTCGCTGATTTACATGAACGCCTAGAAACACGAAAAATCATTGATAGAGCCAAAGGCATCTTGATGAAAGCTCTCAACCTCTCAGAACCTGAGTCTTTTTCCTGGATTCAAAGGGCTGCTATGGACCGCCGCCTGACCATGAAAGAAGTGGCTCAAGCGGTCATCTCGCCAGAGGCTGCCCTCGATAAGTAGTCCGCGGGGCAGTGAAGCTTCACAGAAAAGCCACTCAATTTCGTAACCAAAAAGTGACCTCCCACGCGGGATTTGACCCCATTCCGCCTTGTCTCAAGTGTGGGTTGAGCATTACCATTCACACCTCCCTGTCCCGGGACACAAGCATGAAAAAACAGGAAGGCACTACATGAATAAGAAGATCGTAAGCGGTCTTGCTATTGCTGCAGCTGCAACTCTCGCCTTTGGCGTAGTTGCAACAGCTCCAGCAAATGCAGCTGCTAAGAAGACAGTAACTCTTGCATTCCAAGGTCCACTTACAGGTGGAGATGCACAGCTCGGCCAGGATCAGATTCCAGGCGCGATCTACGCAATCGCTCTTTACAATGCAAAGAACCCAGCCGTAAAGGTTGAACTCATCAAGGCTGACTCACAATGCGACGGAACAGTTGCTGCAAACATCGCTCCTGGTGTTGCTGCTAACAAGGCAGTTATCGGCGTTGTCGGAACATCATGTTCAGGCGAAGCACGTAACTCATTCCCTGCATACCGTGCAGCAGGACTCACAATGATCGCTCCTTCAGCATCTGCTGTTTCACTGACAGATCCAAAGGCTCCAGATCGTGGATTCCCAATCTTCCACCGCGTCGTTGCACACGATGGATTCCAGGCACCAGCACTTGCACGTTACGCAGCTAAGGGTGTTACAGCTCCTAAGTACTACGTAATCGATGACATGACAACATACGGCGGACCTCTTGCTAAGGGAACACTCGCAACAGCTAAGAAGCTCGGAACAGTTGTTGGAACAGATTCAGTTGCCAAGGGAACTGCTGATTACACTTCAGTTGCTTCAAAGGTAAAAGCATCAGGTGCAAACGTTGTTATCTACGGTGGTTACACCACAGATGCAGCGAAGCTCTTTAAGGCACTTCGCGATGGCGGATACACAGGCATCTTGGCTTCAGGTGATGGAACAAACACATCTGACTTCCCAGGTCTTGCAGGTAAGGCAGCAGAAGGCGTACGTCTCACAGCTGCTGACGTCCCATTCGATAAGATCCTTACAGCAGCGCAGCTTGCTGAGTTCACAAAGATCACAGGAGTTAAGGTTCCAGGTCTCTACTCAACAACAGCATTCAACGCAACCAACATCTTCCTTGACTGCATCAGCCAAGGTAAGTTGACACGCCCAGCTATCCAGCTCTGCGTTAACTCAGGTTCATTCAAGGGTGTTGGCGGAGACGTCATCAAGTTCAACCGTTATGGCGACATCATCGGTGGAGCACCAGTTGGTGGATACCTAGTAAAGAACGGCGTAATCATCTACGACGCAGTTGCTTAATAAGCTCTGCTTTCAGTAGTAACGCTGTAATACAGTCGTAAAGGTGTGGCCACTTCCCTTCGGGGGAGTGGCCACACTTCATAACACTCTTGACCTCAACAGATCGGTTGATATGAATTTCTCAGTAGTCACGAGCCAGTTCTGGAGCCTTGTATTGCAAGGGCTCGCTCTCGGTCTCATCTATGCCCTCGTCTCGCTCGGGTACACCATGGTGTACGGAGTTCTGAGACTCATTAACTTTGCAAACTCTGAAGTATTTATGTTTGGAACCTTTGCCACTCTCTATATCGAAGTTCACTTTTTGGGCTATGGCATCAATGCGCCATCACTGCATGGCTTCAAGCTCGTCTACACCCTGGCCTTTGCACTCCTTGCTTCCATGCTCGCCTGTGCCATCTTGGCGATTATCGTTGAACTCGTCGCCTACCGTCGCCTCCGGGCACGTGGTGCCAACCGCCTGGCATCTCTGATTTCAGCGATTGGCGTATCTATCTTCCTTCTCGAAGGAATGCGTATCATCACGATTTCTCGCCCAATGACAACCCCCCGCCTGCTGGATAAGTGGAGCTTCGGTGAATTCCACGGAGCTAACTTCCGTATCGATACTGTGATGACAATCATCGCTCCCATCGTCATCTTCGTAGTTCTTGATCAATTCGTTAACCGATCACGACTTGGCAAGTCGATTCGTGCAGTCTCGATGTCGGAAGAGAATTCTAAGTTGATGGGTATCAATATCAACCGAGTGATCACCCTGACATTCTGCATTGGTGGACTTACAACAGGAGCGGCAGCGTTCTTGTATACAACTGTCTACGAGAACACCATCTTTAACGTCGGTTTCAATATGGGAATCGCAGCCTTCACTGCAGCCGTTCTCGGTGGAATCGGAAACCTTCGCGGTGCCTTTTACGGTGGTATTGCACTTGGCTTACTCGAACAATTCGCTTCAGCGATGCTCGGTTCACAATGGAAGGCAGTAACTGTCTTTACAGTTCTTGTCGCCGTACTCCTATTCAAACCAAATGGCCTCTTCGGTGAAGCCGTACAGCAGACGAGGACATGATGGCTAACTTAACTCGATTTAATCTTCGCGATAAGGGCGCTGATATCTGGGCAGGTTGGTCACGACTAGTCCGAACTATCTTCGTCCTCGGCTTTATTGTGCTCATGGGGCTGCTCCCATTTGCTGCCGCTTGGGGACCAACAAGTTTCCTCAACACCCCGATTACCTCTTTCCAGAATGTATTGGTCTATCCAGTGGGCATGTTTATCCTCATGGCACTGGGTCTTAATATCGTTGTGGGTAAGTCAGGTTTACTCGACCTCGGTTACGTTGCATTCTTTGCAATCGGTGCTTACACCCAAGGAATTCTCTCCACGTTGTACGGTTGGAATACCTGGGAGATCATGCCTTTCGGTATCGCCTTTGCGATGCTCGCAGGTGTCATCCTCGGCCTTCCGGCTCTACGCCTACGTGGGGATTACCTAGCAATCATTACTCTCGGCTTCGGTGAAATTATCCGCATTGTTGCAATCAACTTATCTATCACCGGTGGCCCTAACGGAATTCCAGGAATCCCAAATCCGCCTAGCATCTTTGGTCTTAAATTCGATCTCATGCACCCGCAGATCTATTTCTGGCTGGTCTTAGCAATGATTCTTCTCGTCGTCTGGATGGTGCGCCGATTTACAATTCGTCGCCCAGGTCGGGCATGGGAAGCAATCCGCCAAGATGAAGATGTGGCAGCTCTTATGGGCGTCAATACTCTCGTCTACAAGCTCTGGTCATTTGTAATCGGCGCTGCAGTCGGTGGAGCAGCAGGCGTTCTCTATGCATCCAAGGTCGCGGTGATCTCACCGGATATGTTTAAGTTCGATGTCTCCATCTTGATCCTTGCCTGCGTGGTATTCGGTGGAATCGGAAATATTTGGGGCGTCATCATGGGAGCAGCAATTTTGGCCTACTTGCCTGAGCGCATCCGCTTCATCTCCGAAGCTCGTCAATTGGTCTTCGGTGCAGTACTCATCTTGATGATGAACCTACGTCCAGATGGTCTCTTGCCACGCAAGAAACGCGAAAAGATTACAGAGAAGAGGTCAACTAATGTCTGAGAAACTTCTCGAACTGAAGAACGTCACCATTAAATTTGGTGGCGTCACAGCTCTCAACGAGGTCAACTTCCTCGTTAATCGCGGCGAAATCTGTGCACTTATCGGACCAAATGGTGCTGGAAAGACCACAGTCTTCAACGTTGTCACTGGTGTCTATCCGATTACCTCTGGTGAAATCACCTTTAAGGGGCAGAACCTTGCAGGTTTAAAGCGCCATCAAGTCACCAAAGCTGGCTTGGCACGTACCTTCCAGAACGTTCGCCTCTTTGGAGATATGACGGCTCTTGAAAACGTTATCACTGCAACCGATGTCCATAAGAAGACCGGTCTCTTGCGCGCGCTGATTGGTACACCACTTAACCGCCGGGAAGAGAAGGAGAGCAAAGAGCGCGCATTTGAACTCCTCGCTCTCATGGGTATCGACCATCGCGCAGATCAGTTAGCGAAGAATCTTCCTTACGGAGATCAGCGTCGCCTTGAAATTGCACGCGCCCTTGGCACAGAGCCTGAGTTATTGCTCCTTGACGAACCAGCCGCAGGATTTAACCCTGCTGAGAAGGTAGAGCTTGCCAATCTCATCAAGAAGATTCGCGATAAGGGCTACACAGTTCTCCTTATTGAGCACGATATGTCGCTCATCATGGGTATCTCAGATCGCGTTGCAGTTCTCGACTTTGGTTCAAAGATTGCAGATGATCTTCCATCAGTTGTACAAAACGACCCTCGAGTTATTGAGGCTTACCTAGGAGTTCCAGCAGATGCGTCTTGAAATTAAAGATCTCCGTGTTCACTACGGCAAGATTGAAGCCATCAAGGGCGTATCAGTCGTTGTTAACCAAGGTGAGATCGTCACACTTATCGGTGCTAATGGCGCAGGTAAGACAACAATTCTGAAGACCATCTCTGGTCTTCGTCCAGTCTCAAGTGGAGATATCACATTCGATGGTTCCAGCGTCAATAAGATTCCGGCACACGAGCGCGTAGACCTAGGTATTTCACAAGTTCCTGAAGGCCGCGGAATCTTTCCGGGTATGACGGTTCTGGAAAACCTCGAGATGGGTAAGTTCAACCGTAAAGATCGCAAGAACGAGATGGATGAAGACTTAGATCGCGTGTACACCCTGTTCCCACGTTTGAAGGAGCGCGTAGCGCAAGCTGGCGGAACCCTTTCTGGTGGCGAGCAGCAGATGCTTGCAATGGGCCGCGCGTTGATGGCACGTCCCAAGGTCTTGTTACTTGATGAGCCTTCTATGGGTCTGGCTCCTCAGATGATTGCCAATATCTTCCGCATCATCACCGAGATCAATAAGCAGGGCGTCACAATTCTCTTGGTTGAACAGAATGCACAGCAGGCGCTACAACGCGCAGACCGTGCCTATATTCTCGAAACAGGAAATGTCACAAAGGAAGCAGTAGCTTCTGACTTACTCAATGATCCAGCAGTGCGTGAGGCCTACCTAGGAACGGGTGCTCACTAACATAGTAATTACGGATTAAGAATGAGGCAGGTGATGCGAGCAGTACATGTTCGCGCACCTGCCTCGTTTGTTATCACGATCTCATAGACACAGAGAGTGCGACCAAGAGAGATAGGTGTCGCAACAGCTGTGACATAGCCACTTGTTGCAGATTTATGGTGGGTCGCATTAATATCAATGCCCACAATCTTGCGATCAGGTCCTGCATGCAGTTGAGTTCCGATAGAGCCAAGAGATTCAGCAAGAACGACATTTGCGCCACCGTGAAGAAGACCGATGGGTTGGGTATTTCCTTCTACCGGCATGCGAGCCACCAAGCGTTGCGGTGAGACTTCCAGCATTTCGATACCCATCTTGAGATCGAGTGCGCCTTGTCCACGTTCTTTGATGATTGCTAAGTAATCAGGTTCGCTCATAGTAGACGAGTTTATATCTATGATGAGCGCCATGGCTATGAAGCGACTGCTCCTTATCGATGGCCACTCGATGGCCTACCGAGCATTCTTCGCACTTCCGGCCGAAAACTTCACGACGGCACAAGGCCAGCACACCAACGCCATCTATGGCTTTGCCACAATGATGATATCGCTCTTAAAGGATGAGAAGCCAACTCATGTGGCCGTAGCCTTTGATGTCTCGCGAAAAACATTTCGCACAGAGATCTTCCCTGAGTACAAAGCCAATCGCGCCAAGACCCCCGATGAATTTCGTTCGCAGATGTCATATCTCCACGAACTCGTTAAAGGCTTTGGCATTAGCCAATTTGAAATTGAAGGCTTTGAAGCCGACGACATTATTGCAACTATTACAAAACGTGCCGAGCAAGAGGGCGTTGAGGTATTTATCTGTACCGGCGACCGTGATAGCTTCCAACTCGTAACCTCGCAGACCACCGTGCTCTACCCCAAGCGTGGCGTATCTGACATGGCGCGCATGACGCCAGCTGCTGTGCAAGAGAAATATGGAATGAGCCCACAGCAGTATCCAGACTTTGCAGCTCTGCGCGGAGACCCGAGCGATAACTTGCCTTCTATTCCCGGCGTTGGCGAAAAAACTGCAGCCAAGTGGATTGTTGAGTATGGGTCTCTCACAGAACTGCTGGCACAGGCAGAGAAGGTTGGTGGCAAAGTAGGAGAGTCGCTGCGCGCCAATTTCGATAATGTGAGGCGCAACCGCGAACTCACCCAACTGATTCACGATGCCCCTATGGATTTCTCCATTGATGCACTTGCCTGGAAAGGTGTTACTGAAAGCGATCTCACCGCTCTCTTCGAACAATTGGAGTTCCGTACTCTCAAAGAGCGCCTCAAAGTAATTTCAACAGGAGACTCACCACTACCGGCGAAGAAGGCAGCGAAGTCGGCAGCGCCTGAGTTCTCACTCTTCGGTTCTGATATCGATTCATCTGTTCTGACCTCTGATGAAGTAAGCGCAAAGATTGCAGCGCACACCGGTCCGATATCTCTGGCATATGAACTCCATGAAGATCACCTCCACCGATACGCAGTAGCTCTCGATAAGAAGACCGCATTCCTTGTGCACTCATCCGATATGGGGGAGTGGGCAACTGATACCGCGATTGAAAAGATTGCCGATGATGCAAAAGCTGTTGCACGCGAGAATGGGTTGACTGGTGTTGCTTTTGATACATCTCTGGCTGCATACCTGGTTAATCCGGGAGTTCGTTCACAGGAGGTCAAAGATTTACTCGAGCGCTGGGGCGATGGCAGCAAGGTGGATGAATCTTCTCCTGAACAAGCTTTGCTCACCACTGCATGCGCACTCTTTGGTCTTCGCGAATCACTAACCAAGGAGTTAAACGACCGCGGATTGACCAAGCTCTATCAAGAGCTCGAACTTCCGATTGCCCATCTCTTGGCTTTGATGGAGAACCGCGGAATTGCAGTTGATAAGAAGCGCCTGGAAACCCTTGCCACATTCTTCGATGGTGAAGTTGCGCGTGAGACCAAGGTGGCCCACGATGCAGCAGGCCATGAATTTAATGTGGCATCTCCTAAGCAATTGCAGGTCGTTCTCTTTGACGAATTGGGGCTGCCGAAGACGAAGAAGATTAAGACTGGCTTTACAACCGACGCTGATGCGCTCACCTGGCTCTTTGAAAAGACTTCTCATCCCGTTCTAGCGGCGCTCCTGCGAATCCGTGAGACAAAGAAGTTAGCAACAACCATTGAAGGCCTCCTTGTAGAAATCTCGAAAGATAAGCGAATTCATACCCACTTTGCTCAAACTGTGGCAGCAACCGGGCGGCTGTCATCAGTGGGGCCCAATTTGCAGAACATTCCTGTACGCACCGAAGAAGGTCGCAAGATTCGGGGATGCTTCATCGCAGGCAGCGGTTATGACGCACTTCTTACCGCCGATTACAGCCAAATCGAGATGCGCATCATGGCGCACTTATCCAACGATGAGCACCTACTCAAAGCCTTTGAATCAGGTGAAGATCTCCATGCCACAGTTGCTGCAGAAGTATTTGGCGTGAAGGCTGCAGATGTCGATCCTGAGATGCGCCGGCAGATAAAGGCGATGTCCTATGGACTTGCCTATGGCTTGAGTTCATATGGACTTGCCGTCCAACTTGATTTAACGCCACCTGCTGCGCAAGATTTGATGGATCGCTACTTTGAACGCTTTGGTGGAATTCGCGATTACCTCAAAACCGTGGTCGATGATGCGCGCAAAGTTGGTTATACCGAAACCGTAATGGGGCGTCGTCGCTACCTTCCAGACCTCACACACGACAATCGCCAGCGCCGCGAAGTTGCAGAACGTATGGCCCTCAATGCCCCCATCCAAGGGTCGGCTGCTGACATCATCAAACAGGCAATGCTCAATGTGCAGGCAGCTTTGGTGGCTGGGAAATTCACATCCCGCCTCTTGCTGCAGGTTCATGACGAATTGATCCTAGAAGTTGTTTCGAAAGAGATTGAGCAAGTCTCTGATCTCGTACGCGTCGAGATGGGTAAGGCGTATCCGCTGCGAGCACCGCTCGATGTTTCAGTAGGTATTGGGAAGAGCTGGAACGATGCCGCTCACTAACTCGTAGTCGGAGAGTTATCTTTCATTGCGGCGAGGTCTTCTTCATCTGTCGGAATTCGATCGGAAGCTATCAATCGTGATTTTCCGAGTGCGAGAATGATGTATCCGATACCGATGCACGCCGTTGTAATGGAGAGAGCAATCGTTGGAGATAACTTCTCTGAGATAACGCCTCCGAAGGCAGAACCTATAGACATCAAAGTTCCTTCAACGGTCCAGAGCCAACCCATCATTGCAGTCGGTGAACCCTTCGGACGGATCGCCTCCATGACTTCCCAGTAGAAGACCATGATGGCTCCACCTAGAAGACCCAAGAGCGCACCTGCAATAACCATCGTCCAACCGGGATGGGTGAGAACCATGGGGATTGAGGCAAAGAACCAGACGCCATATGTGCGACGCATGGCACGGAGCGAGGATGTTCGCTTAGAGACCAGACCTGCGAGCAATCCACCGAGAATATTTGCAACTCCCATCGCAGTAAATATCCATGCTGTCATATAGGGAACTTTTTCGATGGTTGTAAATGCAGGGACAGCGACATCAAAGACGCCCCACCCGAAACCGAGAAAACATCCTTCAATCATCAGCAGTTGCAGCGGTTTATGTCGCCACAGCGGAACGTGATCTGCAGATTTCTTTTCCGGAACCCAACTACGAGAAACTTTCGTGAGGGCAAGCGCTCCACCACCTAAGAGCATGAGCCCACCGCAGATATTCAGGGGAAGTGATGGGTGCGATGAGAGCGCGAGAGATGTTGCAATGACTGGGCCAACTACTCCGGCAGCGCTCATGATGGCGGTATCCATTGCATAGGCGGTGCGCAGAAAATTATCAGGGACAACAATCTTCCAGAGTGGGCGCACAGATAAATTAATTGGAGGAGCGCTCAAACCCATAGCAAACGCAAAGATCAACATGAGCGGTTTTGAATGCATTGCATTGAGTGCAAAGGCCATTCCTGCATATGCCGGAACCATGATTCGAAGCGGCCATGTTTGGCCGTACTTATCCATAATGGATCCGCGGATACCGGCAGTAAGAGAACCTGCTGCTGCATTAAGTCCGATTGCTATGCCGGCAAAGGCAATGGATCCTGTTGCCTGCTCTGCCTTAAAGAAGATTGATAATCCGACCATTCCATATGCAACACGAGCGGGGAAGCAGGCAAGAAGAAGGCCCCATACATTGGGAAAACGGAATAACTCCATATAGCGCTTCATTGCAGTGCAATCCTATTGGGAAGCGTTGAAATCTATGCGGGGATTTGCCTGTAAATCACCCCCACCCATACTCTTGCCCTCTCGATAATTCATTATCGGGAAAATTTAATAGCCCTATCCCTACTACTTTCTATCCCTACGGAGCATCTTGACTACACAAATTGCAGTAAATGACATTGGAACAGCAGAAGATTTTCTAGCCGCAATCGAAGGCACAATCAGAAATTTCAGTGACGGAGACCTCGTCATCGGCACAGTCGTTCAAATTGATCGCGAAGAAGTACTCCTTGACGTTGGTTACAAGACTGAAGGCGTAATTCCATCACGCGAACTCTCTATCCGTCACGATGCAGATCCAAATGACATCGTAAAAGTTGGAGATAAAGTTGAAGCATTGGTTCTTCAGAAGGAAGATAAAGAAGGCCGTTTAATCCTCTCAAAGAAGCGTGCTCAGTACGAGCGTGCCTGGGGAGAGATCGAAGGCAAGAAGGAACGCGACGAAGTTGTCGTCGGAACAGTCATTGAAGTTGTAAAGGGCGGACTCATCGTCGACATCGGATTGCGCGGCTTCTTGCCAGCTTCTCTCGTCGAAATGCGTCGCGTTCGTGACCTCACTCCTTACATCGGTAAGCAGGTTGAGGCCCGCATCATCGAGCTCGATAAGAACCGCAACAACGTGGTTCTCTCACGTCGTGCCTTCCTCGAGCAGACACAGTCACAGTCACGCACCGAATTCCTTAACCAGCTCCAAAAGGGCCAGGTTCGCACAGGTGTTGTCTCATCAATCGTTAATTTCGGTGCATTCGTTGACCTTGGTGGCGTAGATGGACTCGTTCACGTTTCAGAGCTTTCATGGAAGCACATCGATCACCCAGGTGAAGTTGTTGAAGTTGGCGATGAAGTAACTGTAGAAGTTCTCGAAGTTGATTTCGAGCGCGAGCGTGTTTCTCTCTCACTCAAGGCGACACAGGAAGATCCATGGCAGGCATTTGCTCGCACCCACACAATTAACACAGTTGTGCCAGGTGTCGTAACAAAGCTAGTTCCATTCGGTGCATTTATCCGTGTCCACGAAGGAATTGAAGGCCTCGTTCACATCTCAGAGTTGGCAGAACGCCACGTTGAGATTCCAGAGCAGGTTGTTGCAGTAGATGACGAACTCTTCGTCAAGATCATCGATATCGATCTTGAGCGTCGTCGCATCTCACTCTCATTGAAGCAAGCTAATGAAGGAACTGAAGTAGAGATCGAAGCATTCGATCCAACTCAGTACGGAATGGCTGCTCGCTACGATGCTGAAGGCCACTTCATCTACCCAGAAGGTTTCGATCCTGAAACTCAGGAATGGAAGCCAGGCTTTGATACCCAGCGCGAAGAGTGGGAGCGTCAATATGCTGTTGCTCAAGAACGTTTCATGGCTCATAAGAAGCAGAAGGCAGAAGCGAAGGTAGCTGAAGAAGCTGCTGTTGTTGCTGAATAAGTAATTACTAAAGAGGGACTCATACGGGTCGCGAGCTGCTCCTTAACCTCGCTTACCCCGCATGAGTCCCTCTTTATTTTCCCCACTGCGCTAAATGAATTACTTCTTCAGCTACCGCAGGTAGGGTAAGTACATGTTGGTTGTGGCGCTCACTGGTGGCATTGGTGCGGGTAAGTCGACCGTTGCTCAGAACTTTGCCGAACTCGGCGCACTGGTTGTCGATGCCGATCAATTAGCCCGCATGGCGATCGAGCGAGGAAGCGATGGATTTGCCGACGTACTCCTTCGCTTTGGTGATGAAGTCATCCTCAATGGAGATATCGATCGCAAGAAGTTAGCTGAGATTGTCTTTAGCGACGAAAGTGCGCGAAGAGACTTGGAAGAGATTATCCATCCCCGCGTGCAGGCGCTCTTTGCTCAAGCTGTGGCAGATCTCGACCACGATGATATTTTGATTTATGAAATCCCCTTACTCGTAGAAACTGGGGCTGCAGAGAAGTTTGATTACATCATCACCGTTGAATCCGATATCGAGCTGCGCAAGGCCCGCCTTCTCAAGAGAGGGCTCTATATCTCACAGATTGAAAAGCGGATAGCATCGCAGGCAACGGAAGAAGCTCGCTCTGCCTTAGCCGACGCGGTTATTCGCAATGATGGAGATGATGATTCGTTGCTGCGCCAGGTAGAAAATCTCTGGGAGAGCGTTCTCGTTCCTCATTCGCTAGGCTAGTCAGATGCGCCCTGTCTCTGATCTACAACGAAAAGTCGCGCCTTTTCAAGTTATCAGTGACTATGTCCCGGCCGGTGATCAGCCTGCGGCCATCGAAGAAATCACTCGCCGTATCAGCGCTGGTGAACAAGATGTCGTTCTCCTTGGGGCTACCGGAACTGGAAAGTCTGCAACCACCGCTTGGCTGATTGAACGGCTGCAACGTCCCACCCTGGTACTAGCTCCGAATAAGACCCTGGCTGCGCAGTTGGCTAATGAGTTCCGCGAGTTGATGCCGAATAACGCTGTTGAATATTTTGTTTCATACTACGACTACTACCAACCGGAAGCCTACGTTCCACAGACTGATACCTTTATTGAGAAGGATTCGAGCGTCAACGACGAGGTCGAGCGCCTGCGACACTCAGCAACCAACTCACTCCTTACCCGCCGCGATGTCATTGTCGTTGCCACGGTCTCTTGTATCTATGGTCTCGGAACTCCTCAGGAGTACATCGATCGCATGATCCGCCTCAAGGTGGGCGATGAGATCGAACGTAATGCTCTCTTACGTAAATTCGTCGATGTTCAATATAAACGCAACGATATGGCCTTCGAGCGCGGAACGTTCAGAGTCCGTGGAGATACAGTCGAGATTATTCCGATGTACGAAGAGCTCGCGGTGCGCATCGAAATGTTCGGCGATGAGATCGAGAAGATCATGACCCTCAATCCACTTACTGGTGAAATCGTTCGAGATGAGGAAGAAATCTACATCTTCCCAGCTACTCACTATGCGGCAGGCCCTGAAACAATGAAGCGCGCCATGGGTGAAATCGAAGATGAACTTCAGATTCAACTCAACCTCTTTAAGAAGCAGGGCAAGTTGCTCGAAGAACAACGTCTGCGCATGCGCACCACCTTTGATCTTGAGATGATGCAGCAACTCGGATTCTGTTCGGGAATCGAAAATTACTCACGTCACCTCGATGGTCGTGCACCGGGTTCTGCTCCTAACTGTCTTCTTGATTACTTCCCCGAAGATTTCCTTGTGGTCATTGATGAAAGCCACGTCACGGTTCCACAAATCGGAGCGATGTTTGAAGGCGACTCAGCACGTAAGCGCACGTTGGTGGAACATGGATTCCGACTGCCGAGCGCTTTGGACAATCGGCCTCTCAAATGGCCGGAGTTTCAAGAGCGTACCGGTCAGACTATCTATCTATCGGCGACACCGGGCAAGTACGAGATGGCGAAAGTTGGGGGAGATGTTGTAGAACAAGTCATTCGTCCTACCGGGCTAGTTGATCCGCAAATCGTTATCAAACCGATTAAGGGTCAGATTGATGATCTCTTACATGAGATTAATATCCGCGCAGAACGTAATGAGCGAGTACTCGTTACAACGCTGACAAAGAAGATGTCAGAAGACCTGACAGATTACCTACAAGAGAAGGGTGTGCGGGTTCGCTATCTGCACTCAGAAGTTGACACGCTTCGCCGCGTAGAACTGCTGCGCGAACTTCGCAGCGGTGAATACGACGTTCTTATTGGAATCAACTTGCTCCGTGAAGGACTCGATCTTCCTGAAGTTTCCCTAGTGGCAATTCTCGATGCTGATAAAGAGGGCTTCTTGCGCTCTGCAACATCTCTTATCCAGACCATCGGACGCGCAGCGCGAAACGTATCCGGTGAAGTTCATATGTATGCCGACAATATGACAGCCTCAATGACCAAGGCGATCGATGAGACCAATCGCCGCCGCGCCAAGCAAGTCGCCTATAACCTCGAGCGAGGAGTCGATCCGCAGCCACTGCGCAAGAAGATTTCCGATATCACCGATCTCATCGCCCAAGAGAGCGATGACACAGATGACATCATGGCCTCGCTTAAAGGCAAACGATCTGGTGCAGTTCTTCCCTTCTCTTCCAAGCCAACTGACTCTATGCCGCGCCAAGAACTCATTGCGTTGATAGGCTCCCTCACCGAGCAGATGCGCAGCGCAGCCGATGAACTTCAATTTGAACTCGCGGGCCGTCTCCGAGATGAGTTAAAAGATTTAAAGCGTGAACTTCGCGGGATGGATGAGGCCGGTACATGAGCATCGATAAGTTAGTTGTCCGCGGAGCGCGCGAACATAACCTCAAAGATGTATCTATCGAACTCCCGCGCGATGCCCTCATCGTCTTTACGGGCCTCTCAGGTTCTGGAAAATCTAGCCTCGCCTTCGACACCATCTTCGCTGAAGGACAACGTCGCTACGTTGAATCACTTTCTGCATATGCGCGCCAATTCTTGGGCCAGATGGATAAGCCCGATGTCGATTTCATTGAGGGCCTTTCACCTGCTGTATCTATCGATCAGAAATCAACGAACCGCAATCCGCGCTCGACGGTCGGAACCATCACAGAGGTCTACGACTACTTCCGCCTGCTCTTCGCACGCGCTGGCCGACCACATTGTCCCAAGTGTGGCAAGGCGGTCTCGCGCCAGAGTCCACAACAGATTGTTGATCAGATCCTTACGATGCCTGCCACAACAAAGTTTCAGGTGCTCGCACCCGTTATCCGCGAACGCAAGGGTGAATTTGTTGATCTCTTCGCTGAGTTGGTAACGCAAGGATATTCACGCGCGCGTGTCGATGGCGAAATCATCCAACTTACCGAACCGCCAAAGCTAAAGAAGCAAGAGAAGCACACCATTGAAGTTGTGATCGACCGTCTTACCGCCAAGGCCGAAAGCAAGTCACGTCTTACCGACTCTATTGAGACAGCTTTGAAGTTAGGAAATGGCCTGGTGCTTCTCGACTTCGTCGATGCTAAGACTGCCGAGAAAGAACATACCTATAGCGAGCACCTTGCCTGCCACGATTGCAACCTCTCCTTTGAAGAACTTGAACCACGATCTTTCTCATTTAACTCACCCTTTGGCGCTTGTCCTGAATGCTCAGGTATCGGCACAAAGCTGGAAGTTGATGAAGATCTCATCATCCCTGATGACTCAATCTCGATTAATGAGGGCGCAATTGCGCCCTGGGCTGGTGGGCAATCATCAGAGTATTTCCTCCGTTTACTCGAAGCGCTCTCAGAAGAACTTCGCTTCTCACTTGATAACCCTTGGAAGAAACTCTCCGTCAAAGCCAAAGATGCAATCATCAATGGGTTTGAATATGAAGTCCACGTAAAGTTTAAGAATCGCTACGGCCGCGTCCGTAATTACTCAACCGGTTTTGAAGGGGTCGTTCCATTTATTCATCGCCGCCATAGCGAGACCGATAGTGATTTCAGCCGCGATAAGTACGAGGCCTATATGCGTGAGACTCCCTGTCCTGCCTGCAAGGGAGCGCGCCTGAAACCGGAAGTTCTCGCTGTCACCTTGGGCGGCAAAAGTATTGCAGAAGTCTGCGCCCTCTCTATCGATGATTGCGCAACCTTCCTGAAGCAGGTCACCCTCAATAAACGTGAAGCGCAGATCGCAGAGCGTGTGATGAAGGAAGTGCATGCACGACTCGGCTTCTTACTCGATGTTGGACTTGATTACCTCTCACTCGATCGACCTGCCGCAACGCTTTCCGGTGGAGAGGCGCAACGTATTCGTTTGGCTACACAGATTGGCTCTGGCTTAGTCGGTGTTCTCTATGTACTTGATGAACCTTCTATCGGTCTCCATCAACGTGATAATCGCCGCTTGATTGAGACGCTTACTCGACTCCGCGATCTTGGAAATACTCTTATCGTCGTAGAACACGATGAAGACACCATTCGTACCGCTGATTGGATCGTCGACATTGGGCCAGGAGCTGGCGAGCACGGTGGAAAAGTTGTCGTCTCCGGCTCTTACGAAGAACTCATCGCTTCAAAAGAATCCATTACAGGCGCCTATCTCTCGGGTCGCAGATCCATTGAAATTCCAGATTCCCGTAGACGGGTAGATGCTAAACGCCAACTCGTCATTAAGGGCGCCAAAGAGAATAACCTCAAAGATATTGAGGTCTCGATTCCACTTGGACTCTTTGTCTCAGTCACTGGCGTTTCAGGATCCGGTAAATCAACGTTAGTTAATGACATTCTCTATACAACCCTGGCCAATAAACTCAACGGAGCGCGTCTTGTCCCTGGTCGCCACCGAACCGTCACCGGTATCGATCAACTCGATAAAGTTGTCCATGTTGATCAATCACCGATTGGACGTACCCCACGTTCTAACCCGGCAACTTATACAGGCGTATTCGATAAGGTCCGCGCTCTCTTTGCAGAAACTACTGAAGCGAAGGTCCGCGGCTACCAACAAGGCCGCTTCTCCTTTAACGTCAAAGGCGGACGCTGCGAGAACTGCTCAGGCGATGGAACCATCACAATCGAGATGAACTTCTTGCCGGATGTCTATGTTCCGTGCGAGGTCTGTCATGGAGCGCGCTATAACCGCGAGACGCTCGAAGTGCATTACAAGGGGAAGACCATCGCTCAAGTACTCGATATGCCTATCGAGATTGCCCACGAATTCTTTGAATCAGTGCCTACTATCGCGCGCTACCTCAAGACCCTCTGTGATGTAGGTCTGGGCTATGTACGCCTTGGACAATCAGCCCCAACGTTGTCGGGTGGAGAAGCACAGCGCGTCAAGCTTGCTACCGAATTGCAGCGCCGTTCCACTGGTCGCACCATCTATGTTCTTGATGAACCAACGACCGGTCTTCACTTCGAAGATGTCAATAAACTCTTAGGTGTTCTCAAGCGCCTGGTTGAATCAGGAAATACCGTCATAGTCATCGAACATAACCTCGATGTCATCAAATCCTCAGATTGGGTTATCGATATGGGTCCAGAGGGCGGATACCGCGGTGGCACAGTCGTTGCCGAAGGTACGCCGGAAGAGGTTGCGAAGGTAAAGGCGAGTTACACCGGTCAATATCTTGCAGAAGTCCTCGCTAGCAATCGCGCAGCGAAGCTTGCTAAGACTTCAGCTAAAACTCCAGCTAAGAAGTAACTATGGCTGAGCCATCGAGTTATCGCCCCAAAGAGATTCCGGAAGAGCCGGGGGTCTATCGCTTCTATAACGCAAGCGACAAGGTGATCTATGTTGGAAAAGCTAAGAATCTCAAGAACCGGCTCACTACCTACTTCGGTTCTAACCTGGCGCAGAAAACGTATCGCATGGTCCACGAAGCGGTGCGTGTTGATTGGACCATTGTCGCCACCGAACTTGAGGCGCTAGCTCTTGAGTTCTCGTGGATCAAGCAGTATCACCCAACCTATAACGTGCAATTTAAAGACGATAAGTCATATCCATATCTAGCCATCTCCATGGGTGATGAATTTCCTCGCATCTTTATCACTCGCAAAGAGAAACGTCCGGGGCTTAAATATTTCGGCCCGTATACAAATACTTGGGCGCTGCGCAATACCTATGAAGTGCTTCTCAAAGTCTTTCCTGTCCGTTCTTGTAGCGTAGGAAATTTCCAACGAGCTCAGCGCACCAAGCGCCAATGTTTATTAGGCGATATTGGAAAATGTGCTGCCCCTTGTGTGGGTTGGGTGACGCCTGCCGAACATCACGAAATCGCCGTCAAACTGGATGCATTTATGGAGAAAGGTATGGAGAACCTCCTTCCAACTCTTCGCGCTGAAATGGCGGGAGCATCTGAGCGAGAAGAGTTTGAGCGAGCTGCTCGCTTACGTGATCAGATTGAATCCTTTGAGAAGGCACAACGTTCGACTCAAGGCAATCTCTCTGATGGTCTCGATGGTGACTTTATCTCGCTCCACGAAGAAGGCCTCCATGCAGCCGGCTCAATCTTCATCGTTCGCCGTGGATCCATCAAAGGTTCTCGTTCCTGGATTGTCGATCAAGAGCGCGCTTTGGAAGGAGATGACCAGATTGGTTCACTCTTCTTCTCGATTTATAGCCAGAGCGCACCTGCAGATATTCCTTCTGAGATTTACCTGAACAACGAACCAGTAGACAGGGGAGCGCTTGAGGAGTGGCTCACCTCTTTACGAGGAGCGCGAGTATCTATCAAGGTCCCACAGCGCGGTGAGAAAGTTGAGTTACTGCAGACTGTCGAACGCAATGCCCATTACGCTCTGGTGCAATATTTAAGTAAGCGCGCCACCGATGCAGCAGTCTCCGGAAAGGCCCTTCTCGAACTCGAAGAGGAGCTGCAATTGACCCGCACTCCTTTACGCATTGAGTGTTATGACATCTCCAATATTTCAGGTACATCGGTAGTGGCATCGATGGTGGTCTTTGAGGATGGCCTAGCCAAGAAGAGCGAATACCGCAGATTCATAATCGATACCGATACTGCCCAAGATGACACTCGCGCCATGCACCAAGTAATCACACGTCGCATGAAGAGACTGCTTGCTGATCGAAACGTAAACCAGAGTGAGGTGGCAGAGACCGGTGGAAAGCTCAGCAAATTCGCCTACCCACCACAACTCATCGTGGTTGATGGTGGAGCACCACAAGTCGCAGCTGCGCAGCGCGCTCTTGATGAACTCGGTATTACCGATGTCGCGCTATGTGGGTTAGCAAAGCGCCTTGAAGAAGTGTGGATGCCGGGGGATAAAGATCCTTTGATTCTTCCGCGCACATCTGAAGGAATGTATCTACTGCAACGTATTCGTGATGAGGCGCACCGATTTGCCATTACATTCCACCGCTCCCGCAGATCTAAGGTGATGCTCGAATCGCTCCTTGATGAGATCCCGCAACTTGGAGAAATCCGCAGAGCTGCTCTCCTCGACCGTTTTGGTTCAGTGACCGCGATGCGCAAGGCAACAGTTGATGAACTGGCAGCGACTCCTGGAATCGGTGCGAGCACAGCAGCAATCATCTTTACTCATCTTCAGAGCCTTTCTCAACCAGGCGTCGATATGGCCACTGGCGAGATACTTGACAGGTAAGGGAGAATAATTTCCATGGCTGATACTGCGAAGCAAGAACTTCTCATTCTTACTGGAATGTCAGGAGCGGGGCGTTCCACAGTAGCGCACGCCCTTGAAGATCTCGGCTGGTATGTCGTCGACAACCTTCCTCCGGCCCTCTTGCCGCAGCTGGCTGACCAAAGTCGTGAGAACCACACCTCATTAGCAGTAGTCGTAGATGTGCGTGGCGGTAAATTCTTTGATGAACTCAGTAGCGCCCTTGCTAAGTTAAAAGCCTCATCCACTCTCTATCGATTGCTCTTCCTTGATGCGACAGATCAAGCTCTTGTGCAACGCTTTGAATCAACCCGCCGTCCCCACCCTTTGCAGGGCAAAGATCGAATCGTCGACGGCATTGAACGTGAACGCGCCAAACTGGAAGAGATCCGCGCCCAAGCCGATGTAGTCATCGACTCCTCTAACCTCAATGTTCATCAACTGGAAAAGCGCACTGGGGAAATCTTCGCAGCGGGAATGCTGCCAAGCCTTCGTATCAACTTACTTTCATTTGGTTACAAGTATGGAATTCCCGTTGATGCAGATCTCGTACTCGATTGTCGATTCATACCCAACCCACATTGGATTCCCGAACTGCGCCCTCTCAATGGGCTTGATAAACCTGTTTCCGAGAAAGTTCTTAGCAGTGACGGTGTAGATGAATTTGTGAAAAGTTATGTAGGTGTCGTCCACCAGATGATTCCGGGATATTTCCGCGAAGGCAAGAAGTACGTCACGATTGCAATTGGCTGTACCGGAGGCAAGCATCGCTCTGTTGCCATCGCAGAAGAGATTGCCCGACAGCTGACCACTTCCTCGAACGATCTTGAGATAACAGCGCATGCAACGCATCGCGATGTAGGACGTGAATGAGCTCTGGTAGAAAAGTTGTAGCGCTCGGTGGTGGCCACGGTTTAGCTGCAACTTTGACTGCGCTGCGCAGTCTGACTTCGCACATCACAGCGATTGTGACGGTGGCTGATAACGGCGGATCGAGTGGCAGGCTCCGCGAAGAATTTCCGATTCTGCCTCCCGGAGATCTTCGTATGGCACTTGCCGCACTCTGCAGTGATGATGAGTGGGGCCGTAGTTGGGCCGACATCATGCAATACCGCTTCACCAGCGATGGTGAACTCAATGGCCATGCGGTTGGAAATCTTTTGCTGGCAGCGTTGTGGGACCGTGATGAAGATACTGTCGCTGGCTTGGACCGTGTAGGTGCGCTCCTTAAAGTTATAGGCCGCGTCCTGCCGATGGCAACAGTGCCACTTGATATCGAAGCAACATTTGTAAATTCAATCGGAACCAAGATTGTCCGGGGTCAGGCCGAAGTGGCAACGACAAAAGGTCGACTTACATCTCTTCGCGTCATTCCCGAAAATCCAACAGCGTACCCAGAAGCGCTATCTGCAATTGCAGATGCAGAGTGGATAACAATGGGACCGGGGTCTTGGTTCTCCAGTGTCATCCCACACCTTCTCGTTCCTGCGCAGCGCGATGCAATCATCGCTTCAAAGGCCAAGAAGATTTTGCTACTGAATCTTGATATCGCCGATAAATCAGCGGGGGAGTATGCCGGATATTCACCCCTCGAGCACTTACATATCTTGTCTACTTACGCCCCCGGTCTTCACTTTGATTGTGTAGTCATAGATAGCTCAGCCGAAGGGCAGAGTGAATTGCGTGAGCATCTTTCAACCATAGGTTCAGAGTTGGTGGCGGCAGATTTACGCAGTACTGGGGCGCCTTTGCATCACGATGTGAAAAAATTGGGCCAGCTTTTCGCACACATAGAGTCTCAAATACTGGTTGTATAACCCCCATGGCAATGACAGCGGCAGTCAAAGACGAACTTAGTCGTCTCTCTGTCACCAAGCCTTGTTGTCGTAAAGCTGAAGTCTCATCTCTCTTACGTTTTGCCGGCGGCCTCCATATCGCAGCTGGCAAGGTATTGATCGAAGTAGAGCTCGATACATCGCAGAGCGCTCGTCGCCTGAAGAAAGATATCGCCGATATTTATGGCCATGACAGTGATTTGGCAGTTCTCTCATCGAGCGGGCTACGTAAAGGTTCTCGCTATGTGGTGCGCGTAGTCGAGGCAGGCGATGCTCTTGCTCGCCAAACTGGTTTGATTGATGCCAATGGTCGCCCAGTACGAGGCCTTCCTCCGCAAGTCGTTGCAGCTAATGTCTGTGATGCTGAAGCTGCATGGCGCGGCGCCTTTATCGCTCACGGTTCACTCACCGAACCAGGGCGCTCATCATCACTTGAAATCACATGCCCCGGACCCGAAGCAGCACTCGCTCTCGTAGGCGCGGCGCGTCGCCTCAATATCGTTGCGAAAGCCCGGGAAGTTCGCGGAGTAGATCGCGTCGTAATTCGCGATGGAGATGCAATTGGAGTTCTCCTTACTCGCCTCGGAGCGCATGAAAGTGTTCTTGCTTGGGAAGAACGTCGCATGCGTCGTGAAGTGCGCGCGACAGCAAATCGCTTAGCTAACTTTGATGATGCAAACCTGCGCCGCTCTGCTCGCGCCGCAGTTGCTGCCGCAGCTCGTGTACAACGAGCGATGGAGATTCTCGGGCCTGAAATTCCTGACCATCTCAAGGAGGCGGGCGAACTCCGCATTTCTCATGGACAGGCGAGCTTGGAAGAACTCGGATCTCTTGCAACCCCTCCCATGACAAAGGATGCAATTGCCGGACGCATCCGCCGCCTTCTTGCAATGGCAGATAAGCGCGCACAAGATTTAGGAATTCCAGATACTGAAGCTGGCCTTTCACCCGACCTTCTAGGCGAGTAATCTCCGGGTGAATAACAGGTAAAGAGCGCTCTCTCGAGCGCAGCGACTGACCAGTAGCGAGAAACAGACTGATAGACTTATGGCCAAGCCCCCAACGTTGTGGTGTAACAGATAGCCACCTATATGCGGGGCAATTCACTTTCTAGAAGAGGTATTTACAATGATTAATGTCGGAATTAATGGTTTTGGACGTATCGGCCGCAACTTCTTTCGCGCAGCGCTCACCAATCCAAATATCAATATCGTAGGTATCAACGACCTCACAGATAACGCAACTCTTGCCCACCTTCTCAAGTACGACTCAATCTTGGGTCGCCTCGGACTGGAAGTAACTCATACCGAAGAGAGCATCACAGTCGGCGGAAAGACAATTAAGGTATTTGCAGATCGTGATCCAGCAAACCTTCCATGGGCCTCAGTGAAGGCAGATATCGTCATTGAATCAACCGGCCACTTCACTAAGGCATCAGATGCGCAGAAGCACATCACAGCAGGAGCTAAGAAGGTCATCATTTCTGCCCCTGCAACAGATGAAGACATCACCATTGTGATGGGCGTAAACCACGAGAAGTACGACCCAGCAAACCACCACGTCATCTCTAACGCATCATGTACAACCAACTGCCTTGCTCCCATGGCGAAGGTCCTGGATGAGAAGTTCGGCATTGTCCGTGGCCTCATGACTACGATTCACGCTTATACAAATGATCAGGTAATCCTCGACTTCCCACATAAGGATCTCCGTCGCGCACGCGCTGCAGCGACCAACATCATCCCAAGTTCAACCGGTGCTGCAAAGGCAATCTCTTTGGTGCTGCCACAACTTAAGGGCAAGCTCGATGGTTTTGCGATGCGCGTTCCTGTTCCAACAGGATCTGCAACAGACCTCACCGTCGAACTTGGTAAGGAAGCAACCGCTGCTGAAATCAATGCCGCGATGAAGGAAGCTGCAAATGGTTCACTGAAGGGATTCCTTACCTACACAGAAGACCCCATAGTCTCTTCAGATATCGTCACAGATCCTTCATCATGTATCTTTGATGCAGGTCTTACCAAAACAATCGGAACAACGGTCAAGGTTGTTGGTTGGTATGACAATGAATGGGGATACTCAAATCGCCTCGTTGACCTCGTTGGTTATGTAGGTAAATCTCTCTAATGTCTTCTCTGGCTGACCTAGATGTAGCTGGTAAACGCGTATTTCTACGATGCGATCTCAATGTTCCTTTGAAAGAAGGAAAGATCACAGATGATGGACGTATCCGCGCTTCACTTCCCACCATCAACGCTCTCCTTGCAAAAGGTGCAAGCATTGTTATTGCAGCTCATCTAGGTCGACCAAAAGGAGAGGTGAAGCGCGAACTCTCACTGGCACCTATCGCAGTGCGCCTTGCTGAACTGCTCGGAAAACCCGTGCAATTTGCAGGAGCAATCACAGGCGATGATGTCTCAGCTAAGGCAGCAGCCCTGGCGCCAGGTGAAATTCTCCTCCTAGAAAATATTCGTTTTAGCGCAGCTGAAACATCTAAAGATGAATCAGAGCGAGCAGCGTTTGCGTCAGAGTTGGCAAAGCTTGCTGATTTTTATATTGGTGACGGCTTCGGCGCAGTTCACCGCAAGCATGCCTCAGTCTTTGATTTAGCAAAGCTGCTTCCACATGCAGCGGGCACTCTTGTTGCGGCAGAGGTAGAAGTGCTCAAAAAACTCACCGTTAATCCAGAGCGCCCCTACGGCGTAGTCCTCGGTGGTTCAAAAGTCTCCGACAAAATTGGCGTTATTGCCAATCTTCTCGGCAAGGTAGATGTGATGGCTATTGGTGGAGGAATGCTCTTTACCTTCCTAGCTGCACAAGGAAGAGAAATTGGTTCATCTCTTGTCGAGCGCGATCTCATCGATACAGTTAAAGGCCTTATCAAGCAGGCAGAAGATTCCGGAGTAAAGCTCTTACTTCCCACAGATATTGTCGTCGCCCCTACTTTCTCAGCTGATGCCACACCGACTCTGGTGCGATCTGATGCAATCCCAGCAGATCAGATGGGTCTAGATATTGGCCCAGAGAGCGCCGCAGCATTTGCAGCTGAGATAAGAAAATGTAAGACAGTCTTCTGGAACGGCCCTATGGGCGTCTTTGAATTTCCCAATTTTGCTAATGGAACCAAGGTCGTTGCTCAAGCGCTTACTGAAGTAAGTGGCATTTCAGTCGTCGGTGGAGGCGACTCCGCTGCGGCCGTCCGCGCATTGGGATTTGTTGATTCCGACTTTGGCTATATCTCAACTGGCGGCGGAGCATCTCTTGAATACCTCGAGGGTAAAGAGTTGCCTGGTTTAACTGCTTTAGATCTCTAAGCTTTATATCAATCCATAGATAAGTAATCCGTTAAGGGAGTAAATGATGCGTAAGCCACTCATGGCAGGTAACTGGAAGATGAACCTCAATCACCTTGAGGCGATCGCAGTTGCACAGAAGCTTGTCTACTCGCTCGACGATAAGGATTACGACGCAGTCGATGTTGCAGTGATTCCTCCTTTTACCGATATTCGCTCGATTCAGACCATGGTCGATGGAGATCGCCTCCGCCTGCAATACGGCGCACAAGACCTGTCACCTGAAAGTTCGGGCGCATTCACCGGCGATATCTCCGGATCTATGCTGAAGAAATTGGGTTGCTCCTTTGTCGTAGTCGGCCACTCTGAGCGACGTGCGATCCACCATGAAGATGATGCCTTGGTAAATCGTAAAATCAAGGCTGCCCTTGCGAGCGAAATCACGCCCATATTCTGTGTTGGTGAAGAGCTTTCCATTCGCGAATCTGGCACTCATGTTTCACATGTCATCCGCCAAGTTCGCGCTGGCCTCGAAGGTTTCCATAAGCCAGACCTAAAGAAGATTGTCATCGCTTACGAACCTGTCTGGGCAATCGGCACCGGCAAGACTGCGACCCCAGAGGATGCGCAAGAAGTCTGTGCTGCGATTCGTGAAGAGGTTGAACAGATTGGGTCAGGAGAGATTGCTGCCAATATGCGCATCTTGTATGGCGGCTCTGTTAAATCTGCAAATATCGCAGAGATCATGAAGCAGCCTGATGTCGATGGCGCCCTCATTGGGGGAGCGAGCATCGATCCTGAAGAGCTTGCCAAGATTGTGAAATTCCACGCTCAGGCCTAAGTCAGAGCTTTCCAACGCATTCGGGTATCCTGTACCCCTACCTAAGAGGAGTTTTACGCATGTCCTTAGCGCTCTCAATATTTCTGATCATCACCAGCGTCTTGATGATCCTTCTCGTCCTTCTCCATAAGGGCAAGGGTTCTGGCCTCTCCGATCTATTCGGTGGCGGCATCTCATCTAACTATGGCGGTTCCTCTGTCGTAGAGCGCAATCTAGATCGCATCACAATCGTTGTCGGTGGACTCTGGTTCGCAGGCGTCGTCGGTCTCTCACTCGTTTTGAAGGGTTAATCCATGGCAAGTGCAATTCGCGGAAGCCGTGTCGGCGCCGGCCCAATGGGCGAGGCAGAGCGCGGCGATCAGATCGAGCGCGCAACAGTTTCTTACTGGTGTGCCAATGGACATGAAGTGCGACCATCATTTGCAGTCGAAGAGACTGTTGTAATTCCAGCTGAGTGGGATTGCCCTAAGTGCGGGCTACCTGCAGGTCGCGATAAGAACAATCCACCGAGTGCGGTAGTCAATATTCCTTACAAGACTCACCTTGCCTATGTAAAGGAGCGTCGAACCGATAAAGAGGGCGAGAAGATTCTAGAAGATGCACTTCGCAAGCTTCGCGGAGATGACATCGAATAATTTCTAAAGATTTTAAAGGGATCTGGCCGCAGCTAAGATTTCATCAATACCCGCACTTCGATTCTGCAGATGCAGACGAAGGAGCGGGTATTTTCTTGTAGCAAGCGCTCGGTTATCTCCGATTGCTTGCGCAAAGACCAGGGTGCGCAGTCCGAAGTCTCGGCCGGGTATCTGGAAGTCACAATCTGACTCTGCGGTGATCTGCAAGAAGGATCCGTTGCGCTGCCCACCTTTATGAAATTGCCCGGTCGAATGCAGGAAGCGTGGCCCCCAGCCAAATTGCGTTGGCTTGTTAGCTTTTGTGGCGAGGATGGCGCGTAGCTCTGCAATCTTTACATCCTGGGCGCGATCTAGATATGCCATGACAGAGATGTAGCCGCCATCTGCCACGCCTTCGATAAAGGTGGCAAGAGCATCTTTGAGAGATTGCCCATCACCAAAAATATCTACGGACTTCTCACTCACTTGTGGAGTCATGACGGGAATGATGTTATTCCACTCTTGCAGGCAGGCAGCAGTCTGTTCTTTAGCTTCAGTGACATTGGGTTGATTAAAGGGATCGATCTTAAAGGCGACTCCAAGAAGCGCCGTCACCCATTCCCAGAAGATGAAGTGAGCACCAAGTGGTCCTTCGGCAATGAGATCTGCACCAGTTCCAGCAAATGCGATGGTAAATGAACCACCGACGCGAGCATCTTCTAAGGATTCTGTTGCAATGGGTAGGCGCCCAGTTGCATCTTTTCCAGTGGACTCAGCTATCAGTTGTTCAATCCAGTCAGAGAGTCCGGGGAGTTGAGACCCGTTATCAGTGAAAGCGAGGTACTGGCCGGCGATTACGGCAAAGGCGTATGCCACATCAAGGACGCTCTGTGGGTTTGCTACGAAGTGAAGTTTCTCTGCTTGAGCTTGCGCCACAATGTCACTGACTGGCGCTCCGATAAAAGCTGCCGGGGTGAGTCCAAAGGCGCCTAATACGCTAAAGCGTCCACCCACATTCGGATCTGCATTGATGACTGTGTAATTCTCAGACCGCACCTCTTGATCCAGCGGTGAACCAGGGTCGGTGATAAAGAGCATATGGTTTCGGGGATCAAGCCCCGCTGCTTCAAAGGCTTGGGTAAATAGTGCGCGTTGTGAAGATGTCTCAATTGTTGAACCAGATTTTGAACTCACGATAACAACTGTTGTAGATAAATCACCCGTGAGTGCGTGCTGGGCATATTGCGGATCTGTCGAATCGAAGATGAAGAGCTCTTTCCCGAAACTCTTGGCAATAACTTCTGGACCAAGGGATGAACCACCCATGCCACATAAGACAACTCGGGTGTGGAAGGCAAACTTCTTGGTGATCTCGCTTAAGAGGGGGAGTAGCGCCGTTGATGATTGTGGAAGATCAATCCAATTAAGTCGTACAGCTGCTTCCGCTGCAGCCTTTGACCCCCAGGTCAGCGGATCTTTAGCGCAGATGCGCAGATGAGCAGATGTAAGCTCTTGATAGAGAGTGGAAGTTCTATCAATCTTTGAGAGCGACGAACCGGAAATCTTCACTCGCGACTCGCTTTAGCTATGCTCTGTAAGAGAACTTCCCAGGCTTCGGCGAAAGATGCCAGACCTTTCACTTCAAGCTCTGCAGTAACGGCGGCAAGTGAAATTCCCGCATTTTCAATGGCGCTGATATTGCTATGTGCCTGCTCAATGGAGGCTGTGATTGCATCCCCTCGAACAACACCATGATCTATCAGGGCATCGAGAGTTGCTTGCGGCATTGTATTAACGCAATCTGCCGCCACAAGTTCTACAACATAGCGCGTGTCTTCATAGGCAGGGTTCTTTACTCCAGTAGATGCCCATAAAGGTCGCTGCATGTGAGCGCCAAGTGATGAGAGAGCTTTCCAACGCTCACTCTTACTCTCCTGAAGAAATAGCTCGTAGGCGATATGCGCATTCGCAATTGCCGCTTTACCAAGAAGTGAAGTGGCGCCAACCTTTTCGAGTTGGGGATCGATGGCGGAATCAATGCGACTGACGAAGAAGGAGGCAACGGAGTGAACACCAGCAAGCGCCTTACCTGCCTTAGCCCTAGCTTCAAGGCCTTTCATAAATGCATCGATAACAAGTGCATATCGTTCGACAGAGAAGATGAGAGTGACATTGACGCTCATCCCATCTGCAACGAGGGCGGTAATTGCAGGCAACCCTTCGAGGGTGGCCGGTACTTTAATCATCACATTGGCGCGATCAACAATTGCATGAAGTTCTTTCCCGTCAGCAATTGTCCCGGCAGTGTCATGGGCTAGTCGCGGGTCAACTTCTATGCTGACTCGCCCATCAACGCCGTCAGATTGTTGGTAGATAGCGGTGAAGAGATCACAGGCAGCGCGCACATCATCGGTTGTAAGGCGACGGACGATGGCATCTGGCGTAGCTCCCTTAAGTTCTGCAATATCTGCTGCATATTCTTCTGCTCCTGAAATGGCAGCAGCGAAGATACTTGGGTTTGTCGTTACTCCAACAACAGATGCATCTTTGATCCGCTGGGGGAGTGAATGAGAGTCAGTTCCGGTGATTTTGGCACGGGAGAGATCATCGAGCCAGATTGAAGTACCGAAGCGGGCTACATCAGATGCACTCACGCAAGAGCCCTCTTCACATCAGTGACGACTCGTTCTGCTGTGAGACCAAACTCAGAGAAGAGTTTTGGTGCTGCCGCAGATGCACCCCAATGATCGAGGGAGATGATGATTCCTGAATCTCCCACATATTCACGCCAACCGAGCGCAATTCCCGCCTCGATACTCACTCGAAGAGTGTTGTGAGGAAGGACTGCGACACGATATGAATCTGGCTGTTCGTTAAACCATTCGAGGCATGGTGCGCTCACTACGCGAGTAGGTACACCTGCTGTTTCGAGATTAATTTGAGCATCGAGTGCAATTCCGATTTCAGAACCTGTGGCGATGATGACGACCTTCGCCGCAGAGGAAGCTTCTTTAAGAATATAGGCCCCCTTATCGACACCAGCGACATCTCCATGAGTGGTGCGATCTACGGTACGAAGATTCTGGCGCGAGAGTAAGAATCCAGCTGGTTTGTTACGTTTGATAACAGATTTCCACGCCTGCGCAGTCTCATTGGCATCTGCTGGTCGAATAACTGCAAAGTTAGGAATCGCGCGAAGCGCTGCAAAGTGTTCGATAGGTTGATGGGTTGGTCCATCTTCACCAACACCGATGGAGTCGTGAGTCCAGACAAATGTGGAAGGAATATCCATGATTGCCGCAAGGCGCACAGCAGGACGCATGTAATCGCTAAAGACTGCAAATGTTCCTGCAAAGGGACGGGTAAGACCGTGGAGCGCTATTCCATTGACGATAGATCCCATCGCATGTTCGCGGATACCGAAGTGGATGATGCGACCATATGGATCAGCGTTCTTCATCGCACTTGTCGCAGGCAAGAATGAATTTCCACCTTCGATAGTTGTCATATTTGAGTCAGCAAGATCGGCAGACCCACCCCAGAACTCCGGGAGAACCTTTGCAATTCCATTGATGACGTGTCCTGATGCAGTGCGAGTAGCCACATCTTTACCAGATTCGAATGTTGGTATTGCCGATCCCCAACCAACAGGAAGTTCGCGAGCAACTAATCGCTGTAAAAGTGTGGCGCGATCCGGATAAGCGCTCTGCCATTGCGCAAATTTTCCATCCCACACCGTGCGCGCTGCAGCGCCTCGCTCTTTCACTGCGCGAACATGGGCAAAGACATCTGCCGGCATTGCAAACTTCTCATCCGGGTTAAGTCCAAGCTCCTTCTTAGTAGCGGCAATTTCCTCGTCGCCGAGAGCTGATCCATGTGATTTAGCAGTTCCTCGAAGTTTCGGTGCTGGCCATGCAATCGTGGTCTGCATACGAATCAGTGAAGGGCGCTTGATCTCTGCCTTTGCCGCAATCATCGCAGCATCAAGTGATGCGAGATCTACATTTCCATCAGCAAGAGCTGCAACTTCAATGACGTGCCAACCATATGCACGGTATCGAGCTGCGACATCTTCAGTAAATGAAATGTGTGTGTCGCCTTCAATTGAAATTCTGTTGTCATCGTAAATAATATTGAGATTGCCAAGCTCTTGTGTTCCGGCAAGTGATGATGCTTCTCCGGAAACTCCCTCTTGCAGATCGCCGTCAGAGCAGATAACCCAGATGGAGTGATCAAAGGGCGAGGTACCAACGGCTGCATCAGGATCGAGAAGTCCGCGCTCATAGCGTGCCGCCATTGCGAAGCCCACGGAAGTTGCAACGCCTGCACCGAGTGGACCAGTAGTCATTTCAACGCCGGCCGTGTGGCCAAATTCAGGATGACCTGGTGTGAGAGATCCCCAAGTGCGGAAGGATTGAATATCTTCCATCTCAAGTCCATATCCGCTGAAGAAGAGTTGGGTATAGAGAGTCATGGATGAGTGGCCACATGACAAGATAAAACGATCACGACCTAACCATTGTGGATCTGCTGGATCATGAACCAAGTGACGTTGGAATAAGTTGTAGGCGACAGGAGCAAGCGCCATCGCAGTACCGGGGTGGCCGTTTCCAACCTTCTGCACGGCATCCATTGCAAGTGCGCGAGCGTATGCAACTGCGCGGTCATCGAGTTCGGTCCAACCAGCGAGCTTGGTCATTTTCTTCTCCTTATGAGGGTTTACGTACTACTGAAAGTCTGATTCGCCACGCTGCGATCCATGCTAGAACTGAGCCAAGAAGATGGAAGCCGACGAGGAGTTCGGGCACTCCTAGGAAGTATTGGATATATCCGAGCGCGCCTTGGGCAATAGCAAGGACGATAAAGAGCTGAAGCCAGCGACGAGTCTCGTATGGCAAATTCTTGGTGAAGATAAAGATGAAGGTAACGATAAGTAGAAGCCAGACGGAAGCGCTATGAATGCGCGTGATTGTTGTGATGGCAAAATTCAATCGCGGTGAACCTACGTCACCTGCATGCGGTCCAGTACCTGTAACCAATGTTCCTATCGCGATGGCGAGGAATGAGAGCAGCAGATGAGTAAGCGACAATCGTGAAATCTTCAAATGCGATGATGAGGTGCGCACGAATGGGTGATGGCGACGCGAGTGCAGGGAAGTTGCTGCAGCGACTAGAAAAATTGAGAGAATAAAATGAGAAGCAACGGCAAGAGGATTGAGATTGGTGAGTACGGTAATTCCACCAAGTACTCCTTGCGCAAGAATTCCAAGAATCTGCGTTGCTGCTAAAAATCGCAGGTCGCGTCTATGTGATCGGAAGACGACGATGATGGTTGCGATAGCTGCAAAGAAGAGAGCGAAGGTAAGTAAGCGATTTCCGAATTCAATCGAGGCGTGCAGTTGGCCTTCTGCTTGGCCGGCGACCGGGGTATATGAACCAGGCGTGCATTCTGGCCATGTAGGACAGCCCAATCCCGAACCAGTTAATCGGACGGCACCGCCAGTAATAATGAGAGCACCCTGGAGAAAGAGAAGTAGCCCGGTGAAAGGAGGAAGTGCTCTGCGCGCTATGGAATCTGCTCTACTCATGAGACTTAGCCTATGACCTGAGGTGGGCAACTCGCCCCATCTTGGATTGGCGAGGGAGGGCGAATTACGACACAATACTGTTGTGAAAATCGATGACCTCAGTACGCGCGATGCTGTAGCGCGCTCGGTCCTCGAAAATGGCCCATCAACGGCTGTCGTTCTGGGGGAGCGCTTGAAGCTCACCCCGGCTGGAATTCGCCGCCACCTCGATCTCTTGGTGGGCGATGGAATCCTAGAAGCGCGTGAGCCGCACCAAGCTCTGAGCCGAGGTCGTGGCCGCCCCTCCAAAGTATTTGTTATGACCGATACAGGTCGCCAGCAGTTCGAGCACTCCTACGATGATTTAGCTGTTGCAGCGTTGAAATTTATCTCGGCGCAATCAGGTGAACACCTCGTTCAAGCCTTCGCGCAATCTCGAGCCGATGATATTGAACGCAAAGCAACTGTCGCACTTGCAAAGAGATCCAATAAATCTGATGCTCTTGCCACATTCTTAACAGGTCAAGGGTATGCCGCAAGTATTGAGTCCAGGCCATCGGGCGAGCAGCTCTGCCAACATCACTGTCCCATCGCTCACGTGGCAGCAGAGTTCCCACAACTCTGCGAGGCAGAGACCGAAGCTTTCTCTCGCATCCTAGGAACGCACGTTCAACGTTTGGCAACGATCGCTCATGGCGACGGTGTCTGCACTACATACATCCCAAATATCGCAAAGACAAAGTCCAAGAAGAAAATCACCGCTGGAAAGGCGTCCTCATGACCACTGCACACCCAGAACTCGAAGGCCTCGGAAATTACGAATACGGCTGGTCAGATAGTAACGATGCCGGGTCAAACGCTAAGCGTGGACTCAGTGAAGAGGTAGTTCGCGATATCTCATCGAAGAAGAGCGAACCACAGTGGATGCTCGACCTGCGCCTTAAAGGACTCGACCTCTTCTACAAGAAGCCAATGCCATCATGGGGTTCAGACCTGACTGGAATCTTCTTCGACACAATCAAGTACTTCGTTCGCTCCACCGAGAAGCAGGCAACCACGTGGGATGACCTGCCAGACGATATTAAAAATACATATGACCGTCTCGGAATTCCTGAGGCAGAGAAGCAGAGACTTGTCTCTGGTGTTGCTGCGCAGTACGAATCTGAAGTTGTTTACCACTCAATTCGTGAAGACCTTGAGAAGCAGGGCGTCATCTTCCTTGACACTGATAGCGCGCTAAAACTCCACCCAGAACTCTTCAAGGAGTACTTCGCAACTGTTATCCCAGTTGGAGATAACAAGTTTGCAGCGCTCAACACATCTGTCTGGTCAGGTGGATCCTTCATCTACGTCCCTAAGGGCGTACACGTTGATATTCCTCTACAGGCCTACTTCCGCATTAACACTGAGAATATGGGCCAGTTCGAACGTACCTTGATTATTGCGGATGAAGATTCATACATTCACTATGTTGAAGGATGTACTGCACCTATCTACAAATCAGATTCTCTCCACTCTGCAGTAGTTGAGATCATCGTTAAAAAGGGTGCGCGTGTTCGTTACACAACTATCCAGAATTGGTCTAACAACGTCTACAACTTGGTAACCAAGCGCGCAACCTGTGCTGAAGGTGCGACGATGGAATGGGTCGATGGCAATATCGGCTCTAAGGTCACAATGAAGTACCCAGCCGTTATGTTGATGGGTCCACACGCAAAGGGTGAAACACTTTCACTTGCCTTTGCAGGTCCTGGCCAACACCAAGATTCAGGTGCGAAGATGGTTCACGCAGCTCCGTACACATCTTCTTCTGTCATCTCAAAGTCGGTTGCCCGTGGCGGCGGCCGTACTTCATACCGTGGACTCGTCCAGGTTCAAGAAGGTGCGCACCACTCAGCAAGCACAGTCAAGTGCGATGCACTTTTGGTTGACACAATTTCGCGTTCCGATACATACCCATACGTCGATATTCGTGAAGACGATGTCTCAATGGGCCACGAAGCGACTGTTTCGAAGATCTCAGATGATCAGCTCTTCTACCTCATGTCACGCGGTCTTAATGAAGATGAAGCGATGGCGATGATTGTCCGTGGATTTATTGAACCAATCGCGCGTGAGCTCCCCATGGAGTATGCGCTCGAACTCAATCGACTCATCGAACTTCAGATGGAAGGTTCAGTCGGATAATGACAACGCTTCAATCAAATATTCTTGAAAACCACACGCCCACGGGGCGCGAGGAGGCATGGCGCTTTACACCGCTTAAGCGTCTTGGTGGAATGCATGATGGAACAGCTAAAGCAGTAGAGCGAAATTCACTCGCTGTAAAAGGCGCACTTCCAACTGGCGTGACCTTTACTCATCAAGAGATTCAAGCCGTAACTGAGACTGATGATGCGATTGTCAATCGCATCCGCGAATTCACCTCAAAAGGCGCTGTTCTTTCGATCGCTGCAAATGCAGAGATTGCAGAACCAATCTTCCTGAACCGCACCTCATTCGGGATTGATTCTGCAGAGTTCTCCCGTGTTCTGATCAAGGCCGGGAACCACTCGAAGGCTGTCGTTGTTATTGAAAATTCTGGCGATACACATCTGGCTGAAGATCTCGAGATTGTGGTTGAGCCAGGCGCTCATCTGACTCTCATTGCTCTACAGGAATGGGGTCCACAGACCATCCATGCCGCACGCCATCATGCAATCGTTGATCGGGATGCAACCTTCAAATCAATCGTTGTCACAGTGGGTGGAAACCTTGTTCGCCTCCTACCAACTGTCGAATTCATCGCACCTGGTGCGTCATGTGATCTATCTGGCGTCTACTTTGCAACTGCTGGTCAATTCTTCGAACATCGCATGTTCGTCGATCACAAGGTTCCCAATGCCAAGTCTCGTGTTAATTACAAGGGTGCCCTTGCCGGGGATAAGGCACATACAGTCTGGATTGGTGATGTCTTCATCCGCGCTGCGGCCGAAGGCACAGACACCTACGAACTCAACCGCAACTTATTGCTCTCAGATGGCGCCCGCGCAGACTCTGTCCCTAACCTTGAAATTGAGACTGGGGAAATTGTTGGCGCAGGACACGCATCAACGACTGGCAGATTCGATGATGAGCAGCTCTTCTACTTGATGTCTCGCGGAATCAATATGGATGATGCGCGTCGTCTTGTTGTGCGTGGCTTCTTCAATGAGATTGTCTCTGAAATCGGTATCGCTGAAGTGCAGGAACGCATTATGGCTCGTATCGATGATGAACTTGCTAAGGCAGGTAAGTAATGTCTGATCTCTCATTTGCAGCGATGACATCGGGAAAGCCGGTTCGTATCGAGAAGAATGGCGAATCAATCTGTGTCGCTCGCATAGGCGATGAAGTATTTGCCATCAACGACACCTGCAGCCATGCCGATGCCTCACTCTCTGAAGGAGACATCACAGATTTTAAGATTGAATGTTGGCTCCATGGAGCTGAGTTCGATCTTCGCACCGGAGAAGCGCTCACGCCACCTGCTGTAGCGCCAGTTAAGTCCTATTCAGTAACTGTCGACGGAGACTCCGTCACGGTAGAGATGTAACGGAGATAGATATGAGTACTCTAGAAATTCGCGGATTGAAAGTATCTGTTGAGACCGAACAAGGTTCAATTGAAATCCTTAAGGGTGTAGATCTCACCATCAAGTCAGGTGAGACACATGCAATCATGGGTCCTAACGGTTCAGGTAAGTCAACGCTTGCATACTCAATTGCAGGTCACCCGAAGTACACAATCACAAGTGGCACAGTGACTCTCGATGGAGAAGATGTTCTGGCTATGACAGTCGATGAGCGTGCTAAGGCAGGACTCTTCCTGGCAATGCAGTACCCAGTAGAAGTTCCTGGAGTTTCAGTCTCTAACTTCTTGCGTACAGCAGCTACCGCTCTTCGTGGAGAAGCCCCAAAGCTTCGCGAATGGGTAGGAGAAGTAAAGGCCGCAATGGAATCTCTCAAGATGGATCCAACCTTTGCGCAACGTAACGTCAACGAAGGATTCTCTGGCGGAGAGAAGAAGCGCCATGAAATCATGCAGCTTGAACTCCTCAAGCCAAAATTTGCAATCCTCGATGAGACAGATTCTGGTCTCGACGTTGATGCGCTCCGTATCGTCTCTGAAGGTGTTGTCCGTGCTAAGGAAGCTAATAACCATGGAATCCTTCTCATCACTCACTACACACGTATCTTGCGTTACATCAAGCCTGACTTCGTACATGTATTTGCCAATGGTCGCATCGTTGAAGAAGGTGGCCCAGAGCTTGCAGATAAGCTCGAAGCAAATGGATATGCGGAGTACGTTTCCGCGTCACTATGACCTTTGACGCACACGCCATCGCTCAGGATTTTCCGATTCTTAATCGGACAATCCGTGATGGAAAGCGCCTGGTTTATCTCGATTCTGGTGCGACAAGTCAGAAGCCCAATGTAGTAATTGAAGCAGAGAGTAACTTCTATCGATTTAATAACGCTGCAGTTCATCGCGGGGCACATCAACTGGCAGAAGAAGCAACTGATGCCTATGAAGGTGCCCGCGAAATTGTCGCAAACTTTCTCAATGCCCAGTTAGATGAGGTTGTCTTTACCAAGAGCGCAACAGAGTCCCTCAATCTCATCGCGTATGCGATGGGCAATGCACCTGTTGGAAATCGCTTCCATCTGAAGGCGGGGGATAACATCGTTGTTACTGAGATGGAGCATCACGCCAATCTCATTCCATGGCAGCAATTGGCAGCTCGTACGGGTGCAACACTTACATGGTTCTCTGTTACCCCGGAAGGTCGCTTAGATCTCTCCAATCTTGGCGCCATGATTAACGAGCGCACAAAGGTTGTTGCCCTTACTCATCAATCAAATGTTCTCGGAACCATCAATCCGTTAGCCGAAATCACAGATCGAGCGCATGCAGTGGGGGCCGTAGTGGTTCTTGATGCCTGCCAATCTGTTCCGCATATGCCAGTTGATGTGAAGGCCCTTGATATCGACTTCCTCGCCTTCTCAGGACATAAGACAGTTGGTCCAACTGGTATCGGAATCTTCTGGGGGCGTGGCGAGTTACTTGCCGACCTGCCACCTTTCCTCACTGGCGGTTCGATGATTGAAAATGTAACGATGGAATCTGCAGTCTGGGCTCCAGCGCCACGCAGATTTGAAGCCGGCGTTCCTAATATGGCGCAGGCAGTTGGACTCGGCGCAGCTCTGACATACCTCACAAACGTGGGCATGGAGAATATTCATCGCCACGAGACAGAGTTGACAGCATATTTACTGAACGGCCTTAAGGAAATCTCAGAAGTTCGAATCATCGGACCAACCACCACCGAACTACGAGGTGGCGCCGTCTCATTTACTGTTGGCGATATTCACCCACACGACCTCGGCCAATTCCTTGATAGCCAAGGAATTGCAGTGCGCACCGGGCATCACTGTGCCTGGCCTCTTACTCGCAAACTTGGAGTTCCCGCCACTACGCGTGCCTCTGTCTATCTCTACAACACCACCGATGATCTTGATGCCCTGATTACAGGGGTCACGGATGCACAGAAATATTTTGCACGCTGATGCAACTCGATAATCTCTATCAGGAAGTCATTCTTGATCATTATAAGAACCCCCAGCATAAGAAGCTCAACCCAACTTTCGATGCTCAGGTGCATCACATCAATCCAAGTTGTGGCGATGAAATTACTCTCAATGTGACCCTTGCTGGAGAAAAAGTTGAGGATGTTTCGTGGGATGGTGTCGGTTGCTCCATCTCGCAGGCAAGCGTCTCAATTCTTACCGATCTACTTATCGGCAAGAGCTTGGCGCAAGCTCAAGTCATTGCCGATACATTTATGCACCTTATGCAGAGCAAAGGAACAGAGAAAGGCGATGAAGAGATCCTTGAGGATGCCGTTGCTTTAGCTGGAGTATCTCAATACCCGGCCCGCATCAAATGCGCACTATTGGGATGGATGGCATTTAAGGATGCCAGCGTTCAAGCTTTAGCGAAACAGGGATAGGCAATACAAGTCCACAAATCGAAAGTAGGATAAGAGCATGGTTGCAAAGATTGAAGATATTAACGAGGCGATGAAGGATGTCGTCGACCCAGAGCTAGGAATCAATGTTGTAGACCTTGGCTTGATCTACGACATGATGGTCGACGATAACAATATTGCTGTACTCAACATGACTCTCACCTCTGCCGCATGTCCTCTTCAAGATGTCATTGAAGATCAGACTCGCCAAGCCCTTGCTCCCTTTACCGATGATGTGAAAATTAACTGGGTATGGATGCCACCATGGGGTCCTGACAAGATTTCTGATGATGGTCGCGAACAACTTCGCGCACTTGGCTTTACAGTCTAAGAATCTAGATTTAATACCTTATGTCTCAACATGCAGTGTGGATGACCTTTCGGTCGATGACTGCAGATCCATCTGTTAAATCTCAGAAATTAAAGCCAGGCACGATAAAGCGGATCATCTCCTACGGAGCTCCGTATAAATCACAGATTTCCATCTTCATGGTCACAGTTGTCATTGAGGCTCTGCTCGTTGTCTCAACTCCGCTGCTGCTTCGCGAACTTATCGATAAAGGCGTCATCCCTAAGGATGGCGCGATCGTTACCAAGTTAGCTCTCTTTGTTGGGCTATTGGCAGTCGTTGATGCAGCTTTTAATATCTTCGGACGATGGTATTCAGCGCGCATCGGTGAAGGTCTTATCTATGACCTTCGCTCTGAAGTCTTCGCGCATATTCAGCGCCAATCAATCGCCTTCTTCACTCGCACTCAGACAGGTGCTCTGATTTCGCGCATCAACTCTGATGTGATGGGTGCGCAACAAGCTTTCACCGGAACCCTCTCGGGCGTAGTCAGCAATGTGGTCTCCTTGGTTTTGGTGGTCACCACGATGTTGATTCTCTCGTGGCAGATCACCGTGGTCTCTCTCTTACTTCTTCCGCTCTTTCTACTTCCCACTAAATGGGTTGGCAAACGGATTCAAGCACTGACTCGTGATGCCTTTAATCTCAACGCCACAATGTCTAGCACTATGACTGAGCGCTTCAATGTCTCTGGTGCGCTGTTGGTAAATCTCTACGGCAAGCCTGCAAAGGAAGAGAACTTCTTCCGTACTCGTGCCCGAAAAGTTGCTGATATCGGAATTCAAACCGCGATGCTCAATAGAGTCTTCTTCGTCGGAATCACCAGCGTGGCCGCAGTTGCAACTGCCTTTGCCTACGGCATCGGGGGACACCTCGCAATTAATGGGGCAATCTCAGTTGGAACGCTGCTTGCCATTACCGCCTTACTAATTCGTCTCTATGGTCCACTGACAGCGCTCTCTAATGTCCGCATTGATGTGATGACAGCACTCGTCTCATTTGAACGTGTCTTTGAAGTTCTAGATCTACATCCCATGATTACGGATAAGCCCGGAGCCAAGGTGCTTAATAAGAAGAACCTCACTCTTGATTTCACCGATGTGGCATTTTCCTATCCACGAGCAGATGAAATCTCACTTGCTTCACTCGAATCGGCTGCAAAGGCAGAGACTGTTGAGAGCGGAGAAGTCCTTCGCGGAATTTCCTTCACGGCGCCGGCAGGGACGATGACGGCAATTGTCGGACCTTCGGGTGCGGGAAAGACAACCATGAGCGCGCTCTTGCCGCGTCTCTACGATGTTACACGGGGCTCTATCTCAATCGATGGCGAAGATATTCGCGAATTCACGGTGCAATCGCTGCGAGATTCCATTGGTGTTGTGATGCAGGATGCCCATCTTTTCCACGAAACAATTGCAGAGAATCTTCGCTATGCAAAGGAAGATGCCACCGAGGCCGAGATGATTGAGGCGTGTAAGTCAGCGCAAATCTGGGATCTCATCAGCACATTACCGAATGGCTTTGACACGATGGTAGGTGAACGTGGCCATCGTCTATCTGGGGGAGAGAAGCAGCGTCTTGCGATAGCGCGCCTCTTGCTGAAGACACCGGCAATCGTGATTCTCGATGAAGCAACTGCCCATCTGGATTCCGAAAACGAATCGCTCGTTCATGAAGCGCTGAAGCATGCTCTCAAAGGAAGAACCTCCATTGTCATCGCCCACCGCTTAAGTACGGTGATGGAGGCAGATCAGATCCTTGTTCTTGAAAAGGGTTTGATTATTGAGAGAGGAACCCACGAAGAGCTGATTGTTAAAGGCGGTTTGTACTCAGAGCTCTTTGATCGACAGGACATCACGACGAATTAGATAGCGGCCGTAGATAACGAGGCCGCCAAAGAAGAGCCACTGCAGCGCATAGGCCATATGCGGTCCATCTGATAGTTCTGGCAACTGCGCAGATACTGCCGGCGTAAGAGATGCTGCTGAACCACTCAATAGGTCGATATAGAAAGTTTCAGTAGTTGACCCTGATTGGGCATTCGCCTTCGAGACCAGTCCTTCGGAACTATCTCCTGGAATTGCAAAGAATGAACCACGCGGAAGTGATGAGTCGAGGCGAAACCTTCCTGTAATTGCGACCTGTTCTGTGGGTAGGGATGGGAGAGTCGGTCTGGTTGTGGCGTTCTCCCCAGCTTTGACCCACCCGCAATCAACCCAAAATGTGCGTCCGCTTACATCGGTGAATCGGGTGAGGAGTTCAAAACCGTAGACACCTTCAGAGTAGCGATTTCGCAGAAGAATTTGTGATGAGGAATCAAAAGTTCCTTGAGTCGATACAGGTTGCCATTCATGAGCTGGCGGATTGGCGAGAACGGAAGTTAGAGATACCGATTTCATACTCGAATTAGTCTCAATGATTGCATTGCGCGCATGGCGGTCTACGCCGCGGTGATATTGCCACTGTGCGGCCCACATGCAACCGATAATGAGAAGGAGTGCTACTAAAGATTTGAGAAGCGAATGAGGCTCTCGAGTTTTCGAACTATTCAATTCCTCGCGGCCTCTTCTTCAAGACGGCCGTTCCAGGAAGTACTGTTTCGCGACCGGCATTAGCGACTACAACTGCGATATAAGGAAGTGTTACCGCACCAAGGAGTGCAAACCATCGGTAAGGACTAGGAAGTACTACCGTCAAGATAAAGCAGGCGGTTCGCACCATCATGGAAAGGAAGTAGCGGCGCTGTCTCGCAGACTGGTCAGTAGTTAACCCTTTTGGAGCATCAGTGATGTCGTAAACGTCATCTTCTTTAGCCATGGTCCAACAGTAGGGTAGTTTTCTCTCATGAGCGACTTCGTTTCCATCGCACTTGTCACCGGCGGAAATCGCGGTATTGGTCTGGCGATTGCTACTTCGCTCAAGGCGGCGGGGCACAGAGTTGTCATTACCTATCGCAATGGAACTCCGCCAGCAGGATTTGATGCGGTACAGATGGATGTCACTGATTCAGCGAGCGTAGATGCAGCCTTTGACACGATCGAAGCTGAGATTGGTTTCCCCGAAATCATCGTTGCCAATGCAGGGATTACCAAAGACACTCTCATTTTGCGAATGAGCGAAGAGGATTTCGAGAGCGTTGTAGATGCAAATCTGACCGGAGCTTTCCGGGTATCAAAGCGTGCGGCGAAGGGCCTGCTTAAGTTAAAGCGCGGCCGCCTCATCTTCATCGGTTCAGTTGTTGGAGGAGTGGGCGCTGCAGGTCAAGTAAATTACAGCGCTTCCAAGGCGGGCCTTGTCGGAATGGCTCGGTCGTTAGCTCGCGAATTAGGAAGCAGGGGAATTACTGCAAATGTAATTGCCCCCGGCTTTGTAGAAACAGATATGACTGCAGATCTTGACGAGAAACGCCGCTCCGAAATTGCTGCACAGGTTCCGCTTGGTCGTTTCTGTTCAGTTGAAGAAATCGCAGATGTTGTCACCTTCATCGCTTCACCTCAAGCTAGCTATATCACTGGTGCAATTATTCCAGTCGATGGCGGATTAGGAATGGGTCACTAAAAATGGGCATCCTCCAAGGAAAAAACATTTTAGTCACTGGCGTACTGACCGATGGTTCGATCGCTTTCCATATCGCCAAAATTGCCCAAGAAGAAGGCGCAAACGTTCTGCTCACTGGCTTTGGTCGTGCGCTCAGTCTTACGACTCGCATCGCAGGACGTCTGCCCCAGACACCTCCAATCATTGAACTCGATGTCACCAATCAGGAACACCTCGATGGATTAGCTGCCGAAGTTCAGAAGCACCTGCCACACCTTGATGGTGTTGTGCACTCCATTGGCTTCGCCCCAGAGGCTGCGCTAGGTGGCAACTTCCTCAACACCTCTTGGGAAGATGTTGCAACAGCGGTCCATGTCTCAGCCTTCTCGTTGAAATCACTGACGATGGCATGCCGCCCAACTTTTAAAGATGGCGCATCTGTCGTGGGCCTCGATTTCGATGCTCAAGTTGCTTGGCCAAAATACGATTGGATGGGAGTTGCGAAGGCAGCCCTTGAATCAACATCACGTTACTTAGCCCGTGATTTAGGTGCTGAAAATATTCGCATCAACCTCGTCGCAGCTGGACCTATTCGTACCATGGCGGCGAAATCTATTCCAGGTTTTGATGAATTTGAAACTGTATGGAATGAACGCAGCCCGCTCGCATGGGATGTCACAGATCCAGTTCCTGCCGCAAAAGCCGCCGTTGCTCTCTTGAGCGATTGGTTCCCAAAGACAACGGCTGAGATTATCCATGTCGATGGCGGGCTTCATGGCATGGGCGCCTAGTTACGCTCGGATTTTCCATTCACAGCCCCCTCAGGTAGCCTTTGCCCCAGACCAGTAGCTCACGCTGCTGCAAGAGGAGCTCACCGCTCCCACCTTTACTGCTTCGGCGGATTGGTTAGTCGGCTAGAAACCTTTTAAGGTTTTCATCTGCCTATGCGGTGCGCGTTTTTTGTAGCGACTTGGATACTCAAGAACCGAACATAGGAGCAGAAATCACAACAGAACCGCGCATTAACGACCGTATCCGCACACCCCAGATTCGTCTCATCAATTACACCGGTGAACAAGTGGGAGTTGTAGATATTGAAGCAGCGCTAGCAATGGCGGATGAAATCGGACTAGATCTCGTTGAGATCGCACCCGAAGCAAATCCACCAGTGTGCAAAATCATGGACTTCGGCAAGTACAAGTACCAGGAAGCACAGAAAGCTCGCGAAGCACGTCAGAACCAGACCCACATTGTGGTGAAGGAAGTGCGCATGACACCAAAGATTGAAAATCACGATTACGAGACTAAGCGCTCAGCAGTCGAGAAATTCCTCAAAGGTGGCGACAAGGTGAAGATCACGATGAAGTTCCGTGGCCGTGAACAAACACGTCCAGAGCTTGGATACAAACTCTTGCAACGTCTTGCAGAAGATGTGAAAGAGATTGCATTCGTGGAGTTCGCTCCTAAGCAAGAAGGTCGACAGATGACGATGGTTTTAGGGCCAACGAAGAAGAAGACCGAAGCGGTAGCAGAGCAGAAGGCAGCGCGAGCCGCCAAAGTGAAGGCTGCTGAAGAAGAAGCAGCTGCACATTAATTTTGACCAGTTTTTAACAACGACGAAGTAACAGGAGAAGATAAATGCCAAAGATGAAAACCCACAGTGGTGCGAAGAAGACCTTCCGCGTCACAGGTTCAGGAAAGATCATGCACGAGCGTGCCGGCAAGCGCCACCTTTTGGAGCACAAGTCATCACGCGTTACTCGTCGTTTGAGCCAAGAATCATCAGCTAAAGCAACAGTCACAATGACAGCCAAGCGCATGCTTGGTTTGAAGTAAGGGAGTCGACCAATGAGAGTAAAGCGCGGAGTACACGCAGCCAAGAAGCGTCGCACAACCCTCGAGCGCGCAGCCGGATATCGCGGCCAGCGTTCACGTCTTTTCACAAAGGCGAAGGAGCAAGTAACGCACTCGATGGTTTACGCCTTCAACGATCGTAAAGATAAGAAGGGCGATTTCCGTCAGCTATGGATTCAGCGTATTAACGCTGCAGCTCGCGAAAATGGAATGACCTACAACCGCTTCATCCAGGGCCTCAAGGCTTCGGGTCTTGAAGTTGATCGTCGCGTCCTTTCAGATATCGCCACAAACGATCCAGCGGCTTTTATTGTTCTTGTGGATGTTGCGCGCAAGAACCTTCCTGCAGCATAAGTAATACATACCTAATGATTGAGAGCCTTCACTCGCCGCATATTGGCCGAGTGAAGGCTCTTATTGGTTCTAAGGGCGCGAAGGAGCGCCGCGAGCAAGGGCTCTTTGTTGCCGAAGGTGTGCAGTGCGCACGTGAAGCACTGACTTCACAAAGCGGGCCACAACTCAAGATTCTCTATGCGACCGAGACTGGTCTTGCGAAGATTTCTGAACTTGACCTCAACGCCGTTGAAATTGTAGAAGTTTCTGACGCTGTTCTGAAAGCGATGTCTGACACGGTTTCCCCGCAAGGGCTCATCTCACTCTGCTACAAACCAGAGTCGGATATCTCTGAATTAATAGCTACCGGAAAGTCAACCTTTATCTACCTTCATCAGATCCAAGATCCCGGTAATGCTGGAACCATTGTGCGCACCGCTGATGCGATGGGAATTTCTGCAGTGATTACTTCACCTGATTCAGTAGATATCTTTTCGCCAAAAGTTGTACGTTCTACCGCAGGTTCGTTATGGAATATCCCGGTGCATGAAGGGGTCTCCTTCGATCGACTTGATAAGCAATTTCCAGGAATTCAGAAAGTTCTTCTCTCCTCGCACGCAACTACCTCAATTCTTGAACTCTCAATTCCTGGAGACTGCATTGCAATCTTTGGCAATGAGGCTAGGGGAGTAGATGCATCTGCGCTCGGTGCTTCCGTTACAGAGGTTACGATTCCTATGGCAGGACGTGCTGAGAGTCTCAACTTATCGGCGGCCGCCTCCATCGTAATGTTCACCCTTTCTACAAAGGTCACAGGTTAGAATTACCGCCATGAATACGGCAGATATAGCATCGTGGATTAGCGGTGCCCAGAAGGCTTTTGCTGCCGCAACAGATCTTGAATCTCTCAAGGTCGCCCGTCTTGCTCATGCAGGAGATAAAGCACCTATCTCGCTAGCGAGTCGCGAACTGGGCTCTCTTTCGCCTGACGAGAAGGCATCTGCCGGAAAACTCATCGGAGATGCTAAAAGCGAAATCGCAAAGGCTCTCGCACTGGCTACCGAAAAGCTTGAGGCAGAACGCGATGCAAAGGTACTTCTCGAGGAAGTCGTTGACATTACCTTGCCAGTGCAGCGTGCCCACCGAGGTGGTCTTCATCCGATTTCAATTATTAAAAATGAAGTATCTGACTTCTTTATAGAACAAGGATATTCAGTTGAAGAAGGCCCTGAACTCGAATCAGGTTGGCTCAACTTTGATGCGCTTAATATTCCTGCAGATCACCCGGCTCGTACAATGCAAGATACATTCTTCGTCGAACCCGTTGACTCAGGAGTAGTGCTGCGCACTCACACCTCACCGGTACAAATTCGTACGATGCTGACGCAAGAACCTCCTATCTACGTGATCTGTCCGGGTCGCACCTTCCGCGCCGACGAGCTCGATGCAACGCATAGTCCGGTCTTCCACCAGGTTGAAGGCTTAGTCATTGATAAAGGAATCACCATGGCGCACCTCAAGGGGACCCTTGATAATTTTGCCCGCCATATGTTTGGGCCAGATGTCACAACTCGTCTGCGCCCTTCCTTCTTCCCATTTACCGAACCAAGTGCTGAAGTGGATATCTTCTTTAACAATCGTTGGATTGAGTGGGGCGGCTGCGGCATGGTCAACCCTAAGGTTCTTGCCACATGTGGCATTGATACTGATATCTATACAGGTTTCGCATTTGGTATGGGCCTCGAGCGCACTCTGATGGTGCGCCATGGCATTACCGATATGCACGACATTGTCGAAGGCGATCTCCGTTTCACGCGTCAGTTCGGGGTGGGACTTTAAAATGCGCGCACCGTTATCTTGGATTAAAGAGTTTGTTGATTTCCCGGCAGCAATTACTGCCGAAGAAATTTCTGATGGGCTTATTCGCGTCGGCTTTGAAGTCGAAGAGATCATCAAGCAGGGATCTGACCTCACCGGCCCATTGGTCTTTGCAAAGGTTCTGAGCATTGAAGAGCTCACCGAATTTAAGAAGCCGGTGCGTTACGTAGGCCTTGACTGCGGCGAGAAAGAGACCCGCTATGTCATCTGTGGCGCCACCAACTTTGTCATTGGCGATCTCATCGTTGCAGCGCTTCCTGGCGCAGTCCTACCTGGTGATTTTGCAATCGGTGCGCGCGAAACCTACGGAAAGACTTCCAACGGAATGATTTGTTCTGCTCGCGAACTCGGGCTAGGTGATGATCACTCAGGCATCATGACTTTCGCCCAAGGCACTGTAAAGATTGGCTACGATGCGATTGCTGCCTTGATGATCAACGATGTCATCTTTGATATCGCCGTAAACCCGGATCGTGGTTATGCCCTCAGTATCCGCGGAATTGCTCGAGAAGTTGCGGGTTCACTCGGCCTTACCTTCACAGACCCAGTCGATGCCCTTCGTACCCTGAAATTCTCTGACACTGGCGTAGGCGTAACCGCAAAGATTGCAGATGCCTCCACGGCCTCGGTCTTTTACTTGCGTACACTTTCGAATTTTGATCCATCTGCAACAACACCACTATGGATGCGTCGTCGCATTGAGAAGATGGGAATGCGTTCAATTTCCTTCGTTGTCGATATCACCAACTACGTGATGCTTGAACTTGGTCAACCACTTCACGCCTTCGATAAATCAAAGATTAAGGGTGGCCTCACTATTAAACGTGCGGGTAAGGCGCAGCCGTTCACGACCCTCGATGGGCAAGTGCGCCAACTTGATCCTGATGATTTGATGGTCTGCGATGACCAACAGCCGTTAGCCCTGGCAGGAACTATGGGTGGTGCAACATCTGAGATCTCAGAGACAACAACAGAGATTGCGCTTGAGGCAGTTCGCTTTGATCCGATTTGCGTCGCTAAGAACTCACGTCGCCACAAGTTATCTTCTGAAGCATCTCGCCGCCTCGAGCGTAGCGTCGATCCATCACTTGCCGAGTTTGCATCTGCACGCTTTGTTCAGCTCCTCACTGAGAATAGCCCGGCGCAGCATGTGGCGACAGTGGTTGATGGCGAACCACGCTACGCACCTGTTGTAAAGGTTGATCCCGCCTATATCTCTCGTATCTTGGGAGTTGAGCTAACCCCTATAGAGATTGCACAAACCCTGCGCACTATTGGTTGCGATGTAAATGAGAAGACCTTTGAGGTTGATCCACCATCATGGCGTTCGGACCTGCTTACCACTGCAGATTTTGCCGAAGAGGTTGCTCGCATGATTGGCTACGACAAAATTCCGTCGATCCTTCCTCCACGGCAAAAGCACGCATCCCTTACTCCAACGCAGAAGCGTCGTCGCGCTGTTGCGCAGATGCTTGCTAGCCGCGGTCTTGCCGAAGTACAGACATTTCCATTTACCAACCAAGAGACCATCGATTCCATAGGATTCGTGGGAGAGCGTGCTGCGACCTACCGCCTCGCAAATCCGATGTCAGAAGAGTTCCCATTAATGCGTGTTCACTTAGTACCAGGGTTAATTGAAGTTGCCCAACGCAATATCAGCCGCGGTGCAAAGGATTTCGCAATCTTTGAGATGGGCTCGATCTTCCGTAGCTCGCAAAAGCTCGTTCCCTTTATTTCACCAGACCTCTCTCAGAAGCCATCACAGAAGATTATCGATGAGATTTTTGCAAGCGTCCCACCGCAGGCGTACCACGTAGCTGGTCTGCTTGTCGGAAAGGTAGAGAACGAAGATTGGCAAGGTCAGGCGCGTGCCTATAACTGGCAAGATGCGATTGCTTACGCACAAGATATTCTTCAACTCTGTAATCTGGAGTGGACGGTCAAGCGCTCTGACTTTGCCCCGTGGCATCCAGGCCGTTGTGCAGAACTCATTGTTGATGGCAAGGCAGTTGCACACGCTGGCGAACTCCATCCACGCATCGTTGCCAAGTACGGCCTACCTGAACGTTCTGCGGCTTTTGCCGTGGGGCTAAGCGCACTTCCCGATTCGCAGCTCGTACGTCCCACAACTGTCGGAACAATGCCGGCGGCTCTGCAGGATGTAGCTCTCATAGTTGATGCCACGGTTACAGCCGCGGAAGTTGAGTTAGCTCTTCGTGCCGGAGCAGGCGAGCTACTTGAGTCGATCACTCTCTTTGATCGTTATGACAAGCTCGGCGATGGCAAAATTTCGCTCGCATTCTCATTGGTATTTAGGGCCTCAGATCGCACTCTCACGGGAGCTGAAGTGACCGAGATGCGTGAGGCGGCAGTTGCGGCAGCCGTGAGGGCCACAGGAGCCGTTCTCCGTACTGCATAAATATGCACCTAATTGCATAAATATGCTATTCTCATATCATGAAAATTGGTGTTGTAGGAGCTAGTGGATATGCCGGAGGCGAGTTACTCCGTCTTCTTGCTACCCATCCTCATTTTGAAGTAACTGCAATAACTGCTCACTCCAACGCGGGGGAGCAGATCACATCGGTGCACCCGCAGTTACAGAGTTATGCAGGAAAGAAGTTCAGTGCCTTTTCACCTGACGACTTTGCTTCATGCGAAATCATCTTCCTTGCTTTGCCACATGGAGAGTCGGCAAAGGTTATAGCCCAGCTACCAACGAGCGCAAAGATTGTGGATCTCGGCGCTGATTACAGGTTAGAGAGCGCTGAACAGTGGCTGAAGTATTACGGCGGCGATTATGCAGGCGCTTGGACCTACGGACTTGCTGATATCGCACCATTTAGATCTCTTATCACGCAATCAAGCAAAGTTGCCAACCCAGGTTGTTATGCAACATCCATTGCTCTTGGAGCTGCGCCTGCTGCAGGTATTGCAGATTTCACCGATGTAGTAGTTATTGCGGCCTCAGGTACTACGGGTGCGGGGCGAAGCGCCAAAATCAATCTCATTGCAAGCGAGATTGCTGGGTCCTTGACCTCCTATAAATTTGGGGGAGTGCATCAACACACCCCTGAGATTGAGCAAGCTCTCACCACGGTTTCAGGAGTAGAAACAAAGGTCTCCTTCACGCCAATCCTTGCCCCAATGCCGCGCGGAATTCTTTCAACAATTACAGCAAAATTGACGAAAAAGATGTCTACTGAAGATGCTCATGATATTTACTCAAAGTATTTTGCTGATGCACAATTCGTGACTGTTCTTCCAATTGGAGTAATGCCAAAGACAGCCGCTCTTACGGGATCAAATCATGTACAGATGCAAGTTGCAGTCGATGAACACACTTCTCGTCTCATTATCTCTGTGGCAATCGACAACTTAGGAAAAGGCGCTGCTGCGCAAGCAATTCAAAATGCCAATCTTATGTGCGGCCTCGATGAGGCTGCGGGCCTTCGTTGTGATGGGCTCGGCGTATGACGTCCCTTCCGAAAGGCTTTCGGGGCGCTGCTATTGCAGCAGGGCTGAAATCAACTGGTGCTCTCGATCTCACAATTATCGAAAATACTGGGCCACGTTTTGATGCGGCAGCCGTCTACACAACTAACAAAGTCGTGGCAGCACCAGTCATATGGTCTCGTGAGGTTACAAAAGGAAAGTTAGTTCGTGCTGCTGTACTTAATTCGGGCGGTGCAAATGCATGTACCGGGCCTCAGGGCTTTGCAGATACTCATCACACAGCTGAGAAAGTGGCGGAACTTTTAGGAGTTTCTTCGGGCGAGGTAGTTGTCTGTTCAACGGGTCTTATCGGAGAACTGTTACCGATGCCAAAGATACTTTCTGGTCTTGAATCAATTGCTGCGATGCTCAAACCAGATTCCCTTGACGATGTATCGCGTGCGATTATGACGACAGATAGTGTTCCTAAGGTGGCGACGACATTTACTAACGGGGTCGAGTTTGCGGGAATCGCAAAGGGCGCTGGAATGCTCGCTCCAGCCTTAGCGACGATGCTCTCCGTAGTGATGACAGATGCCGTATTACCAGCAAACACACAAGAAATATTCGCTCGCGTCACTGATCGCACCTATAACCGTATTGATTCAGATGGTTGCACCTCAACGAATGACACCGTTCTTCTCATGGGCAGTGGCGCATCGAGTATTTCACTTTCAGAGGTTGAGTTTGAGTCTGCCTTGATGGATGTGTGTGGATCATTGGCTGCCCAACTTATTGCAGATGCAGAGGGTTCGACAAAGACCGTTGCAATCACAGTAAAGGGCGCTGTGACTGAAGGCGAAGCCGTAGAAGTTGCCCGCGCATGCGCTCGAAATAATCTTTTGAAATGTGCAATCTTCGGAGCCGATCCTAACTGGGGCCGCGTACTAGCTGCCGTTGGCACCGCTGAAGCTCAGATGGATTCCCAGAACATCGATGTGATCCTCAATGGCGTTCACGTTGCTAAGCAATCAGCGGCATTTGTAGATAAGAACTCAGTCTCCTTTGCAGATCGATTGGTAAAGTTAGAAGTTAACCTCAATATGGGAAGCGCTACCGCCACGGTGATGACTAACGATTTGTCCCACGACTATGTCCACGAGAATTCGGCGTATTCCACATGATCGTTATTAAGTTTGGTGGTCATGCCATGACTGATGAGCACGGGTCATTTGCCACGGCAATCGCTGAAGCAATCGCATCAGGTGCCGTACCTGTTGTGGTGCATGGGGGCGGTCCTCAAATCGGTGAAGCGCTCAATGCCGCTGGTATCGAATCTTCCTTCGTAGGTGGTTTTAGAGTGACATCGCCGCAAGTCTTCGATGTCGTTGAACGAGTTTTGGTAAGAGAAGTTGGTCCTGCTGTGGCGGATTCACTTGTGGCGCACGGAGTAACTGCAGTGGCTATCTCGGGTAGATCGACAGGCACTCTGGTCGCCAAACCGCTCACAACTTTGGTTGATGGAACTGCCGCAGATCTCGGACTAGTTGGCGTCGTGACATCTGTCAACACCGCGCAGTTGAAAAACTTAGTCGCTGATGGAAAGGTGCCTGTCATATCTCCGATTGCAACAGATGCGAGCGGCTCACTTGGGTATAACGTCAACGCAGACCTTGCTGCCGCAGCAATTGCTGGGGCGCTAGATGCGGAGTGGCTCATCATCATGACCGATGTTGAAGGCATCTATCGAAATTGGCCAGATAAAGGCTCGCTCATCGCAACGATTTCAGCAACAGAGTTGGAAGCGATGAGGGCAACATTTGCAGAAGGAATGGCTCCTAAAGTCCAGGCTTGCCTTGACGCAATCAAAGCAGGAGCGAAAGCTGTAAGAATTATCGATGGAACTAATCCGTCGGCCCTTAAAGATGCCCTCTTAGGTGTGGGCGGAACGTTGGTGGTTGCATGAAGCGTTGGCAGAGAGCTATGCAAGATAACTACGGAACTCCAACTATCGAACTTGTCTCAGGTAAGGGATCGGTTGTGAAAGATGCGAACGGTAATACCTATCTCGATTTCCTTGCGGGTATCGCAACGAATGTCTTAGGACATGCCCATCCAACTATCGTTAAATCTGTTAGTAAGCAGATTGCAACTTTAGGCCACGTTAGTAATTTCTATGCTCACCCAAACGTTCTCGAACTTTCTGAGAAACTTCAGAAGATGACAGGGGATAAGAGCGCACGAGTCTTCTTCTGCAACTCAGGAGCAGAAGCAAATGAGGCCGCCCTCAAACTTTCCCGTAAGACTGGAAAGTACAAGATTGTTGCAACGCAGGAAGCTTTTCATGGTCGCACCATGGGAGCCCTCTCGCTTACTGGACAACCTTCCAAGAGAGATCCGTTTAAGCCGCTGATTAAGGGAGTCAAGCACGTTTCATTTGGAGATTCAGCCGCTATGAAGCGAGCAATCACCAAGAAGACTGCCATGGTGATTGTCGAACCAATTATGGGAGAGGCTGGGGTAATAGTTCCGCCCAAGGATTACTTGCAGAATTTACGACAGTACTGTGATGACAAGGGTGTTCTTCTCGTCTTCGATTGTGTTCAAACTGGAATGGGTCGCACCGGAGACTGGTTTGGTTATGAATATTCTGGAATCAAGCCCGATGTCATCACATTGGCAAAGGGGCTTGGTGGCGGCCTTCCGCTCGGCGCGATGATCGCACTCGGATCTGCTTCAAAGTTATTTGAAGCAGGCGATCACGGCTCAACCTTCGGAGGAAACCCTGTTGCGACTGCAGCAGCCCTCGCGGTGATTTCTTCGATCGAGAAGGAGAAGATCCTTTCGCATGTTGATGCAGTTGGAGAATTTCTGTTGACTGAACTGGCACTGATTGAAGGAGTCTCGGAAGTACGTGGTGCAGGTCTGCTCATCGGCTTAACGCTCGATGCACCAGTTGCCAAGGCGCTGACAAAGAGGTGTCAGGAGTTGGGTGTACTCATCAATGCACCAGGAGAATCAATGATTCGCTTGGCGCCAGCTCTCAATGTATCGATGAGACAAGCGCGGAAATTCGTAGCGATCTTTCGGCAAGCTCTCGTGGAGGTATCTCATGTCTAGCGTGACAGCTCGCAGAGCGAAGGCAATTGCACTGATTAAGGCGGGACTCATTCATTCGCAATCTGATTTGGTGAAGCAGTTGAAGAAGGCTGGGTTCCCTGTTACTCAAGCCACGGCAAGCCGTGATCTGGAAGAGATCGGCGCTGTTCGCGGACGCTCTGCATCTGGAGAATCGATCTATAGAATCTCAAATTCAGATGATGAATCTATCTCCCGCACAATGCCTGTGCCCTCAGATCTCATCATCTCTGTTGAGGCCAGCGGCAATCTTGCGGTAGTACGCACACCACCCGGGGGAGCGCAGTTACTTGCTAGCTCCCTAGACCACTCTGGAATTACCGACATTATTGGCACTATTGCAGGCGACGACACGGTTCTCGTTGTATCGAGAAAAGCCAGTGGTGGAGCTCAACTCGCGAAAGAATTACTTGCTTACGGTGGAATCAAGAGAAGTGGAAGAGGTAGCAAATAATGGTGCTCTGGGGCGGACGTTTCTCTGAAACACCAGCTGAGGCTGTCTTCGCGCTCTCTCGGAGCGTTCATTTTGATTGGCGGCTCGCGCCTTACGACCTTAGATCCTCCCTAGCTCACTTAGCCGTTCTGCAATCCAGCGGATTACTCGAGGATTCTGTCGCGCAACCCATTCGTGGAGCGTTGAAAGAGCTGATCTCTGAGGTCGCTTCCGGAAAATTCGTCGCCAATGAGACTGACGAAGATGTGCATAGCGCACTAGAGCGAGGATTGACTATGAAGCTAGGTGCTATCGGGGGTTCGCTGCGCGCTGGTCGTTCACGTAATGATCAAGTTGCAACCGATCTTCGCCTCTACGCAATCGATCACATGATTGAAGTTGCGCAGCAGATCATCCTTCTTCAGAACGCGCTCATTGCCAAAGCATCTGAGTATGCAGATGCCCCTGCCCCTGGATTCACACACCTCCAGCATGCCCAGCCTGTTCTCTTTGGTCATGAGCTTGCAAAGCATGTCCAAGGATTTTCGCGCGACCTTGATCGCATCCACGATTGGCTTGATCGCGCACTTGTGAGCCCTCTGGGATCAGGTGCTCTCGCTGGTTCGTCACTTCCTCTCTCACCTGAAGTGACAGCTAAGAATTTAGGCTTTACATCGAGTGCGGCCAACTCTATCGATGCCGTTTCAGATCGCGACTTCGTTGCAGAAGCGCTCTTCATTCTTTCCATGATTGGAATCCACCTCTCACGAATTGGTGAAGAGTGGTGCATCTGGACGACTACTGAATTCGGTTGGGCAAAAGTTGCTGATGCTTACTCAACAGGATCATCGATCATGCCACAGAAGAAGAATCCCGATATGGCAGAACTTGCCCGCGGTAAAGCTGGACGTCTCGTTGGAAACCTAACGGGCGTTCTTACAATGCTCAAAGGTTTGCCTTTTGCCTATAACCGCGATCTTCAAGAAGATAAGGAACCACTCTTTGATTCCATCGACACAGTTTTACTCGTTCTTCCTGCTGTGACAGGAATGATTGCAACGACAACTTTTGATCGCGAGAAGATGGCGCTAGCTGCGCCTTTAGGGTTCTCACTTGCTACTGAGATTGCTGACTATCTCGTACAGGCAAAAGTTCCCTTTGCGCATGCGCATGAAGCGGCAGGTAAGTGCGTCGCTCTCTGCGAGTCATCAGGACGCCAACTGCACCAACTTACCGATGAAGAGTTCACATCCATACACCTATCACTTAAGGGGGATGTCCGCGATGTACTGACGGTGCATGGCGCTCTCGAGTCTCGTACTACTGTGGGCGGAACGTCGCCATCTTCCTTCATGCAGCAGATTAAGGATTCAACAACGTTGACTGCTGCTTACTCAAAAGAATTTACCGACAAGGCGAAGGCGTTTTCAGAGATGATGGGTGCGTGAAAAACGATATGACTGACCTGATTGATGACCTCAAGTGGCGTGGATTGATATCGCAGACCACTGATGAGAAAGAGTTGCGCGAAGCCCTCAAGAAGCCCATCACGCTCTATCTCGGTACTGACCCAACAGCCCCCAGCATCCACGTAGGTAACCTCGTTGTTCTACTTGTTCTGCGCCGCTTTCAACTAGCAGGTCACCACACTCTTCCCCTAGTTGGGGGAGCGACCGGTCTCGTAGGAGATCCCAGCGGAAGAAATGATGAGCGCACGCTCAATACCACTGAGGTTGTTGAGCAGTGGGTTGATCGCATCAAGAACCAGTTATCAAAATTTATGGATTTCGAAACCAAGCAGAACCCAGCGAAGATGGTCAATAACCTTGACTGGACCGCGCCTATGTCTGCCATCGAATTCTTACGCGACATTGGAAAACACTTCAGCATCAATCAGATGCTTAACAAGGACTCTGTGGCAACGCGTCTTGAGAAAGATGGAATTTCATACACTGAATTCTCATACCAAGTTCTACAATCGATGGATTACTTAGAACTGTTTCGCCGCTATAACTGCACTTTACAAATTGGTGGATCTGATCAGTGGGGAAATATCACCGCAGGGCTTGATCTCATACGCCGAGCTGAGGGTCGTTCTGCACATGCACTTACCGTTCCGCTGTTAACAAAAACTGATGGAACTAAGTTTGGTAAGACTGCAGGTGGTTCTGTCTGGATTGATCCAGAGATGACATCACCGTATGCATTCTTCCAGTACTGGTTGAACTCCGATGATAAGGATGTTATTAAATTCCTTAAGGTATTCTCGTTTAAATCACGCGAAGAGATTGAAGCGCTAGAGAAGTCACATAACGAAAGTCCTGGAGCGCGCGAGGCACATCGCGAGTTAGCTCGTGAATTAACGTCACTCGTACATTCACCTGTGATTGCAGAACGTGTAGAGGCTGCAGCACGTGCACTCTTTGGACAAGGAAACATCAGCGAACTTGATGAAGCAACGCTGTCCGCAGCTCTTGCAGAACTTCCGCGCACTCAAGTAAAAAATGGTGAAGAAATTCCTACGTGGGTTGATCTCCTAGCAGCAACAGGAGTAGTTGACTCAAAATCGGCGGCGCGACGCGTCGTTAAAGAAGGTGGCGCATATCTCAATAACGAGAAGATCTCTGGCGAAGATTTCCGCCTCGAAAAATCGCACTTTTTATGCGGTAAATATGCAGTTTTGCGAAAGGGCAAAAGAGACCTCGCAGCAGTTGAGCTGATTTAACTTCAATATTTACCCGAAAAACCTCACTATTTACGCATAAAAGTGGGGTTTTTCGATTATTGGTGTATTTGGATCAATTCTGGGGTGAGGCGATTAGCCCGATTTGACCTGTATGGGGGAGCCACCTATAGTTACGCTCCTTGCTGTGGAACGGACACAATGTGGTCGTACAGCATTACCTCCTTAATTAAGGCCATTACCGCCGTTTTGACGTGTGCGTAGCGATGGACTAGATTTGGTGGTCTGCCCTGAAAAGCGGGAGAGATCCTGCAAAGCAGTGCGCATCCGTACCTTGAGAACTCAACAGCGTGCCATAAGTCAATGCCGAGAAGGCTTACTTTGTTGTGCAAACAATGAAGCGCCTTCTCAAATAAATACTTCAATGAAGTATGTACCAGGTGCTATTTATAGCGTCTGGAAATACTCGTTGATTTCCTTTGGTAAAGACAAAATAAACGACAGTTTGTTTGTCTCGTAAGCCATGAAGAAAACTTTCTATGGAGAGTTTGATCCTGGCTCAGGACGAACGCTGGCGGCGTGCTTAACACATGCAAGTCGAGCGATGAAACACCTTCGGGTGTGAATTAGCGGCGAACGGGTGAGGAACACGTGAAGAATCTGCCTTCAACTCTGGGATAACTCCGGGAAACCGGGGCTAATACCGGATATGAGCCTTGATCGCATGATCGGGGCTGGAAAGTTTTTCGGTTGAAGATGACTTCGCGGCCTATCAGCTTGTTGGTGAGGTAATGGCTCACCAAGGCGACGACGGGTAGCCGGCCTGAGAGGGCGACCGGCCACACTGGGACTGAGACACGGCCCAGACTCCTACGGGAGGCAGCAGTGGGGAA
>JBBAMT010000001.1:0-444804 GCA_040402355.1 Candidatus Planktophila sp. | reverse complement strand
CATGGGAGGTCACATAAGAAACATGGTCTAGACGCATGGTGGAATTCTGCCCTATAGCAAGGGGTGCTGATGACCACCCTCAAGGGTTAGTTAAGAGGCTATTTACGCGCTAATTGGCACATCAGCGCTTCGCAGGTAACGAGCGGAGCTGAATTGCGAGAGAGGTTTTCTCGCGCTTCCATGATGGCGTTGATTTTGTTGATTGTGGAGTGCGTTGGTGAATTAGCCGCGTAGCTTTCAATCTGTTCACGCATATCCGTATTGATCATTGAATCTCTGTTCCCAGATTGCACCATCATGACATCACGGTAGAAGGTTGCGATATCGAGAAGTGCGCCATCGATGGAGTCACGGACCATGCGGGTCGAGCGTGACTTCTGTTCTTTCTCAAGCTCTTTGACTGCCTTGGCTCCACCGATTGCCATGCCCCGGCCCGTTGCGCCTTTTCCATAGGCTTCTTGAAGTTTCTCAACTTCTTTTTCATCGCGCTCATCAGATGATGCGTTCGCTTCAGTAGTTGCAAGGTCAACAAGTGTTTGTGCCGCTTGGAATGCTGCAGCGAGTGATCCGAGTTGGAGTGGAAGTTGCATAATCGTTTTGCGGTTGCTTCGAACTGATTCATTAATGGCCAAATACTTAGCGCGGCCAATATGACCTTGACTCACGCGTGCTGCAAAATCTGCCATTCCTGGTGCGATGTGATCGCGGTTAATGAGAACCTTTGTGACTGCTTCAAGGCTTGGTGTGCGAAGTTGTAGGTGGCGACAGCGTGAACGAATTGTTGGCAAGACATCATGAAGTGTGGGTGCACAAAGTAACCAGACAGTGCGTGTGCCTGGCTCTTCAATTGCCTTGAGAAGTGCGTTTGCAGCAGATTCAGTAAGTCGATCCGCATCTTCCATGACAACTACGCGCCAGCCGCCCATGGATGGTGCCCAGGCGACGCGGGTAAGGAGTTCGCGGATTTCTTCTACTTTGATAGATAGACCTTCGGTGCGAATGATTTCAACATCAGGGTGGCCGTGAGTTTTAGCTGAGTTGCAATCACTGCAGGTGGCGCAGCCGTTGTTGGGGCAGATAAGAGCTTGTGCGAAGGCGACAGCAGCTGATGAGCGGCCTGATCCTGGAGGGCCAGTAAAGACCCAGGCGTGGGTCATCTCATGGCTCTCTTCTTGCGTGCGGGATGCGGCTACTGCTTTGGTGAGGATTTCGATGATGTGTTCTTGGCCGACGAGGTCGTCGAAGACGGGAGGCATTTACTTTTTAATTCTCTTTGTGACTGCGTGGGTTGCTGTGCGAATTGGCTTGAGGAATTTATTCTGTTGTGGGCCTTGTGCATTGCGTTTAAGTGCTGGAAGTTCGGCGACGCGGGCGATGATGTGGGTGTGGATCTCTTCGACGGTTTGTGTGCCATCGACGACGAAGTAGCGTTCTGGATCCATCATTGCGATTTGTAAGAACTCTTGGCGAACGCGTTCGTGGAATTCGGTGGGTTCTGCCTCTAAGCGATCGCGTGATTGCAAGCGGCCGAGGCCGATCTCGGCAGGGAGATCAATCAGGATTGTCAGTGTTGGGTACAAACTTTCTGTTGCCCATCGTGAGATGCGTGCGACTTCGGATGGATTGAGTACGCGACCTGCGCCTTGGTAGGCAGCAGATGAATCGAAGTAGCGATCAGTGATAACAACGTCTCCGGCATCTAGGCCTGGGCGGATGACAGAGAAGACATGGTGCGCGCGATCTGCTGCATAGAGAAGTGCTTCGGCACGTGGGCTGATGGCTCCTGTTTCATGTCCGAGAAGAATCTTGCGTAGATCTTTTCCAAGGTCGGTGCCGCCGGGTTCGCGAGAAAGGATGACGGTCTCGCCTTCTTGTTCGAGCCATGCTTTCAGAAGTTCTGACTGTGTTGATTTGCCGGTGCCTTCGCCGCCTTCGAATGCGATAAAGATTCCCTTCGCTTGCGCTCCAGTGATTGCACCGAGTTCACCTTGAAGGGCAGCGAGAATATCTGACCATAGAGAGACAGTTGGGCGATCTTTCATCTGGTGATAAGAAACAGAACCAATGAGAACTGCAATGAGTCCTGCAATCAGAATAGTGATCTGTGCGCCGTTGTAGTTAAGAACGATTGTCTGGAATTCATAGCGGTGCACACCGATAGTGGCTGCAATGATCGGGGCGATGGCAAGAACTGCCACCAAAGTAATGCGGATTAGTGATTGAACGAAAGCGAAGGTGCGCCCGCGAACATCATCATGGACCTCCATGCCAAGCATGGTGAAGCCAGTAACCCAAGCGATTCCGCTGAAGGCGCCGAGGATGGCAACGATAAAGACTGAGAGAACAAGGTTGGAGATCAGTGCAAGGAGAACGAGGAAAAAACCTGATGTCGTGAGGGATGCACCAAATAGGCGGCGGCGTGAGAACTGTGCAAATACTTTCGGGCCGAATGCAATTCCGGTTGCAAGACCGGTAAAGACTGAGCCAAAGAGAACACCGTATGCAGCATCTCCGCCACCAAGATCGCCTACGAATGTGCGGGCAAGGCCAATAACAGCACCAGCTGCTGAGAATGCACCGACCATACCGATGATCAGACCGCGGATGATTTTAGATTCAGAGACAGCTTTCCAACCTTGAATAAGAGATTGTCCGACATTCTCATCTTTATTTGATTTAGATGCTGAGCCCTTTGGAATTTCTTTGAGGCCACGGATTGTCCATGCCGCAAAGAGGAATGAGAGTGCGTTGATATAGAGCGCGATATCTACTGAGTTACTTGGCAAGAGTGGGCTGATTGCTGCGATTGCACCAGAGAGAAGTGTGAGCAGTGAGAAGAGAATTGCTCCAATGGGAGCGGTTCCATATGCAGCCAAGAGTGAGACTTGATTTGCGTTCTCAAGCTTGTCACGTGGAACAAGGTTGGGAACTGATGCCTCTTTGGCTGGTGACCAGAAGAGAGTGAGGCACTCGACCAGAATCATTGCCGTGTAGAGCCAGAAATATGTGTGAACAATTGGGATCGAGATGTAGAGAGCTGCGCGCATGACATCGACTGAGACCATGAGGCGGCGGCGATCGAAGCGATCGGCGATTACTCCGGCGATGGGGCCGAGAAATACTGCCGGAAGTAAGCGAGCGATGAAGACACCGGCGATTGCGAAGTTTGCTGTTGCATACGACCCGCCAGAGAGTTGTTGGGCGAGCGCGGTTGTTGCAAGGAGGCCGAGCCAATCACCAAGGGATGAGAAGAGCATCGAGTTCCAGAGCTTGCGAAAGGCTGGGATTGCTAAGACGCTGCGGGTTGCATCCTGCTTAGGGGCAGCAGGGGTGGGCAGGCTTGCAGGCATAGGTTGAGTCTATCGGCAGGCGCTGATAGGGCTGGAAAGGGCTAAATCCGCCCATTTCATACCCTTCTTGCCAGAGTCGTAGCAGACATATCTCACCCCCCCGCCTACCCTTAACTATGCCGCGAATGTTTGAGAGATTCAGAGGCCTCTTTCTCTTCGTCATACTTTTATCAGTTTCAGCTCGCGTAATCACAGGAGCAGCTGAAGCTCAGGTCAATTTCACCTCATTGATGGTGGATCAGCACCTTGTCACAAACAATGTAATTGATGAACACACTCTGTTTCACCAATCAGTTCTCAAAAGCGCCGAGGGTGTAAATTCAGTTCCTGAAAAACATCGCGCCTATGCAACCTATAAAAAATATATAACTCCAGATAAATCATTTGCTGTTGAAGTTACTCGCAGTTACGACCAAAGCCTTACGTATGAACGAATTGGATACAAAAGCACTTCGCACATTCATTCTTCCATTTTCTTGCCTCTAGCCAACTCTCCTCCTATAGATGCGTCTGCCCAATTACGCACACACACATCTATAACCGATTCGTCGGTGGTTTTGGAGAATAGTTTTGGAGAGATTGAAATCGATAACAGTGCTAGGAGGCTCGGCAGCTTCCAGCTTTAACGACGATAAAGAGAAATCGTGGCCGCATCTACTGAAGGCCACGTTGCCTGCAGAGATTGATTTCCGAGTTGAGACTAGGGGCGGGCTTACCTTTGTTCGCGCCATCAATGAACTCGCGGATTTTCCGAATGAAGACTTATTGGTCCTTCACTTTGGAACATCTATTGGTTGGCCGGTATCACTTGTCAAAGCTGGCCACCGGATGGGAATCGACTTCACAGGTGAATTTGGGTTCCACCAGCCTGCATATGCCAGCCATAGTCGTGCCGGGCAATTGAAACGTGCCGTCAAGGTGCGCTTTAGAAATACGGTGAAGTATCTGCTCTATTTCACTGGTCTATACAAAACTCGAATTAGCCGTCGAGAGATTGAAGACCAGATCAACGCAGTCGTTCACCTTGCACGCCATCAGAGCAAGCGCATTATGTGGATTCAGCACCATGCCCTGGAGAACCGGCGCATCTTCTTGGAACGACGCAGTTATAAGCGCTATTACAAGGAGATTTTGAGGGCTTTAGAGAAGTACAAGTCACCTGAATTTACTGTGATTACATTGCCGGATAGTTTTTTGAAGCAAGAGAACTATCTACTCGATTGCGTGCACTTGAGTGAAGCGGGCCATCGTGAGATGTGCAAGATTGTGCGTGAGCGATTTAAGTCTGGTTAGAAGAGGCTTCTGACGCTCTCTTCGAGTGAGTATTGCGAGGTAAAGCCCATCGCTGACTTGGCGAGATTGATATCTGCGCAGAGGAAGGCGGGGTCTCCGGCACGGCGTTCGACTTCATTAACCTTGGTATCGCTCTTATGGGTTGCCTCTAAGACAAGCTTGATGATCTCGCGCACTGATGCGCCGCGGCCGGTGCCGATATTCATCGCTGGTGGGAGTTTGGTTGTGGCATTTGCTGCAGCTAGATGTGCGCGGGCGATATCGCGGACATCGACGTAGTCGCGGATACATGTGCCATCGGGAGTTGCGTAATCGGTACCGAATATTGTTGGTGCTTCACCTTTGTCGAGTTTGCCCAAGACAATAGGGACAAGATTTTCAACCGAGTTATCGAGAAGTTCAGGGGCAGCGGTTCCCACAACGTTGAAGAAACGTAGTGATGTACCAAAGTTACCGCCAGTATTGATGAAGTCAGTGACCTTTGACTCTGCTTGGTACTTAGAGTCACCGTACGGAGAGATTGGTTTCTTATCGCCATCTTCTTTGCAAGGATCCATCGAATCGGGGCTGCCGTAGACAGCTGCGGTAGATGAGAAGATAAATTTCTTAACACCGTTGCGCTTTGCGATTTGTAGAAGCTCAGTTGTGGCATCGAGGTTTACTTCGAAGTACTCATCCTTCTTCTCCATTGATTCGCCAACCGCCTTGAGTGCTGCGGTGTGGACGATGCCATCAATTTTGTGGGTGCGGATAACGTTTTCGAGTTCGTTGTAATCGCGGATATCGGCTGTGATCAGTGGGAGCTCAACGCCGTGATGGGCGCGAAGGTAGGTGACGCGAGATTCAAGGCCCTGATAGAGCGAGTCATAGATGACGACAGATTTACCTGCGCGGATGAACTCATCAGCTATATGTGTGCCGATGTAACCAGCGCCTCCGGTAAGTAACCACGTCTCATGAGCCATGAGTGGAGTCTACTCAGCGCTCTTCTCAGCTTTTCCTGATGCTTTCTTTGCGGCTTTCTTCTTTGTTGCCGCCTTCTTTAGAGTGTTTTTTGTAAGGCTTGGTGCGGTGGCGCCAGGCTTTGCCTTTGCCGCCTTCTTACGTGACTTCTTAGGTGATGGGCCGTTCTCTGCTTCCCATGCTCGGCGTCCGGCAAGGAGTTCGAGTCCGCGCTCGAGAGTCATTGCCTCAAGGGTGTCCCCGCGACGAAGCGTTGCATTGGTTTCACCATCGGTGACATACATGCCAAAGCGTCCATCTTTAATGATGACTTGTTTTTCAGTTCCAGGATCCGTGCCGAGTTCTTTCAGTGGTGGCTTTGCAACACCGCGGCGACGCTCCTTTGGCTTTGAGTAGATATCGAGTGCTTCAACTAAGTTAATTGAGAAAAGTTGGTCTTCAGATGTGAGTGTGCGTGAATCTGCACCAGCTTTTAGGTACGGACCGTAGCGGCCGTTCTGTACGGTGATTTCATCTCCTGCGCTGTTGGTGCCAAGTACGCGAGGAAGTGAAAGTAGTTGAAGCGCATCATCAAGTGTGATGGTGTCGAGGTTCATGGTTCTAAGAAGAGATGCAGTCTTTGGTTTTGGTGCATCTCTCTTCTTGCGCTTCTTCTTTGGTTCGCCCTTGTCGTTAAGTTCAACAGGTTCTTCGGGGAAGATCTCGGTGATGTATGGACCAAAGCGTCCTGACTTTGCGACGACTTCGAAGTTTGTCTGCGGGTCTACGCCGAGTTCGCGCTCCCCAGAAGGGGCCGCAAGTAGTTCAATCGCCTTAGCAAGGGTTAATTCATCCGGTGCTAAACCTTCAGGAATGTTGGCAAGCTTGCGATCTGTATCGGGTAAGTTCTCTTGTAAGTACGCTCCGTAGCGACCAACGCGAATTTCGATGGTGTCAGATAAGTTCATTGTGTTTGTTGCTCGTGCGTCAATCACGCCGAGGTCGAGTGAAAGTTCATTAAGACCTGGTTGGCCATCGACGCCGTAGTAGAAATCACGCAACCAATCGACGCGTCCTGCTTCGCCCGCTGCAATCTTGTCGAGATCTTCTTCCATAGAGGCTGTGAAGTCGTAATCCACAAGCTTAGTGAAGTGGGTTTCGAGCAAGCCTGTCACTGAGAATGCGAGGAAGGTTGGAACAAGTGCACGGCCGCGCTTTGAGACATAGCCGCGATCTTGAATAGTTTGAATGATTGATGCGAATGTTGATGGGCGGCCGATACCGAGTTCTTCAAGTTTCTTCACAAGAGTTGGTTCGGTGTAGCGAGCAGGTGGCTTTGTCTCGTGGCCCTCGCAAGAGTATTCATCGACCTTTACTGATTGGCCAATTGTCATTGCAGGTAGGCGACGATCTTCAGATTCTTCATCCTTGTTTTCATCGGTTGCGATGTCATCGTAGGCAGCCAAGAATCCGGCAAAGGTGATGACAGAGCCGTTGGCGCGGAAGATTGTCTCTTTCTTATCTGCTGTCTGCGCGTCAAAGTCGACGCGCATCTGCATCTTCTTGGCATCGGCCATCTGGGATGCAACGGTGCGCTTCCAGATGAGGTCATACAACGCGAATTCATCGCGAGAGAGTTCTGGTGCTAATTCACCAGGTGTCTTAAAGACATCTCCTGCTGGGCGAATCGCTTCGTGCGCTTCTTGTGCATTCTTAGACTTTCCTTGATAAACGCGAGCGGTCTCGTAAACGTGATCTTTTCCGTAGAGCGAAGTTGCAGCTTGGCGGGCAGCTTTAATTGCCTGCGCAGATAAGTTGATGGAGTCAGTACGCATATAGGTGATGTAACCGTTTTCGTACAAGCGCTGTGCAATACGCATCGTGATTTGTGCGCCCCAACCGAGACGTGAACCCGCATCTTGCTGCATGGTGGAAGTTGTAAATGGTGGCTTTGGGCGTTCAGTCCGTGGGCTTTCTTCCATCGACTTAACAGTTAGGGGTATGTTCTTTAAACTTTCAGTAAGAGCGGTTGCTTGTTTTTCATCAAGCAAGAGAATGTCTTTGAGTGACTTCTCTTTGACGGCGCCATCTGCTCCGAAGTCAGCAGTAGACGCTACTTTCTTGCCATCTACTGAAAGCAGGCGTGCAGTAAAGCCAAGCTCGGTCTTTGCATTGAGATCCCACCAAGAGGATGAGATGAAGGCCATGCGTTCACGTTCTTTTTCAACAATCAACCTTGTTGCAACAGATTGCACGCGCCCTGCTGAAATACGCGGCATAACTTTCTTCCATAGAACCGGTGACAGCCGGTAACCATAGAGACGGTCGAGAACACGACGAGTTTCTTGCGCATCAATGAGGTTGTAATCAAGGTCGCGAGTGTTCTCAACAGCTGCCTTAATGGCATCTTCGGTGATCTCATTGAAGACCATGCGCTTGATAGGAATCTTTGGTTGTAGTACCTCAACCAGGTGCCAGGCGATTGCCTCGCCTTCACGGTCCTCATCCGTTGCTAGAAGGATCTCGTCAGCGCCCTTCATCAACTCCTTGAGCTCGGCAACTTTCGCCCGCTTATCTGGGTTGATGACATATAAAGGTGCGAAATCGTTTTCGATATCGACGCCTTCTTTAGACCAGGCGAGCTTCTTTACCTCTTTAGGAATGTCGGCTGCGCGCTGAGGCAAGTCGCGGATATGACCGACGCTAGCCTCGACGATGTAACCATCGCCGAGGTAGCCGCCAATTTTGCGCGCTTTCGCAGGGGACTCAACGATCACCAACGTCTTTAAGGTTTTTGCCATAACTACTTCGGGGGAAGTGGCTTTCTCTTAGTAGTCGATAGATGTCGATTGACGACGGTTACGGATAAGAGCTCCGATAATCACAAGAGTTGCAGCAAGTGCAATGAGAAGTGATGTCGAGTTCTGTGTAGGAAGTGCGAAACTGACAATCGCAGGTGTAATCAAGAGACCAACAAGGTTCATCACCTTGATAAGTGGGTTGATTGCAGGGCCTGCAGTGTCCTTAAATGGATCTCCGACAGTGTCACCAACGATTGTTGCTGCGTGGGCTTCTGTGCCCTTGCCGCCGTGGTGTCCATCTTCAACCATCTTCTTTGCGTTATCCCAAGCGCCGCCTGAGTTAGATAAGAAGACGGCCATCAAAGTACCTGTACCGATTGCACCTGCAAGGTATGCACCGAGTGCGCCAACGCCGAGACCGAAGCCAACTGCGATTGGTGCCATGACTGCAAGAAGTCCTGGAGTTACGAGTTCACGTAGTGAGTCGCGAGTACAGATATCGACAACGCGACCGTACTCAGGCTTTTCGGTGCCCTTCATGATTCCCGGGTGAAGCTTGAATTGGTTACGCACTTCAACAACAACTGCACCTGCGGCTCGTGACACAGCATTGACTGCAAGTCCTGAGAAGAGGAACACAACTGCGGCTCCAATAATTAAACCGACGAGGTTACGAGGGGATGCGATATCAAGGATGCCTTGGTATTCAAGAGCAACTGTTGTACCTTCGCCAACTGCCTTGATGACTGCTTCCTTGATTGCATCGGTGAATGCGCCGAATAACGCAGTTGCTGCAAGAACAGCTGTCGCGATTGCGATTCCCTTTGTGATTGCCTTTGTTGTGTTACCAACAGCATCGAGGGAGGTAAGGATCTGTGCGCCTTCGCCCTTAACGTCGCCTGACATTTCTGCAATGCCTTGTGCGTTATCTGAGATTGGGCCGAAGGTATCCATCGCAACGATGACACCTACTGTTGTAAGTAAGCCAGTACCAGCGAGCGCGATTGCGAAGAGTGACAAGACGATTGATCCGCCACCGAGCAAGAATGCACCGAATACTGCTGCTGCGATAAGAAGTGCTGAGTACACAGCTGATTCAAAACCGACCGAGATACCAGCAAGAATTACTGTTGCAGCCCCTGTCTGAGATGAAGCTGCTACATCGTTTACAGGGCGCTTGCCGGTTTCAGTAAAGAAGCCCGTAAGTACCTGAATTGCTGCGGCCAAAACGATTCCAATGATGACTGCACCAAAGGCCAGAACGCGCGGGTTGATATTGCCAGCTTCTTCAAGAACTGTTGGTGAGTAATTTGTTAGCAAGTTGAACTTACCTGGAAGGTAGGTAAATGTTGCGAGGCCTGTTAAGCCGGCCGAGATAATTGCTGACATAAAGAATGAGCGGTTAATCGCTGTCATTGCTGACTTATCTGTTGAACGCAAACGAGTAGCGAAGATGCCGATAACTGCTGTGATGATTCCGATTGCAGGAACAATCAATGGATAGATAAGACCTTCGTTACCGAATGCGGCCTTTCCTAGGATAAGTGCTGCAACGAGCGTTACTGCATATGACTCGAAGAGGTCTGCAGCCATACCAGCGCAGTCACCGACGTTATCACCGACGTTATCTGCAATTGTTGCAGGGTTACGTGGGTCATCTTCAGGGATACCTTTTTCAACTTTACCGACGAGGTCTGCTCCGACGTCTGCAGCCTTTGTGAAGATACCGCCGCCGACGCGCATAAACATCGCGAGCATGGCAGCACCGAAACCAAATCCTTCAAGAACAACTGGTGCGTTCTCGCGGAAGAGAATCACAACAGTTGAAGCGCCAACAAGGCCGAGGCCCACAGTTGTCATACCGACAACGCCGCCTGTGCGGAATGCGATCTGAACTGCCTTGGTGCCATCCTTCTGGCGTGCAGCTTCTGCAACGCGCACATTTGCGCGAACTGCAAGCCACATACCGTTATATCCAACGAGGGCGGAGAAACCTGCGCCGAGAAGGAAGAAGATGGAGCGGCCGACGCGAAGAGATGTTGTATCGGCTGGGAGTGCGAGTAGGAGGAAGAAGACGATTCCTACGAAATATGAAAGTGTGCGGAACTGGCGGGCTAGGTATGCCGCTGCTCCTTCTTGTACGGCTTCAGCGATCTCGCGCATCTTGTCTGTGCCGTCGCTTGCCGCAAGGACTTGCTGGCGAAGGGCGAAGGCGATTCCAAGCGCGCCGAGGGCGACAGCTAGGACCACATAGGTGATGTTGAGATTTGAGCCCGTTACTTGAACGGTCGATAGTGCAGCAGAAGCACTCATGTTGTCTCCTCCATTGGAGAGTCAGGGCGCCCCAATTTGAGGGAGGGCGCGCAGGCTCACGAAGTTTAGGGTCAAAGGGGGCAGTTTTAGCAAATCTATACATATTTATTACAGCCAATGGGGTGAGTTAAAAGTACGCTCAGACCATGGCCACATTTCCAAAGGACTTTATCTGGGGCGCTGCGACCTCCAGCTATCAAATCGAGGGCGCAGCCTATGAAGATGGCCGCGGGCTATCGATCTGGGACACATTCTGTAAGACGCCGGGAAAGGTCGCCAATGGAGATACCGGCGATGTAGCTAACGATCACTATCACCGCTATCTCGAAGATATCGCCTTGATGAAAGAGCTTGGCCTTAAGTCATATCGCTTCTCATTCGCCTGGCCTCGTATGTTTCCTAATGGCGATGGAGTGCGCGAAGAACGCGGCTTTGCTTTCTACGACCGTCTGATTAATGCCTTGCTTGAAGCAGGTATCGAGCCACTTGCAACTTTGTATCACTGGGATCTGCCTCAAGCTGTGCAAGATAAAGGTGGGTGGGCCAACCGCGATATCGTAAAAGCTTTTGCTGATTACTCAACCGCGGTAGTTGAACACTTTGGTGATCGCGTCAAAAAATGGACACCGATTAACGAACCGTGGGTAGTTGCATGGCTGGGATATGGAATCGGAATTCATGCACCTGGTGTAAAGGATCGTAGGGCTGCCTTTGCAGCAGCGCACCACACTGTCTTGGCACATGTGGCATCAACAAATGCGATGCGCGCAGTACGCACAGATATTTTGACTGGGCCAGTTTTGAATCAAGCAAACTCAATTGCGGATGATCCAAATGATCCTGTGCAAGCACATGCCTTAGCGATTGCGGATGCGCATCAGAATAGATTCTGGATGGATGCCTTTATGAAGGGTAGCTACCCACAGATCTTGCTCGATACATATGGTGACGAACTTGCATCTGTCATTAAGCCAGGAGACCTTGAGTCAGCGACAGTGAAGAATGACTTCATTGGTATTAACTACTACTTCGATAACTTCATTCATCCATCCAAGGGTGGCGAAGGACAGTGGCATTCGATTGCCGGGTTGTTTGGTCTTGATATTGATGAGACAGCGCCTGGACCACTAACAGATATGGGATGGCCGCTGACTCCAGCTGGTTTAAAGAATTTACTTGTTCGCTGGCATAAGGAATATGGCAGCGCTCTTCCTAATCTCTACATCACTGAAAACGGTGTTGCCTACGATGAAGGGATTAGTGAAGACGGCAAGTGCCACGATCAACGCCGTATCGATTACTTAACCACCCACTTATCGGCAGTCGCAGAGGCAATCGCCGAAGGTTCACCTGTAAAGGGCTATTACGAGTGGTCGTTGATGGATAACTTCGAATGGGCGCTGGGATATGCCAAGCGTTTTGGCATCGTGCACGTTGACTTCAATACGCAGAAACGCACCATTAAGGATTCTGGTTATTGGTACAGAGGTGTGATTGCCGACAACGGCAAGAACGTTTAACTCTTAACGGAACCTGCGAGGAGTCCGCGGACGAAGTAACGCTGTAGTGAGAAGAAGACTGTCAGCGGAATGACGATGGAGAACAACGCTGCTGGTGCGACGTTCTCCCACTTAGAACCGAGTGATCCACCAAGGTTTGCTAGGTGAAGCGTCAATGGTGCAACATCATCTGTACCGCCTGCAAATACGAGCGCTACAAGTAAGTCGTTCCAGATCCATAAAAACTGGAAGATTGAAATTGATGCAATCGCAGGAAGAGATAGGGGCAGAACAATTCTGCGGAAGACTTCAAAGTGATTGGCACCGTCGACGCGAGCTGCTTCAAGAAGTTCGCGAGGCAGAGCTGATACAAAGTTGTGAAGTAAGTAGGTAACAAGCGGTAGACCAAACATCACGTGTGGGAACCAGACTGCTGCGAGAGTTCCAACAATTCCAAGGGAAGGAATTATCTGAACACCAAAGAGCTGCACACCTGTTGCAAAGAAGGTAAGAAGTGGCAAGAGTGAAAGCTGTAGTGGAACGCCTTGCAGAGCAAAGAGGCCGTAGAAGACCTGGTTGCTAAAGCGGAACGGAATCCAGGCAAGAGCGTAGGCAGCCATAAGACCAAAGCCGACTGAGAGAACAACAGCTGGGATCGTGATGGCAAGTGAGTTGACTGCGAAAGGAATCATTCCTTGTGAACCGAGTGAGCCACCACCTTGCAGCAAGACTGCGCGGAAGTTTTCGAGAGTAAATGATGGGTTGGTAAATGAGGTCCACCAACCGCTAGAAAGAATTGATTCCTTATCGCGGAATGAAGTAACAACAAGTCCGAGCGTTGGCACTGTCCAGAGAACCGCAATGACTGTGACGATTGCAGAAGCGATGGGTGATGTAAATGGCTTTGTGCCAGATGGCGCAATAAGCGGCTTATTCTTCTTGAGGGCTAGCTTCGCCATGATTAGTGCTTCCGTTCTGCGCGGATAGAGCGGATGTTGTAATAGGTAATAGGGAGAACGCCCAAGAAGATAAGAATTGCGAGTGAGGAACCGCGGCCGTTGTTGAGATAGACAAAGTGTTCATCAAACATACGGTTAGAGAGCACATCGGTTTTAAAGTTTCCGCCGGTCATTGTGTGGATCACGTCGAAGAGCTTGAGCGTGCCCACCATTGCGGTGGTGAGAACAACGATGATGGTGGTCTTGACCATTGGCACAGTCACGGTGCGGAAAAGGCGGAGCCCTGATGCGCCATCGAGCTGGGCGGCTTCTTCAATATCTTGCGGGATATTTTTAATGGCAGCAGACAAGATCACCATACCGAAACCTGTAAAGCCCCAGATGTAGACGACCATGAGGAATAAGTTGTTCCATGGTGACCATAAGAGAAGGTGCTGCAGCGGAATACCGAGTGATTTCATAATCTGACCGACAAGGCCTGTCTGGTTCATGTTTGGTTCTTGATATTGGTACATCAAGTTCCAGATCAAAGAACCACCAACGAACGAGATAGCCATCGGCATAAAGATGAGGGATTTAGCAAGTGCTTCGCGCTTCATCTTATTGAGCATTGTCGCAAGAGCTAAACCAAGTCCAGTAGCTACTACCGGGGAGATGATTACCCACGCCATGGTGTTGCGGAAAGCGAGAAGAATATCTGGGTCTTTCACTGCTCGTGTGTAGTTAGCAAAACCTACCCACTTGGAAGAATCTGCATTTTTAAATGATTCGATAAAAGTTTGAATTGCTGGAATACCAAGACCTGTCATCGCAAGGATGAGAGCTGGTACCAAAAATAGTGAGAGCGCTAAAACATTCTGCTTCTTACCTTGAACGCGAGCTCCAGCTGCAAATGCGATTCCATAGAAACCGAAGAAGATAGCGAGCACTGCGAGAATCTGAAGAATCTTTGGAAAGGAAGACTCGAAGAGACTTGACCATGTAATCATTAAGTTCTCTCCATTCTTTAAATTATATTATTTATTACATCTATTACGACGCCATTATGGAAGAAGATGCCGGGGCCCACAAGGTGTGGACCCCGGCATCTTTACTTCAGATTGCTATCAAGCAATGAGCTATTGGTAATTAATTACCAGTTAGCGTCGATTCCTGCAGCAACATCCTTCATTGACTTACCTTCTGCGTAGAACTTAGTCATTTCCTTCCAGAAAGCACCGTTCACCGCTGTTGGCATCAAGTCAGATGCGTCGAAGACGATTGCGCCAGACTTGTTCTGAAGCTGTGTTGCCACAACCTTAAGAACTGGATCTGAGTAGTTCGATAGTGGGATACCAGTGTTAGCTGAAGTCCATCCACCCATCTTTGCGCGCTCAATTCCGTAAACTGGTGAAGATAGGTAATCCTGGACGAATCCAACTTCCTTCTTCTTTGAGAATGCGACTGGGAACTCTCCGCCACCCATGATTGGCTTACCAAACTTGTTGTTTGTAGCTGGGAGGTAGAACGCATCAGCATCACCTGAAGGACCGAATGTGGTTCCTGCTGGGTACATTGATGAGTAGAAAGATGCCTGCTGCAACATGCCGCAAGTACCGTTCTTAAGTCCTGGAATACCTGCATCCTGGAACTTACGTGTAGCAACTGACTTGAGATCTCCAACTTGTGAAGATGTTCCGAGCCATGCAGCAACCTTGTTCATTGCACCAAGAATTTCAGGTGATGAGAACTTGAGCTTGCCTTGCCACCACTGGTTGTACTTCTTTGGACCCTGTTCACGAAGAACCATTTGCTCGATCCAGTCAGTTGCTGGCCATCCTGTGGCAGCTCCTGATTCGATACCTGCACACCATGGGTTAGCTCCTGCAGCCTTGAACTTCGCTGCAACTGCTTCCATTTCAGTCCATGTTTGTGGAATTGAAACGCCAAGCTTCTTGAACTGTGCTGGTGAGTACCAAACAAGTGACTTCGATGATGCGCCAAATGGTGCACCGTAGATACGTCCGTTGATTGTTGTAAATGATGCCCATGCTGGGTTGTAGTAGTTAGAAAGGTTTGCGCGGACTGCAGCTGTAATTGGGACAGCCTTACCTGTTGCAACCATTGTTGATACCAAACCTGGCTGAGGAATAATTGCGAGGTCAGGTGCGTTTCCGCCCTTAACACGTACAGGAAGGAGTGTTTCGAACTGATCTGTTCCTTCGTAGGCAATCTTGACGCCTGTGCACTTTGTGAACTCAGCGAAGATCTTCTCCATCACTGAAGCTTCAGGATCGCGGATACCAGCGAAAATCTTTACTGTTCCAGTTCCCTTCCACTTTGAATATTCGTCACAGCCAGCAGCTGATGCTGATGTTGCTGTGAAAGTAGTTGCTACGAGTGAAAGAACTGCAACAGCAGCTCCAACAAGTAGACCCTTTTTCTTTAGCATGTGGTTACCTTTTCTATTGAGGGTTGTTGAGGCCGCCTGGATAAACCAAGAGCCCTGAACGTGAGGCAACGGTATTACCAGCACCTCGCGGGTCGCTAGCGCGGGGGCCGAAGGTAATGAAAGCGTTATAAACGGCTTTCCGGATGAAGTTCCACGCTCAATTTTCACCCCAGGGGCTATCCGAAAAGTGGCAGTGGGGGTACCTTTTGCAGAGGTTTTGCAGTTATTTGCAGAGGGGGGTTTCGTGAGCGGCGTTGTTGAAATCGCGGAAAAGGCGGGCGTCTCAGCTGCCACCGTCTCGCGCGCACTTCGCGGCCTGCATCATGTCAATGAACGCACTCGCGAAAAGATTGTTGCAGCTGCTCTCGAACTTAACTATCCGTTACGTCCCGATCTTATTCCACGCGAATTAATTAAGCGCACAAACCGAATTGGTGTAATTGCTCCATACATTTCACGTTGGTACTTTGCTGAAGCGATCAATGGAATTGAACAGAGTCTGCGCGAAGTTGGAATAGATCTACTTCTCTATAATTTCTCTGAAGTGGAAGCGCGTCAAAGAATCTTTCAACATAAGCAGTTGCGTGGCAAAGTTGATGCACTCATTGTTATTAGCATGCCTCCTACAGATGAAGAATTTTCATCGCTCTTAAGTTTAGGGATTCCCATCACGACAATTGGTTTTTTCCACGAGGGTTGCACCAGTGTTGCTATCGATGACGTAGTAGGTGGAAAAGTTGCAACACAACACTTAACAGATTTAGGACACCGCCAGATTGCTGTTCTCTCTGGCCAGCGAGAGACTGCTTACAACTTTGATGTCTCTGATAATCGCACCAAGGGTTACATTGAAGTACTCAATGGTGTTGGAGTTGAATGGAATCCTGAGTTAGAGATCCGAGGAGATTTCAATATCTATACCGCTGAGATTGCTATGGAAGCATTCTTGCGCCGTAAGAAATTGCCAACTGCAATCTTCTGTCATTCCGATGAGATGGCATTTGGGGCGCTGAAAGCAATCCGCGCAAAAGGGTTACGTGTGCCTGAAGATATCTCTGTAATTGGCTTTGATGATCACTTAATCGCTCAGTACATCGGCCTCACGACTGTTTCACAGCCGCCACAATTTGAAGGTCAGGTAGCTGCGGCTGCGGCGATTGCCGAGATTAGCCATCCCGTAACCGAACACAAGAATATTGTGGTTCCACTTAGCCTGGTTGTTCGCGAGACAACTGCTGCAATTTAAGGTTTTTCACCTCACTGATGGTCTCTACATAGTGCAGAGAAGTATCAACAAATACGAGGTTGGTCAGAACAATCGTTCCACCCGCAGCAAATACCTCGATTGAGCCACGATCGACAATGACCCTGAAGTCCACTTCACCTGAAGGTGCTGGGATTTCCTGCACTAGTGGTGCTGGAATCTCATTCCACGCACTCGTTACATCAACGCAAATCTTCCCATTACGTACGCCTACCTCAGCAAAGCGCTCCCGGGTTTCATGGATCCTGATTCCGCCAGCGGCAGTTGTAAATGAAACTTCTGGGAATCCTTGTGGGCGCTCAATGGGGGTCTGTACCAAGGTGTTGCCAGCAAGAGTGAGCTCCCGTGGAATCGTCATCGCACTCCGCCATGGATCTGTGGGTACCCGTCTTGCGTACTCCCAATTGCTCATCCAGCCCAGAGAAATCTTCTTCTCATCTGGGGTATTAGAGAAAGTGACCCCCGCATAATTATCGCGGCCGTAATCAATCCATCTTGTCTGTGTGTCATCTGCAATAAATTCTTTCCCGGTCCAAAGCCCAACAAAGTATTGAGTGCCAGAACCAATCTGGAATCCACCTGGGTTGAGTGAGACAAGCAGTACCCACTTATCATTGAGTTGAAATAAATCTGGGCACTCCCAAATTCCTCCTACTTCTGCTGCAGGGCCAAAGTCGCTGAGGTAGGTCCACTCTTTCAAATTAGGAGAAGAGTAGAAAGAGATTTTAAATTCTTGCGGAAGTGCCACGGTCATAATCCATTGTCCGTCGATCCAGTTAACTTTTGGATCGCGAAAGTTAGGCAGATTGAGATCTAATACTGGATTGCCTTCATATTTTGTAAAGGTGAGACCATCATCGAGGCTATATGCCAGACATTGTGACTGGTTGCTCTCATCATTTTGATGCTCGGTATAAATCGCAACTATCGGTGGATTATCAAGAGAGCCAAAACCAGATGTGTTTGTGTAATCAACAACGGCGCTTCCCGAAAAGATTCCTGATGTCGGTGTACATGCAATTGCTACGGGTAACTCTTCCCATGAATATAAATCGCTACTTACCGCATGTCCCCATGACATATTTCCCCAGTCAATTCCCAGCGGATTATGTTGGAAGAAGAGGTGATATTTACCTTTGTAATACATAAGTCCATTTGGGTCATTCATCCAATTACGTGATGGGGTGAAATGAAACTGTGGGCGGTATTTCTCATTAAATAGTTCGCCATTAGGGTGCGTAGCCACGGCCGTTACCTTATCCTCACTGTATGAATATGGCTGCAAACCTCTTTGATGCACATTCAATCGTTGGTGATCTTGGTTTAATTGGAATTCTCGCCATCATCTTCGCTGAGACTGGATTATTGGTGGGGCTCGCATTTCCTGGCGATTCACTTCTCTTTATCGCAGGCGTTGCCGCTTCCGGTTCAGGAGCTGCCATCTTGGGAGGCGCCTCGTTAGATCCTGTCGCACTCTTTATCGGCGCACCTTTTGCTGCAATTTTTGGAAGTCAGCTGGGCCACTGGATTGGCGCTACCTATGGCCGCAAACTCTTTAGCCGTCCCGACGGCAGATTCTTCACACAATCAAAGGTCGATGCGACTGAGAAGTGGCTTAACAAATATGGAACAGGTAAGGCCCTCGTTCTTGCTCGCTTCATTCCTTTTGTGCGCACGCTGATTAACCCATTGGCTGGCATCGTTGGTGTTCCAGTTAAGAAGTTCTTCTTCTGGAATGCGCTAGGTGCAGTTATTTGGACTGAAGGAATTATTGGCGCTGGTTATCTCTTAGGAGAAAGACTTAAAGGTTCAGTAGATAAGTACCTCTTGCCGGTTGTGGCACTCATTATCGTTGTGAGTGTTATTCCTGTAGCAATCGAATTCTTCCGCGAGTGGAGTACTCGCAAGCATCACTCGTAAGTCTTTTTAAAGACCTAGGTCTTCTAACGAGTAAGCGGCGTAGTACTTGTAGCCTGCATCGAGAATTGCCTGCTTGGCACCGCGTTCAACAATCACTGCAACGCCTACAACAATTGCGCCGGCTTCCTTCAACGCCTCAACGGCGGTAAGCACTGAACCGCCTGTTGTCGAAGTGTCTTCGACAGCAAGAACTTTCTTGCCCTTTACATCTGGGCCTTCGATGCGGCGCTGCAGGCCATGTGCCTTCTCTGCTTTGCGAACTACAAAAGAATCAATGGCGCGCCCATTGGAAGCTGCAACATGCATCATCGCAGTTGCTACTGGGTCTGCACCCAATGTGAGCCCACCGACTGCTTCGTACTCTAAATCTTTGGTGAGATCTAACATGACTTCGCCAACGAGCGGAGCTGCGACATGATCAAGGGTCACGCGGCGAAGATCTACGTAGTAATCGGCCTCTTTACCCGAAGACAAGATAACTTTGCCGTGAACAACTGCCTTATTGACGATTTCGCTCTTTAGATTCTCGCGTGCGCTCATGGGATGACCTTATCTCTACTTATCTTCTTCTCTGTAAATGATTACATCTGATTTCTTCCGTGTTGCAAGTGACTTCGGCGGATTCTCTTCAATCAATGCATTTACTTCAATACGTAACTTGGCGACTTCAACAGCCATATTTGCCATGGCCGCTTCGAGTTCGATGATGCGTTTAATTCCTGCATGGTTGATGCCTTCACCAACAAGACGCTGCACCGTGCGAAGAGATGCAATATCGCGCAGTGAGTAACGGCGATTGCGTCCTACTGTGCGATCTGGAGAAACTAAACCTAAGCGATCATATTGACGCAAAGTTTGTGGGTGTAGTCCAGAAAGTTCAGCAGCAACTGAAATTACATATAACCCAGCATCATCATCGGGATGTTCTTCGTGTGGCAAATTTGGTTTTAAGGGATCTTGCGTCATGACTTTGCCTTCACTACAAATTCTGCGCGGATATCGTGATCGGCAGTAGCTGCCGCAAATGCTTTGACTGCCTCTTCAGCTTTTCCTTCCAGGCGACGTGGTACTTGAACCTCAACGGTAATTAGTAAGTCGCCAGTGACGGCGCCCTTCTTGATACCGCGTCCTTTCACGCGAAGTACGCGACCTGTAGGAGTTCCTGCCGCTAAGCGCACAGTGACATCATCGCCAGAAAGTGTGGGGACTTTGATATCTGCACCTAGTGCAGCTTCGGCAAAGGTGACCGGCAAGATTAATAACAAGTTCTCGCCCTTACGTGAAAAAGTAGCGTGGGGCTTTACATGTAGCTCAATGAAGAGATCTCCAGGACCTGCTTCACCTGGTGCGCCTTTTCCTTTGACGCGGATCTTGGCGCCATCGTTTACACCGGCTGGAACGCGCGCCGAGATGTTTTGTGGGCCATTTCCATCTGTGTTGAGTTTTAATTCAAGTGTTGTGCCAAAGACAGATTCTTTAAATGTAATCGATGCTTCAGTCTGTAGATCGCTACCTTTACGAGGACCGCGGCGTCCGCCGCCGCCAAATAGATTTGCAAAGATATCTTGTGAGTTACCGCCGCCGAAGATGTCGGAGAAATCTCCGCCTTGGAAGTTCTGTCCCCCACCACCCTGAGGAGCGCGGAATCCACCTCGTTCGAAGTGAGAACGGGCCTCATCGTATTCAGCGCGCTTCTTAGAATCAGACAAGATGTCGTAGGCCTCAGAGACTGCTTTGAACTTCTCTTCCAGCGCGGCATTACCTTGGTTCTTATCCGGGTGTAAATCTTTAGCTTTCAAACGGTAGGCGCCCTTTATTTCAGACTGGCTCGCCGTAGCCGTTACACCTAAAATCTTGTAGAAGTCCTTCTCATATAAATCTTTAGCGGCCATTGCTCATTACTCCGGGTCGGTCACTGCAACTCGCGCTGGGCGCAAAATGCGTTCCTTATACTTATAACCTGGTTGCAAAATCTTTGAGGCGGTAGGCATGGTTACATCTGCTGATGTGTCATGTAATAGAGCCTCGTGAATCTGCGGGTCAAAGAGGTCGCCTTCATTGCCATACTTTTCAAGACCGAAGCGATTGGTGATGGCAGACATGTGGTCGGCGACAGCTTTAAAGCCGCCCGTGAGCTCATTATGTTCTGCGGCGCGATCGAGATCGTCGAGAACTGCAAGGAGTTCAGTGAGTACTGAACCGATTGCGGTTTCATGTGCCACCGCGCGATCGCGTTCTACGCGCTTACGGTAGTTGGCATATTCAGCCTGAAGACGTTGTAAATCAGCTGTAAGGGCTGCAACCGGGTCAGTCTCCTGACCCGGCGCAACCTCTTCTACAACTTCACTTACTTCGTCAACAGCCTCTGTTGTTACATCAGAAGTGTTGTCACTCATTGATTAATTCGCTTCTTCGACATCAATAACTTCGGCATCTTCAACATGATCTTCAGATCCTGCTGATGCGCCTTCAGTCTGTGCTGATGCATTTGCGTACATCATTGCGCCCAGGGCTTGTGAGATAGTCGAAACCTTTTCGGTATTTGATTTGATTGACTCAAAATTTGCTCCACCAAGATCTGTCTTAAGTAGCGCAAGTGCTTCGTCAAGTTCTGCCTTCTTAGCAGCTGCTTCACCTTCAGTGAACTTATCTGCATTGTCGGTCAAGAACTTCTCGGTCTGGTAGACAAGTGAATCTCCAGTGTTGCGGATTTCAGCTTCTTCACGACGCTGCTTATCTTCATTAGCGTGTGTCTCAGCATCAGCCATCATCTGTGCGATCTCATCCTTAGAAAGAGCTGAACCACCAGTGATGGTCATGCCCTGCTCTTTACCTGTTGCAAGATCCTTTGCAGATACATGAACGATTCCGTTGGCATCAATATCGAATGTCACCTCGACTTGAGGAACTCCGCGTGGAGCTGGTGCAATTCCAGTGAGCTCAAACATACCGAGCTTCTTGTTATATGCAGCCATCTCGCGCTCACCTTGGTAAGCCTGAATCTGCACAGCTGGCTGGTTGTCATCAGCAGTTGTAAAGATCTCTGAACGCTTTGTAGGAATAGTTGTGTTGCGCTCGATTAACTTTGTCATGACCCCACCCTTGGTTTCGATACCAAGAGAGAGTGGTGTGACATCAAGAAGCAAGACATCCTTTACTTCGCCCTTAAGAACACCGGCTTGAAGGGATGCACCAACGGCGACTACTTCATCAGGGTTTACGCCCTTATTTGGCTCTTTTCCGCCAGTAAGTTCGCGAACTAGGTCAACGACGGCTGGCATACGAGTTGATCCACCAACAAGAACTACTGATTGGATGTTTGCAATTGGAATTCCAGCATCTTTAAGAACTGCTTGGAATGGCTTCTTGCATCGCTCGAGTAGGTCGGAAGTCAATGATTGGAACTGGGCGCGAGTAATTGTTTCATCGAGGAACAGTGGGTTCTTCTCTGAATCAACAGTGATGTATGGCAAGTTAATTGTTGCTGATTGGGAAGATGAGAGTTCAATCTTCGCCTTTTCAGCAGCTTCACGGATGCGTTGCATCGCCATCTTATCTTTTGTGAGATCGATACCGTTTGCAGATCCAAAAGTTTTTACAAGGTGATCAACGAGTGATTGATCCCAGTCATCGCCACCGAGGTTGTTATCACCGTTGGTTGCCTTCACTTCAACAACGCCGTCGCCGATTTCAAGGAGTGAAACGTCGAATGTTCCGCCACCAAGGTCGAAGACAAGAATTGTCTGTTCTTGATCTGCCTTGTCGAGACCGTATGCAAGCGCTGCAGCAGTTGGCTCGTTGATAATACGAAGAACATTGAGGCCGGCAATTTCACCAGCTTCTTTTGTTGCTTGACGTTGTGCATCGTTGAAGTAGGCAGGGACGGTAATAACTGCATCCGTTACTGTTTCGCCGAGATACGCCTCTGCATCGCGCTTTAATTTCTGCAATACGCGCGCTGAAATTTCTTGTGCGGTGTACTTCTTACCGTCGATATCAATCGTCCAGTTGGTACCCATGTGGCGCTTTACGGATCGGATTGTGCGATCAACGTTTGTCACTGATTGACGCTTTGCAACTTCACCAACAAGTACTTCGCCATTCTTTGCGAATGCGACGATCGATGGGGTTGTGCGAGCGCCTTCTGCATTTGCAATAACTGTTGGTTCTCCACCTTCGAGTACCGATACGCAGCTATTGGTTGTTCCTAAATCGATTCCGACTGCTCTAGCCATTGTTGTGCTCCTTCTTTATTTCAACAAACGATCTCTCGAGCCAATCTGGGTCGAGGCTTGTAACCTGAGTCGATTCTACGCAAAGAGTTGAGTCGAGGCGACTCAAGTTACATACGGTTGAACTCGGCTGGCTCGTGTTTTATTCCCTCGGTTTCAAGGCGTCCGCAAACCTATTCGCTCCGCTCAGCACCTTTGCTTCCACACCTTTTAAGCCTTCGGAAATTAGTGAGGGTTGAGCCTTGCAGGTTTAGCCGTAGGTGTCCCTTGGGCCGCGCCCGTTGGAGATGGTGCGTAGGCCGCGCTTCCATGAGGGAGCCTGGGGGCCGATGAAGTCGAGGGATTCAACGAGAGCGCCTGGTGCGCTGAAGCGGATCTTCTCCAGCAGTGATGGCCCCACGAGGTTGAGTTGTGTAGCCCAGGCAGTTGATGAGCACTGCACCAATAGGCGGCCATCGAGCATCGATAGCGGTGTTGTGTGCTGGCCGATTTCAGGGCCGACCACTTGGGCCCAGGTGGCAAAGAGGGTTCCTTCAGCCAGACCCGCATCCCAGTCACGTTGTTGAATTAAATCATTGAGGACGTTGGCGATGAGGGTGGGGTCCCCTGGGGTTTGGGTCCGCTCTTCAATGATTTTCTTCTTTTTAGTAAATCCTGTTTTATAGCTATTGAAGAGGTCGAGGGCGAGATCGCGTTTAGTCATTACTTGGTCTCTCCCTTCACCGCTTGTCCTGGTGTTACATAGAACTTGGTTGATAGTAACTCTGCCGGTAAATCACTTTCAACAGCTGCGGTGATAAAAGTTTGTTCGGCCATCTGAGTTACTGATGTGAGTTGTTGGCGGCGCGCAGTATCAAGTTCGGCAAAGATATCGTCGAGGATGAGTACAGGTTCTGCGCCTTCAGATTTTAATAAGTTGTAAGAGCCAATGCGTAGTGAGATTGCCATCGACCAGGATTCACCGTGGCTAGCATAACCTTTTGCGGGAAAGTCACCGAGTTGCAGATGTAGGTCATCACGGTGCGGACCGATTAAAGAAACGCCGCGTTCTTGTTCTTGTCGTGCGACTTGAAGTTGGCGCGCAGTCAAGATATCCACATTGTGTGCAACATCTGCGGATAAGTTATCGGTAGAAGATTTATATGAAATGGATGCAGCCTTTACTTCATTGAGGTTTGCATAATTGGCTGCAACATATGGGTTGAGGTCATCAACTAACTTTATGCGCTCTGCTGATAACTGCGCGCCGTAAGTAATAAGTTGTTCAGTCCATGGAACTAAAGCATTCTCTGGTGCGCGGGTTTTCAATAAAGTGTTGCGCTGTTTCACAACGCGTTCGTAGTCACTAATAATCCCAGCAAGACGCGGTGATTGGGTAATAAGTAATTTATCGAGAAAGTCGCGGCGGTGTGTGGGTTCATCGCGCACCAAATCAAGATCTTCAGGGGAGAAGTAAATAATTTGAAGAGCGCCCAATATTTCGCGTTGTGATTTAACAGGGTTGCCGTTTAAACGCGCCCGGTTTGCTTTATTGGCGTTAATCTCAAGATCTACCTGCAGTATGCGACCTTGGCTCTCAATCTCAGCGCGGATGATTGCTTGATCAGCGCCAAGTGAAATCAGTGGTTGGTTGCTAGAGACGCGGTGGGATGAAAGGTAGGCAAGGTAGATCAAACTCTCGGCGATATTTGTTTTACCGCTGCCGTTGTTGCCGATGAAGGTTGTGGGGCCAGCCGGAAATTCCAGCTCGAGGTTTTTATAGGAGCGGAAATTGGTCAGCGCTAGCCGGGTTACGCGCACGAGGGTGGCTCGTTATGAGGCGTAACGCATAGGCATCAACAGGTAGCGATAGTTCTCGATAGATGCGCCGTTTGGTTCGGTGCGCCCTGTGAGAATCGCTGGTTTGTTGGAGCCGGTAAATGAGATCTGCACAAATGGTGTTCCAACTGCTTGGAGGCCATCAGCTAAGAAGACGGGGTTAAATGCAATTGAGATTGGCTCGCCGTTGAGAAGTACGTCGATAGTTTCAGTTGCTTGCGCTTCTTCGCCGGCGCCTGCTTCGAGTGAAACGCCACCATCTTTAAATTCAAGGCGTAATGGAACAGTTTTATCTGTCACGAGCGCAACACGTCGAACTGAATCTAAAAATGGAGCAACTTCAACGACTGCTGTTGTTACAGAGTCAGTTGGTAGTAGGTGGCGGTATGGAGGAAATGTTCCGTCGAGCATACGAGATGTCATTGTCTTACCATCGCCAGAGAAACCTGCAAGGCGATCATTAGATGTTGTTGGGGCAAACGAGAGTGAGACGTTCTTTGAACCCACAAGTGATTTAGCCGCGTCGGCAAGTGTGCGAGCGCGCATCAATGCAGAGGTTGAGAAACCTGGAGTTGCTGGGTTCCAATTAAATTCGCGGACTGCAAGGCGATAGCGATCTGTCGCAGCAAGTGTGATTGTTTCCTCGGTGATTTCAACATGAACACCAGTAAGTGTTGGTAGTGAATCGTCGCGGCCTGCAGCAATGGCAACTTGCGCAACTGCTACTGCGAAGAGATCACTTGCAACCGAACCTGTTGTTTCGGGAAGTTCAGGAAGGTTTGGGTACTCAGAGAGCGAGAGTGTGGGAAGTGTGAACTTTGCAGCACCTGAAGTTACAAGTACTCGGGTTCCATCTAAAGCAATAGTGATTGGTTTATTCGGAAGTGAGCGACAGATTTCAGCAAGAAGTTTGCCGGGAACAAGCACTGCGCCTTTCTCTAAAATATCTGCTTTAAAGTGAGCTTTTGAAGAGGTCTCTAAATCTGAACCGTTAAGGAAGACTTCATCGCCAGTTGCATCAATCTTGATTCCAAGGAGTTCAGTTTTAATAGGGCGCGTGGAGAGACTTCGGGAGACCCAGTTGACTCCATCTGTGAGTGATTGTTGATCAACAGTAAATTTCACGCCGTAGCCCTCGGATCCATGTAGGTGTGTAGATGGTTTTTAAGTAGATGAAATCTAATGTGGAAGCGGTCCGCTTGGAAACGGGATTTATATATATAAAGGTAGTAGTAGTAACCGCGGGCGAAAACTGTGGAAAAAGGGTAAAAGCGCAGGTCAAAGCCTATATTTGCCTGTGCAGAGCTGTGGGAAACGCCGAGGGAGCTGTGGGTAAAGGTGTGCGCCGCGATCTTCATATCTAACCCTCCCCCACTTCATAGGTGAATTACCGAGCTTTACCCACATAAATAGTCCATATATCCACAGTTATCCACAAGTTATCCCCATCTGGGGGTAAAGGGGGTGAAAACGGACACAACCCTATTTTGGTGCTTTTTCCTACTATTTCATCTGCTGCTTGATACGGGTGGTGAGTTCGTTGACCTGGTTATAGATCGAACGGCGCTCAGCCATTAGTTCGCGGATCTTTCGGTCGGCGTGCATCACTGTGGTGTGATCGCGGCCGCCAAATGTTTGGCCGATCTTCGGCAAGGAAAGCTCGGTGAGTTCGCGACATAAGTACATCGCAATCTGGCGCGCATTTACCAAGGCGCGCGAACGAGATGTGCCACAGAGATCATCGATGGTGAGGCTGTAGTAAGCCGCGGTCTGAGCCATGATTGTCGGCGCAGTGATTTCCGAGTTAACCTCGTTAGGAATCAAATCTTTTAAAACAATTTCAGCAAGGCCCATATCAACAACTTGGCGGTTGAGGGATGCAAAGGCAGTAACGCGAATCAGCGCACCTTCGAGTTCGCGGATATTGGTAGAAATCTTTGATGCGATAAATTCAAGAACATCATCAGGTGCATTTAATTTATCTTGCGCAGCTTTCTTGCGAAGAATTGCGATGCGAGTTTCAAGTTCAGGAGGTTGAATATCTGTAATCAAACCCCACTCAAATCGGGAGCGAAGACGATCTTCAAGGGTTATTAACTGCTTGGGCGGGCGATCGGATGAGATAACGATTTGTTTATTAGCGTTATAGAGAGTGTTAAAGGTATGGAAGAACTCTTCCTGGGTGCGTTCTTTATTCTCTAAGAATTGAATATCATCGACGAGCAAGATATCAAGGTCGCGATAACGACGTTGAAAAGCAGTAGCCTTATCGTCACGGATTGAGTTAATAAAGTCGTTGGTAAATTCTTCAGAAGATACGTAGCGCACACGAGTGTTGCCATATAACTCTTTTGCGTATGCACCGATGGCGTGCAACAAGTGGGTCTTTCCCAAACCTGATTCGCCGTAAATGAAGAGCGGGTTGTATGCCTTGGCTGGCGCTTCAGCGACAGCAACTGCTGCAGCATGTGCAAAACGGTTAGAGGCACCGATAACAAAAGTTTCGAAGATGTAGCGTGCATTTAATTGTGAAGGTTCATCAGACTTGCGAACACTTTCATCGTCACGGCCTGTGCCAGGGCGCACAGAAACACTTTCAACTACAACTGTTGGCGCCGGCAGATCTGCGAGCTCGATTGTTTCATCGACCATCACGGCGATATTTGCTTTCTCACCTAACTCTTTTGTGAGAACTTCATTAACTACTGTGCGAAGACGGGATTCGAGAACATCTTTAGCAAAGGCGTTGGGCGCTGCAACCAAGAGACTGGTGGCGCCACCGTCGTTCTGTAGAAGACCTAAGGGCTTAGTCATCGCTAAGAAGGCGCGATGCTGGGGTTCACCGGCTGAGACATGCTCAACGACGCGATCCCAGAGCTCTGTTAGCTCAACGCCAACAACTGCCATATTCAGCCCCCAGGTCTATCCACAATGTTATCCACAGGTTGTGGTCTAAAGTAGGGGTTGAGCCTTAATTCAGACCGAAAGTGACGGATACCTGTGGAGAACTCGCAAAGTAGACCCGATTCTCCTAAATAGCAAGTGGTTATCCACAATTTAGGGCCGCCAAAGGCCTCGATCGCGAGTTTGACCCGCACCTATCCACACCCTTACCGTTATGTCCTTGCTTCCTCCGTACTTATGACCCGATAGGCATCACACCTCACAGATTTTGGAGTTCTCATGACAAAGCGCACCTTCCAGCCAAATACACGTCGCCGCGCCAAGAAGCATGGCTTCCGCGCACGTATGGCAACCCGCGCAGGACGCGCAATCCTCTCTGCTCGCCGCGCTAAGGGCCGTTCAAAGCTCTCAGCGTAAGGTTTAAGAGCGCACCGGAAACTTCTCGTGCTCCCAGTAGATGCACGTTTAACCTCAAGTTCAGATTTCGCTCGCGCAACTAAGAGCGGCATCCGAGTTACCACACAACACTTTGTTGGATATCTCTTCATCTCTCCTGTCACAAATGCAGCATCTGCAAAGTGTGGATTGATCATTAGTAAATCAGTGGGCGGATCTGTGAAGCGCCATCGCGTTGCGCGCAAAGTTCGCCATGCGGTTGCTCCAACAATCTCAACTCTTCCAACCGGTTCACTTCTTGTGATTCGCGCACTCGGACAAGATGGCGATTCAAATATTGAAACCGAGATCGCAGAGTTAATTGCAAAGTTGATTTCACGATCTGAAAAAATTGCGGCGAAGTAATGAGAAAAGCTCTTACCGCTCTTGTGCGCGCATATCAGATGGCAACATCTAACTTTGCGCCCCGTTGCAAGTACTACCCATCATGTTCAAACTATGCGATCACAGCAATTGGACGTTATGGATTAAAAGGTTTGGCTATGGCTGCTGGGCGCCTTGTGCGCTGCAACCCATGGTCGCAAGGTGGCGTTGACTATGTTGATGAGCACCTCGATTGCGCAGATGTAAAGAACTTACTAACGAACAGTGAAAAAGAAGTGGTGGGCGCTAACTAATGGGCTTTATTCTCAATCCTCTATACAACGCAGTCTCTGGCGTTATTGTCTTCATCCACAAACTTCTCTCACCAGTCTTCGGTGCAAACTCAGGTGTTACATGGTCACTCTCGATCATGGGACTCGTTGTCATCATTCGAATTATTTTGATTCCACTCTTTGTAAAGCAGATCAAGAGCCAGCGCGCCCTTACTGCGCTACAACCACATATGAAGGCGATTCAAAAGAAGTATAAAGATGATCGCCAGAAGCAATCAGAAGAGATGATGAAGCTCTACAAAGAGCATAAGACAAATCCACTTGCATCATGTTTCCCAATCCTTGCGCAAGCACCAATCTTCTTCGCACTCTTTACCGTTCTTAATGGAATCGCAGCGAAGACACCAGAAGGTGTATCTGCACCAATCGCCCGCGGTTTTCTTAAAGGCGAATACCTTGATAGTGCAGCGCAAGCAACTTTCTTTGGCGCAAAGATTTCGCAGAGCTTCTTAGGATCAACAGATACAACGGTAAAGATTGTCACCGTTCTACTTATTATCTTTATGTCAGGCACAACCTTTACAACCCAACGTCAGTTGATGGTTAAGGGAATGCCAAAGATGGATTCTTCAAACAATATGATGTTGCAGCAGCAGAAGATCATGTTGTATTTATTCCCAGTCATCTTTGCAATCTCAGGCGTGAACTTCCCTGTAGGTGTATTGATTTACTGGTCGACGACAAACTTATGGACATGGGGCCAGCAGTACTACGTCATTAAGCGAAACCCAACGCCGGGATCTCCTGCCTATGAAGAGCTGCAGCGAAAGCGCGCCCACAAGGAGAAAGCCGATGGGAAGGCGATAGAAGGAATTGACCAGGACGAGGCCACTGAGGCAGAAGTCCAGGGACAACGACAACAACCAAAGAAGAAAAAGAAGAAGAAGTAAATTCCGACAATTACTATTAATAACGCTTTAATCACTATAAAAGGGGCATGAGATGTCAGATCTAACAGAAGTTGTAGAAGTCGCAGAGACTGAAGAGACCACAGATGTTGTGGCCAAGGCTCCGAAGAGCGTGGCCAAGCTTGAGGAAGAGGGCGATATCGCAGCCGATTACCTTGAGGGCTTACTTGATATCGCTGACCTTGATGGAGATATCGATATCGATGTCGAAAATGGTCGCGCATCCCTAGCTATCGTCGGCGGCAAGCTTAAGCACCTCGTCGGCGCTGAAGGCGAAGTCCTCGATTCAATCCAGGAGCTCACACGCCTAGCGGTTCAGACCTCAACAGGAGATCGCAGCCGTCTGATGCTCGATATCGATGGATTCCGCGCTGGCCGCCGCAAGGAGCTCACCGCCCTTGCCGAGAAGATGGCTGAGCAGGCGAAGACCACAGGTAGCTCAATCAAGCTCGACCCAATGAACGCCTTTGAGCGCAAGATTATCCATGACACAATCCAGACCTTGGGTCTAACCTCCGAATCTGATGGCGAAGATCCAAAGCGCTTCGTCGTAATCTACCCAGCGTAGTTTCACAGAATCCGTTTCACGTGGAACATTCAGTAGATGCGTTAGTCGGCCGCTACTTTCCAGAGCGAGAGGCGCAGATTCGGGGATTTGCCGAATTTCTCCTCTCTGCAGGGATTGAGCGTGGCCTTATCGGCCCACGCGAGGGTGAACGTATCTGGGAGCGCCATATCTTCAACTGCCTCCATGTAACGACCCTCCTGCCGCAAGGCGCATCCCTCTTCGATATCGGCTCAGGGGCAGGGTTGCCTGGAATAGTGATTGCTTTAGCGCGGCCAGATCTACAGGTAACGCTCATTGAACCCCTCGAACGACGGGTCGAATTCCTCAAGGAGGCTACGGCAGGCACCTCAATCGAGGTAGTTCGCGGCAGGGCTCAAGATGTAAAGAAGACAGCTGATTTCGTCACCGCTCGCGCAGTAGCCCCGCTTGAGAAGTTGAAGAAGATGAGCTGGCACCTAGTGAAGACTAATGGAGCGCTCCTTGCTATGAAGGGGGAGGGCGCAGCCGCTGAGATGGTGGGGATGAAGAACGCCAAACTCCACGAAATTGATCTTGAGGGAGTGGGGATCGGACGTATCGTCGAGCTCCGCAGGGGAACACCTGCCACTTAACGCTTCAATCGCGTTGCGTGATTAGATTCGTGCATGCCCGGCGATGATTCACGTGAAACAAATGTTGGTCAAAAGGTAGTTGGTGTCCGCCGCCTCAAAGAGGCGATGGCAAAGCCGGCCTCGACCCGCATCTTCACCGTCGCCAACCAGAAGGGCGGGGTAGGTAAGACCACCACCACCGTCAATGTCGCAGCAGCCCTTGCTATGGGTGGCCTTCGCGTCTTGGTCATCGATCTTGATCCACAAGGCAACGCTTCAACTGCCTTAGGTGTTGAACATCGTGATAGCGCCGGCGTCTATGAAGTTCTTATGGGCAATTCGCAGATGGCTGAGGTCATTCAGAAAGTTGTAGGGTTTCCTGTTCTTGATTGCGTCTCATCAACTACATCACTTGCTAACGCTGAAATTAATTTAGTCTCGATGGTTGCACGCGAACTACAGTTAAAAGAAGCAATTGAAAGTATTAGCGTTAATTACGATTACATCTTTATCGATTGCCCACCATCTCTTGGACTTCTGACCATCAATGCGTTTGCTGCATCGAAAGAGTTGTTGATTCCTATTCAAACTGAGTACTACGCACTCGAAGGTTTATCGCAGCTTCTTGAAACATATGGCGTTGTGAAGAAACGACTCAACCCAAACCTCAACCTTTCAACAATTGTCTTAACAATGTTTGATTCACGCACGCGGTTATCTAATGATGTTGCTGCAAATGTTCGCTCTCACTTTCCCAATGAGTTGATTGATATCCCTATTCCTCGCGCAGTGCGCGTATCTGAAGCACCGTCTTATAACCAAACAGTGATGACATATGACCCGCTTTCACCAGGAGCAATTGCCTATATGCAAGTTGCTCGTGAAATCGCAGAGCGCGGAAAAGCAAAAGATGAAGTTGTCTTCGACGGCAATGTTGTGAGCATTAACTACAAAGGTGGAATCGCATAATGGCAGTCAAGCGCGGTGGCCTCGGAACAAATCTTGATTCACTAATTCCAACCTCTTTAACTGTTGCAGGCACTGAAGTTGCGCAACAGAATGAAGTACCTGTTAGCCAGATCTTTCCCAACCCACGCCAACCACGCACAGTCTTTGATGAAACCGCACTCAATGAATTAATCGCATCGATTAAATCAATTGGTATTTTGCAACCTCCTGTAGTTCGTAAAGTTGCTGATAATAAATATGAACTCATCATGGGAGAACGCCGCTTCCGCGCCGCAAAAGCTGCTGGCTTAACTTCTATTCCTGTCATTATTCGCCAGACTCCAGATAACGAACTTCTTCGCGAAGCGCTGATTGAAAATATCCATCGCAGCAACCTAAATCCGCTGGAAGAAGGAGCTGCCTATGCGCAACTTCTTACAGATTTCGGTTGCACACATGATGAGCTCGCACTCAAACTAGGACGCTCGCGCCCACTGATCTCCAACACAATTCGTTTATTGAATTTACCGGATGCTGTGCAACGCAAGGTGGCAGCAGGAGTTATCTCTGCAGGACACGCTCGCGCACTTCTTGGTCTGACAGACTCAACTGAGATTGAAAGGCTGGCATCGCGTATCGTTGCGGAAGGTTTAAGCGTTCGCGCGGTCGAAGAGATTATTGCGACGATGAAGCCAACAAGTAAGACAACAAAGAGACCTGAAGTCAAAGGTGTTTCGGGCGGCGGTCTTGCAGCGGCAGAACTTTTGAGTGATTACCTCGATACCCGCGTCAGCGTTGAGAGTGGCAAAGGTAAAGGAAAGATTGTTATTGAATTTGCAGGCAGCGAAGATTTACAACGCATCGTCGATCTGATTGAAGGAAAGTAAGAGTTAGTTAATGGCAGTGCCGCGGCGCTGCATTTCTTGCTTGATTACTCCACCCAGAGCTTTTACACCTTCACGGATTCGTTCAGGTGTTGGGTGGCAATACGAGAGTCGCATCGACCAAGAACCAAGTCCATCCGCATAGAAAGCATTTCCTGGAACATAGGCAACCTTTGCGACAATCGCCTTCGGCATCAACGCCTTTGTATCGATCTCCGCAGGAAGATTGACCCAGACGTAGAAACCGCCACCAGGCTTTGTCCACGTAGCTTCTGCAGGGAAATACTGTTCAAGAGATTCGAGCATTGCATCGCGGCGCACCTTATAGAGTTCGCAGAAGCTAGCAATCTGATCGCGCCAAGGCTGATCTGCAAGATAACTTGCGATTGTGAGCTGTGTGAAGTTTGAAGGACATAAAATCGATGATTCAGATGCAATTACCAATTTATCTTTAAGAGATTGCGGCACCAGCGCCCAGCCGATACGAAGACCTGATGCGATCGTCTTAGAAAATGAGCCTAAATAGATGACATTCTCGGAATCTTCAGCGCGCATCGCATTCGGCGATGGCTTATCGAAGCCCAGAAGTCCGTAAGGGTTATCTTCAACGACAAAGATCTCAGCTTCGCGGCAAATGCTGAGAATTTCAGTACGGCGATCTGCCGGAAGACAAACACCAGTTGGATTTTGGTAATTGGGAATCAGATAAAGGAATTTAATTTTGCGACCTGCAGCACGCACGCTCTTAATAGCAGTGCGTAGAGAATCAGGGATCATTCCATCGTTATCCATCTCAACGTGAACAACCGAAGCCTCGTATTGGCGGAATGTTCCAAGAGCACCCACATAGGAAGGCGCTTCAACAAGTACAACATCGCTGGGATCGATAAAGATGCGTGAAATGAGGTCGAGCGCTTGCTGCGAACCAGTTGTTACAACAATGTCATCAGGGTTGGCACGGATTCCTTCAAGGGCCATCACATCGCAGATCTGTTCGCGAAGTTTTGGATGTCCTTGACCACTTCCATACTGCAACGCTTCTGCGCCATTGGTCAAAATAAGTTCGTTAACAACGCCTGCCATCATCTCCATAGGAAGTGCGGAGAGATTTGGCATTCCACCGGCGAGTGAAACAATTTCCGGGCGCGATGCAACAGCGAAGAGCGAACGAATCTCAGATGGCAACATCCCGGCAGCGCGCGCAGCAAATCTCGTCTCGAGATGTTGTGGGGCGCCAGTTTGATAGCGGATTGAGATGTCAGACATAGTGAGAAGTCTCCCACATACCTTTAGATAGTGGTGCGCCGATTAACGGCGAATGCCTGCGCTACGCAGGTCGGAAATGCGCAGAGTTCCAGTCTTTGCATCATCTTCAGCCGCTAAATAGAGTCGCTGAATAGCGATAACGAAACTTTCAGCGACGGTATCGCGGAAATCAGGTCGGGCAAGACGTTCAGCATCGGCGGTATTTGATGCATACCCAAGATCAATGCGAACCGCCGGAGCTTTTGTTAGACGGAGTGAATCCCATGCTTTTGCGTGAGTACGACAGTTGAGAAAATCAGTACGCGCACAAATTTCGCGCTGTACCAGGGATGCAAAACGTTCGCCCACAATGGAGTGTACCCCATGTTGATCGCTGCCATAGAAGAAGGTTGCAACGCCGCGCGCTGCAGGATTTGTATGGGTATCAACATGTAGCGAGATAAGAAGATCGGCGTTGTTCTGGTTGGTAAATTCAATACGTTCAGATTCAGATGGAGCATTATGTGCACCGCGAGTTAAAAATACACTTGCACCGAGTGCCAAGAGACGACCTTCAAGTCTTTGGGCAATGTCGTAGACAATCTCTTTCTCATAATCTAACGATGCCGGGTCAATCACAATAACCTTGTTAGCAAGTGCTGGTCCGCGGTTCTTTCGTGCAGCGCTCTCACGAAGAGCGGCAGGTGCTCCACCTGAGACTATTTTTGTTAATCGTAATAGCGCGATGATTGTGGCTGGCCCACATTTACCATCTACTTTAACTCCAACAGATTTCTGTAACTCTTTAACCGCGTTCTCTGTCATCTCACCGAAGATTCCATCAACGCGACCGCAGTGGATTCCCATCTCGGTCAGACGTGATTGCAACGCCGCGACATCATCGCCGCGCATTGCTGTGGAGGCTTGCAGGTATAAGGAGCGGTCGCCGAGTTTCCAGCGCGCTTCTTCCAGCGCTCGTTCAGTTGCACCATTGAGTTTGCCGGTTACATGTAAACCGCGTTCTTGTTGGAAAGAGCGGATCTCGTCGGGAGACATCTCTTTCATAATTAATCCTCTACCGAGAAGATATTAAATAAAACCTTCGAGCTCTTTAAGAAGAGCTGGCTTTGGCTTTGCACCAATGATTGTCTTTACAACTTCACCGTTGACATAGACGTTAAGCATTGGAATTGACGTCACGCCGTACTTAATAGCGATGGCAGACTCTTCATCTGTGTTGAGCTTTACGATCTTCAACTTATCGCCGTGTTCTGCGGCAATATCATCGAGAATCGGGGCGATTGCGCGGCATGGGCCACACCATTCAGCCCAGAAATCAACTAACACGGGGATGCTGCTCTTGAGAACAACCTGATCGAAATCAGCTGCTGTGACCTTAGTTGGTGCGCTCATCGTTACTCCTTTTTTTCGTTGATCTTCTAGTGCGTATGGTTGGAAGGTTACTAGTGAGATAAGAACTTTTCTGCATCGAGGGCTGCCTGACAGCCAGAACCTGCTGCAGTAATCGCCTGGCGATAGGTGTGGTCGACTAAATCGCCACAGGCAAAGACGCCTGAAAGGTTGGTGCGCGTTGAGCGACCTTCCACCTGGACGTAGCCCTCGTTATCGAGAGTTATTGAAGAGGTAATGAGTTCAGAACGAGGAATATGTCCGATAGCAACAAAGAGCCCAGTGAAGTCACGCTTGGAAACTTCGCCTGTTTTAAGGTTGCGAAGTTCGAGCGCTTCAACTTTTTCTGCGCCAAGTACATCGATTACTTCGGTATCCCACAGCATTTCAATCTTGGGATTGGCAAAGGCGCGGTCCTGCATAATCTTTGAGGCGCGCAGTTCGTCACGACGGTGAATCAATACAACTTTGCTGGCAAATTTTGTCAGGAAGGTTGCCTCTTCTACTGCAGAGTCTCCACCACCTACGACTGCGATTGTTTGATCACGGAAGAAGAAACCATCACAGGTTGCACACCATGAAACACCACGGCCAGAAAGACGCTTCTCATTTTCAAGTCCAATCTCGCGATAGGCAGAACCCATTGCAAGAATGACGGCCTTTGCTTTAACGGTATTTCCTGATCCATCTTTAATAATCTTGATATCGCCAGTGAGATCCATTTCAATAACATCATCGGTAATAAGTTCAGTACCAAAACGCTTTGATTGCTTGCGCATGTTATCCATGAGATCTGGACCCATGATGCCATCGATAAAGCCAGGGAAGTTTTCAACCTCAGTGGTATTCATTAGCGCACCGCCAGCAGTAACTGAACCCTCATACATAAGGGGGTTTAACTGCGCGCGTGCGGCATAGATAGCAGCGGTATATCCGGCTGGGCCTGACCCAACAATGACGAGATCGCGTATTTCATTGCTCATAGGCGCAGAGTACCGTCCGAGTAGAGATTAATTCTTGCGGCGTCTTTGCATAACAGATGTGGCGAAGCCGCGAAGACCTGCGATTTCACTCACGTTAAAGAGCTTTGCGAAGAGAAGGTAAGCCACGCCACTTCCACCGAGAATGAAGAGCAATCTCAATGCGCGAACTGTCAGGGTTGTCTCTTGATATGCCCAACCGAAGTATTGAGCGAGTGCGAAGAATGGGAGCATGCCAACAAGTGAGGCGCTCAATAGACGGCCATGCTGAGATGCAAACTCACTGACCTGCAGCTTTCCGACATGCTTCTTTAAGAGGGAGATCGTGATGAAGAGGCCGACTATGTAGCTGGCTGAGAATGCGATGCCGAGACCAACTGTTACCCAGTTGCTATCAAGGGTTGCCAGGAAGAGATAAGAGAGAGCCACAGAGATCACGTTGATAATGACAATTGACGTCACTTGCGTCTTGGTATCTTCGAAGGCGTTGAAGCCGCGAATCAAGATGAGGTTGATGGAGAAGGCAACTAACCCAAGGCTGAGAGCTGATAAGACAAAACCAATGTAGCGAGAATCTTCGAGGCTAATTCCCATATAAAGAACCTCTGTCATGAGTGGCCCAAAGAGAAGAAGTGCAACGGCGCTTGGAACAGTGACAACACCGACCATTCGTATAGCGCGAATCAACTGTTTACGTACTTCTTCCACGTTCTTGGCAATTGCAAGTTTTGAGAGATGTGGCAAGAGCGCCGTCACGATTGAGATCGTGACAATCGAATAGGGCAATAACATGATGTAGTAGGCGCTTGTATATGGCGTAAAGCCAACACCGGTTGTTACTCCAGCTTGAGCGCTCCGCACTGCAGCACTCGTTGCAACGTTGACGGTAACGAGATAACCAAGTTGTGAAATCAGAACATAAACCAAGGTCCATCCAGCAAGTCCAAATGATTTACCTAAACCTTGTACACCGAACATGGGGCGCAAAGTGATTCCAGATCGCTTCACGACAGGAATCAAAATTAAGGCTTGAATGACTACTCCCAGAGTGGTTCCCCAACCGAGTAACTGCACCTGGTAATCGGTGATGGAATCGATGGTGATGGAGTGCTGAAAGGTGAGAATTGCAGCAAAGACCACGATGACAACGAGATTGTTGGCAATCGGCGCCCACATTAAAGGTGCAAAAGAGCCACGCGCATTGGCAACTTGGCCGAGCATCGTAAAGAGGCCCAGGAAGAAGATCTGAGGGAGGCAGTAACGAGTAAATGCCACCGCAATATGTTGCTCAGTTTCAAAGCCAGGTGTTGAAAATTCTGGGGCATAGAGACGAACCAGAGCTGGTGCAAAGGCAACACCAATCAACACAAGAGCTAAGAGAATTCCAGAAATTGTTGTGACGAGGCGAGAAGCAAAGGCATGCCCACCATCTTCATCCGAGAATGAGCGAACTAATTGCGGAACGAAGATTGCGGTAAGGGCTCCACCAACAAGTAAGTTGTAGAGAATATTCGGCATGGTATTTGCGACGTTATAAGTGTCGGCAAGAAGTGCGGTTCCGAGAACTGCAACAGCAAGGAGCGCGCGAATAAATCCTGTTATGCGCGAGAGGATGGTGCCGACCGCCATGATGCCGGATGCGCGGTAGAGCTCGTTATTCTTCACTTACGAGACCTCCTGACGCGCCGCACGGATTGAGTTACCGCACCTAAGAAGAGCAGAACTGCAGCTCCTGTTGTAAACCACGCAACACGCGAATCAATAATTGTTGAGGTCAGATTCAACTTCGAAACTTGGCCAACCAACTGCCCTTTGTAATTAATTAATTGCGCAAGAACTAAGGTGGAACCAGGCGCAATCACATCAACTGGAACCAAGATCTGCTGTCGCGATTTTGGAGCAAGAGTTACGTTGTTGACATTCTCTACACGCATATGAGAATTCAGCGGAATCAGAGAAATATTTACAATCGTTGCAGTATCAAAGTTATTGACCACAGTGATAGGTAACTTCGCACTCTTCGAGGTAATTTGGTAGCGCCCCGGAATTACCTTAAGGCGATCACTTATTGCCGCTGCAGCTAACTTCTGGTTGTAGGCGAAATAGTTGCGATCATCGTTAGAAAGTAGCGGGTTCATAACGACGCCAAGGCGGGCCCGAAGCGCGTTGATTTCTGGTGAATTAATGACAGTAGAGAGCCCCGTTAACATCCGGCGATTCTGCGAATAGTCATAGATAAATTCATTACTGAGGCGCGATTTTCCTTGCGCCCAGCCTCGTTCAGCACTTACTGGGCGCCCTAAAGCAAGCTGCAATCTCTCTTGTGCGTACTTTGAGTAGAACTTCAATTCACTGGGAGCCACAGATCTCAACAGCTTTTCATCTGGGTTCCCGTAAGGGAGCGCGACGATAGCGTTATTGGCTACAACGTTCTTCAATCGAAAGAGCCAATTCTGTGCAGTCTGTTGTCCAGCTAGCTCTTCTTTATCTGCAAATGTGTATCCATCAGACATGTCGCGTACTTCATCGACAAGAGCTGCATCGATAACAAATGTTCTCTTTGTTGATGCGAGTCCAAAGATCAGCTTTCCTAACTTTCCACTTGGAAGAAGTGAGGCGGCTAATTCATTATTGCGAAAAACTCCATCATAATTAACATGAGGCTTATCGACGATGCGAATGACGGGAGTTTCAGCTTGGGCCGATGGAATAATGAAGAAAGCAGATGCGACTAGCGCAGCGAGAATCTTCTTCACAGCGCGCCCAGTTCTTGGGTCGCGTTGGTGCGAGCAATCAATTTCTTCTCATCGGGATATGCCAAGTGGCCGATAATTTCAGCAAGTGGAAACCAGGCCACCTCATCAACTTCACTCTCTTGGGCAGCGAGCAACCCACCACTTTCTCGGAAGAGATAGTGATGAACGGTCTTATGAATTCTCATTCCGCCGGCCATAAACCAGAAATCAATGACGCCCAGAGATTTTTCAATAGCAGATTCAATCCCTGTCTCTTCCTGCACTTCGCGAAGAGCTGCTTGCTCAGGAGTTTCTCCTGCTTCGATATGTCCTTTAGGAAGTGACCAGAGAATCCGTTTTCCTGATGCATCCTTCTGATCGCGCCGACCGATAAGAAGTCCGAGCTTGCCGGTCGTATCAATGACAAGTCCGCCCGCACTTACTTCATCGACGCGTTTTGCATAGGGCGCCTTGGGCTTGCGGTTCTTAACGGCAGCTTTTGGGGTCTGTGGAGTCTCGGTGGTTGAGGTCGTTAAATCTTGAGATTGCGGAGAGCGAGTAGCAGGACGCCTGCGCCTGCGTTTCTTTTTCGTACCTTCGCTGCCCGCACTAGGTGCCGGGGTCATGGAGTAATCGTACGCGACTACGCTTATCTATTGTGAGCGCTGAGAAGGTCAATTTAGGAGCAGCAGGAGAGCTGGCTCTGGCCACCCTGATTGAGAAAGCTCCCTTGGCGAGTTCACTCGCGGAAGCGTTTAAGAAGGAAGGCTTTCGCCTTGCTCTCGTTGGTGGACCAGTTCGCGATGCACTTTTGGGTCGACTCGGAAACGATTTAGATTTCACAACAGATGCACATCCTCATCAGACAAAGAAGATTCTCAAATCATGGGCAGATCACACATGGGATACCGGAATTCTCTTCGGAACTGTTGCAGGAAAACGCGGCGACACAACTGTTGAAGTAACTACATATCGCACAGAAAAGTATGAAGAAGATTCACGCAACCCCGATGTTGAATTCGGCGACACTATTGAAGGCGATCTTTCTCGCCGCGATTTCACCGTTAACTCGATGGCGCTGGAACTTACCGGTACAAAACCAGAGTTTATTGATCCTTTTGGTGGCTTGAGTGATTTAGGAAGTCGCGTTCTTCGCACACCATCGAGTGCAACACAATCTTTTACTGATGATCCTTTGCGCATGATGCGCGCTGCCCGTTTTGCCAGCCAACTCGACTTTGAGATTGATGAAGAAGTACTGACTGCGCTAAGTTCAATGGCAAGCCGTATCTCAATAATTTCTGCAGAGCGTGTACGCGATGAATTTATTAAATTGTTAATGTCAAAGAATCCACGGCGCGGAATTACCATTTTGGTAGATACAGGTATTGCAGCCCTGGTATTGCCAGAAATTCCTAAGTTACGACTTGAGATTGATGAGCACCATCACCATAAAGATGTCTACGAGCACTCCATCACCGTTCTTGAGCAAGCGATTGCACAAGAAGAGCGCTTGGGTGGGCCCAACCTGGTTATTCGTTTGGCAGCGCTGTTGCATGACATTGGAAAACCTAAGACTCGTAATCTCATCGAAGGTGGCGGAGTTTCATTTCATCACCACGAAGTCGTTGGTGCGCGCCTATCTAAGAACCGGATGAAGGCGCTGCGCTTTAATAACGAGACTATCGACGATGTTGAAACACTTGTCGGACTCCACCTACGCTTTCATGGTTATGGAGATGGAGAATGGACTGACTCTGCTGTGCGCAGATATGTGCGCGACGCAGGTGAGCTTCTGACACATCTACATGTACTGACGCGCGCAGATTGCACGACAAGAAATGCGAAGAAGGCCAAGCGCCTTGCTCGTATCTATGACAGCCTGGAAGCTCGTATTGCGAAGTTGGCGGAGGAAGAAGAGCTCTCCAAGATTCGCCCTGATTTAGATGGCGCACAAGTTATGTCGTTGCTCGCCATCAAACCATCTGCTGATGTTGGTAAGGCGCTTGATTTTCTTATGGAGCTACGCATGGAACATGGCCCACTTGGTGAAGAGCGTGCCACGGAAGAGTTGATGCAATGGTGGAAAGCTAGACGCCACCCTTAAGAAAGAATTTCTTAGGCCGAAGTAACACGATTGCTGTCAACGCCCAAGCAGTTGAAATCATTAACGGCAAGATCCAGGTATCGCCACTTATAGGAAGAACCCATGCTGCAATCAGTGCACCAGTAACAATCGCACCATTTACCAAGACGTCATAGACGGCAAATACTCGGCCGCGGAAGGCGTCATCAATCTTTGATTGCACAAGTGCATCATTAGTTACCTTCACACTCTGCCCACATAACGCCGAGAAGAATGCGGTGAGTGCCAACAAAGCTGGAGTGCGATCAAAGACGAGAAAGAGCGCACTGACACTTGCTGCAGCAATTGAGAGACGCATCCAGCGGTGGCGCCCCACTTTTCTCACACCGTAGGGCGCTGCAATAGCGCCGATAACAAAGCCAACCGCTGCAATGGAGAGCGTCAGACTTAAACCAGCAAGCCCTGCCTCGCTGTCAGCTGGATCATTAAATGTATTTCTTTCTAGCAAGAGCGCCGTAAGTGTGAAAGCGGTAAGACCGCCGCGGTGAATAGCGGTGGCTGCGATTCCGCGTGCTGCGTCGGCATGTATCTCAAGGAATCTAAATCCATCGCGCATCTCGCGAAGTCCTTGCGTGAAACTGCCGCGCACAATTTCATGGGGAAGTGGACCAATCTCACCGCGCTTAAGAGATGCGGCAAGTAGGGCTGCTGTGAGAAAACCTCCAGCAGCTACGAGAATGATGATGGCATCGGCATGGTCTGCAGATGCGCTGGCATCGAGCAGACGGCGAATGCCGAGTCCGATACCGCCACCTAATACAACCCAGACAGATCCACCAGTAACAGCGATGGCATTGGCAGAGATAAGTGAGTGAGGAGTTGTCATCAGCGGAATTCCTGCAGATAACCCCGCCAAAATTAATCGGTTCACACCAAATGCAACTAACACAAAGATTGTTATCTCAACCCCGGTGTAATTATTGAAGATAAGAAATGCAATCACTAAGAGCGTGAGCGCGCGAGTGATATTGGCGAAGAAGATTGCGCGCTGCCGCGAGAACCTATCAAGGATGGTTCCAACAAATGGCCCGACAATCGAATAAGGAAGTAATACGACAGCGAATGCGACGGCAGCGTTGACAGCGCTCGCCTGCCGTTCTGGAGAGAAGAGAACAAATGAGGCGAGAGCACTTTGGAAGATTCCATCTGTTAATTGACCAGTCCAGCGGACTCGCAGCAGGCGAACGAGTTTGCGATCTCGCAGAAGCTGCCAGAAAGTCATGTACCAAGCGTAGTTACAGAAAGGGGATTATTCTTCTCCTGCCATGAAGACAAAACGAGGATTCATCGACTATTCACTCGATAAGCGCGCGACTCTGCTCGCGCTCTTTCGTGGAGTTGTTGATGCCTGCGATGCTGACCCCTATTTGATGCGCGCTGCCAAGTATCACGGTGAGAAAGTAGATAGAAAGTGCCCCGTCTGTAAAAAAGATTCACTTGTGGAGTTGCGCTACACATTTGGAGATCAATTAGGTCAGTTCTCAGGGCGCATTAAGAATGGCGCTGAGCTCCTGGAAATGGAGTCCGAATTCGGAGAGTTCTCTGTCTATATCGTTGAAGTCTGTCGGGACTGTTCCTGGAATCACCTTTGCGCTACTTACTTATTAGGAGATGGCCGCGAGCGTAAGGCGCCTCGCAAACAACGAACACTAGAAGATGAGGACTTTGCCTCGCTGAAGTAGATGTGAATCAGCGATAATCTAGCCTCATGCTCAAAAGAAAGTTGATTCGCGCCGGAGTATTCCTCGCAGGTTTCGGCTTTGTCGCAGGAGCCACACTCTTTGCCATTGCCTGGTTCACCGTCTCTATCCCCGATCCCAATGCTTACGTCAATAGCCAATCGACCATCATTCAATACTCCAACGGTTCAGAGATCGGTCGCATCGGAACTCAGAACCGCCAGATCCTGCCGCTTGCCAAGATTCCACTCCGTCTTCGCTATGCAGTGATGGCAGCTGAAGATCGAAACTTCTATTCCAACCAGGCATTTAGCGCGACAGGTATTGCCCGCGCGCTTCTCAATAACTTGAAATCTGGTTCGCTTAACGGCGAAGGTGGATCAACAATCACCCAGCAATATGCCAAGACTGCATTTTTAACACCAAGCCGCACAGTGCAGCGAAAGATAAAAGAACTTGTTATCTCACTCAAACTTGAGAACGCACTGACGAAAGATCAAATTCTCGAGAACTATCTCAACACCATTTACTTCGGACGCGGTTCATACGGCGTGCAGACCGCAGCGCAGCAGTACTTCAATCGCAATGCCAACCAGCTCTCAATCTCTCAATCAGCAGTGATTGCAAGTATCTTGCGCTCACCTGGTTACTACGACCCAGCGCTTTCCAAAGAGAATGCCAAGCGTCTCGAAGGTCGCTTCTCATACGTGATTCAAGGAATGCTCGATAAGAAGTGGATTACACAAGCTGAGGCAAAGGCGGCGAAACTTCCACCGGTTGCACCTCGCACAACATCAGGGCAGCTCAGTGGCCCTAAGGGTTATATTATTGACGCAGTTCAGAAAGAGTTGAGCAAGCTGGGATTTACCCAAGACCAACTCCTTGTCGGCGGTTATGTCATCAAGACAACTCTTGATCAGCGCGCACAACAATCAGCAGTGGATGCAGTCAATAAGTTAACTCCCAGCCCTGCTCCAGCAAATCTGCACACAGCACTTGTAGCGATTCGCCCAGGAACCGGTGAAGTTGTAGCTATGTATGGCGGACGCGATTACGTAGTTCGCCAACTCAATGATGCAACGCAATCTATTGCGCTTGCAGGATCAACATTTAAGCCATTTGCGCTGATTGCAGGTCTTGAAGCAGGTATTCCACTGACTTCCATGTGGAATGGCGATTCACCACAAACATTTGATGATCTAGGAAAACCATATGTCGTATCTAATTATGGTGAAGAAGGTTGGGGCCAAGTAGATCTACTGACAGCGACCCAGCACTCCGTCAATACCGTATTTGTGCCACTTGGTATCAAAGCTGGCATGGATAAAGTGGTCGATGCAGCACGTCGCGCTGGAATTCCTGAATCTGTCGCAATGATTGCCACACCTTCTGTTGTACTCGGTGTTGCGAGCCCACATGTGATTGATGTCGCCAACTCTTATGCAACATTTGCCGCGCAAGGTGTTTACTCAAAGCCATACATGGTTGCTTCTGTAACTGGCCCTAATAAGGGTGTGCTCTATGAAGGCAAACCTCAAACACAAGAAGTATTTACCAAAGAGGTAATGGCTGATTTAACATATGCACTCAAGAGCGTTGTTAACGGTGGAACAGGCGGGGCAGCACTTGCACTTGGCCGTCCTGCAGCGGGTAAGACCGGAACATCACAATCAAATGCATCCGCTTGGTTTAGCGCGTACACGCCACAACTTGCTGCATCGGTTGCACTCTTCCGCGATAGCGCATCTGAATCTCTTAACGGTATTGGTGGCCTGACATCTGTTACCGGCGGAACTTTCCCTGCAAAGATTTGGACAGCATTTATGAAGGGCGCTTTGAAAGATGAGCCAGTCATAAGCTTCCCAGCGCCTGCAAATATTGGTGGACTTGACCCTGTCGTGATGACAAGTGGTGGTCGCCAAACTATGAAGAAGAAGTAAATTCGGTGCGCGTATCTACTCGCGTTGTACTGCTTTTAGCTCTCTGTGCTTCTGTCTTAAGTTTTGCCAAGTTCAACCATTGTGCAAATACCGGCTGGCAATCACCTGATCAATATGTGCATGCTTGTTACTCAGATATCCCGGCGCTTTACGGAGAAAGAGGCCTCAGTAAAGGGGTTTGGGCCTATAGCAGCGGCGAAGATTCCATTGAGTATCCAGTTATCCAGGGCGCCATCATGTGGGCAACTGCAAAGGTAATTCCGCAAGGTATTAACAATTACTTTTATGACAGCGCACTTCTTCTCGCACTTCTCTTTATCTTTATTGCATTTATTACCTTCAGAATAAAACCTGAGTTTGGATATCTACTTCCCTTAGCCCCGGCCGCAATTGCATCGCTCTATATCAATTGGGATTTATGGGCGATCGCAGTAATGATGTTGGCGATTTACTGGTTTGATCGAAAGGCAGAGGTAGCAAGCGCCATCGCACTAAGTATTGCAATTTCAACAAAGTTCTTACCCATCTTTTTGCTCATCCCAATCGCGATTATCTTCTTCAGACAAGAGCGCATCAGTAAATTCTTCAAGTTCCTAGCAATCACAATCTCAACTTTTGCCGCTATCAATCTTCCGGTTGCACTGACAACTCCAGTTGGTTGGTGGCGCTTCTATGACCTTAACCTTAATCGCGGATCTGACTGGGGTTCTATTTGGTATGCGCTCTCTAACCTTGGCCTAGATCTCACCCACCAAAATTATTTATCGGTGCTCTGTCTGGCAATCGGGCTAACTGCGCTCATCATCTTCTTACTCCAACTGCGAACTCCCCCAACTCTTGCCCACACCGCACTCTTTGTCATGATCGTTGTGATGGCAGTGAGTAAGGTCTATTCACCTCAGTATGTTTTATGGTTAACGCCGCTTGCCGTCATTGCCCTGATTGATAAACGCGAACTGACCGTCTTCTGGTTTTGGCAGGGTGCAGAAGTTCTGTATCACATAGCCATTTGGCAGCACCTGGCCCAAGTAACGGGAGCGAAGTTTGGGCTGCCGGTCGTGGCCTATTCAGCCATCACCTTGGTCCGTATTGGGGCCTCGCTGATCCTGTTGGTCCGCCTAGCTGCCCGCCACCAGAGTTCGCGCGTAATTCCGAGCGAATTTCTCTTATCTACAGGCGAGAGTTACCCTTAACCTCCTCGTAAATCGTCCCACCGGGATTATTTATGGGGAGTATTAACCCTCCTGTCACGGAAATGCCGTGGCCGTCTTAGTCCAAAGGAGGTCGGGTTAACGCATGCGTCACTATGAATTAATGGTCATTCTCGATCCAGAACTCGAAGAACGTACAGTCACACCATCACTTGAGACATATCTCAAGATCATCAAAGACAGCGGAGGCCGCGTCGACAAGCTCGATGTTTGGGGCAAGCGCCGTATGTCATTTGAAATCAATAAGAAGCCAGAAGGCATCTACGCAGTCGTCGATATGCACTGCGAGCCAGCGGCTATCAAGGAATTGGATCGTCAGCTCAACCTGAACGAATCTGTCCTTCGCACAAAGGTTATGCGCCCCGAGTAATCGGATTGAATCCACAGCATCGGTGATTTACATCAAAGATGTCATGGATGGCGGGTAATTTATAAGTACGGACTCCACCAGTAGAGATCCCCCAGAGCAGATATCGATTTAGAGAAGAGGAAAAAATGGCAGCAGGAGATACAACAATCACAATGATCGGCAACCTCGTTGACGATCCAGAGCTACGTTTCACCCCCAGCGGTGCAGCGGTAGCGAAATTCCGCGTTGCCTCAACACCTCGTTATCTCGATAAGGCTACAAATGAATGGAAAGATGGCGAGAGCCTCTTCCTTCAATGCCAGATCTGGCGTCAAGCTGCAGAGAATGTTGCAGAGTCACTTACAAAGGGAATGCGCGTCATTCTCTCTGGTCGACTTAAGCAGCGTTCGTACGAAACAAAAGAAGGCGAAAAGCGCACAGTCTTTGAGGTAGAAGTTGATGAGGTAGGTCCATCACTCCGCAATGCAACAGCTAAGGTCACTCGTACCCAAAGTCAACGAGGATCGGGTGCAGGCGGAACCGGTGGATCAGCAGCACCAGCTTCTACAGAGTCATTTAACGATGATCCATGGGCCGCAGCGTCAACGTCACCAGCCGGCGGTGGATGGGGAACATCTACAACCGACGAACCACCCTTTTAAATAACAACCGACAATCCATTCCTTCGTTAATAACGAAGGGCACCCGAAAAGGAGCACCACAATGGGAGCAAGAAATAACCGGGCTCTACGCGAGCCAAAGAACAAGGGCGCGAAGACTGCTGCCCTTAATAAGAAGTTCAAGAAGAAGCCATGCAGCTTCTGTCGCGACAAGGTCACATATATCGATTACAAAGATATCGCGACCCTTCGCAAGTACATCTCAGATCGCGGCAAGATCCGCGCTCGCCGAGTAACAGGTGCATGCACACAACATCAGCGCGCAGTAGCAACAGCGGTTAAGAACAGCCGTGAAGTTGCACTTCTGCCTTACACATCTTCAGCACGATAAGGGGGCTTAAACTATGAAACTCATTCTTACTCGTGAAGTAAACAAAGTCGGTAACGCCGGCGATGTAGTAACTGTAAAAGATGGCTACGCACGCAACTTCTTGTTGCCACGTGGCGTCGCAATTGCTTGGTCACTAGGTGGCGAGAAGCAGATCGAAGGAATCCGTCGTGCACGTGCTGCACGCGAGGTCCGCGATCTCGATCACGCTAAAGAGATTAAGACAACCCTTGAAAAGGCAACAGTTACTGTCAAGGTAAAGACTGGCACAGCTGGTCGCCTCTTCGGTTCTGTTACAGATAAGGACATCGCAGCTGCCATTAAGTCAGCTACCGGTGTTGATATCGATCGCCACAATCTCAAGACTGCTGGCCATATCAAGAAGACAGGCACACACTCAGTAAAGGTTTCTCTTGCACATAACGTTGTTGCAGCAGTTTCACTCATTGTAGTTTCTGCTTAATAAGTAATTCCCAAAGAGCCCGTCGCGTAATTGCGGCGGGTTCTTTGCTTTCCTCAGTCCGTGAGAGTCAGATATCAGCATGTGAGAAGTTGATATTTACTTTCCTCCACACCTTTTCACGCTTAAAGTGGCGATTACCCACAATTCATCAACACCTTATGCACAGCAATTCACGCTTATCCACCGAGTTATCCCCACCTTTATCCCCACCCGCCTTCGCTTTTGTCAGCGCTAGGTGGGAGGTTCACCCCGTGAGCATCGCAGAACTACCTAACACCTCTCGAGGCGGAGCCAACTTTGGCACCGTCGGAGCTGAGTTTGAGCGCACACCGCCACAGGATCTACAGGCTGAACAATCTGTACTCGGTGGAATGTTGTTATCAAAAGATGCAATCGCCGATGTAGTTGAAGTATTACGCGAACGCGATTTCTATCGCCCTGCACACGAACTAATTTACGATGTCATTCTCGATCTCTATGGCCGAGGAGAACCTGCAGATGCTGTCACTGTTGCTGCAGAACTTGCAAAGCGTGGAGAAATAGCGCGCGCAGGTGGTGCACCATATCTACATACTCTTATCTCATCTGTTCCAACTGCTGCTAACGCTGGCTACTACGCAAAGATTGTTCTTGAACATGCAATTATGCGCCGCCTTGTTGAGGCCGGCACAAAGATTGTGCAACTTGGTTACGATCAAAATGGCGAAGTCGATGATGCTGTTGATGCTGCGCAAGCTGAAGTTTATGCAGTTACCGAACGACGATCTTCTGAAGATTATGTACAACTCAGCACGCTTCTACCAGCTGCCCTAGATGAGATTGAAGCAATCTCTAAAGGTATTGGTATCGAAGGAGTTAAGACCGGCTTCCGCGATCTCGATGCGCTCACACATGGTTTACATCCAGGCAACATGATTATCCTTGCTGCGCGTCCTGCTGTCGGTAAGTCAACGCTCGGTCTTGATATTGCGCGCCATGCTGCGATTCACGAAAATCAAGCAGCAATTATCTTCTCTCTCGAAATGTCGAAATCAGAAATTACAATGCGTATGTTGTCTGCTGAAGCGCGTGTAGGCCTTAACAATATTCGCTCCGGGCAACTTAGCGATGATGAGTGGGCCAAACTTGCTCGCCGTATGGGCGAAATTTCAGATGCGCCGCTCTTTATCGATGATTCACCGAACCTTTCCATGATGGAGATCCGCGCAAAGGCGCGCCGCCTCAAGCAGCGCCACGATCTCAAACTCATTGTCATCGACTACCTGCAGTTGATGTCATCAGGCAAGCGCGTTGAAAACCGTCAGCAAGAAGTATCTGAATTTTCACGTCACTTGAAGTTGATGGCGAAAGAGCTCAACGTCCCTGTTATTGCTATCTCTCAGCTCAACCGTGGACCTGAACAACGTACCGATAAGCGCCCGATGCTCTCTGACCTTCGTGAATCTGGTTCTATCGAACAAGATGCTGACGTTGTTATCTTGCTACACCGCGATGATATGTACGATTCACATAACCGATCAGGTGAAGCAGATTTCATCGTTGCAAAGCACCGTAACGGACCAACGCGCACGATTACAGTGTCAGCACAGCTTCACTTCGCGCGCTTCTTCGATATGGCGCCAAATGTCGGCGCAGGACGCGACTTCACACAATCAACAGGTGCATCAGATATTCAGCCATCTTCACCAGGTGATGGCGGTTGGAACGAGTAACGCTTACTTAGTTACAATGATTGTTCCCGAGGCATTTGATCCGTTGAGTTTCATCAAAGATGCGGCAAGGCTCACTCCACCGCGAATTAAGACCAAATCTGTCGCATTTGTTACTCGTTGAGCGCCGCGTGCGTTATATGGAGCACTCGCCATTACTGCGGCATTCTGCTTATCAGTAAAGAAAGTCTGAGTTGTCAGAACTTCTCTCCTGCCTACCCAAATCTTTTGATGTATATGCACCGTACGGGCCGGATACCAACCTGGGTAAATTCCTTTAAACGTCACAACACCTTTTGCATTAGTAACTTGGGTTCCACGTAGAAAGTTTCCAGAGTTCTTTCCTGCCCCAAGATCATCGCCTCGAGATGCAACCCCCGAATAAATACCCTGTGCATTGGCATACCAAATATCTACACGCGCACCCTTAATTGGCTTACAAGCAGTATCCAGCACCGAGAATGAAAGAGTTAGCGCTTTGCCTTCCTGACCATCTGTGACATCGCTGCGAGTCGGAGTAGATGAGAGGTAGTATGGGCCCTCTTCAACAGCTTGAGTCAGAGCACAGCTCTTTGTCGCTGCGTGGGCAGCTGGAAGCGCAGCCGTGAGAGTGAGTGCGATAGCGGGAAATACAATGTATTTAATTTTCATAGTGTGAACCCTCTCATGAGTAAATTCGAGTTCAAGGAGAGGTGGCTGAGTATTTATTGTGAAACTGGAGCAGTCTTAGCGCGATCCGCGAGATAGATTCCAACAAGCACAATTGCAGCGCCCATTAATTGGATGAAATCCCAGCTCTGACCAAACCAGATCCAGGCAAATGCTCCAGCGATGACAGGTTCAAGCATTCCTATCACGCTACTAGTCGACGCGGTCAGCAGCTTCATACCTGAGAGAACGAGCATGTACGGAACAACGGTTCCGAAGATTGCCGCTGCGCCAATGAGTAACCAACCCGGAAGCATTGTGCCTTTAGCTATTCCACCGAGGTTCATCTGCACAGAAAATACTTCAAATGGGAATGTCCAGGGCGGAAGAACAATTAGCCAGAAGATGGATGCAAAACCCATACCGAAGATGAGGGTTGCAATTGGTTCACGCTTTGCACCGATACGTTCGCTCATTAAGAAGTAGGCCGCAAGACAGAATGCGCAGAGAGAAGCTGCAAGAAGGCCAATGAGATCGAATTTAAATCCCTCCCAGACCTTGGCGACAAGTACGAGGCCAGAGAGTGAGAGAATGACAGCGAGCCACATCTCATTGGAGACGAAACCTTTGCGCACCAATTTAATCCAGAGAGCAATCCAGATAGATGCGGTGAATTCAATAATAAGGACGAGCCCCAGCGGAACTCCGCGCTGTATGCCGAGCAGATATCCGAAGTTCACAAAGGCAAAGCCCACTACGCCGTAGAGCGCCAAACGAGGGATTTCAGCCTTCTTTACCTTGATGATTTCCGGGCGAGTAAGAAGTACATAGGTGCCAAGGATGACGACTGCAGAGACTGAACGTACTTCTGCCAAGCGCAGCGCAGGCAAGTGCTTCATCACAACGGTGACAACGATGCCAGAGAGTGAGAAGAAGAAAGCTCCCAGAATAAGCAGGAATTCCCCGCGATGTTTGGTGAGCATCAGGGGAGTCTAACTGAAAGAGTTAGAAAGCAGACTCAGGGAGCTCCATGATTGCTGAGTCAGTTGCTTCCACAATCTTGCGATCTGCAGTGATGTGAGGCAGAACTGTCGTTGCAAAGAACTTTGCTGATGCAATCTTGCCTGTATAGAAATCTGTATCTTTTCCACCACCTGCTGCCAGCTTTTCAGCTGCGATATCTGCTTGGCGAAGAAGTAACCAAGTAGTGATGACATCACCAACGGCCATGAGCGCGCGCGATGTATTGAGACCTACCTTGTAAATTTCTTCTGGGTTCTCTTGGGATGCCATGGCATGTCCAACAAGGACTCCGATGATTCCATTGAGATCACCGAGCGCTTTGAGTAGCGCCTGCTTCTCGGCATCGTGCACGCCACCACTTTCGGCAAATGCTTGAATCTCTTTACCGAGTAAACCAAGTGAACGCCCACCATCTTTAACAACTTTACGGAAGAAGAAGTCAAGACCTTGAATCGCAGTAGTGCCTTCATACAAGGTATCGATTTTGGCATCGCGCACATATTGTTCAAGTGGCCAATCGCGGGTAAATCCTGCGCCACCAAAGGTCTGAAGGGATTCAGTACCCAATAACGTCCATGACTTTTCAGATCCAAAACCCTTTACGACAGGAAGTAAGAGATCGTTGAGCTTCTCCATTGTTTCAAGTTTTTCGCTATCACCGGCAGCATGTGCGAGTTCGATTTCATCTTGAATAGATGCGGTGTACAAGACGAGTGCACGCATGCCTTCGGAGTAAGACTTTTGAACCATCAGCGAACGGCGCACATCTGGGTGCTTAATAATCGTTACACGTGGGCTCGCCTTATCGTTCATTATCTTCATATCGCCACCCTGGACGCGAGTCTTGGCATAGGCAAGTGCTTGTTGGTAGCCAGCAGAGAGCGTTGCAATCGCTTTGGTACCGACCATCATGCGAGCAAACTCAATAATCTTAAACATCTGCGCGATTCCTTGGTGAACATCACCAAGTAGGTAACCAACAGCTGGTTCATTCTCACCAAGATAAACTTCACACGTTGCAGAGACATTCAAACCCATTTTATCTTCTAGAGATGTGACATAGACGCCGTTACGCTTTCCGAGATCTCCTGTTTCAAGATCAAACATAAACTTTGGAATAAGGAAGAGTGAGAGCCCCTTTGTTCCAGGCCCACCGCCTTCGCGACGAGCAAGTACGAAGTGCATAACGTTCTCGTAGAAGTCAGCGTCCCCTGAAGTGATGTATCGCTTATTACCTGTGATGTGCCAAGTGCCATCTGCCTGTTCAACCGCCTTGGTGCGACCTGCGCCGACATCGGAACCTGCATCTGGTTCGGTAAGTTGCATCGTTGCGCCCCAGTGGCGATCAACCATATGTTTTGCAAACTTCTTCTGATCTTCAGTTCCTAAGACATGTGCAACTTGGGCAAAGGCATAACCAGATGCGTAGATATGAATCGCAGGGTTTGAACCCAGAACCATTTCAGCAATTGCCCAACGAACAGAAGCTGGAACTTTCATTCCACCTAAATCAACTGGTGCATCAAGGCGCCACCACTCACCATCGACATATGCTTTATAGGATTTTTTAAAACTTTCAGGCAACGTGACATTGCCTGTTGCTTTATCAAGTTCTGCACCGATGCGATCGCCTTCAACGAAAGATGCAGCGAGATCATTTTCAGTAAGGCGCTTCATCTCTTCCAACATTCCCATCGCAGTATCGCGATCGAGTTCGGAGTAGATAGATGTTCCGAGTACCTTTTCGCGACCGAGAAGATCAAAGAGGCAGAATTCAATATCGCGCAGGTTGGCTGTGTAATGGCTCATGGGGTAATGGTGCTACCCGCCAGTAACTTACGCAAGCGTGGCAAGGACCTTTTTTCGCAAGGAGGAAAGGTAGGCTCGCGCCGTGCTACTCAGTGATCGCGATATCCGCTCCGAAATCAACGCCGGCCGCGTCGCCGTTGAGCCATTTGAAGAGGCGATGATCCAACCCTCATCGGTTGATGTCCGCCTCGATAAATTCTTCCGAGTCTTCGAAAACCATAAGTACTCAGTCATCGATCCATCGATTGAACAATCTGAGCTCACTCGCGAAGTCGTGGCCGAAGATGGCGAAGCATTTATCTTGCACCCGGGTGAATTCGTTCTGGCATCTACCTACGAGATCATCACTCTTCCCGACGACATTGCAGGCCGCCTCGAAGGAAAGTCTTCACTGGGTCGCCTAGGACTTCTTACCCACTCAACTGCCGGCTTTATCGATCCAGGTTTTTCAGGCCATATCACGCTTGAACTTTCCAACGTGGCCAATCTGCCGGTGAAGTTATTCCCAGGCATGAAGATCGGCCAGCTCTGCCTCATTAAACTCTCATCTCCTGCTGAGCACCCATATGGCTCAGCAATCTACGCATCACGCTACCAAGGACAGCGCGGACCAACTCCAAGCCGCTCCTTTATGAATTTCCACCAGAGCAAGATCAAGTAACTCCCCAACAATCTTTGTCTGGGGAATAAGAACCAGAGTCAAGGGGTTTAAATAACTATGGAACTCATCATTATCGGCGCAGTCGTCCTTCTGATTGTCTTTGTTGTCGCTCAATACAACCGCCTCATCCGCCTGAACATCACAGTCGATGAAGCCTTCGCGCAGATTGAGGTGCAACTCAAGCGCCGCGCAGATCTCATCCCTAACCTCGTTGAAACAGTTAAGGGATATGCCAAGCATGAACAGAGCACCTTCGATGCTGTTGTAGCAGCTCGCGCAAAGGCGACCAGTGCATCAAGCATTACCGACGTTGCAGCAGCAGATGGCGCTCTTACCAACGCGCTACGTGGCTTACTTGCAGTCGCTGAGGCATATCCAGATCTCAAAGCTTCGAGTAACTTCTTATCTCTACAAGAAGAATTGTCGACCACAGAAAATAAAGTTTCCTTCGCGCGCCAGTTCTATAACGATAATGTGCGCTCGCTTAATACAGCTGTAAAGACAGTGCCTACCAACTTCTTTGCCGGCTTTGCCAAGGTAACTTCTCGCGAATTCTACGAGGTAGAAAACGCTGCAGATCGTAACGTTCCTAACGTTAAGTTTTAGCTTCACCTATGGCTGAAAATAACTTTCGCGCCCTGCAAACTGCCAATAAGGGAAAGACGTACTTTCTCTTGGCAGCGATGGGTCTACTCACTTGGCTTGTTGCCTATGCAGCGCTGACCTACTTCGGTGTGGGCACGGCATCAACCATCGTTCCTGTTGCAGTGGGATTCGCCCTCATTGGCGTGTGGGGCTCGTATTACGGCTCGGATAAATTGGTTCTCACCATGACAGGTGCAAAGCTCATCACTCGCGAAGATGCACCTGAACTCTTCAATGTGATTGAGGAAGTTGTTATCGCCAGCGGCTTACCTATGCCCAAGGTTGCCATCGTTGAAGATACAGCGCCCAATGCCTTTGCTACAGGGCGCAACCCGGAACATGCACTGATTGCCTTTACTACTCGCATCCTTGAGGTGATGGATCGCGATGAGTTGCAGGGCGTGATTGCTCACGAGATGTCACACGTTGCCAATCGCGACACGTTGGTTTCAGCAGTTGCTGCCACAACAGCAGGTGCCATAGCAATCCTGAGCGACTTTCTTACCCGCATGATGTGGTTTGGTGGAGGCCGTGATCGCAACCGCGATAGCAATGGAAATCCCCTTGCACTTATATTTTCACTGGTGATTTTGATTCTTGCACCAATTGCTGCAATCCTTTTGAAATCTGCTATCTCACGTAAGCGTGAGGCACTCGCTGATGCAACCGCTGTCTCATTTACTCGTAACCCTGCAGGTTTACGGAAAGCGCTCGAAGTTCTGGCTGCAGATACAACTGTGGTGCGTCAGAAGTCGAATGCTGTGGCCCATATCTGGATTGAGTCACCACTTGATGGCCAGGCTGTCTCCAAGCTATTTAGTACCCATCCACCGATTCAAGAACGTATCGCCACCTTGAAGGCGATGGAGTCACTCGGCCCTGCGGGGGAATAACAGCCTAAAAGTCACGCCTTCACCTGGCTTTGATTGAACCGAAACGGTTCCACCATGGGCGCGCATGACTGCATCGACGATTGATAGACCAAGTCCACTTCCATCGGTACCGGTGCGCACACGCGAAATATCGGCGCGATAGAAACGCTCGAAGATGCGCTTTTGATCTTCACTCGTGAGTCCTGGGCCGTTATCTGCAACCTTAATTTCCACTCCGGCGTCAGTGTTGGCGACCAAGACAGTGATTGCTGTACCTGCAGGAGTATGCGCACGCGCATTGGCAAGTAAGTTAGCAACGACTTGATGGATACGCAGTTCATCACCAAGAGTAAAGATTTCATCATCCGATGAACTGAGAGTGACAGGATGATCTGGTCCTGCAGCACGTGCAGATATGACAGCATCTTCAACAAGGTGATTGATGTCGACCGGTTTTGACTCCATCTCCCGCGCTTGATCAAGGCGTGCCAAGAGCAGTAAATCTTCAACGAGTGAACCCATCCGCTTTGATTCATTCTCAATGCGCCCAATGAGTTCAGAAGTTTCCTTTTCGCCGGTAACTGCGCCCTGCCTATGAAGTTCAGAGAAACCACGGATAGCGGTAATCGGAGTGCGGAGTTCGTGGGATGCATCAGCGACAAAGCGGCGCAACTTATTTTCGCTATCTGTTCGTACCGCAAATGCATCTTCGATGCGAGCGAGCATGACGTTAAGTGAGGTAACAAGTCGCCCCACCTCAGTCTTGGGATCAACGACTGGCATACGAGCCGATAGATTTCCAGAGGCAATCTCTTCGGCGGTCTTTTCTGCATCTTCAAGTGGACGCAATCCAACTTTAATAACGGCGCGTGCACCGAGGGCAATTACTAAGAGAAGAGTGAAACCGATAAGTGAGAAGAGAAAACTGAGGCGCTCGCTTGTGCGATCGAGATCGGCAAGTGATTGCGCCACAATTACAGTGCCACCATTGTTAGGAATAGCGCGCGCGACGACACGGAAATCTGAACCGGGTGCGTCGATAGTAAATGCTTGGTTGCCATGGACTGCTACTTGCGCAGGCAGAAGCCCCTTCACATAGTCATTGATTGACGCTGCGCTGAGGTCGCCACCAAGTCCGCCGATGATGGCGCCTTGGGGGTCGAGGAGTGTAAGAGACAGCGATGTGGGAATTCGCGTAAGAGGTGCAGTTTTCACGGGTGCGACAGCTGCACCCTCCTTATCAGTTCCAGAGTGAGACTCAGTTGCCTCATGTGCAATACCGGCCTCTTGAATGCGTGGCAGAGTTCCTTCGGCGACTGCGGTAATTTGCTGGTCGACTTCTGAGGTGAGGTAGCCCTTCAAAAGTGATTGGGTAATCAAGCTCGCTGCGAAGTATCCAATAGCGGTAAGAAGAACAATTCCGAGAGTAAGTCTGCTGCGCAGGCTCCAGTGGCGAAATGGTGAACGCATAAGAGTTACTTAGCGGCAGGCAATCTAAGACGATAACCAACGCCGCGCACGGTATGAATCAGTGCAGGTTCGTAGATATCAATCTTCTTACGTAGGTATGAAATGTAGGTCTCCACGATTCCAGCATCGCCACCGAAATCGTAATCCCAGACATGATCTAAAATCTGTGCCTTACTTACTACGCGATCTGCATTGATGAGCAGATAACGAAGCAATGTAAATTCAGTCGGAGACAGTTCGAGCAAGATTCCCGCGCGACGTACTTCGTGGGTAGCTTCGTTGAGTTCAAGATCTGCAAAGCGGATCTTCTCTTTATCCATATTCTGCTCAGTAACACCGATACGACGTAAGAGCGCACGTAAACGGGCAACGAGTTCTTCGAGGCTAAAGGGCTTTGTCATGTAATCATCGCCGCCGATGGTCAGTCCTTGGACTTTATCCTTCATCTCATCTTTGGCAGAGAGGAAGAGAACCCCAACTTCAATTCCTTCATTACGAATCTGACGGCAGACTTCAAAGCCATCGAGATCGGGCAACATGACATCGAGAATCATGGCGTGTGGTTTAAATTCTTCGGCGACGGTAAGAGCTTGTGAGCCAGTTGCTGCAGTGCGCACATCAAAACCAACAAACTTTAAACTCGTTGCGATGAGATCGCTGATGCTTGATTCATCATCAACAACGAGAATGCGCTGACCCTTTGCTTCACTTGCTGCTGTAGTTGCCATGGGCACACCCTCCTCTTTTAATCTGAGTCTTTCCTGAGATTATCGCGACGTAATCCAAAGACTCTACACAGGCTGAATTACACGCCTGTAACTCCACACACAATGTGGATAAACCCTGTGGAGAAGACCGTTTTTCGGTAGATTTCCTTCTTTTTTCAATAGGAACCCTCACCCCATCTCTATTCGCGCGGTATTTCCTATCCCTAGGGCTTCTCGCCACTATTCGACTTTCAATTTAACGATAGGATTTCAGCCTGCTGTTGAGGATTTACCGCTCTACAGCCTCATACAGGACATTTCAACATAAGCAACTTGAAGGAGCCCCCCTTGGCTGATGTGAAGAAGGAATCCGGCGGTTACGACGCCTCCTCGATCACCGTCCTCGAGGGCCTTGAGGCTGTTCGCAAGCGCCCAGGTATGTATATCGGCTCAACCGGCGAACGGGGCCTGCACCACCTTGTCTATGAAATCGTCGATAACGCAGTCGATGAGGCGCTCGCTGGCTATTGCACCGAGATTCAAGTGACCTTGATGGCCGATGGATCGTTGCAAGTAATCGATAACGGTCGCGGAATTCCTGTTGATATCCACCCAATCGAAAAGAAACCAGCTCTCGAAGTTGTTCTCACCGTCTTGCACGCAGGTGGAAAGTTCGGCGATGGTGGTTACTCAGTCTCTGGCGGTCTGCACGGTGTTGGATCCTCTGTTGTTAACGCACTCTCCACAAATTTATCTGCGAAGGTAAAGCGCGATGGATTTATTTGGACCCAGGAGTACAAACTAGGCGTTCCAACTGCGCCAGTGAAAAAGGGCGAGACAACAACTGAGACCGGAACAACAATTCAATTCTGGCCATCAGAAGATATCTTCGAAACTACAGATTTCTCATTTGAAGTTCTCTCCACACGTTTTCGCGAAATGGCATTTCTCAATCGCGGTTTGATCTTGTCACTTACCGATATGCGCCTGGGCCATGTCGATGAAAAGGGCGAACAGCTCACCGTGCGCTACCAGTATCAAGGCGGAATCACTGACTTTGTAAAGCACCTCAACTCAACTCGTGGAGAACTCCATAAGTCAGTTATTGCCCTTGCCGCTGAAGATAAGAAGGCGCACCTATCTCTCGAAGTTTCGATGCAGTGGAATAACGGCTTCTCTGAGTCCGTCTATACCTTTGCAAATACTATTCACACACATGAGGGCGGAACCCACGAAGAAGGTTTCCGTACCGCGCTCACTTCAGTAGTCAATAAGTTTGCTGAAGAACAAGGTCTGATTCGCAAGAAGGAAGATCGCCTTACAGGCGACGATGTGCGCGAAGGACTTACTGCGATCGTTTCGATCAAACTGGGCGAACCACAATTTGAAGGACAGACAAAGACAAAGCTAGGCAATACTGAGGCAAAGTCATTTACCCAAAAGGTTGTCAACGAACACCTGACTGCATGGTTTGAGCAGAATCCGCAAGAAGGCAAAGACATCATCCGTAAATCAATCGATGCAGCCTCTGCTCGCGTTGCAGCACGCAAAGCGCGCGACTTAGCGCGTAACCGCAAAGGTTTACTCGAGGGCCGCGGAATGCCAGGAAAGCTTGCTGATTGCCAGTGGACCGACCCCGCCAAGTGCGAGCTCTACATTGTTGAGGGCGACTCAGCGGGCGGTTCTACAAAGGGCGGTCGTGATTCTCGTAACCAGGCAGTATTGCCTATCCGTGGAAAGATTCTCAACGTTGAAAAGGCGCGCATCGATCGCGTACTTCAAAATAACGAAGTGCAAGCTTTGATTACCGCACTCGGTACCGGTGTTCACGATGATTTTGATGTCGCCAAGCTGCGCTATCACAAGATTATTTTGATGGCCGATGCAGACGTTGATGGTCAACATATCCGCACACTTCTACTTACTCTGCTCTTCCGCTTTATGCGCCCACTGATTGAAAATGGTTTCGTTTATCTCGCTCAACCTCCTCTCTACAAATTGAAGTGGGGCGGAAAAGATCTTGTCGAATATGCATTTAGCGATCGCGAACGCGATGGCATGATCAAGATTGGTCTCGATGCCGGCAAGCGCCTTCCTAAAGAAGACGGTATTCAGCGCTTCAAAGGGTTGGGCGAAATGCCAGCGAAAGAGTTGTGGGATACAACAATGGATCCAGAACACCGCGTTCTGATTCAAGTAACTCTCGATGATGCGGCGGCAGCTGATGATTTGTTCTCAGTTCTTATGGGTGAAGATGTGGAACAGCGTCGCGCTTTTATTCAGCGCAACGCTAAAGACGTTAGGTTCTTGGATATCTAATGGCTATTGATGAGACAACACCGGAAGAAGTAACTTTCGATCGCATCGAAAAAGTTGACCTTCAAGTCGAAATGGCGCGCAGCTATCTCGACTATGCCATGTCAGTCATTGTTGGTCGCGCGCTTCCCGATGTCCGCGATGGCCTCAAGCCCGTGCACCGTCGCGTCTTATATGCGATGTACGACGCTGGTTATCGTCCAGATAAGGGCTATTACAAATCTTCACGTATCGTCGGTGATGTCATGGGTAATTACCACCCACACGGTGACACAGCGATCTATGACACCGTTGTTCGTTTAGCTCAGCCGTGGTCACTTCGCTATCCATTAGTAGATGGCAACGGAAACTTTGGTTCACCCGGCAACGATCCAGCTGCTGCAATGCGTTATACCGAGGCACGACTCGCGCCAATCGCCATGGAGATGATGCGCGATATCGATGAAGATACCGTCAACTTCTCACCTAACTACGACGGTCGTTCGCAAGAGCCAGATGTACTGCCATCACGATTTCCCAATCTTCTCGTCAATGGTTCAGCGGGTATCGCGGTTGGTATGGCGACAAATATTCCGCCGCATAACCTGCGCGAAATCGGTGAAGCAGTTATCTACGCGCTCGAACATCCTGAGATGGCCGCCCCTGATCTGCTCAACCACATGCTCACCATTGTTAAAGGTCCAGATTTCCCAACTAAGGCGCTCATTGTTGGCCGCGGTGGAATCGAAGATGCCTACCGCACAGGGCGTGGCTCAGTCACAATGCGCGCAGTTGTTAACGTTGAAGAGATCAATAAGCGCACCTGCCTAGTTGTCACTGAACTTCCATACCAAGTAAACCCAGATAACTTAGCTCTCAAAATTGCCGAGCTAGTAAAAGATGGCAAGATCAAGGGCATCGCCGATGTGCGCGATGAAGGTAACGAGCGTTTAGGTCAGCGCCTAGTTATCGTTCTTCAATCTTCTGCCATCCCTAAAGTCATTCTTAATAACCTTTATAAGCAGACACAGCTACAAGACACATTCGGTGCCAACATGTTGGCACTTGTCGATGGCGTTCCTCGCACGTTGCGTCTTGATGAATTCATCAAGTACTACATCGAGCACCAAGTTGAAGTCATTGTCCGCCGCACCAAGTTCCGCCTTGTTGAGAAAGAGAAGCGCGCCCATATTCTTAAGGGATACCTCAAGGCGCTCGACGCGCTCGATGCAGTTATTGCTCTGATCCGCGCATCTAAGACACCTGAGGAAGCTCGCACTGGGTTGGTGAAGCTACTTGATGTCGATGAGATCCAAGCCAATGCAATTCTCGATATGCAGCTGCGTCGTATTGCAGCCCTTGAGCGTCAGAAGATCAACGATGAGTACGAAGGCTTGATGGCAGACATCATCGAACTCAACGCCATCTTGGCCACTGAATCCAAGCAGCGCGAAATTATCAAGACAGAGCTTTCTGATTTGATCGCAAAGTACGGCGACGAACGCCGCACCCAATTGGTTGCCAGCGAAGGCGATTTCTCGGCTGAAGATTTGATTCCAGATCACGATGCTGTTGTCACTATTACTCGCGGCGGATACTCAAAGCGCACCAGCGCTGATTTATATAAGTCACAGCGCCGCGGGGGCCGTGGCGTAAAGGGCGCAGCGCTCAAGCAAGATGACGTCGTTGATCACTTCTTCGTCGCTTCTACCCACGACTGGCTGCTCTTCTTTACCAACCAAGGTCGCGTCTATCGCGCCAAGGTTCACGAACTCCCTGATGCTGGCCGCGATGCCCGTGGACAGCACGTAGCCAACTTGATGGCATTTAAGCCAGATGAGCAGATTGCACAAGTGCTTTCCTTTAAGGATTACAACGCAGCACCGTTCCTGGTTCTTGCGACAAAGAATGGACTCGTTAAGAAGACTCCGTTATCTGAATACGATTCACCGCGCACGGGTGGCTTGATTGCAATCTCACTCAAGCCGGGCGATGAAGTTGTATCGGCATCACTTGTTCGAAACGGTGACGAACTCCTTCTGGTTTCTAAGAAAGCGATGTCACTTCGTTTTACAACAGATGACGAATCACTCCGTTCGATGGGCCGCTCAACATCTGGTGTTATCGGAATGAAGTTCCGCGAGGGCGATCAACTTCTTACTATGTCACGTGTCGATGCTGAAACATCAGTCGGTGCATTTGTATTTACTGCAACCTATGGTGGTTATGGTAAGAAGACCCCTATCGATGAATATCGTTTACAAGGTCGCGGTGGAATCGGAATTAAGGCTGCAAAGATTGATGAAGATTCGCGCGGAACACTTGTCTCTGCACTTGTGTTAAACGATAGCGATGAAATTCTGGCGATCACATCTGCCGGAACCGTGATGCGCACCCCAGCTGCTGAGGTGCGCCAAACTGGCCGCGACTCAATGGGCGTTCGCTTGGTCAACCTCGATGATGGTGCCACCCTGTTATCTGTGACCTGCAACAGCGAAGATGAGATTTCTTCGCAAAAGTAGTATGGTTCACGCCTGTAGTTATGGCTTAGCCGTTTTGGCTACTTGATGAATTTCAAGTAACCTTGCGCTTCTGCACACGCACGAAAGTTCGTTTGCGGGCCCATAGCTCAGCCTGGTTAGAGCGCTTCCCTGATAAGGAAGAGGTCGGTGGTTCAAGTCCACCTGGGCCCACTCGTTCTAATACGGGGACCTAGCTCAATTGGTAGAGCGCTGCCTTTGCAAGGCAGAGGTTAGGGGTTCGATTCCCCTGGTCTCCACAAAAATGAGAAAGCAATTACTTGCGAGCGTTTTACTAGCTCCATTACTTCTTTCCTCATGTGCAACTACTGGCGATAAAACAAAAACTGCATCGGCTTCATGTTTTCTAGCCACAGTCACTCAGGATCAGGCGAAAATCAGATTTGATCAACCGCTTTCTAGCCAAGGCGAAGTATCTGGCATTCTCGAATATGCCTTTGCCCAGAAGGACCAAAGTTGGGGAATTTTCACAGGGAAGAATGAAAAGGATAAGTTAAGTATCAGTTATCAATTCTTATCAGAAGGCGTTGTTTCGTATCGCGACATTATTTTTACCAAATCCCCGAATGGAAATTTCGCAGGCGAAGGATTCAGATTCACACCATCGGAAAGTTGCCGCTTCACAAAAAGTGGATACCTCTGGAAATCTTTAGCTACCTCGAATGTAAAGGCCGATACTTTTCACGACCCAGAGACTGGATATTACGCTCGACTTACCTTTGAATTTCCCACCGCAGAGCAGGATATGAAGATTCGCTGCATTGGAGCGGTCTCAGATTCACAAGGAAAAGTAATAGCGCGCTGGATTAACTTTGGATTTTTAGGTACAGGAAACATCAATAACTGGAATATGGGTACCAATATCAGACCAGATCAAGTTGATTCGGTGCCCCAAGGTCAAGTCAGCTGCGAATACTCAATTTAATTAAGTAACTTAGCGATTTCAATATAGAGCGGGATACCAAATACCAAGTTAAATGGGAAGGTAATTCCGATACTCGAAGTGAGAGCAAGCGAGAGATTGGCTCGCGGAAGAGCGACTCCCACTGCTGCGGGTGCTGCGATATATGAAGCGCTGGCACATAGGACTGCGAGAATTGCTGTACCACCGACCGAAAGCCCGACTAGGTGTCCACCAATGGCTCCCAGTATTCCTGCGAATATTGGGAATGTAATTCCAAATATCACCAATCTAAAACCGATTCGACGCACCTGTTCGAGATTATCTCCAGCCATGTAGCCGAGGTGAAGTAAGAAGAGCGCAAGGATGCCACCTTGAAGTTCGATGAAGAATGGTTTTACCTTTTCATAACCAGCTTCACTGGTGATGTATCCGATGATGAGTCCGCCTAAAAGAAGTAGAACGGTCTTACCAAGAAAGACTTCAAGCAAAGTCTTTCCCCACTTCACATTATTAACGGTTGCGCGTGACCCTAGATAGATACCCACGATGAGCCCCGGAATTTCAAGCAGTGTCAGCAAAGCAGTTGCGTACCCTTCAACTTTGATACCGTGATTTTCGGTGAAGAGTAGGGCTGCGGAAAAAGTAACAAGCGATGTCGAACCATAATGTGCTGCGATTGCGCCGCGATCTACCTGATCGATGCGCTTCATTGCGCCAAGTGCGAAGAATGCAAAGAAGGGGATTATTAGACCGAGCGCAATTGTCATTACAGCTGGCGCGAAAAATTCTCCAAAGTGGGTTCCGTGAAGGGCATGACCTCCCTTGAGGCCAATCCCAAGTAGGAGGTAGACGGATATGACTTGGTAGACCGCATCCGGGATTCGCACATCACTTTTGAGGCGGGCTGCCAGGAAACCGAAGGCGAAAACAAGTACTGCGACTGAGGTTAAGTTATCTATAGCGACGGTGAGTGAGTTCATGCTTCTAAAATACATGCAATATATTTCAGGTGTCAAATTTCATGTATCCTATCCTCATGCCTACCGATAAAAAATGGACATTCCTCTCGAATCATTGCCACGTCTTAGTGCAGCTAAGCCGCTCCCCAGATTCGCGCGTACGTGAGATTGCGCAAGAGGTTGGGATTACTGAACGAAGCGCACTTTCTATCCTCTCGGATCTGGAAGATGGCGGATATATATCGGTAGAGAGAGTCGGGCGAAGGAACAACTACCGAATCAACTCTCAAAAGAGTTTTCGGCATCCGATAGAGGCTCAAAAGCCACTTAGCTCACTGTTGAAGATATTCTCTTCCAAATGAATCAACGGCTTCACCCGTATTTTGATCAGCAGGTCGTTCTTGCAACTCAACATGGAAAGGGCGAAGTAATCGCTCCTGAATTTGCAGCGATTCTAGGGATACGAGTGAACGAGTTTTTACTGGATACCGATTCCCTAGGAACATTTTCGGGTGACGTTGAACGTATCGGAACTCCAAAAGAAGTTGTGATTCAGAAAGCCAAACTAGGAATCGAGCACAGTGGCTATCTGTTTGGACTCGCCTCTGAAGGGAGCATTGGAACCGATCCCTTCATTCCATTTATCAACTCTGATATTGAACTTATGGCATTTATTGATGTAGAGCGAGATCTCACCATTGTTGAAAATCTGCGCTCTACAGCGATTATTGCTGCCGGAACTTCTGTAAGAAAATATTCCGATATAGAGGACTTTCTCGTGCGAGTAGATTTTCCTCATCACAAGTTGATTATCAAATCTCCCGAAAAAAAACATTCATATATCATCAAGGGAATCGGCGACCGAGCAACGCTAGATAGGTCCTTGGCGGAAGCGTTCAAGGAGTTCCCAGAAGTAATTATTGAAAGTGATCTACGGGCACATTGTTCTCCCTCCCGAATGGCGAATATTGCAAAACTCGCAAATAAATTGGCCCTAAGGCTGAGCGACCAATGCCCAGAATGCAATACACCGGGGTGGGGCGTCGTGGATTATGAGCGCGGATTGCCATGCTCGGAATGCAGTGAAATCTCTGAGGAGGCCGCAAAGGCCGAGATCCTGGGCTGTTTTAAGTGCACTTTCTCTCAGAGAGGAAAGGTTATAGCGGAGAGCATCGATCCTTCACGATGTGATTTATGCAATCCGTGAAGGCAATTGCAAAAATACCCGTAAACTTCCCCAATGACTTCAACAGCGACTTTACATACAACACTTGGCGATATCGTCATCGAGCTCTTTCCTAATCACGCCCCAAAGACGGTAGAAAACTTTGTTAGTCTTGCGACAGGTGCAAAAGAGTGGACTGATCCACGCACAGGTAAGAAATCAAACGAGAAGCTTTACGATGGAACAATTTTTCACCGCGTCATTAGCGGCTTCATGCTCCAAGGTGGAGACCCACTTGGTCAAGGATTTGGCGGACCTGGTTACCAGTTCGCAGATGAATTCCACGGAGAACTTCAATTCGATCGCCCATACATCCTTGCGATGGCTAACTCAGGCCCAGGTACAAATGGTTCACAGTTCTTTATTACTGTGGCTCCAACAACGTGGCTTAACCGTAAGCACACAATCTTCGGTGAAGTAAAAGATGCAGCATCACAGGCTGTTGTCGATGCAATTGGTGCAACACCAACAGGTGCGCAAGATAAGCCCGTTACACCTGTTGTTATTAATAGCGTCAGTATCGCCTAATACATGCAGCGCATGAAGCAGCGTTCAGCAGTATTTACGCTGATCACTGTTATTTGTGGCTTTTACCTCTGGGAACTCGTTGATTCTGGAATCATCGGAACCTTCGCGCTCTATGGAATTGATTTACTGAAGGTAACAAATGAGTGGTATCGACTTGTCACAGTTGCTTTGGTTCACGATAACTCCAGCTCAATTCCAATTCACTTGGCATTTAATATGTTGTCTCTCTACGCGCTCGGCAATCCCATTGAAACGCTCTTGGGCCGCACCAAGTTCCTCGTTATCTTCTTTGTTTCACTTATTGGTGGATCGATTACATCAGCCTTCTTCCTTGGCTATAACGGATACTCCATCGGTGCATCAGGCGCAGTCTTCGGCCTCTTCGGTGCCTGGGTTGTTATCGGCCGCCGAATCGGGACGGAGATTAAGAGCACCCTGGTCATCATCGGGCTTAACTTTGTACTGGGCTTCACCATCGGTGGAGTTGATTGGCGCGCTCACCTCGGTGGCCTCATCGCTGGCGGTGTAATTACAAAGCTATTGCTTAGCTCTTCACGTTCCTAAGCAAGATTTGAGCAACATCAAGGACTTCAACATCTGATTGGCGCGCGACCATGCCGTCACCGACCATGATGCGACAGAACGGACAAGCAACAGCAACTTCTTTTGCACCTGTATCGATTGCTTCATCGACGCGATTGAGGTTGATACGAGTACCAATCTTCTCTTCCATCCACATGCGTCCGCCGCCGCCGCCGCAGCAGAATGAACGCTCTTTATTACGTGGCATCTCTTCGATATCGCACCCTGATGCTTGAAGGAGTTCGCGAGGTGGCGCGTAGATCCGATTGTGACGACCTAAGTAGCACGGATCGTGGAAGGTAATTTTTTGGTCAGCCTTATGTGGTGAAGTCTTTAACTTTCCTTCCTTCACCAAGGTATTAAGTAGTTGTGTGTGGTGAAGCATCTGCAGTTCATATCCACTCTGCGCGTAATCCTTACCAATTGTTGTGAAGCAGTGAGGGCAGGTAACAACAACCTTCTTTACCCTACGGTTACCAAATGTCTCTTTAAATGTTTCGATATTTTCCGCGGCCAGGATTTGATAGAGAAATTCATTTCCAGAACGGCGTGCTGGGTCTCCGGTACATGTCTCTCGCTTTCCAAGAACGGCAAAGTTCACACCAGCCATATGTAACAACTCAGCAACTGCCTTGGTTGTCTTCTTGGCACGTTCTTCATACGCGCCTGCGCAACCAACCCAGAATAGGTACTCAACTTCTTCGGGAAGTTCACCGCTGACAACGCGGACAGGGAAGTCGCACTCAGCAATCCACCCTTCGCGGTCTTGCTTATTGGCACCCCATGGGTTGCCCGCCTTTTCAAGATTACGGAATGTCCCACCAAGTTCGGTAGGAAATTCTGACTCCACAAGAACTTGGAAACGACGCATATTAACGATGTGATCAACGTGTTCGATATCGACAGGGCACTCTTCAACGCACGCTCCGCATGAGGTACAGGACCAAAGAACATCGAGAGAGATGGGTGCCTTATCTCCCACCAAGTTTTCAGTCTCAACCACCTTTGCCATCGCGTGATCGCGCATCGCCATGATCAATAGTTTCGGTGACAGTGGCTTATCGGTATGCCAGGCAGGACATTGCGATTGGCAGCGGCCACACTCAGTGCAGCTAGTCATATCGAGAAGGCCCTTCCAAGAAATATCTTGGCGGGTACCGAGGCCAAAGACATCATCTTCTGCCGGATCTTCAAAGTTAACCGGCTTACCCTTGGAGAGCATTTCAGGGAGTGCGCCGAGCGCTGGCTTATCGATATTGCGTTTGTAATAGATATTGAAGAAGGCCAAGAAGCGGTGCCACGCAATACCCATGGTGAAGTTAGAGGCAATGACGATAAACCAAGCCATTGATACAACAATCTTGAGAGTTGCGACGATAACGATTGCGCTCTCAAGGGAGGCAGTAGACATCGAGTTAAATGCAAGAACAGCCGGCCAGGAAATTGCGTAGTGCCAGTTCCAGCTAGTTTCACCAGCGAGTGCACCTTCTAGTCCGCGTAGCGCAATAACACAGAAGACAATGGCAAGAATGGTGGCTTCGATGTAATACGCCTTACCCATTCCTGATCCACTAAAACGATTGCGCTTACGTAAACGCGTTACTTGGCGAATTTCAATAAGGGCGACGATACTGACACCGGTAAGGGCTGCAATGATTTCTGAAAAGAGTTCATATCCAACAAAGTGGCCAATGATGGGTAGTGCAAAATCAGGATTGATAACTTGGCCATAAGCAGTAACGAGAGTACCGAAGAGTGCACCAAAGCCAATCATCACGAACCAGTGCGCGATTCCGGACACGGTGAAGTTCAGCATCTTGGTATGGCCAAGAACTTCTGTGAGCATATTTGTTAAGCGTGCTGATTTATTATTTGAGCGCGTTGGATCTGGTTGCTGCTTCCTGTAGATCGCAATCAACTGCCGCACGCGAATCGCTAAAAAGACGAGGGCGAAGAGTGTGATCGAGTACGAGAGAGTGGCCAGCGCTAATTTCATAAGCGCTAGGGTAATCGTTAAGCGGGCTGAAATACCTTTGAAATAAAGGAATTACCAATCAATGTGCGTGCAGCCTGAAGGTTCGCTACCGCTCCAGCAGAGATTGCCTGGACAGCGATATTCCCAAATAGCGTGGCCTCAACTGGACCAGTTTTTACAGTGACCTGACAGATATCAGCAGTTAGCTGGTTGAGTAAATCATTCTGTGAGCCGCCACCGAGAATATGAATCAATTCGACAGTTCGCCCCGTAACGGCAGAAATCTCATCAATTGTCTTTTTATAGGCATGGGCCAAGCTATTGAGAATACAGATTGCATACTCCCCATCGCTCTCAGGGGGAGTCAGTCCTCGCTCGAGACAGTAAGTGTGAATTCGCTGCGGCATCCCACCCGGGGGCGCAAAGAGTGGATCGTTGGGGTCGATAAGAGTTGTAAATGACTTCGCAGCCGATGCAAGCTCTAAGAGGTCAGGCATCTCGTAGTCGCGACCTTCCAGGTGCCAGGTACGACGGCATTCTTCGAGTATCCACATTCCAGTTACATTTTTGAGTGCACGCACAGTTCCATCAGCCCCAAGTTCATTGGTGACATTTGCAGCAAATGCTTCAGAGGTTAATACAGGTGCATCGAGTTCGACTCCAACCAGTGACCAAGTGCCGCTTGAGATGTATGCCTCAGTAAGGCGATTACTGAAAGGAACGCCAGCGATGGCAGCCGCGGTGTCATGTGACGCAGTTGCTACGACATTGATGCCATTTAGTTCATCAAATCCGTTAACGACTCCAATGAGAGTTCCAGGTTCATGGAGTTCAGTAAAGAGATCATCTCGGATTCCAGCGAGTTGAATGAGATCACGGTCCCACTCACGGGTTCGGGTATTAAGAGCTTGCGTGCTAGATGCATTGGTAACTTCTGTGGAAATCTTCTTCGTTAATAGAAAATTAATCAGATCTGGCAGCATCAGAAACTTTGCAGCATCTCTATACTCAGGAAGATTCCGAGCTGCATAGAGTTGATAGATAGTGTTGAAGGGAAGGAATTGAATCCCCGTCGTTGAATAAATTCGTTCTTTACCAATCTTCTTTGTTAGCTCTCGATAGGCAATCTCATTACGCGGGTCTCGGTAGGCATGAACTGGCGGCAAATATTGGCCTGTGGGGCTAATGAAGCCGTAATCAACTGCCCATGAGTCAACCGCCAAGCTGATTGGATCTGAAGTCTTTATAGCCTTCCTCAGACCTGTCAGAATTTCAGCGAGAATCAAATCCCAATTCCATAAGAGTGAACCATCACCCTGAGGAAGAACTTCGTGCAGAAAGCGATGCACAACATCCAGTGAGATCGAATCGCTACCAACCCGTCCTATAGCGACTCGACCACTGGTTGCACCAAGATCTACTGCAAGAAATTCAAACATAGAGATCTATCGCATAAATGCGGCAGCGACTCCACTGTCGACAGGAATGTGAAGACCGGTAGTGAGGGCAAGATCAGATGAGCAGAGAACAAAGACTGCTGCAGCAATATGATCAGGCAGAACTTCGCGCTTTAATATTGAGCGCTGCGCGTAGTACTCACCTAGCTGCTCTTCCTCAACACCGTAGACAGCAGCGCGGTTTGCACCCCATCCTGATGAGAAGATTCCTGAGCCACGAACGACTCCGTCTGGGTTAATTCCGTTGACACGAATTTGATGGGCGCCAAGTTCAGCAGCGAGTAGTCGCACTTGATGTGCTTGATCAGCCTTCGTTGCACCGTATGCGATGTTATTAGGACCGGCAAAGATTGAGTTCTTTGATGAGATATAAACGATATCTCCGCCCATCTTCTGAGCAATCATCGCCTTCGCAGCTTCTCGCGACATTAAGAAGGAACCACGCGCCATGACATCGTGCTGTAAATCCCAGTCTGCGACAGTTGTATCGACGAGTGCCTTACTGAGTGAGAGGCCGGCATTATTAACAACAAGGTCTACCCCACCAAATGCAAGAGATGAGGCGTGAACCGTTGCAATGATTGCATCTTCATCAGTGACATCAACCTTGACAGCAATTGCCTTATCTGGCCCGCCGATTTCAGCAGCAACAGCTGCAGCAGCATCTTCATCGCGATCTGCAACGACAACGCAAGCACCTTCTGCGGCAAGGCGAAGGGAAGTGGCCCGACCAATTCCTGACCCACCACCCGTGACGATAGCGATACGGCCAGCCAATGGCTTTGCCTTTGGCATGCGGCGAATCTTTGCTTCTTCCAAATCCCAGTACTCAATATTGAACTTTTCAGATTCAGCGATGGGCTTATATATAGAGACAGATTCAGCTCCACGCATCACATTGATTGCATTGATATAGAACTCACCAGCAACGCGGGCAGTCTGCTTATCTTTTCCGTAGCTAAACATTCCAACGCCTGGAACCAAGATGATGAGTGGATCTGCGCCACGCATTGCAGGACTTTCAGGCTTGGCATACTTCTTGTAGTAAGCCGCATACGTTTCGCGATACTTCTGGTGCAGCTCATGAGCACGCGCGATAACCTCTTCAACAGATGCATCTGCTGGAGTATCAAGAACCATCGGTGAAATCTTCGTGCGCAAGAAATGGTCTGGGCAGGAAGTTCCAAGAGCCGCCAGACGCGGAAGCTCTGAATGTGAAATAAAATCGAGAACTACATCAGTATCGCTAAAGCCCCCGAGCATCGGTGCATCCATTGATGCGATGCCACGCAGTGCTGGTGCAAGAAGTGCGGCCTTTGCCTTACGCGCATCTGGCGTAAGTGGAGCCCACTCTTTAACAAGAGTTCCGAAAGGATCTTTCTTCCCCTTTGCCGCTAAGAACTTTTCAGCTTTCTCAATAGCTTCGATTGAGCGCTTCTCGCACTCTGCAGATGTCTCTGCCCATGTAGTGAGTCCATGTCCACCAAGAACTGCGCCTCTAGCCTTCGGATTATCTTTTGCAAGCTGTGCAATATCGAGACCGAGTTGGAAACCAGGACGGCGCCAATCGACCCAGAGAATTTCATCTCCGAAACATTCTTTTGTTAGTGCTGGACCATCGGCTGCAGTCGCAAGGGCGATGATGGAATCTGGATGCAGGTGATCGACATGTGCGACATTAACAAGTCCATGCATCGCGGTGTCGATACTAGGAGCCGCCCCACCACGACCAAAGGTGCAGTAATCAAAGAGCGCGACCATCTCATCTTCATGTTCGACGCCGCGATAGACATCAACCAAAGCGCGCATACGATCAAGGTAGAGACCAGCAAGGCCTGCCTCTTTCAACGTTCCTAAATCGCCGCCTGAGCCCTTAACGTAAAGGACTTCTACATCTTTTCCTGTTGATGGATCCTTGGCGTCGCCCTTTGCGGAAGTGTTTCCACCTGCATAGTTGGTGAACTTTGGATTACTCCCGAGACGGTTACTGCGTCCTAAGAGTTCTTCAATAGTTTTATCTGCCATCTACTTATGCACCCCAACCGGCTTGATTTCCGCCGACGCGGTCCGTTGCAATCTTTTTTGCATATCCACTTGCTGCATATGCCTTCATTGGTTCCGGATCAATTCCCTTATCGCTGCGCCATTCACGAAGCAGTCCACGAACATCAGTGTTGTATGCATCCATCAGAACTTCATGTCCCGCAAGCACATCTCCTGCAAGCTGAGCCTTCTTGAGTGCATCTTGATCAACAAGAACAGCCTTAGCGACAGCTTCCTGCACGTTCATGATGGAACGGATTTGGCCAGGAATCTTCGCTTCAATGTTGTGGCACTGATCAAGTACATATGAAACAGGTGTTCCGACATCGAAACCACCGTTGATATTTACTTCATGCATAATGCGAAAGAGCTGGAATGGATCTGCTGCACCAACAATGAGGTCATCGTCTGCGTAGAAACGTGAGTTGAAGTCGAATGCACCAAGGCGCTTTGCACGAAGCAAGCCAGCCACAATGAATTCAATATTTGTTCCTGGTGCGTGATGGCCTGTATCAACAACGACCATTGCCTTAGGGCCAAGGGCCATGCAGTGCAGCAATGAAGTGCCCCAGTCAGGAACATCGGTGTGATAGAACGCTGGTTCGAAGAACTTATATTCAAGCAACATACGCTGGTTAGCACTGAGGCGGGCGTAAACCTTTTCAAGTGATTCAGCCAAGCGGTCTTGGCGATCTGCGATGTTATCTTGTCCAGGGTAGTTTGTTCCATCCGCAAACCAGAGTTTGAGATCTTGAACATTGACTTGATCCATGATGTCGATGCAATCAAGCAAATGGGCAACAGCGTTTGCGCGAACCTTTGGATCTGGAGCACAGACAGAGCCGAGAATGTATTGATCATCCTGGAAAGTATTGGAGTTGATAGTGCCTAGCTTTACCCCAAGGCCTTGTGCATGTGTAGCAAAGTTTTTGTAATCAGCAACCTTGTCCCATGGAATATGGAGTGCAACAGTTGGCGCAGCACCGGTGTACTTATGTACTTGCGCAGCATCTGCGACCTTCTCGTATGGATCGCGCGGCACGCCCGGCTGACCAAATACCTTAAAGCGAGTTCCGGAGTTGCCATAGGCCCATGAAGGAGTCTCAACACCTAAACGGTTGAGAACTACTTTTACTTCATTTGTGCTTGCCATAGTCGTATTCCATTTCTTCTTATTTAAGGTAGAAAACATTTTCGAGCTTGAGGAAACCTTCATCTGGTCTGCGACCTTCGAGTGATTCAAAGTACTCAGCCATAAATGCCTGCCAACGTTCGTTGACATCCTTTGCAGCCATTCCATCGAGAGCCTTCTGCAGGTCAGGGGTTTCGAAGTAACCAATCAAGGTTGCATCGCTGCGATCAAGGAAGAGTGAGTAGTTATGCCATCCAGTTTCAGAGAGAGCCTCAAGCATCTCTGGCCAGACGTTTTGGTGGTGCAGGACGTACTCATCAAGCTTCTCCTTGCGAAGCTTGAGCCTGAACCCAACTCTCTCCATGGTAACCTCAATTGAAACGATTCATTGACAATAGACAGACCGTAAGGTGAATTTGAGCGTGAGTCAACCCCGTGGAGATAACAATTTAGTGATTGTCTACCCAGTCAATTGACACGGTTCAATTGCACAGGCAGACTCTCGTTCCATGAGCGTAAGCCTTCGAGATGTAGCAAAGGCAGCAAAGGTCTCAGTCGGCACCGTCTCCAATGTCTTAAACCGCCCCGAGGTTGTGGCCCCCGAGACCTTGGCCCGCGTGCAAGGCACTATCAAGGATCTTGGATTCGTTCCCAACGGCTTTGCGCGTCACCTGCGCTCTGGCAATAGCCGAACTCTTGGCTTAATAGTCCCCGATGTGGCAAACCCATTCTTTACTGAAGTTGCCCGAGGCGTTGAAGATGCTGCAAGTAAGCGCGATTACGCAGTATTTCTCTGCAACTCTGATGAATCTGCTACCAAAGAAGATCGCTACATCAATATTTTGATTGAGCAGCAAGTTCGTGGAGTACTCATTACTCCTACAGATGTGAAATCTGATCGACTTGATGCAATGCGCGAACGCGGAATCGCAGTCACGCTCGTTGACCGCGAGATTAAGGGCCGCAAGCAATGTTCGGTTTCAGTCGATGACATACATGGTGGACAGCTAGGAATTGAGTACTTAACTGGGCTCGGTCATACCGAGATTGCCTGGGTATGTGGCCCTGACAGCATCCCGCAAGTTGCAGATCGTGGTGCAGGCGTGGCAAAGGCTGCCAAGTTTGCTGGTGCCACAGTTGAAACTATTCGAGTTTCACTTATGAATACCACTCAAGGCGAAGAAGCGGCTAAGAAGATTTTAGCCTTGAAGACAATTCCCACCGCAATCTTTTGTGCAAATGATTTGTTGGCACTCGGAGTTATGCGCACCTTGCGAGAAAACAAATTGAGAATCCCAGAACAAGTTTCAGTACTTGGCTATGATGATATTGAATTTGCTGCATCAGCGGCGGTACCACTTTCATCTATTTCTCAGCCCGCATATCAGATGGGCGTTACAGCAGCAGATTTACTACTCAATGAGTGTGAAGAAGCTGAAACTCATGAGCATCAGCAAATTCGCTTCCAACCACAATTAGTTGAACGCGCATCAACAGGAAAGCGCTAATTACTGACGATTGAGGAAGCGAACATGCTTCGGTGTTAACTCATCAAGTGAATTGACGCCAAGTAACTTCATATTACGAACCATCTGAGTGCGCATAATCTCTAGAGCTCTCTCAACACCATCTTGCCCACCAGCCATCAGGCCATAAAGGTATGCACGGCCCACATAAGTGAATTGAGCACCGAGTGCCACAGCAGCTAGAACATCTGCGCCATGCATGATTCCAGTATCGATATGGATTTCGTAATCCTTCTTAAATTCCCTCTTAATATCTGCAAGCAAATGCAACATCACTGGGGCACGATCAAGCTGGCGACCACCGTGGTTTGAGAGGAGAATTGCGTCAGCACCTAACTTTGCAGCCTTCTTTGCATCATCAAGATTCTGAATTCCCTTAACCGTCAAAGTTCCATCCCATTGCTCGCGGATCCATTTCAGATCTTCCCAAGTCATTGTGGGATCGAACATGTAATCAAGAAGTTCACCAACAGTGCCTTCCCAATTCTTCATCGAAGCAAATTCAATAGAAGGAGTTGTTAAGAAGTTAATCCACCAGGCTGGTCTTGGAATTGCATTAATTACTGTGCCAGCAGTTAAGCGTGGAGGAACAGTGAGTCCGTTGCGGTAATCGCGAATACGTTGACCCGCAGCTGGCACATCGACTGTGAGCATTAGATTCTTTACTCCTGCACGCTTTGCGCGTTCAACAAGAGCCATACTTCCTTCGCGGTCTTTCCACATATATAGCTGGAACCAGTTGCGACCATCCGGGGCTGCTGCCACAACATCTTCAATGGTGCTTGTTCCAAGAGTTGAAAGCGTGAAAGGAACTCCGAATTTTTCTGCAGCGCGCGCTCCGGCAATTTCGCCTTCGGTCTGCATCATGCGGGTAAACCCAGTTGGGGCAATACCAACAGGCATTGCAAAAGTTTCACCGAGAGATTTTCGCGTTAAATCTGCAGTTGATACATCTTTTAGAATGCTAGGAATAAATTCAAGATCACGGAATGACTGGCGTGCGCGCTCGAGACTTAATTCGCTCTCTGCAGATCCATCGGTGTAATCAAAAGGTCCTTTAGGCGTGCGCTTCTTAGCAATATCGCGCAAGTCCCAGATTGTGTAGGCCTGTTCAAGGCGACGCTTCTTGCGGCGAAGAGTAGGAAGTGAAAACTTAAGAAGTGGTGCAAGCTCAGATGGTTTTGGGAACTGACGCTTTACATTCTTTCCCACGGGGGACCACCTTCATCTGCGCTCATTGGAGTTGAATCCTTAAAATAAATGATCACTTTTTAGTGCAATTCGAACTTCAAGCTCTGATCGAAAAGCGCTGTCGAGTGACGCTGCTTAGGGTAGGGGTTGAAATGTTCAATTATCAAGGGAAAATTCACGCCTGAAAACGTAATGAAACCGTTACAAATCTTCATGAGAAATTCATTGACGGCTAGGTCACTCCACCACTAAATTCCCCTCTAAGGTTGAAACGATTCAACCAAGATCTACCTCAGGAGGATAGATGAAGACAATGATGAAGCGCGGGATTGCTCTCGCTCTACCTCTCGCACTTGTCTTTGGAGCGACAATTGCTGCTCCATCGCAAGCCGCAGATACAGAAATTACTTGGCTTGTCGATAACGGCCAGGCGAGCCAAGATGCTGGAAAAGCTCTCATAGCAGCTTATGAGAAGGCTAACCCAGGAAACAAGGTCACACTTGTTCTTCGCCCAGGTGGCACAGATGGAGATAACCTCGTTAAGACAAAGCTTGCAACAGGATCAATGGAAGATGTATTCACATACAACTCCGGATCACTCTTCCAGGCTCTTGCTCCTACAAAGAATCTTCTTGAGATGACAAGTCAGCCATTCATGAAGAATGTTCTCTCCGGTTTTTACCCAGTAGTTTCTGTTGGTAAAAAAATTTACGGAACTCCATTTGGAACAGCTGTAGGTGGCGGAATCCTCTACAACAAGAAGGTTTACGCAAAGCTTGGCCTCAAGGTCCCTCTAACGTGGGCTGAGTTCATGGCTAATAACAAGAAGATCAAGGCGGCTGGAATTGATCCAGTTATCCAGTCATACAAGGAAACTTGGACTTCACAGCTCTTCGTTCTTGCTGATTACTACAACGTACAAGCTGCATCTCCAAACTTCGCAGCGGACTACACCAATAACAAAGAGAAGTATGCAAAGAACAAGACTGCGCTTCGCGGATTCGAATACATTGAAGAGCTCAAGAAGCTCAACTACTTCAACCGTGACTATGCATCAACCACATATGCACAAGCACTCGACAAGCTTGCTCTAGGGCAGGGCGCTCACTACCCAATGGCAACATGGGCAATCCCACAGATTGCTTCACAGCAGCCTGCAAACCTTGAGGATGTCGGCTTCTTTGCTCAGCCAGGTCCAAAGGCGAGCGTAAATGGTGTGACAGTGTGGGTTCCATCTGGCACATACATTCCAGCAGCTACAAAGAACGCTGCAGCTGCAGTGAAGTTCGTTGGCTGGATGACATCAGCTAAGGCTGTTGACGTTATGAACGGTGTTGAAGGATTTGCTGGCGGACCTTACTACATCAAGGGAGCAAGCATTCCTAACGCTCTTCCTGGTGCAGTTAAGGACGTTGTTCAGTACTTCACAAAGAATGCAACTGCTCCGGCACTTGAATTCGTTTCACCTATCAAGGGTCCAAACCTTGAAAAGATCCTGGTAGAGGTTGGACTAGGAATCACAACAGCTAAGAAGGCGGCCGCTGCATATGATGCAGATGTCGTTAAGCAGGCAAAACAGCTCGGAATTAAGGGCTGGTAATTAAGAATCAATAAAACTGGTGGGCCACTTCGGTGGCCCACCAGTTTCTCTTATATAACTTTTATGAAATGGTGATCTGTGAGTAAGGCCAAGCAAAAAAAGATTGAAAATCCGTACTCCTATGCCTTAGTAGCGCCGATCGGAATTATCTTCACAATTTTCTTCGTGATCCCAACCATTGTTTCTTTTTTCTTCTCCATGACCCGCTGGACTCTCTTTGATTGGGAGTTTGTAGGATTTGAAAACTTTGTTCAATACTTTAAAGAAGCATCGCTTGCCATTGGGTTTAAGAACACCCTTATTTATGGTGTTGTCACTTCAGGCCTGAAAGTCGTATTTGGCCTCGCCTTGGCAATACTTCTTACCGGACGTTTAAGAGCAAAAGGATTCTTACGTTCAGTCGTCTATTTCCCGGTTTTGGTTTCAACTATCGGAGTTGGTTTCACCTTTAGCATCCTTATGGATCCTAATTATGGAGCCATTAATAAAGGAATAGTCGCTTTCGGTAAAACAATCGGCTGGGAAACCTATGGGCCTGGTTGGCTAGTTGACCCGAACCTCTTACCTTTGTCCTCTGTTGCCTTTGTTGATGTATGGAAAGGTGTTGGAATAGCAACTGTCCTCTATATGGCAGGGCTTGCAAGTATTCCGCAGGAATATTACGAAGCGTTGGCGGTCGATGGTGGTGGCGCTTGGGATAAATTTAGAAACATCACTCTCCCCTTGGTGAGACCAGCAACCGCTGCAGTAGTCATTTTGAGTTTTATCGGTGGCCTGCGCTCATTCGATTTGATTTGGGCCATGACTAACGGAGGCCCAGGATTCCTCTCAGATGTAATTGCATCCATCAACTACAAGCAGTATCAAGCTGGCTTCTATGGCCTAGCGACAGCAGGAAACGTAATTTTACTCTTCTTCGTTCTAGCAATCATCGGACCCGTGTACTGGTTCTTCAATAAGAAGGAGAAGCAAGCATGAAGAAGTTTTTGCGCAAATACGGGTTGGATTTTGTCGCAATACCTGTTGGGCTTTTCGTCTTTGCAGCGCCCTTTATTCTGATATTTCTGACTGCTACCAAGAATTCCAAAGAGTCGTATCAATTCAATTTCCAACTGCCCGAGAAGTTTCTTCTCTGGGAAAACATCAAAACTGTGTTACAGACAAGTGACGGAGTTGTGATTAGGGCATTCATCAACTCAACAATCCTCACCGTAGTTTCTGTCACACTGGTCGTAATTGTGAGCTCAATGGCAGCATTTGTATTTGCACGACGGCCGGGGAAGTTAACAACCTTTGCAAACATCATGGTTCTGGCAGGTCTAGTTGTCCCGCCAGCCGTGGTTCCAACCATTTGGGTTCTGCAACGACTTCATCTCTTCAAGACAATGCCAGGACTCATCTTTATCGAAGTGGCTTACAGTGCGGCATTCTCAATTTTGATTTATAAGGGATTTATAGCGTCGATTCCGCGCGAAATTGATGAGGCTGCGGCGATGGATGGTTGCACCGGATTTGCGTTGTATCGTCGAATTATTTTTCCACTCTTGATGCCTGTGAATGTAACAATCATTGTCACAACCTCAGTTGCGATCTTCAACGACTTTACTAATCCGTTGTACTTCCTTCCAGGCAACGACAATGCCACTGTGCAGTTAACACTTTTCTACTTCCAGAGCGCCTATCTCACCCAGTACAACCTTCTGTTTACAGACATCCTTCTGATCACAATTCCACCACTGATTGTTTTCATTATCTTCAACAGGAAAATAGTTTCAGGTCTTACTGCTGGCTCCGTTAAGGGCTAGTTTTTATTCAACTAAAGGGGATCGACATGTCATCACTACCAGCGGCATCACAACGCGATGAAGCAACGAGAGTTATTGGACTTCAAAGCCAGTACTCAGCTGACTTAATTGGCCTTCCTATTGCTGATCCACATTTAACGTGGCAGATTTCAAGTGAGCGTGCTGATGCAGTTCAGGTTGGGTATGAAATTTCATCTGTCGGCGAGATGGGAGATGTCATCACATCTGCGGTTGAAACAAGTGCAGAGCAGATTGAACAAGTGGCTTCTGGCCACATCAGCAAGGCTATAGAAATTCGCCAATTCCGAGTGAGAGTTGCTACGCAATACGGTTGGTCAGAGTTAAGCCCGTATGCAAAGTACGAGACAGGCTTGGCGTCAGGCTCTGATCTAAAAGGTGAATCAATTGGCGATTCTTCATCACACTCCGAACCATCTCCAATACTGCGCAAAGAATTTCAGGCAGGAAAGAAAGTGGTGAAGGCTCGACTCTACGCAGCATCCGAAGGTATTCATGCTCTTTATCTCAACGCTGTTCCTGTAACAGATGAATTTTTTACTCCTGGCTGGACTGCGTACGATGATCGTCGCACCTATATTACTTATGACGTCACAGACCTAGTTCAAGATGGCGGCAACTGCATAAGTGCCGAACTTGGTGATGGATGGACTCGAGGCAAGCTCGGCTTTATGAATATGTATGACAACTATGGCAAGAACATTCATCTTCTTGCGCAACTCGAAGTCACCTACACAGATGGATCAACAGATGTTGTTGTTACAGATAAGTCTTGGAAAGTTTCTTCAGGAGAAATCCAGTTTGCCGATATTTACGATGGCACAACCATCGATTACACAGAGCGCCAGAAAGGGTGGCAGCTAGTTGGATTTAATGATTCCGCGTGGGACACACCTGTGGTCTACCCATTTGCAAAAGAGACGCTCTCAGCTCGAACTTCTACACGCGTAATTAAGGTTGCTGAATTTGCATCAAGAGTTCTTGATTCAAAGAACACCACTCGGACTCTTCTTGATTTCTCTCAAAATATTTCAGGATGGGTTCGGCTTACAGTCGATGGCAAGAAGGGCGATGTAGTCACGGTTCGCCATGCTGAAGTACTTGAACCAGGGCCAAATCTGCACACCGCTGCCCTTCGTACTGCGAGAGCCACAGACCACTTCACCCTCGACCGCGATGGCCGCCATGTTCTTGAACCAAAGTTCACATTCCACGGCTTTCAATTTGCAGAAGTAACTGGCCCAGCGAAGTTCATTTCTGCAGTTGGTGTGGCGATTTCTTCTGCGAATGAACGTCGCGGAACATTTACCTCATCTGATGCGCGACTTAATCGACTACATCAGAACGTTGTGTGGTCTATCGCAGACAACATGGTCTCTGTTCCAACAGACTGCCCGCAGCGCGATGAACGCTTGGGTTGGACAGGTGATGCGCAAGCGATTGCAATGACATCAAACACGCTCTTCAAACTGGATAGTTTCTGGCGTAACTGGTTGGTCGACCTCTGGGTGGATCAAAAGCGCGTTGGCGGAGTTGGCGCCGTTGTTCCAGATATTTTATCTAAGCAACCATCACCAGCAGAAGGTGCGGGCTGGGTTATTACAGATCGCGCGGGTTGGGCAGATGCAGCAACAATCGTTCCAATGGCAGCGTATGAGTCATATGGAAGTGCAGCAACTCTTAAGCAACAAGTTGAAAGTATCCGTGCTTATGTTGATGGCTTATCAGCACGTCGCCAAGGAGAAAAATTCTTACCCGAAGAGTTCCAATTTGGTGATTGGTGTGATCCTGATGCACCTGTAGATCAACCTTGGTTATCCAAAGTGAAGGCACAGTTCGTCGCAAACGCTTTCTTTGCAAATACCGTTCAACTCGCTGCTGACACAGAAGCGCTCGTTGGAGATGCTGTTCATCAGAAGAAGTTCACTGAACTAGCAGCAACGCTTAAGAAAGATATTTGGGAGCACTTTGGTCAAGAAGCAAAAGAGACAACTGCTGGTTGTTCCATCGCTCTTGAGTTTGGAATAGTTCCTGATTCTGAAAAGGCTGCCGTTGCAAAGATTTTGAGCGATATGGTGATTACAGATGAAGGAAAGATCACTACTGGATTCCTTGGAACTCCACTTATCTTGCACGCCCTCTCGAAGAATGGTTACTTCAACGCCGCATACACAATGTTGATGCGCCGCAAGGTACGTTCATGGCTCTACCAAGTTGATCAGAAGGCAACAACGATTTGGGAGCGCTGGGATGCCATCCGCGAAGACGGATCAATTCACAAGGGCGAAATGGCAACTGCGTCTGAAGATCAGCCAGATGCATCAATGATCTCCTTCAATCACTATGCATATGGTGCAGTAATTGATTGGGTTTACCGCAACGTTGCTGGAATTGCTCCTACAACTAAGAACCCTGGCTACCGCCACATCACATTTGCACCACGCCCTGGCGAAGGCTTCACATATGCATCAGCGGAGATTAATACTCCGTTTGGTGAAGCTGGAATCGCTTGGGAAATCGTTGGCGACAGTGTGCTCTCTGCGAAAATCACTGTTCCATTTGGATCTCGTGCGGTAATTGATTTCCCAGTCTCAGCGAATTCAGTTCTTCGAGTCAACGGTAAGACAGTCTCGAATAAGGTTGAAGTTGGATATGGAAGTTATGAAGTCACGGTAAGTGCTCCTGAAGTTGCATTTTTTAAAGTTGCAAACTAGTTCAGGGTATTGAGATGGACTTCAAAGCGAGCGTCGACAGGTTAAGTATTGAAGAGAAGGTTCGCCTGCTTACAGGTGAAGATTTCTGGACTACTTACGCACTTCCAAAGATTGGTTTGCGAAAGATGGTTGTCTCTGATGGCCCTTCGGGTGTTCGCGGAGAGCTGTGGGATGAAAGAAGTCCGTCGCTCTCACTTCCATCTGCAACTGCATTTGCATCAACCTGGGATACAGATGTCCTTGGCCAAGTTGGCGAGGTTATGGCCCACGAAGCTCGCAGTAAGAACGTCGATGTGGTCCTCGGGCCAACTATCAATCTTCATCGCTCACCACTGGGTGGACGCCACTTCGAGGCTTATTCTGAAGATTCAGTGCTCTCTGGGAAATTAGCCTCTGCTTTTGTTAATGGAATTCAGGGGCAAGGTGTTGGTGCCTGCCTTAAACATTTCATCGCTAATGATGCTGAAACTGATCGCCACACAGTCAATAACATCCTTGATGACGAGACTCTACGTGAGGTCTATGCGCTTCCATTTGAAATGGCGGTAAGAGATTCAAACCCTTGGACAATCATGTCCGCATACAACCGCGTAAATGGCCCAAAGATGGCTGCCTCCCCACTTCTCAACTCGATGCTGAAAGAAGAGTGGGGCTGGGATGGCGCGGTCGTTTCAGATTGGACCGGAGTTCAATCGACTGTCGACACAGGTCATGAGGGCAACGATCTTGAGATGCCGGGACCATTTGGTTTTTGGGGCGAGAAGCTACTTGCAGCAGTAAAAAGTGGAGAAGTCTCCGAAGAAGCAATCAACGCAAAAGTGGAGCGACTTCTACGCCTTGCATACCGAGTCGGTAAGTTTGCAGATGCAGATGCAGAAAGCAAAAAAGCAAAAGCATTTACAAATGCCGAGTTGCAAGCTTTTGCTCGATCAGTTGGATCCCAGTCTATCGTCTTGGCAAAGAATGAAAATTCTGCTCTACCGATTGAAAAGAAGACATCTATAGCAGTAATCGGTGCACATGCTCGATTTGGACGTGGCCAAGGTGGCGGCTCTGCAACGGTGTATCCAACTGAATTTGTTGCACCGCTTGAAGGTTTAACAAGTAACGCACCAGCAGGTTCAACAATCGAGTATGCACTCGGCGTGAACTCAGATTCAGGGCTCATTCAATTTGATAAGAATTACCTCAAGAACCCAGCAACGGGCCAAGGAGGCTGTCTCGCTGAAATTTTCGCACCTGATGGAAGCGTTCTATTGCGAGAAGATCGATTCGGCGGATTCTTCAACTGGGCAACCCAACCATGGATGTTCCAGTACTCCTTCATCCGCGTTTCAGGAATCTTTACGGCAAACGCAGATGGAGAATATCAATTTGGCGTAGGAATGGTTGGAAATTACAAGGTCACCATTGGAGATCAAGTGCACGAGGGCTTTATCCCTATGCACTCAGATGACTTGGGTGAGTTTGTTCTCAACCCACCAACTAGATCTTTTGGCCATACTTTGCGTAAGGGTGAAGAAGTATTGATTCAATGGGAATACCCTCAAGGATCTTTACCAATTCCAATCGCATCTTTCTTGATTGGATTCCGCGAACCATCAGGAACCCAAGCTGAAGAAATTGCAGATGCAATAACGCTAGCAACGAAGTCAGATGTTGCTATTGTCTTTGTTGGCACAACAGCTGAAATAGAGTCAGAAGGACATGATCGAGAGAATATTTCGCTGCCGGCTGGTCAAGACCAATTAGTTTCCGCAATCGCAAAAGTGGCGAAGCGTACTATCGTGGTTGTCAATTCAGGTTCACCAGTGGAGATGCCATGGTTTGAAGATGTTGACTCAGTTCTTTTCACATTCTTTGGTGGGCAGCAAATGGGTAATGCAATCGCTGATGTAGTCTTTGGAAAGATAAATCCTGCAGCGCGCACCACAACTACTTGGTCGAAACAGATGTCAGACCTCCCTGTTGTGAACACAACTCCCACAAGTGGAGAACTTCATTACTCGGAAGGTCGATTCATAGGTTACCGTGCGTGGAGAAAATCCAATAGAGTCCCCTTGATTCCATTTGGTCACGGTCTGTCCTACACGACATTTACTTCAGAACTCTTGAGTGCAGATAAATCCCTCGCGAAGGTGAAAGTCGTAAACATAGGTAAACGCTTGGGAGCAGAAGTAGTTCAAATTTATGCGACAAACTCTGATGCTGAATCATTTGAACGTCGCCTCGCCGGCTTCGCGAAGGTAGAACTGAAACCAAGAGAATCCGCCACGGTCGGCGTTATTCTTGAACCTCTCGTTTATAAACACTTTAAGAGCAGATGGCAGGATTTGGCGGGGAATTGGGTTATTACCCTTGCCGACAACGCATTTGAACAAGGCACATCCATAATTGTTTAAGACGTATACCGAGCTATTTAAGACTCCAGGTGCGAAGCGAATCGCATCTGCTGGATTCATTGCGCGCCTTCCGATTGCCATGGACGTATTGGCAATCATTCTCTTCGTCCAATCAGTAGATGGAAGATATGCAATAGCCGGGTCACTCACTGCGGTGGCTGCACTAGTGACAGTTATTTCCTCACCCTTATGGTCGAAGGCCGCCGATCACTTTGGCCAACGACGTGTCCTGAGTATTGCAATCCCGATACGTATCGTCTCCATCATCATTTTTATTGCCTTGGTGAAGAACGGAGCACCCGTCTGGAGCTGGTTTTTGGCGATTTTCCTTGCTGAATCAGCATCTGTCAGCATCGGTTCCATGACTCGCCGTCGCTGGGCACACGTTATCGAAAATGATAAGAAGGACGTTCTCTCCACTTCATACACCTTTGAAAGCCTGATTGATGAATTTATCTACATTCTTGGACCAGTCATAACAACTGCAGCCGTTGCAGCCATTTCGCCGTCTGCAGGTCTTTTGCTGGGTGTCGTCTTCCTTGTTGTTGGAGCTCCGTTATTGATTTCGCATAGAAGTTCGGATCCAGGGGTTGAGCATCGCAATGTTGGAGAAAAGTTAAAATCTGTCTATAGAAATCGAAAGCTTCAAGCAGTTGGTATTCCTCTCACCATCGCTGGTGGCGCCTTTAGCGCAGTCAACATATGTGTTGTCGCTTTTTCAGAAGAACGAGGCGCTAAATCAATCTCTGGTGTTCTCTTGGGAATTTGGGCAGTTGGGGGAGCTGTATCTGCACTGATTAATGGTTCCATTACTTGGAAGATATCTCACGGAGCCAGATATGTGGGTTATTTAGTGGGGATAACTGTTGTCTCATTAAGTTTTCCATTTATCGAAAACTTTTATATTTTGGGAGTGGCACTATTTCTACAAGGTCTGTGTATCGCACCGCTTCTTCCTAACGGGCTATCACTTGTGACCGATTCCATTGCACCATCTCAGATGACGCAAGCTATAACTTTGGCGACAGCAGGGATTCCTTTAACGGGATCTCTTTCAAGTTTTCTATCAGGAATTCTGATTGATAAATATGGTGCGAGCACTGCACTCTGGTTGCCATTTGGATTCTTGGCATTTGCCTGCGCAGCAACAATCTTGTATCTAAAGGAATATAAAAGCTAAGGAGTTACTTTTACCGCCACTTAGTTGCGAGAGAGAAACCAACTGCAATAAAGCTAAAGCCAATAATCATGTTCCAAGCACCGATGCCTGGGATTGGATAAGCAGTCTGGCTAATGTAGAAGATAACGATCCAGAAGAGGCCGATAAGGAAGTTGGCGACCATTACTGGGGCAAGCCACGATGGAGACTCGAGGATCGCTGAATCTTCCTCGATGTGGTGCTGCTCTTCGTGAGCGTGCTGCTCCTGAACCTTCTTACGCAATTTCGACTTTGGCATGGGGCCTAGGTTACAGCACAATTACGGCATGGCTCGAATCCTCGTCATCGATAACTATGACTCCTTTGTCTTCAATCTGGTGCAGTACCTGCAGCAGTTGGGCGCAGAGTGCACCGTTGTCCGCAATGATGAAGTCGAGGCGAGCGAAGCTGCAAAGTATGACGGTGTCTTGATCTCACCAGGGCCGGGCACTCCCGATAAGGCTGGCGTCAGCATTGCGATGATTAATTTCTGCGCCGAAAAATCTATCCCGCTCTTTGGCGTGTGCCTCGGTCACCAAGCAATCGGTGAGGCATTTGGTGCAACCGTTTCTCGTGCACCTGAACTCCTTCACGGAAAGACTTCTCAAGTAATCCATAACGGCGCAGGCGTACTTGCAAATCTTCCGTCACCGTTTACTGCAACTCGTTATCATTCACTAGCAGTCGAACGTGACACCGTTCCTGCGGTTCTTGAAATTACCGGGTCAACTGATTCAGGTGTTGTCATGTCTATGCGACATGCAACTCTTCCCATCGAAGGCGTGCAGTTCCATCCAGAATCTGTGTTGACGGAACATGGACATCAGATGCTTGCCAACTGGTTGGTGAAGTGCGGAGATTTCGATGCACCAAAGCGCGCAGTGGGCTTATCTCCTGTTGTAGGAAGTTCCAAGTAACTTATTGCTTCTTCCAATTGATGAAGACTTTTCCTACCTGGTAGGTCGCAACAGGATGGGCAAATTCCATTACCTTTAACTGTTCTGCGGAAACCAATTCAATCTCACTCATTGAATTCAGTAGCTGATTCAGAGATTCCTGAATGACCAGACGCGCTAATTGTTGACCGAGACAGCCATGAATTCCATGTCCGAAAGATAGATGCGCCTTAACCTCTCGATCTATCTTTAAGGTGTTTGGCTCTTCCCAAATACGTGGATCACGGTTGACCGCCACAGGGGAGACAGAAATACTCTGACCGGCCTTAATTGTCTGCCCAGCAATCTCGACATCCTCTAATGCTGTTCGAGGGAAGAGAGTGACAAACATTGCGCAATAGCGCATAAGTTCTTCAACCACTTCTTGGGTGACTGGTAAGTTCTTTTGAAGGAGGTCGAGTTGATGAGGGTTCTGCAACAGGGCCACCATGCTTGTTGAAATCATGTAGGCGACAGAATCTCGCCCTGATGTAAAGAAGACGTAGATTAAGCCTTCTACCTCGGCCTGAGACAGTTCAGAGTTAATCAGGTGAGAAATAACATCATCGCCTGGGTTTTCTACCTTGAATTGATAGACCGCACGCAAGAAGGTGATGCGTTCATTTCGAGGGACTGAACCAACGAAAGTTCTTTCAAACTCTCCCAGCATTGAATCGGGTATTCCCAACACAAAGGAATGGTTTGCAATCGAAATTGGTTCGCTGAAATGTTCTGTCAGATCCACAGGTTGAGGCTGTTGCAATAGATGAGTCATTTGATGAGTTACAAGTGCAGTTACGGCTTCGCTATATGACTTAACAGCTTTGAATGAGAATTTTGAGGTCACTGTACGTCGACATTTTCGATGCTGTTCTCCGTCGAGTGCGAGCAGATCTGCTGTCGTGATTGCCGATCTATCTTGCTCATCAATAAATTCTTCAAGAGTTAATTGCGGTGCAACCCCTGGAAATCGATGCGGTTGTTGGCTAAAGCGGGCATCCATAAGAATTTCCTGGGAGATTTCCTGGCGGAGGGCAATCCAACCTTCGTGGCCATCGGGAAATACCAATGGAGTGATTGGTGACGACTCACGCCAATGATCAAGAGTTGGCGATGGCATAAGCGGTGTTCCATCTGAAGGAAGATTGTGCTCATGTGGGCAATCCATGTCGACTGCCTATGGAGCCTTATTAATCGTAATCGTTACTGACTTACCGATTGTCTGTGTTGTTCCGGCCTCTGGTGCCTGACGGATAACAAGACCTGCAGGTTGTGCAGAGTCGTAGTCATAAAATTCTCTAATCAAGAAGCCAGCTTGGATCAGTAGCGTCTTCGCTTGGATGGCTTCGATACCAACCAAATTAGGAACAGTTACTTCACCGCTTGCGATTGTGAGGATGACAGAACTTCCGGCGTCTGTAACTGACCCCACTGCAGGCATCACGTCGAGCACTGTTCCCTGTGGTTGATCAGAAGGTGAAGCAATGGTTTGAGAAACAAGGAGACCAACTGAAGTTAGCGCAGAGCGTGCATCAATGAGTGACATTCCAATGAGGTTGTCAGGAACGATTGCATCTCCTGGCCCATCAGAGATTGTTAATACAACTGCCGAACCTGTCTTGGCACGGGTTGTTGCCAGCGGCAATTGGCTCGCAACGCGATCGCGCGGGATAGCACCATCGTGGGCATGCTTAATCACCACTGAATAGTCGGTTAGGAGTGCGCGGGCCATCTCTTCGCTCAAGCCCACAACATTGGGAATCATGGGCCCAGAGTTTGCGCCGCCACCACTCATCAATAAACCAGTAATAGATAGGGCGATTGCTGCGAAGAATGAGCCACCGAAGATAAGTGCGCGACGACGAGTTAGGAATGGTGTTGTCACAACTTTTGTTGTTACTTCTTGGCCAGTACGTACCTTTGCAATGTCATCGAGCATCGCCTGTGCACTTTGATATCGATCTTCAGGTTTCTTCGAGAGAGCAACTGCTAAGACAGTTTCAATTCCTTCTGGTAAATCTGCCTTTAGCGTGCGAACAAGAGGTGCGGTACTAGATGCATGTTGATAGGCAATGGAGACAGGAGTTTCGCCAGTAAATGGTGGCTGGCCAGTAAGAATTTCAAAGAGAAGGCAACCTGTCGAATAGATATCACTTCGTAAATCTGCAGGTTCACCAACTGCTTGTTCAGGTGAGAGATATTGCGCAGTACCAACAACATTCCATGTACTAGTCAGTGTGGCACCGAGGTCATCCATGGCACGGGCGATACCGAAGTCCATTACCTTGACGTCGCCCTTTTCGGTGATCATCACGTTGGCAGGTTTGATATCGCGATGCACAATCTGGCGTTGATGTGAATACGCAAGACCAGTAAGAATTCCTTCAGCGATTTCTAGCGCGCGATTGAGAGGAAGTCGCTCGCCTTGATGGATAAGTTCGCGAAGCGTGTGGCCGGATACAAGCTCCATAACAATGTAAGGCGCAGGTTCTTCACCAGAGTCATAGACAGCAACGATGGCAGGGTGGTTGAGGCCGGCAGCAGCCTTTGCCTCTTTGCGAAAGCGTGAAACAAATGCAGGATCTTTTGCTAAATCACTGCGGAGAATTTTGATAGCAACTTCGCGTGAAAGTCTCTGATCTTGGGCGATGTAGACATCTGCCATTCCGCCGGTGCCGATCATTTCACCGAGTAGATAGCGGCCACCGAGCAATGAGTTCATCATTGGGCTGCTCCTATCTTTTCGGTTGTATCGGGTTGAACTTCTTCGACGAGATCGGCAATTACTACAGTCACGTTATCGGGTGCACCATTGATATATGTGGCATCGATAAGCGCCTTGGTGGCCTCATCACGATCTTTGCCCTTGATGAGAGCCTTAATCTCTTTATCGGTGAGGACTGAGCTCAATCCATCGCTGCATACTAGGTAGCGATCCTTAATTTTTCCTTCGAATACAGGCAGAGGTAGTTGGAGACTTCCCTCACCCATCAAAACTTGCGTTAGAACAGAACGCTGAGGATGGGTGGCAACATCTGCCTGAGTGATTGCACCTTGGTTGAGAAGCTCTTGAATCACAGTGTGATCGACGCTGAGTTGCTCAAGGGAATTTCCACGAAGTCGGTAGGCGCGCGAATCACCGATATGAAGTAAAGCTACTGCGTTATCTCGCAGAAAGAGAGCAGTCAGAGTTGTTCCCATCCCCGCAAGTGGAGGTTCTTCATTTACTGCGGCCTTAAGCGCACTATCAATCTCTTGAAATGAGTTGAGATAGATATCGTCGGCAGATTCACTATCCATCTCGGGATTTGTAAAGATGGCGGCGAGTTCTGCGAGAGTAGAGATTGCAATCTTTGAGGCAACTTCACCTGCTGCATGTCCACCCATTCCATCTGCGACAGCAAGAAGACGTGGCGAAGAGAGTCCACTATCTTCATTGCCTTTGCGCACAAGACCAACGGCAGATCGCGCAGATGTTGCGAAATAGCTCATGCGGGTAAGCCTAATCTCTTTGCTACTCTCGGTCTCATGCAGATCTATGCTCATCGTGGCGCCAGCGCGGACTTCCCAGAGCTCACCCTCGCTGCATATGAAGCGGCGGTTGCCCAAGGCGCCGATGGTTTTGAGTGCGATGTCCGGCTGACCAAGGATGGGGTGGCCGTCCTCTGGCATAACGCAACGATGCTTGAACGCGCAGGCAATCCTGGCCTGATTGCAGAGATGACATATAAAGAGGTATCGCAGGCTTACCCGCAGATTCTTACCCTCGATGAATTTCTTGCCTTCGCTGTGAAAAATAAGAAGGGCGTTCTGATTGAGACTAAGCACCCTGTAATTTCAGGAAACCGTGTTGAGGAAGTTGTTGTCGAAAGAATCGGTGCGACAAAGGGAATTGAGAAGATCGATCTTTCGGTTATGTCATTTAGTTGGTTTGCAATTGAGAAGATGAAGCGCCTTGATGCATCGATTGCAACAACGTTCTTGATGCATAAGAAGACCCCATGGCTACAAGCGAAAATTTCTTCAGCAAGAACAATTGGTCCAGGAGTCAATGAATTACGAGAAGAGCCGATTCGTGCTGAGCGGATTAAAAAGCTGGGCAAATCACTCAATGTCTGGACAGTCGATGATGCAGCCGATATCAAACTCTGTTCACAGGTAGGCGTCGATATTCTCATCACAAATAAGCCGTCACACGCACGTGAGGTGCTCGGGTATCCTTAACCAGTGAATACCGCCGAGAGCCAGACATTTGCCTATTTAGGCCCTGTCGGCACATTTACAGAGGCGGCTCTTAAGAAGATTACCTGCGACTCAGATGTATTGATCCCTTACGCAAATGTCACAGCAGCGCTCGATGCGGTTCGCAAAGGTGATGCACAGTTTGCACTTGTCCCGATTGAAAACTCTGTCGAAGGCGTTGTCGCCCGCACCCTTGATGAGTTAGCAACGGGAGACCCGCTTACAATTGCTAGCGAAGTAACTCTGCCAGTCACCTTTGCATTTATGACAAAGCCAGGTGCAATAGTAATCAAACGTATTGGCACTCACCCGCATGCAGAAGCACAGTGCCGTGCCTATATTGCAGCGAACTACCCACACGCGGAAATTGTTCCCACCAACTCAACATCGGCAGCTGCTGAAGCTGTTAGCAAAGGCGAGCTCGATGCTGCGATTGCATCCAGCGCTGCAGCCCAACACTTTGGTCTAGAAATTCGCCAAGACGCTATTGGCGATAATGCTGGAGCTGTTACTCGCTTCATCTGTGCTCAAAAGCCTGGCTGGATCTCTGAGTCAACTGGCAACGATCGCACCTCTATCGCAGTCTTTATCGGTATCGACCATGCCGGTGCACTGCTCGAAATCTTGCAGGTTTTTGCCAAGAACGACGTAAACCTGACATTTATCCAGTCACGTCCAACAGGGCGCGAACTTGGTCACTACCATTTCATTATTGATGTCGAAGGCCATATCAATGATGCTCCAGTTGGAAAGTCGATTGAAGAACTTCGCACTATCTGCGATGACATCAGATTCCTAGGTTCATACCCACGAGAGGTGCGTTGATGATTGATATCAAGTTCTTGCGCGAGAACCCAGATGTTGTCCGTGCATCTCAAAAGGGGCGCGGAGAAAACGTCGAACTCGTGGATCAAATCCTTGCCATCGATGAGATCAAACGCGCTGCACTGAGTGAATTTGAGACTCTTCGCCAGGAACAGAATGTACTTTCCAAGAGCGTAGGCGCTGCAAAAGGCGATGAAAAAGCTGCACTTCTTGCCAATGCAAAAGAACTTGCTGACAAGGTAAAGGCGGCAGATGCAAAGCGTTCTGAAATCGAAGAGCAGGCAAAGCAGTTAATTCTGCAGCTCTCCAACTTGCTCGATACCGAAGCGCCAATTGGGGGCGAAGAAGATTTTGTCACCATCGAACATGTGGGCACACCACGTGACTTTGCTAAAGATGGCTTTGTACCAAAAGATCACGTCGAGCTAGGTAAGTTGCTAGGCGCAATCGATACCGAGCGCGGTGCAAAAGTGGCTGGATCTCGCTCGTATTATTTAACTGGCGTAGGTGCACTCCTTGAATTCGCACTCGTCAATTACGCAATCCAAAGCGCACTGAAGAATGGCTTCTCACCCGTAATTCCCCCAGTGCTTGTCAATCCTGCTGCGATGGAAGGCACAGGCTTCTTAGGCCAAGCTGCTGAAAATGTTTATCGTATTGAAAAGGATGATGTCTATCTGGTTGGAACATCGGAAGTTCCACTTGCTGCAATGCATATGGATGAGATCTTGCCTGCCGATAAGTTGCCGTTGCGTTATGCCGGATACTCATCATGTTTCCGCCGCGAAGCTGGAACCTACGGTAAAGACACTCGCGGAATTATTCGCGTTCACCAATTTGATAAGGTCGAGATGTTTACCTTCTGTAAGCCAGAAGATGCCAAGGCAGAGCACCAGCGTCTGCTGCAATGGGAGAAAGATTTCCTCACAGCGATGGAGATTCCATTCCGTGTCATCGATGTTGCGTCAGGCGATCTTGGCTCATCCGCCGCACGTAAATTTGATATCGAGGCCTGGGTTCCAACACAAGATGCATATCGTGAAGTAACTAGTACATCGAACTGCACCGAATTCCAAGCTCGTCGCCTCAATATTCGCTACAAGGATTCGGAAGGCACAAAAGCGATTGCAACCCTTAATGGAACTTTGGTCGCTATTCCACGCATGATTGTTGCGATTCTGGAGAACCACCAGAATGCAGATGGAACAGTCAATGTTCCTGCCGCCCTTCAACCATTCCTCGGAATGAAGAAATTTGAGCTCGTGTGAGCGCTCCCCAAGATTTACAGCGTCGCCCCAAATTAATCGCAACCGACCTTGATGGAACAGTCGTTGCACATTACGGCGACATCACGCAGCGCACTATCGATGCCTTCCGTAAAGCACATGCCATGGGCGTTGAGATTTACTTTGTCACAGGCAGACCACCGCGATGGATGCCTGAGATTAAAACAGCATTCGGAATCGGCGGCGCAATTTGTGGCAATGGTGCGATGTTGTACGACCTTCATAACGACAAAGTCTTGGAAGAGTGGCTGATGCCAGTTGATGCGCAGCTCGAGACCGTTAAGCGCCTGCGTGCCGCAATTCCACAAATTTCCTTTGCCGTTGAATCACATAACTACTTCCACCGCGAAAAAATTTATGTTCCTCGCTGGGATGTGGGGTTAGATAATGTTGGTGTCGATCTCATCGAAGAAGTAATTTCCTCACCCGCACTGAAAATTCTTGCTCGTTGTTCTCAGCAAGAGCTCTCTTCTGATGAAATGCTAGAGATTGCCTTACGCGAACTTGATGGTGTGGCGACAGTTACGCATTCAAATTCTTCAGATTCACTCCTTGAAATTTCAGCACTCGGTGTTTCCAAAGGAATGACCCTTGCAAAGATTGCAGCACGTCACGGAATTGATGCCGCAGATTGCGTCTCGTTTGGCGATAACCCCAATGACTTCTCAATGCTCGAATGGTGTGGGCGATCATTTGCGATGGTAGATGGACACCCCGATGCTCCGAAATATGCAAAAGGTATTGCTGGCCCATGTGAAGAAGATGGCGTTGCAATCATCATTGAGCAATTACTCGAACTCCCCGCCTAATACCTCAACGATTTTTCCAGGAAGCCGATTTCGGGTAATCTCTCCCACGGAGGACTCGCATAGCGGCCGAGTGCACCGGTCTTGAAAACCGGCAAGGGAAACCTTCGTGGGTTCAAATCCCACGTCCTCCGCGCGTAACTCGAAACCCGTCTCCTCACCGAGGCGGGTTTCGTGCTTTTCCACCTCTTTGTGGCTGACTTCATAAGCCGTATGGGGGCTGCCACCTAGCGGCTTTGCGCTGGTAAGCGCACACTTCTCTCATTGCAGTCACAGATTGCGTTTTGAGTTCAGGGGAGTTGATATGTCCGGAGTCTTTTCTCCAACACGCGCCAAGATCAAAGAGCGCACCTTACGAACAGATAAGTGGTGGCTAGAACCTGCCATCACATTCGGTGTTCTCTTCTCATTCGTTATCTACGCAACCTTCAGGGCATTTGAAGGTGCGAATTACTACAAAGACCACTTGATCTCACCTTTCTATTCTCCATGTCTTTCCCAAGCGTGTGTCCCTGAAGCAACGCTCTTTGGGTGGACACCGGTAAGCGCTGAAATTTTCAACTTTGCACTTTCTCCAGCTTTGATCATCTTGATCTTCCCGCTGGGTTTCCGTATGACCTGTTACTACTACCGCAAGGCTTACTACCGTGCATTCTGGTTATCACCTCCTGCATGCGCAGTGGCCGAGCCGCACACCAAGTACACAGGTGAAACTCGCGCACCATTGATCTTGCAGAACGCACACCGCTGGTTCTTCTACGCAGGTTTGGTCTTCAACGTATTCCTTACCTATGACGCAGTGATTTCCTTTAAGAGCGTTGATGGCCAGTGGGGACATATGAGCGTCGGTTCAGTTGTACTTCTCGTCAGCTCAACACTTCTATGGATGTATTCACTTTCTTGCCACACATGTCGCCACACAGTTGGTGGACGTTTGAAGCACTTCTCAAAGCACCCAGTGCGTTACAAGCTCTGGACTATGGTCTCAGCGCTCAACCATAAGCATCAGCAATTTGCTTGGTACTCACTTGCTGGCGTTGCTTTTGCAGATATTTACGTTCGCCAAGTTGCATCAGGCGCCTGGACCAATTTCTACTTCTTCTAAAGGATGATGACAGAGATGACATTGCAACGACATAAATACGACGTACTAGTAATTGGTGCCGGTGGAGCAGGTCTGCGCGCCGCAGTTGAAGCGCGTGAAGCTGGCCTCAGCGTCGCCATTATCTGTAAATCTCTATTCGGTAAGGCCCACACTGTTATGGCAGAAGGTGGCGCTGCTGCATCGATGGGTAACGTCAATGACAATGACAGCTGGATGGTTCACTTCCGCGACACGATGCGCGGTGGAAAATTCCTTAATCACTTCCGCATGGCAGAACTTCACGCCAAGGAAGCGCCAGATCGCATCTGGGAACTTGAGCTGTGGGGTGCGCTCTTTGACCGCACCAAAGAGGGAAAGATTTCACAACGTAACTTTGGTGGACACGAATATCCGCGCCTTGCTCACGTAGGTGACCGCACAGGTCTGGAAATCATCCGCACCATGCAGCAGAAGATTGTTCAGTTGCAGCAGAAAGATGGCCGCGAATTTGGCGATATGGAAGCAAAGATTAAAGTCTTTGCAGAGTGCACTATTACAGAAGTCCTTAGAGAGAATGGCAAGATCGCTGGCGCCTACGGTTACTGGCGCGAGGGCGGCGAAGAGATTCTCTTTGAAGCACCAGCAGTTGTTATTGCAACAGGTGGCGTAGGAAAGACTTTCAAGATTACTTCTAACTCTTGGGAAGGCACCGGCGACGGACATGCGTTAGCTCTCAAGGCAGGCGCAAACCTCGTTGATATGGAGTTCTTGCAATTCCACCCAACAGGAATGGTCTGGCCACCATCAGTACGCGGAATTCTCGTTACCGAATCTGTTCGCGGTGAAGGTGGAATTCTTACCAACTCAGAAGGCGAACGCTTTATGTTTAAGTACATCCCCGATGTATTTAAGGATAAGTACGCCGACAATGAGGCCGAAGCAGATCGTTGGTATCTCGATCAGGACAATAACCGTCGTCCACCAGAGTTGTTGCCACGCGATGAAGTTGCGCGCGCAATCAATACTGAAGTCAAGGCAGGACGCGGCACTGAACACGGTGGCGTCTACCTCGATGTTTCAAAGCGCATTCCAGCCGACGTTATTAAGAAGCGCCTTCCATCTATGTGGCACCAGTTCTATGAACTAGCCGGCGTAGATATCACCAAGGAAGCGATGGAAGTTGGCCCTACCTGTCACTACGTGATGGGTGGAGTCGAGGTTGAGGCAGATACTGCAGCAGCAATCGGCGTTCCAGGACTCTTCGCAGCGGGTGAAGTTGCCGGTGGTATGCACGGTTCCAACCGTCTCGGTGGAAACTCACTGACAGATCTTCTTGTCTTTGGACGTCGTGCGGGTGCAGGCGCAGCTGAGTATGTAAAGAGCAGCACTCCAAACCCAGTCTCTGATGCAACCATTAAGGCAGCAGCAGATCGCATCGAAGCTCCCTTTAGCCGCGCAGGTGGAGAGAATTCATATTCACTCCACGCAGAACTTCAGGAAGTCACACATAACTTGGTCGGCATCATCCGTACTCGAGTAGAAATCGAGAAGGCGATCGAGATGATTGCCGATATCCGCGCTCGCAGTAAGAACGTGGCTGTTTCTGGCGGACGTAAGTTCAACCCAGGGTTCCACTTGGCATTCGATCTCGACAATATGTTGTTAGTCGCTGAATCAACTGCCAAGTCAGCTCTCCTGCGTGAAGAGTCACGCGGAGGTCACACACGCGAAGATTTCCCAGGTATGAATACAACCTGGCGTCAGATCAACCAGATCGCATCTTTTGATGGCGAGAAGGTTAATATCAAGTCACAGACCCTGCCGGTAATTCCAAAAGAGCTCTTTGATCTCTTTGATATTCATGAACTCGAGAAGTACATGACACCGGTAGAAATTGCGAAAGGCGGTTCCAACTAATGGCACGCAAACTTAATCTTCGCATTTGGCGAGGAGACGCAACTGATGGCGGCCTCAAAGATGTACAGGTAGAAGTCAACGATGGCGAAGTAGTCCTCGATGTCATCCACCGCGTTCAAGCAACACAGATGGGTGATCTTGCTGTCCGCTGGAACTGTAAGGCTGGCAAGTGTGGATCGTGTTCTATGGAGATCAACGGAAAGCCACGTCTTGCTTGCATGACACAGGTTGCCTCCTTTGATGAGAGTGAAACCATTACCATTACGCCACTTCGCGCATTCCCCATCATTAAAGATCTCGTCACCGATGTCTCCTTCAACTACAAGAAGGCGATGGAGATTCCTGCGTTCGAGCCACCCAAAGATCTTGCTCCAGGTGAAGCGCGTATGGAACAGATTGACGTCGAGCGAAGCCAAGAGTTCCGTAAATGTATCGAATGCTTCTTATGTCAGGATGTCTGTCACGTAGTCCGCGACCACGAAGAGAATAAGGAATCATTCGCAGGTCCACGGTTCTTTATCCGTATCGCAGAACTTGATATGCACCCACTTGATACCTTAAAGAACCGTAAGCGCACCGCTCAAGAAAAGCATGGCATTGGAATGTGTAACATTACAAAGTGCTGTACTGAAGTGTGCCCCGAGCACATCAAGATCACTGACAACGCAATCATTCCTATGAAGGAGCGCGTTGTAGATATTAAGTACGATCCAGCACGTATGTTCGCTGGTATTTTGAAGCGAGAAAAGCGCAACTAATGTTGCTCATCCGCTGGGCAGTACTTGCCTTCTCAATGTGGATTGCAACTCTGGCAGTACCTGGCATTACCGTTGATGGGGGAGTTACTACCTATCTGTGGGTTGCGCTCCTTTTTGGTTTAATCAATAGCGTCTTCGGCTCGCTCATCAAGATCCTGACTATTCCAGTATCGATTGTGACCTTTGGGCTCTTCCTCTTTGTTGTGAACGCTGCAATGTTGTCGCTCACAGCGCGCTGGAGTGAGAAACTCAACGTCACAGGTTTCTGGTCGGCGCTCTTTGCCTCGCTGATTATCAGCGTGATTACTACGCTCTTTAAATCCTCCAAGAAGAAGGCGTAACTCTTGCCAATCCTGCTGGTCGCACTCGGTGGCGTCATTGGCTCACTTCTGCGCTGGCAAATCACCGAACTTTCTCCCAACTTATCTTTCGGGGTCTTTCTCGTAAATCAATTCGGAGTACTCCTGGCAGGCATTGTTGCCTACCGCATGAATACAACGATTAACCAGCGACTCTTCTGGATCAATGGTTTTGCAGGCGGATTTACAACTCTCTCATCACTCGCCTTCGTACTACAAGGTTCTGCCCTTCTCGGTGGAGTCATCTATGCAACGGTTTCACTCATTTTGAGTGTGCTCGTTTTGAGAGTCTTGCATCGTAAGGCAATGCCATGAGGGTGTTTTTATTTGTTATAGGTGCTGGCATTGGTGCACCACTTCGTTATCTCATCGACAAGTTCTTCCGTGCCAGATATGTATTTCCTGCCGGAATATTATTGGTAAATGTAATTGGCTCATTTATTTATGGGTATGCAAACCAAAATTACTTTGTTATGGGGCTCTGTGGCGCATTCACAACATGGTCTGCATTTATTCTCGATGTTGAACGCGAACTACCTTTCCGCAGGCGCACCGCAATTAATATCGCGCTCACCTTTGGACTTTGTATTGCAGCTGTTGCTGCAGGCTCAGCTTTAGCGTCCTAGAACGCTCTGCATCCACTTTTCAATTTCATCTGGGTGGCGCGGAATATTCTCTGAGATATTGCGACAACCATCTGCCGTAACAACAACGTCATCTTCGATACGAATTCCAATTCCGCGGTATTCAGTTGCGAATAGTTCATCATCAGGCTGGATATAGAGACCTGGTTCAACGGTGAGAACCATTCCTTCACGTAAAGGCGCATCGAGATATTGATCTTTACGTGCTTGGGCACAGTCATGAACATCGAGACCTAAGTGATGGCTTACTCCGTGCAGAGTCCAGCGGCGATGTAGCCCAATTTCAGGTTTCATTGATTCCTCCGCAGAGACAGTCAGAACTCCCATATCTGCCAGGCCTTTTGCCAATACTTCTTGGCACGCTCTATTTATTTCAGAGAAGAGAACACCTGGCTTGATTGCGGCAAAGCCAGCTAACTGTGACTCATAGACCAACATATAAAGCGCGCGCTGGGCAGGTGAGAACTTTCCATCGACAGGCAAGGTGCGCGTGATATCTGCTGTATAGAAGGATTCAACTTCAACACCAGCATCGACAAGCACAAGCTCGCCGCGACGGACATCGCCATCGTTGCGGATCCAGTGCAAGACGCAGGCATGAGAACCGGCGCCGACGATGGTGTTATATCCAAGGTCATTACCCAAGATGCGCGCACGACCATAGAAGGCGGCATCGAGTACACGTTCACCGCGAGGAGTTTCCACCGCTGCAGGCATGGCATGGATGACATCGTTAAAGCCGAGCGCTGTTGCATCAACAGCTAACTGCATCTCACGAATCTCGTATTCATCTTTGCAGAGGCGTTGCTCTGAAACATAGATAGCAAATTCATCTTCACGGTCATGCTTGGCAACCTTGGGATCAACAGCAGGATCAACATCGCGCAGAGTAAGCGTCTCTTTGCCGTCACTAAGAAGTGTTTCAAGTTCGCTTAAGTGGCGGGTGTCGATCTGGTAGCGCGCTTTCGCTTCTGCCAATGTGAAGCGACGACCAACCCAGAGTTCGCCGTACTTTGCATCACGGTAGAAGGCATCGGTATCGCGAGTAGAGCGCGGGTTCATGTAGAGATAAGTAAAATGCGTATCTCCTGATGGTTCAAGAACTAAGACTGCATCGGCGGTTGCATCAGCGCCTTGTACACCGCTGTAGTAGACACATGCGCTATGTGGGCGGTAGTTGTAATCGGTGTCATTAGCGCGCACCTTAAATCCACCTGCGGGAAGAACTAGGCGAATGCCCTTAAAGGCTGCCGATAAAACTTGACGACGAGAATATGCGTAGGTAACAACTTCCAGTGGCTCTATCTCTCCGAGATCAGATTCAGCCCACCCTGATTTCATAAAGTTAGCAAAGAGCTCAGAGGGTGCCTGGTCGTGGACTCGCTTCGCCTTTTCGGCGGTAACGTCTGCGTTCTCGTTATTCATCTTTCAATCTTACGACCTTTTATCTCACATTTGTAGGGTGAGCGAAGACATTTAACCCTTGATAACCTTGCCAGATGCCTTTGATAGTCGAGACTGATGCAGCTTTAGACAAGCTAGCGACGGTTGCCATCGCGCGCACTGAAGAGTTGATGAGAGAGTCAGATAAGTTACGCGATCGCCGCGAGAAAGCTAACCGCAAGCGTGTTGCCCGACTCTTTAAAGATCCTAAGGCAATCGAAGCGACAATTACTCTGACCGATGAGGTCATGCGCATTTCCTCTGTGAAATCCTCTTCTCAAATCTTTCGCCGCGCAGCCAAGAAGGCGAGCATCACCGGCTTTGGTCCCATCAACGGAATCGGTCTTCATACAATTGGAATTCTTTCCAATGTAGTCCCGGCACCTGTTGTCGCTGCAGTTCACCAACGCGTTCGCGCACTCTCAAAAGATTTGATTTTGGCATCTGAGTCAGAGAAGCTTGCCAAGCACCTGGTCAAACGAACAGCAAAGGGAATCTCACTCAATATCAATGTCTTAGGTGAAGCAGTCTTAGGCGACCATGAAGCAGAACTCCGCTTCCAATCAATTCTTGAAATGATGCGCCGGCCTGAAGTTAATTACATCTCAGTCAAACTCTCATCCATCGTTGCTCAACTCATCATTATCGATGTTGAAGGATCAATTACACGTGTCTCTGAAAAGATGCGCATCCTCTATCGCGAAGCGCAACAACATGGAGTCTTTGTAAACCTTGATATGGAGGAGTACCGCGACCTTCCCATGACCGTGGCGGCATTTATGCGTGTTCTTGATGAAGCAGAGTTTGAAACCATGAAGGCGGGAATCGTTCTGCAGGCTTACCTTCCTGAGGCTCACCAATTCTTTGGTGAGCTCGTGGAATGGGCGAAGGCTCGCTATGAACGTAGTGGCGGAAGCATCAAGGTGCGCCTTGTGAAAGGCGCCAACCTTGCGATGGAGCGCGCAGAGGCAGAACTTCACGGATGGAGCCCTGCCCCTTATCGCTCAAAGTCAGATGTAGATGCCTCCTATGTGCGCCTAGTCGATGCCGCTCTTCGTCCAGAACACTCCAAAGCAGTGCGTATCGGTATCGCCTCCCACAATTTATTCCATATGACCTGGTCTTTGGAAGTTGCTAAGTCACGCGGAGTTATTGATCAGATTGATATTGAAATGCTTGAAGGCATGGCAAATGCGGAAGCACTTGCCGTTACTCGCGCAGGTCAGCCAGTTCTTCTCTATGCACCAGTAACGCGTGAAGATGATTTCGCTGCAGCAGTTGCCTATTTAGTTCGTCGCCTTGATGAGAACACATCTGATGAAAACTACCTCAAGGCCGCATTTGAAATATCGAAGAACCCCAAGAAATTTAAAGAACAAGAATATCGCTTCCTTGCCTCAATTTCAGAGCGTCACACCATCACTACCGAGTCACTTCGCCATATCAGCCATGCAATTTCTACTGGCGACACTTTTGAAAATGAAGCCAACGCCGATCCAACTGAACCAGATTTCATTAGTGCAGTCACAAAGGCGATCAAGAGAGTCCGAGCAATTAAGGATCAAGAGATTCCATTGGTTATTAATGGCAAAGAGATATTTACCAAGAATCAAGAAGAAGGTACCGACCCATCTGATAACGGCAAAGTCTGGTACCACTACTCAGTTGGCTCGGCTAAAGATGTAGATACTGCAATCGCCACTGCTAAGAAGGCGCAAGATAAGTGGAGTGGACTCTCGATTGATGAGCGCACTGCCATTCTCTTTAAAGCAGCTGATGTCATGGCAAAGGCAACTACCGAGACCATCGCGGTGATGTCACGGGATGCCGGAAAGACGGTTGCTGAGGCAGATCCTGAAGTCGCTGAAGCAATCGACTTTGCTCGCTTCTATGCGACTACTGTGCAGAACTTTGGTGAATCAACACCGCTTGGCACAATTCTGGTTGTTCCACCATGGAACTTCCCATATGCAATCCCTATGGGCGGAGTCTGTGCCGCACTCGCTGCAGGAAACACAGTCATTCTCAAACCTGCGCCAGAGACTGTCGCCACAGCTTGGGAGATCGTCAGCCATCTATGGGCTGGCGGAGTGCCGCAAGATGTTCTGCAGTTTTTACCGATGCGCGATGACGAAGATGGAAAGTACCTCGTCACCAATCCTGGAATTGATGGTCTGATTCTTACCGGTTCATTTGATACCGCTTCCCTCTTTACTTCGTGGCGTCAAGAAATTAACTTGATGGCCGAAACCAGCGGGAAGAATGCAGTTCTGATTACAGCGTGCGCTGATATTGATGCCGCCGTTAAAGATCTTGTGCAATCAGCATTTGGCCATGCAGGTCAAAAGTGTTCCGCCGCTTCGATTGCAATTGTGGATACGAATATCTACAACGATCCAGCCTTCACGCGCCAACTTAAAGATGCCGTTGAATCCTTGCACGTAGGTGCAGGTTGGGATTTCTCAACCACTGTTGGACCAATCATTCGCCCATCAGAGAACGCGCTTACTCGCGCACTCACGCAACTCGATGCTGGCGAATCTTGGCTCGTTGAACCAAAGCAGATTGATGGCGCTGGCTTGATGTGGCGCCCGGGCGTCAAGCTCGGCGTGAAAGCTAAGTCTTGGTCGCACCGCAACGAATGGTTTGGTCCCGTCCTTGCCATAATCGAAGCACCCGATTTCGATACCGCAATCAATTGGCAAAACGAAACAGATTTTGGACTCACTGCAGGTATTCAATCTCTTGATGAGAAAGAGTGCGAAGAGTGGATTAATCGCATTGAAGCCGGAAATCTCTACGTAAACCGTGGAATTACTGGCGCCATTGTTAATCGCCAACCATTTGGTGGCTGGAAGCGCTCTGCAGTTGGCCCGAATGCTAAAGCTGGTGGACTTAACTACGTCAACACACTTCGTAACTGGCCACGAGTGACAAACCTTGAGGCAGCGATTTTTGGCGTTAATACATGGTGGACAAAAGTTGGTTCACAAGCAATTGATCGCAGTGGGTTATTAGTTGAGAAGAATTTCCAGCGCTATCGCCATTACTTGGCGCCTATTGTGGTTGTAGTCGATGAATCCACTACCCAAGCCGAGAAGTCGCTGATTCACCACATCTCTGAGACAACTGGTGCAAAGATCATCTTCACAACCAACCTTGATGATGTGAAAGAGAAGTACGCCCGCGTGCGCTGGCTCGCTTCTAGTAAGCCTCCCATTTATGAAGAGATGCTGAAAGGTATCTCTGTCGATCACCGCCCTATTGCGCAACGTGGTGATATTGAAACTCCACGCTGGTTGCTCGAGCAATCAGTAGCGATTACCTATCACCGTTACGGCAATCCCAATGGTGGTCCAAAGCCAGAGTGCACAGGGCTGAGCAAGTAATGCAGAATTGGAGCATGAACGTTGAGTTCAACGATCGAGCATATTTTCAACCCGAATCACTTGCCGAGCTACAAGAGCTAGTTCGTAGCAACCAGAAGTTGCGCGCCCGCGGTACCGCTCATTGCTTCAATGAGATCGCCAATACAAGTAGCTATGCAATCAATCTGGCGAAGATGCCTCAGACAATTGAAATTGATGCATTGAAAGCTTCGGTTACTGTGGCGGCAGGAATTAAGTACGGCGAATTAGCCCCAGCTCTTCATGCAGAGGGATGGGCGCTTAATAATCTTGCATCACTGCCCCATATATCTATTGCAGGCTCCATCTCTACAGGGACCCACGGTTCGGGAATGAAGAATCAGAACCTAGCCAATCAAGTGCTCTCACTCGACATAGTTACCGCTGAAGGCGAACTGAGGCGCATTGATCGTACCAACCCAGCATTTAACGCACTCTTAGTTGGATTGGGATTGGGTGGAATTGTTTACCAGTATGAGTTAAAGATCGAACCAACTTTTACAATTCGACAAGTTATTTATCTTGAAATTCCTCTTGATGTTTTGCAACGTAACTTTGATCAGATTATGGGTAGCGCTTATAGCATCAGCTACTTCACCGATTGGGGAAGTGATCAAGTAGGCAACCTCTGGTGCAAGTTTCGCGATGACGAGCAGATTCCAGACAGCGTTGGTGGAAGTTCACAAGCGGATAAGAAATTTCACCCAATTCCAACTGTTGACCCCGTAGCCTGTACTGATCAACTGGGCGAAGCTGGCTTTTGGCACGAGCGTTTATCTCACTTTAAACTCGAATTCACACCGAGCGTTGGTGAGGAGATTCAGACAGAATTCTTCGTAGATCGCAAAGATGCAGCAGCTGCTATTGAGGCAATTGCAAAGCTAGGTTCAGAAATCACACCACTGCTCTGGATTACAGAGTTACGCACGATTGCTGCAGATGATCTGTGGCTTAGTGGCGCTTATCAACGAGATACCTTGGCTATTCACTTCACCTGGAAGAAAGACGATGCGATATATCCAGTGATCGAAAAGGTAGAGGCGGCGCTTCGTCCCTTCAATTACCGCCCACATTGGGGCAAGGTCTTCACCGCCGATGCCAAATACCTCAACACCGTCTACCCAAAGATGAGTGAGTTCAAGGCGCTCGTCGAGGCGCTCGACCCTACGAAGAAATTCGAAAATTCATTTACTCGCTCAATATTGCTCTAGTTCGTCAGTCCATTACACCTGAACCGGCGCGGTAGACTTCACCTGCAACTCGGAGACGTCGCATAGCCCGGTCGAGTGCGCCTCACTGCTAACGAGGTAAGGGGTTAAACCCTTCAGGAGTTCAAATCTCCTCGTCTCCGCCAGTATTTCTTTAGCAAAGGATTCGTGTGCCTCAATACAAAGTAGCAGTCGTCGGTGCAGGACCTGCCGGCTACTTTGCTGCGCAAGCGTTACAGAATCTCCAGACTGAAGAGCTGCAATTTTCTATCGACATGATCGAACGTCTTCCAACTCCATGGGGATTAGTTCGCAGCGGAGTTGCTCCAGACCATCCAAAAATCAAAACCGTAGCCAAAGTATTTGAAAAGATTGCGAATGAACCAAACTTCAGATTATTTGCCAACGTGGAACTCGGTACTGATTTCACGATAGAACAGTTAAAAGAGAAGTATGACGCCATCGTGATTGCTACTGGCTCTGCACTCGGAAAGAAGCTGGGCATTCCTGGTGAAGAACTTCTTGGCTCAATGTCAGCAGCCACTTTTGTGCCTTGGTATAACTCACACCCAGACTTCAAAGATGAATCTGTAGATCTCAGCTGCGAGACAGCAATCGTCATTGGCGCTGGAAATGTAGCGATGGATGTCGCCCGCATGTTGGCGCTTGAGCCAAGTGAGCTAGACCCAACGGATACTGCAGATCACGCGATTGATTCCTTTAAGCAGAGTTCCATTCGTACCGTCGTTCTGAGCGCCCGCCGTGGTCCTGAGAACGCTGCCTTCACATCTCCTGAGCTACGTGAACTCCCAAAGCTTGAACACACCAATGTTGTGATGGAGAAGGCAGATATCGAGGCAGCTATCGACCGTGCCGGAGATGCCCCTGAAAAAGATGTGAAGAGCAATCTCGATGCGATGTTGTTGATCTCCGAGAAAGAGCCAACTGCTCACGAACGCACCATGAAATTCCAATTTTTAGCAACACCTAAGGAGATTAAGGGCATCGGTCGCGTTGAAGAAGTTATCTTCCAGAAGACTGGAAGTGATGAGACGTTTAGCGTTAAGTGCGGCTTAGTCATTACTGCTATTGGGTATGAGGCAGCTTCGCTAGAAGGAATTCCCTATGAAAAGGGTAAAGTTGTGAATACCGATGGCCGAGTAGGCGAAAGTCTTTATGTTGTGGGATGGGCAAAACGTGGGCCATCAGGGGTAATTGGCACCAATAAATCTGATGCAGCTGATGTTATGAAGTTACTCGTAGAAGACCTTAAGGCCCCAAAGAATTCTGGCGATATCACCGATGTAATTACACATAACAAGGTTGTAACTCAGCAGCACTGGCAGGCAATTAACGCAGCTGAAGTCGCTGCAGGTGAACCGGTTGGAAAGCCACGACGTAAGTCAGTAGATCGTGAAGAGCTGCTCAAGCATGCAGGTCTTTAAAGAGGCTTAATAATTCCTAGTTGCTCGCGAAAACCGAGTGAATCCCAGGCATCAAATCCATCAAGTACTACGCCATCTTTAATGGTGTCGATGGATACACCATCAACTGCAATCTTGGCACCCGATGCTGACTTTCCAAGATATTCAGCTCCTGTATGTGTGCCTGTTAGATGCCAGCGAGTCACAACACGATCACCTTCAGCGATTATTTCGCGGACATCAAAGTGAAGATCAGGAAATGCGGCATGCCACTTCTTCCACTGCTCGCGAAATGATTCACGTCCCACACCAAACTTGGGGTCATTTCCTGCGGCATCAAGTGCGATAAAGTGATCGATGGCGGATTCATCTTTCTGATTCCAGATCTGCTCAAAGAAATTAGCAGCTGCTTGGCGGTTCTCTTCTAGTGAACTCATGAGGCAACCACCGTAATTTCTGAAAACTTGTATTCCAGAATATGCGCCTTCTTACCTACTGCAATCTCACCAACTGCGTGCAGACCAAGAGTTTTTGCAGGGAGGGTGGAGGCGGCAAAGACACAGTCAACAATATTGTTATTGAAGGCGAGGAAGTTGATAAAGGCTTTATCCATCGTGAGGGTACTTCCAGCTAATGAGTGGTTGGAGGTCAGGCGCGCTACTCCATCAATAACTACAACATCGAGTGCGCCGATTGAGTAACTTCCATCTGCGCCACCTGCAGCAGACATCGAGTCGGTGATCAAAATCGTGCGCTGATCACCGGAGGCTAGAACTTCTTTCAGAATTTCATCAGAGACGTGAATGTCATCGAGAATCATTTCAAGTGGAATCTTCTTCTGTGCAAGAGATGCTTCAGCAATAGTCGTCGCACCTTTAGATGGCTTTGGCATTCCATTGCTGAAGTGGGTAATCAACTTTGCACCAGCTGCAAAGGCGGCGTTGGTGGTCGCGGTATCTGCTTGCGAATGGCCTAGTGCCACAGTAATCCCGCGAGAAGTTAAGTATTCAACAGCCTCAATTCCGCCATCGAGTTCAGGAGCAAGGGTGACCATAGTGATCGCGCCTTGGCCCGCATCAAGTAGCGCGGATAGTTCATCGATATCTGGTGACCGTAAGAGTGAAGGTTCATGGGCACCGCAGCGAGCGTGTGAAAGATATGGGCCTTCTAGGTGAATGCCTTCAAAGACTCCAGCGTTGACCATCGGAACCAAGCGCAAAATCTGTTCTTCCAGGACTCCGATGGGTTCGGTAACAAGGGATGCAATATGAGTTGTTGTGCCATGAGTGAGGTGAGTATTGCGCGCAGCAGCAACATTTTCGGGCGATAGATCTGAGAAGTAGAAGCCAGCTCCACCGTGTGAGTGGATATCAACAAAGCCCGGAATCAATGTGCCGGTATGAGAAGTATCAGGAGTTTCGGCGCAGTTGTATGAAATAGCGGTAATGATTCCGTCTGCTGCTTTGAGACAGACCTTTTCTTTTAGCGCTCCATCGATAACTGCAGATGCTGCATGGAGATGCATTACTTGCCTGCCTTCACTAAATCAAAGGCCAACATAGCGCAGCCAATGGTTCCGGCCTTTGCCCCGTATTGCGCAATCTCAAGACGCGGCTTGCGTTGGAAGGTAAGAGATGAATCTAAATAATCTCTAATTGGCTTGAGGAAAGTTTCTCCTGCATTGGAAAGCCCGCCACCAAAGACGATGACTTCAGGTGCAAGAAGAGTGATCAAAGTTTCGCAAGCGCGCGCCATGGCAGATGTTGCATCGTTCCAGACTTGGGTTGCTACTGAATCCCCTGCAACGACAAGTTTGTAAATCTCCTCGGTTGTTGTTCCGCTCTTTCCGCTCTGTGCTTCGTACGCCTTACTAATAGCCAGAGTCGATGCTGCAGCTTCTAAACACCCGGTCTTCCCGCAGACACACGGATATTTTCCATTGACGTTGATATGGCCGATCTCGCCGGCATAACCTTCGGCAGAGCGAATTTCGCCATCAATAATAAAGGCTGCGGCAATTCCGGTTCCGACAGGAATGAAGATTGCATTACGTGCCCCACGTGCTGCACCGTTTCGCATCTCCGCAACGGCTGCAGTGCGAACATCATGACCAAAGGCGACAGGAATTTTGATTGCATCATGCAATAGATCACGGATAGGAAGGTTCTTCCACTGCAGATTGCCTGACCAGCGCGATGTGCCAGCGGGCTCATCGAGAGCGCCAGGTACTGCTAATCCGACAGCTTCGACCTTGTGCGCAGCACCGAATTCGGCAACGATGGCAGCAATTGCTTTCACAGTTTCAGCGCCAGTGGAATCTGCCTTAGGGGTAGGAGCAGTTGTTGTTGCAATAACGGTGAAATCAGAGTCGACGAGCGCGCTCTTGATCTCGGTTCCGCCTACATCTACTGCGACTACATAGCTCACAGAGATGAGTGTAATTACTTATCAAGAATGATGGAACGTGCTAGACCGCGTGGGTTATCAGCATCTACGCCACGCTTCTTGGCGATTGCGATTGCAACGCGCTGAGCACGGATGAGATGGGCCATTGGGTCGAGAGTGCTTGATTCAAAGAGAGCGCCGGTTAATTTGATATCGTGGACTAAGTCAGCCGGGATATCCCCGAATGCCCAGACAGCACGACCTGGTTGTGAAATCGATAAAGGACCGTGGCGGTAATCAAGTGCTGGATAAGCCTCAGCCCAGAACTGTGATGATTCACGAGTCTTCAGCGCTGCTTCGTGTGCCAGGCCGATTGTCCAACCACGCCCTAAGAAGCTGATCTGCTCAACTTCTACAAGTGCAGAGATATCGCTAGCTAGCGCTTCTTCTGCATCCTTCACAATGGAGTTGAGATCAAAGCCGAGGTGGGCGCGGAGCAAGCCAAGTGCTGCTGTTGCCCAACGAGTTTGCAGTACTGACTCTTCGTCAGCGAAATCCATAATGATGGTCTCGGTGGCGCGATCTTCAACAGGAGAATTATGAATAGCGGTAAGGACAACGGATGGGGTCTTGATCTTTCCAAGGAGTTCAACAATTTCAGTAGTTGTTCCTGAGCGAGAGATTGAAACAACGCGGTCATATTTACGGTTGTAATTAAATTCAGAGCCGGCATATACATCGGTCTCGCCATGTCCTGCAGCTTCACGGAGTGAGGCATAGGCCATCGACATGAACCAAGAGCTTCCGCAGCCGACGACGGCGACGCGCTCGCCCTTCTCGGGGAGCTTGTGGAAGACGCTTGGGGCGAATTCGGCTACCTGGCGCCAGATCTGGGGCTGGGAGGCGATTTCGGCATCTGCGTGGAGGGCGGTTGTCATGGCGCAACCGTATGGGCAGGCGAGGCTGAAAGTCAAGAAAATTGCACATATTTGTCGTTATTGCTTCGTTACCAAACAGTTACCTGCAAATCATTGCTTTACCCCCTTGAAGATGGTCGACTACCTCCAACGAAGCCCCTTTGCGGGGGCCCAAACCCGTCAGGAGTAATACGCATGAAGAAAGTAACTCGCCTCGGCGCACTCGTTGCAGCCACAGGTTTGATTGCAACTTCTGTTCTTGGCACATCAGCTAAGGCAGCAGATCCAGTCGAACTCAAGATGGTCGCAGCAGATTACGCAAATATGCAGCCATTCTGGGATGACCTCTCAGCAAAGTTCACAAAGGCAAACCCAACTATTAAAGTCAAGGTCGATGTTGTTTCTTGGGAAACAATCGATGACAAGGTAAAGACACTTGTTGCAACAGGTCAGACACCTGACGTTGTAAACAAGGGTGACTATGCAGCAGCAGCTGCTGAAGGTCTTCTCTACCGCGCGGATGAAATGGTCAGCAAGGCAACTCTTGATGACATCGTCCCAACATTCCTTAACAACTCTAAGTACAACAACATTGCTTACGCTGTTCCAGACTTGGCATCAGCACGCGCACTCTTCTACAACAAGGACATCCTTAAGAAGGCTGGCGTAACAAAGCTTCCTACAACTTGGACTGAACTTGAAGCTGTTCTCAAGCAGATCAAGGCAAAGGTTCCAGGCGTTTACCCATATGCACTTCCACTCGGACCAGAAGAAGCACAAGCTGAATTCTCAATCTGGGCTGGCGGTAACGGTGGCGTAATGTTTAAGGGCGGCAAGTGGGTTCTTAACTCTAAGGAGAACGTTGCAACAATGACGTACCTCAAGAAGCTCACAGATATGAAGTTGACACAGCCAAACCCAGCTAAGTGTGATCGCACAGCATGTGCACAGACACTCTTTGCAGCAGGTAAGGCAGCATTCATCAACGGTTCAGTCTTCCTTCCAGGATGGCTCAAGGACAATGGTGGAGCTGCAATTAACCTAGGTTCAGGTTCATTCGTTGCTGCACCAGGAAAAAAGCCTGTAACACTTGGTGTTCAGGATTACTTTACTGCGTACAAGGCAAACGGACACAAGGCAGAGATTGCTAAGTGGATGGACTTCATCTTCGAGCCAACAAACTACGCAGCATTCCTAAAGGCTGCAGGAGGCTTCATTCCTGCAACAAAGTCAGCAGGAGCAGCAGCTGCGAAGGATCCAGCACTTGCACCATTTATTAAGTTGCTTCCATCTGCAATCTTCTACCCAGGAGATCAGGCAGCGTTCCCAGCAGTTAAGGGCGCTATCCAGCAGCAGATTGGAACAGCACTTGTAAATCCACAGAAGACTATGGATGCAATCCAAGCTAAGGCTCTTGCCGCAGCTAAGTAGTCGCAATACCTGTCACTGAAAGTGACATCGAAGTAAGGGTTGGGGGTTCGCGAGTGATCGCGAGCCCCCGCTCTACTTTTCGAATAAGCAAAGTAATAGAATTCCGCATCGAACTTCGTAAGACTTTAGGGGAAATTTCAGATGGCGCAGCGCGCAGCTAATAAATCTCGACTCGGTGCACTACCGTGGATTGCCCCAGCACTTGTCATGATTTTAGTTTTTGTTGTGTGGCCAGCATTTGAAATGTTACGCACATCGTTTCAAGAGGTAGGTTCAACTGGAGCAGTTAAAGGTTGGGCTGGCTGGCAGAACTTCGCCACCTTGATACAGAATCCTGATCTACCTAATGTATTGATTCGTACAATTATCTGGGTATTCGGCGTCGTCTTCTTCACGATGATTATCTCGCTACCTGTTGCACAGTTACTCAATGCAAAATATCCTGGACGTAAAGTCGTTCGCTGGGCAATTATTATTCCTTGGGCCGCATCCCTTGTTATGACTTCAACTGTCTGGAAATGGATTCTCGACGCGTATTACGGCGTTCTCAACAAAATCGCCATGGATCTTCATATCCTGAAAGAGCCGATTGACTGGCTGGCAAATACAAAACAATCATTTGTTTGGCTCATGGTCGTTGCAGTCTTTGTATCTATCCCATTTACTTCATTTGTCATCCTTGCGGGTCTCTCAACAGTCCCGCACGACATTATGGAAGCCTCAAAGGTTGATGGCGCATCCTCTTGGCAGAATTACCGAGCCATCATCTTTCCATTGCTTCGCCCATCACTCTTTGTCGCAGCTGTCATTAACCTCATCAACGTCTTCAACTCATTCCCCATCATCTGGGTGATTACCGGCGGAGGCCCGGGTTACGAGACCGATACAACAACGACCCTTGCCTACAAGATCTCCTTCCGAGATCAAGATGTTGGTCAATCTGCCTCTATGGCAGCGATTAATTTCGCAATCATCTTGGTCTTTATCGGCCTCTTCCTTAAAGCATCTAAGAATCAGGAGCAGAGCTAATGACTACTCTCGTGGTTCCAAAGCGCCATAAGCGCTTTACAGGCAAGAAGGTCTCACTCACTATTTCAGCGTGGACCATGGGCTTCTTCTTCTTCGCTCCATATCTACAGATGCTTCTTACAGCGCTCAAGCCAAAGGAAGAGATCACCGCAATTCCTGCGACCTATTTTCCGAAGAAGTGGGCCTTCGATAACTTCATCGGCGTCTGGAAAGAGATTCCTTTGATGGGCTTTCTCAAGAGCTCATTCATCATCTCTTTATCTGCAACCATCATCGTTATCTTCATTGCAGTCCCTGCCGCTTACTATGTCGCCCGCAACAACTTCCGCGGCAAGAAGCTCTTCTTGCTCCTCGTACTTGTCACTCAGATGTTTGCACCGACAGCACTTGTCGTTGGCATCTTCCGCGAAATCGTAAAGTTCCATCTCGTTGATACCTATTTAGCGTTGATTCTGATTTATGCAGCTTTCAATATGGCATTTTCAATCTGGATTCTCTCCAGCTTCTTCGCCAGCATTCCGCAAGAGATTGAAGAAGCGGCGTGGATTGATGGGTGTAGTCGTTTCACAACACTTACTCGTATCGTTCTGCCACTCGCTCTTCCAGGTCTTGTAACAGCCTTTATCTTTACCTTTATCGCTGCCTGGAACGAATTCGTTATCGCACTGACGCTCACCTCTTCACCAGAACGTGAACCGCTGACCGTAGGTCTCACCTCTCTGATTGGACAGTATCAAGTTCAGTGGAATTACCTCTTTGCTGGCTCCATCATCGCAATCGTTCCAGTAGTGATTCTCTTTGCCATGATTGAGAAGTGGTTGGTTGGCGGACTCACCGCAGGTAGCGTGAAGTGAGTAGACAAGAACGACTTTCCAGAATTCTGGAGATAGTCGTCGAAAAAGGTAGCGTTGAAGTTGAAGATGTTGCGCACGAGCTAGAGGTCTCCGCCGCAACTATTCGCCGCGACTTCGATTCACTCGCCAAGAAACAGCTTCTCTCTCGCACCCACGGAGGCGCTGTTGCCACGGGTGGTTCTCTCGGACTTCCGCTTACCTACAAAGTCGCCAAGGAAGATGAGGTAAAGCAGCGCATTGCGCAGGCCGCGGCCGAGATGGTTTCTAGGCATGACATCATCGGGATTAACGGCGGAACTACCACCACGGCAGTTGCACGTGCCATCGTTGCTCGTGCAGAGTTCGCACCTGGTGATCCATCAGATCTTCAGCCAGCGCTTACAGTCGTTACCAATGCCGTCAATATCGCTGCCGAACTCACAGTGCGCCATCAAATTAAGATCGTTGTGACAGGTGGAGTTGCTCGCCCACAGTCATACGAACTCACCGGGCCATTTGCTGAAGAGGTATTGAAAGAGGTAAATATTGATATTGCCTTCCTCGGTGTTGAAGCAATCGACTCTGTTATCGGCGCTGCTGCTCGTCATGAAGATGAGGCGCGCGTCAATCGTCAAATTGCAGCGCGTGCTCGCACAATTGTTGTCGTTACCGATAGTTCAAAATTTCAAAACAGAGCTTTTGCCTCGATTCGTCCTATCAGCGAGATTGATGTCTTGATTACTGATGATGGAATCGACCCTAAGATTGTTAAAGATTTTCGCGCACTTGGCGTCGAGATTGTTATTGTCTAAGGAGCACCATGTCACGTACAAATGCAGGCAAGTTGGTGCTCGCTGCCAAGAGCGCAGGATCTGCTGTCGGCGCATTTAATGTCATCTTGCTCGAGCATGCTGAAGCTCTTGTGCAAGGCGCTGAAGAGGCGAAGATTCCAGTCATTCTGCAGATCAGTGAAAACTGCGTCAGTTATCACAAAGCTTTAAAGCCAATCTCGGTTGCGACAATCGCTATCGCCGAAAACGCATCTGTTCCAGTCTCCGTTCACCTCGATCATGCCGAGAGTGAAGATCTCGTTAAAGAAGCACTAGATCTGGGTTATGACTCGGTGATGTTCGATGGTTCAAAACTTTCGTACGCAGAAAACGTTGCAGCCAGTGCGCGCATGGCAGTTCTCTGCAAGAGTTACGGAGTAACCCTTGAAGTTGAGATTGGTGAAGTCGGGGGTAAGGATGGTGTGCATGCACCAGGAATTCGCACCAATCCTCTTGAGGCAAAGGCCTTTGCAGAGGCCACGGGTGCAGACTTATTGGCTGTGGCCGTTGGTTCTTCCCATGCCATGACTACACGAGACGCCACTTTAGATTTCGAATTGATTCAGGAGATTGCCAAGACAGTGGGAGTTCCTCTGGTCTTACACGGTTCCTCTGGTGTGAGTGACGCAGATTTACAGAAGGCTGTGAAGGCTGGAATGAGCAAGATTAATATCGCAACACATCTTAATAATGTCTTTACCCACGAAATTCGTGAAGCACTGGGTGCTAATCCAAAGCTTGTAGATCCTCGTAAGTACATCGCTCCAGGTCGTGACGCTGTGGCCTCTGAAGTTGCTCGCCTCTTAGCGCTATTGAAGTAACAATGGATATTCGTTTAGCAACCCTGGAAGATGAGCGCAGACTCTACGACATCTGTCTCATCACAGGAGATTCCGGCAAGGATGCAACGGGAATCTTTGAGCAACCAGATTTATTAGGTGATATCTGGGTTGGTCCTTATCTGCATCTGTCCTCAGATCACTGTTTTGTAGTGCAAGGCGATGATGGAGTTCCGCTGGGGTATTGCATCGCAACTCTTGATACGACTTCATTTGAGACAGTAACCGATGCTGTGTGGTGGCCAGCAAAGCAAGCTATATACAAGAAGCCCGATATTACACAGCAAGATTTATGGAGCAGAGATGAAAGGATTACCTATCTCATTCATAACCCTTTGCTGTCACCACCTGAATTTCTCGAAGAATATCCATCCCATGCCCACATCAATCTTGTGCCAGAGATGCAGGGAAAAGGTTGGGGCAAGAAGTTGATGCAGGCAGTAGAGGATTCTTTGCGCAGTGTTGGTTCCCCAGGAGTGCATCTCATTTTGAGCGCAAAGAATTTCAACGCTTTAGCCTTCTATCAAGCAGTTGGATACAAGGTCATCTTTGAACGCTCCGGCGAAATTGGAGTTGCGAAGAAACTTTAGAAGTCGTGTGCAACTACTCCGGCAATGGCCGATCTCTCGAGAGTCTCCATCATCTGCGCGGTATCAAATCCTCTGTAGTACGCACCTACCCCTAAGTGAGCGATATTGGCTCGCTTTGTGGGGTCCATTTCACGGAGAGTCACGTCAAGTGCATCTAGCTGCGGGCGACGCTTGTTGAAGTAACTCGCAAAATCTTTTTCATCTGACCAGCAGCGAAATGCAAGGGCAGCAGCTCGTGGCCACATCATGTACTCGGCATGCACTTCCGATTCAATATATTCAGTCCACAGTTGAAATTGCACCCCTGTGACATTGGGGAGTGGAGTAAATGCCAAGACATCTTCGAGAGTAACGGGACCGCCGATAGCAAGAGGTTCGTTCTCGGATACCTCCTGCGAATAATCGAAGTACGTTGGAAAGACGGGGCCTTGAATTACTTCACGACCATGGTCGAGTGCAATCTGTGCAATGGCTTCGCCGCGCCACGACATCACTGTTGCTTGGGTCGCGTTCTCTGGATCAAAGGCAAATACATCATCCCAAGTAATCATCTTCTTGCCAAGGCCATTAACAATCTTTTCGACTTCTCGCATGAAGTAGAGGAAGACCTCTTTTGTAGTGGCAAAGTTATGCGCCTTCATCCACGTCACAACCTCAGGGTCCTTTAACCAATTATTTATCAGTGATTCATCGCCACCGACATGGATGTACTCAGATGGGAAGATGGAAGAGACCTCTTTGAACACTTTCTCAAGGAATTCAAAGGTCTCAGGAAACGGGCGAAGCAAGTAATCTGAAATGCCCCAACGACCACTTACTTCAACGTTGTTCTGGTTGATCCCAAATTGTGGATAGGCTGCTAAGAGCGCACCTGTATGTCCAGGAATATTGATCTCTGGAACAACTTGCATACCAAGTGAGTGCGCATGGCTGATAATTTCTCGAACATCCGAATGAGTGAGATATCCATAATGTTCTTTGCCGTCGTAGGTCGGTTCAAGAAGGCCATGGTTATTTTGACTCTGCTTCCGTACCGAACCGACTTCATGAAGGCGCGGAAATGCTTTGCTTTCCAGTCTCCACCCTTGGTCGTCGGTGAGGTGCAGATGAAGGGTGTTGTAATCAAAGGCGGCCAGGGCCGAGATGGTCTTCTTGATGAAGGTTGCGTCAAAGTAGTGGCGAGATATATCCAGCATCGCCCCGCGCCAGCGCATCATGAGGCGATTATGTCGCCCCTGCCGTATCGGCGGTAGGCTTCAGTACGTGCGATTTATCAACCAGCCGGTCTACGACCTCACCTATGACGATGTCTTTATGGTTCCCAGCAATTCGGAACTCACCAGCCGTATGGATGTTGATCTTTCATCCAATGATGGCAGCGGAACAACAATCCCATTAGTCGTAGCAAATATGACAGCGATTGCAGGCCGCCGAATGGCTGAGACCATGGCTCGTCGCGGCGGAATGGTTGTTATCCCGCAAGATATTCCAATTCCAGTCGTTGCCGAAGTTATTGCTTCCGTCAAAGCGCGCCACACATTCTTTGAAACACCCATCACTCTGACTCTCAAAGAGACTGTGGCTGATGCAGCATCGCTCATTCATAAGCGCGCACATGGGGCAATTATCATCGTTGATGGCAAGAAGCCAGTGGGGATCGTTACCGAAGATGATTTAGCAGGCGTTGATCGCTTTACCCAGCTGAGCCAAGTGATGACGCAAGAGCTGACAACAATGCCTGACACCCTTGATCCACGCCAAGCATTTGAATTCCTCAACGAGCGCCTTCGCAACGTTGCCCCAGTGGTTTCAGCAAATGGCGAGCTCGTTGGAATTATCACCAAGGTAGGCGCACTCCGTGCGACTTTATATACACCTGCAGTTGATAAAAATAACAAGCTTCGCATCGCCGCAGCAGTTGGTATCAATGGCGATGTAGCCGATAAGGCGGCAAAGTTAGTCGCTGCTGGCGCCGATGTGCTTGTAGTAGACACTGCACACGGACATCAGAAGAAGATGATTGAAGCGCTGCAGGCAATCAAGAAGCTCAACCTCAACGTTCCCATCGTTGCTGGGAATGTAGTTACTGCCGATGGAGTCCGTGACTTAGTTGCAGCAGGAGCCACCATTGTTAAAGTTGGCGTTGGCCCCGGAGCAATGTGCACAACACGTATGCAGACTGGCGTTGGTCGCCCACAATTTTCTGCAGTGCTTGAGTGCGCAGCGGAAGCCAAGAAATTAGGTGCACATGTCTGGGCCGATGGCGGTGTACGCCATCCGCGCGATGTTGCACTGGCACTTGCTGCAGGTGCATCGCAGGTAATGATTGGTTCTTGGTTTGCCGGAACATATGAATCACCTGGCGACTTGATGCGCGATAGCTCAGGGCGTGCCTATAAAGAATCTTTCGGCATGGCATCAAAGCGCGCAGTGAGTGCACGTACTTCACAAGAAGATGCCTTTGATCGTGCACGTAAGTCACTCTTCGAAGAAGGAATCTCTTCATCAAAGATGTTCCTCGATCCCAATCGCCCAGGTGTTGAAGATCTGATTGATGAAATCATTTCGGGTCTTCGCTCATCATGCACATATGCAGGAGCACACAACCTTGCAGAATTTGCAGAGCGGGCAGTGGTTGGAATTCAATCTGCATCTGGTTATGCAGAAGGTCGTCCACTTAGTCAGTCATGGCGCGGGTAAGCACTGAAATAGGCTGATTTCTGCCAGTTTTTCAGTGCCGTTAAAACCCTGTAGTATTCGCATTCGCAATACACAATTCAATAAGCGTGCGTAGCTCAACGGATAGAGCATCTGACTACGGATCAGAAGGTTAGGGGTTCGAATCCCTTCGCGCGCACGAGATGAGCCTTTCGGTGCCTTTCACACCGGAAGGCTTTTCTTTTTTCACAGATACCTACTTACAGATTTCAGCTGCCTTTTCCATGGCGTAATCAAAATTCGAACCAGTCTCATCGAGTAGCTTCGCTGATTCGACCTCAATGCACTTTTGGCTATCGCCTGAACTCGCTGGCTCTTCTTTACTCCCGCCGGAACACCCGGCGAGTGAGAGGGCTATGAGAAGACTGGCCGCCATAGATACTGATTTCATACGCTAAGCGTAAGCGTCTTTCCCAAAGATTCAAGGTAAATCTACGCTTGCACGGTCGAGATCCGTTCAAAATTCATCTAGCGCACCCAACCTTTCTCGGGCAGAATCCCGGGATGAGAAGCAGCCGCACCTTAGTAATTGGTATGGCCCTGGCCCTCGCTCTCACAGGTTGTGGTGAAACTTCTAAGTTTTATCCAGCCTCAAAAGCTGAAGGAGTCTTCTTCTCTGTACCAAAGAGCTGGCATGGCTTAAGTAACGCAGCGCTTAATAAATATGAAAAGGGCTCACAGGAAAATCAAGCAGATTCCCGACAAGCCTTAGTCAAATGGCAGGTTGCTTATTCAACTGATGCGAAGATTAAGGTCTCACAAGTATTTAGTTTAAAGGCAGTGAAGTCTCCTTTGGTATTTGTCAGAGTCCGCGACTTAACCGGCTCTGAAATTAATGACTTCTCATATAACTCACTTCGCAATGTCATCGTCCCCATCACGCAATTGACTAAAGGCGTCGATCTAGGGGTTCCTGATTTTAAGATTCTTGAAGATGGAGAAGTAGTAGAAAAAGGTGCCCGCGGCATTCAGACCATCTATAGCTTCTCAATTGATGGTGTCGAACAGACTTTTAATCAGACGGTACTCATGTCCAATGACCGCACGACTTTATATATTTTGATGGTCAGATGTGCCACCAAGTGCTACGCAAAGAATAAGAAAGTAATGGAAGAAGTTGTGAAGTCATACACAGTACAGGGAGCCAAATGAGTGAAGTAGAAAAAGTCATGAGCCGTCCGCGCGATATAGACCGAAAGACTCGTATTCACCTCTCTTTCTATGACCGCGTCAAATTCCTCATTCTCTTTGGAATCACATATTTAGTTCTTGCGTGGTCCAGCCTGGCTGAAAATCCAATTCTCAGCGTTCAAGATGCGCTCAACCAAACTGCGAAGTCAAAATCCTGGCTCATTGTTCTGGCGGTCATCGAAGTAATCCGTCAGATTCACTTTCTGATTGCTGAACTCCTGGCGCCGTATCACGGCATTTGGACCAAGTACTTTGCCTTTGTAGATCGCCAAGTTCGTAGACTCAGTGATTGGACTCGCTTCCGTCTCTCCCGAGTTGTGAAGTGGGCGCTCGTAGTTTCCCTTTTGGCTGTCGTTCTTGGAGCTGTCTATAAAGAGCCACCAATTAAGGCGCTCTTCTTGGCGCCAAAAGCATTTCTGTCCGCTCTGCCATTCCTCGGGCAGCTTCTCTTTGCTGTCTTCTTCGTCATCATTCAATTTGGTGCAATCTTCTGGTTCTTAAGCCGCGGTGGCGTGGATACATATTTCCCTGATGACATCAGAACTCGATTTAGTGATGTGTGGGGACAAGATCATGTTCTCAATCGCATCCGCGAAAATCTTCTCTTCTTAGAAACGCCAGAAGAGATTGAAAAGCACGGTGGTTATGTCCCCGGCGGAATTCTTTTGTGGGGCCCTCCCGGAACTGGTAAGACCTTGATGGCTGAATCAATGGCAGGAGAGACAGGCAAGCCATTCGTATTTGTAGATCCAGGTGCATTTACCAATATGTTCATGGGTGTTGGGGTGCTCAAGGTGAAGAGCCTCTTCCGCAAGTTACGTAAGTTGGCTCTTCGTTATGGTGGAGTCGTTGTCTTCTTCGATGAGGCAGATTCACTGGGCAATCGCGGAATCGTCTCCGCAGGTGGGCCGCAGAGAAATTCCACAATGGGCAAAACATCAATCTTTGAGAGCAATTGCCACGGTGGCACTTATCTTTCAGAATCTGCAGTCTCAGCTATTGCGCGCGAAAAGTTTGTGATGGGTGGCGCTGCTGGTGGCGGCGGAGGTGGCGGAATGGGAACGCTGCAGGCCTTGCTCACAGAGCTTTCTGGCTTAAAGAAGCCACGCGGTTTCTTTAACAGAGTTGTGCGCCGAACACTCGGTATGCGTCCAAAGAATCCACCGAAATATCGAATTCTTGTCGTGATGGCGACCAATATGCCGGAAGCACTTGATGAAGCGCTCTTGCGCCCAGGCCGTATCGATCGTATGTATCGCGTTGGATATCCAAGTAAAGCTGGTCGCGTGCGAACCTACGAAGGATATTTATCCAAGGTCTCGCACTCACTTACTGCTGAAGAAGTCGACAAGATTGCAACGATTACTCCATATGCAACAGGTGCAACGATTAAAGACACCATTAATGAAGCGCTGATTATGGCAATCCGTAATGGCCGTACATCTATTGAGTGGTCAGATATTGTGAAGGCCAAGCAGCAGAAGGAGCTTGGGCCATCTGAAGATGTTGAATACATCGAGCGCGAACGCCATGCAGTCGCAGTTCATGAGGCATGCCACGCAGTGATGGCTCATCGCACTCGCCAACATATGGCGATTGATTTAGCAACGATTGAAAAGGGTTCTGATTACCTAGGAATGGTTGCGAGTATTCCACCTGATGATCAATTCACGCGTTGGAAGAGCGAATACCAATCAGATATTTTGGTATCTCTTGCATCCCTTGCCGGCGAACGCATGTTCTTCAAGGATGACAATTCATCCGGCGTATCCGGCGATCTGGAGAGCGCAACAACAATTGCGTCCCTTATGGAAGGCCACTGGGGAATGGGATCCACAATTTCGTCCCATGCCAGCAATCGCCGTTTCGAGATGGGTTCTCCAGGTGGAGGCAAAGGGAAAGAAGATTCCGAGAAGCAGATGCGCATGGCGTTAAGCGATCGCATCGAGGAGAACTTGAGTAATTTGCTCAATCAGGCTGAGGAGATATTGCGTGAAAATCGCAATCAGGTATTGGCTTTAGCGCATGCGCTAGAAACCTATAAGACTCTTTCTGGTGAAGATGTTGCCGCGGTAATCGACTGCACACAAGGATCTATCGTTGATGGGCGCCCTTATCTCAACCCAGCGTTCCTTGCTGAAATTGAGAAGTATCACGAGGCTTCCGTTGTGGCACATCAGGAGCATCGCGCCCCTGACGTGCATTTACCAGTGATTAAATAAGCAGGTATCGTTGGCCAGTGAGCAAAATCTTCCTCTTTGTGGCTATTGATGTGCGCCCAGGAAAATACGATGAATTTGTCGCAGCTCTTTCTCAACATATCTCAGTAATTCGCACCGAAGCAGGGTGTCAATTTATTGATATCTACCGCGATACAGATAAAGAGAACGTCGTAAACGTCTGGGAAATCTGGAGCGATCGTCCATCGTGGGATGCGCATATGGTCAATGAGAACAGCAAGGTGTGGCAGAACTTTGCTAAAGATCTTGTTTCCGATGAGAAAATAACTGTTATGGATTCTCTTTCATGAGCGACTTCACACTCTCCATCGATTGCGGTGGATCATTTATCAAGAGCTGCGTCCTTGATGAATCAGGGACTATGCACGCTGCTCCTACACGTGTAGAGACTCCTTATCCCCTCACTACTGAACTTTTCTTGCAGACTATTCAAGATATTGCTGATTCGCTTCCGAAAGCCAAGCGCGTAACTGTCGGAATCCCTGGAATGATTCGTAACGGAGTGGTCGTTGCAACTCCTCACTACATCAACGATGCCGGACCGCACACGCGCATGAACCCAGACCTCAAAGATCGGTGGTGGGGCTTTGATGCGCAGGCAGCAATTGCCGCTAAGTTGGGAATTCCAACGAAGGTATTAAATGATGCCGAAGTACATGGTGCAGGCGTTGTTACTGGCTCAGGCCTTGAAATTGTCCTGACACTAGGTACTGGCCTCGGATTCTCTGTATTCCATGGTGGAAAGTTATCTCCGCACTTTGAACTTTCACACGCAACAACCCGCCGCAATACAACGTATGACACGTGGATTGGTGAACGCGAGAGACGCCGTATGGGAAATACATTCTGGTCACGTCGGGTGCGTTTGATGGTCTCTGAACTTCGCCCAGTTTTCCTTTGGGATCGCCTCTATATCGGTGGCGGAAATTCACACAGCGTTCAACAGCGCGATTTAACTTTGATGGGTGATGACGTCGTCATCGTTCCGAACTCTGCCGGAGTTGCTGGCGGAGTTCGTGCGTGGCAGCTTTAAACGTTCACTTCCACAAAGAATAGTTAACAGTGGGTTGATTCCTCGCGCCGAAATGGATTTAACTATTTTCTGCAACTTCACTTCCCATTCTCTCTGCATTCTTTAAGGGTAGAGAAACTTCCCCCAAGAGCCGGAACTCATCCCGGCTCGGACACTAGGGGAATGGATCAATATGAAGCTTCGCTACAAAGTAGCTGCGGTGCTTTCAGTTGCAACGGTAGTTGCAGGAACAGCAGCAGCAAACTCAGTGCTTACTAAGCCTGAATACATCATCGCATCCACTGATGCAGCAACAATCAAGCCACTTGCTTACGCAGGCGATACATTTGGCGGATTTACTGTTCGCGGTATTCCAGATGGCATGGGCGCAATGCGCAATGCTGATGGAACAATCACACTTCTTTCAAGCCATGAGGTTCCTTCATACGGAGCAGTCGGCGCATTTGCAAAGTCTGCAGATAAGGGCAAGCCAATTCTAGGAACGTCAATTACCAAGTTCACATTGAATGCAGCTGGTGACCGCGTCCTTAAAGCTTCAAACTTCATCACTTCATGGAGCTTCTACAACTACAACACGAAGGAATACCAGGCATCTCCGGTTGGAGCAGCACCAACAACACAGACATTGGGTATGGATAACTTCATCAGCCGTTTCTGTTCAGCAACTCTCGTCCAAGCAGGAGCACTTTCATTCAAGGATGGCTCAACAACTCTTGGATATGACGGCGCTGTTTACCTAGCAGGCGAAGAAGATGGCGATAGCGGTTACGCACGTGCATTTGCTTTCGACATGGATGGAAATGCCATCAACCTTCCACGTATGGGACTTGCATCATGGGAGAACTTGATGCCTAACCTCAAGCCAGGCAAGAACACCGTAGTTATGGGTAACGAAGATGGATCAGCAACTGATTCACAGCTCTTTATGTATGTCGGTACAAAGACATCAGAAGGCACATACGCCGATAAGGCTGGCCTCACAAACGGAAAGCTTCATGTTATGAGCATTCCAAATATCGCTAATGACAACGCATTCCGCGCTACATATGGCAAGAACAAGGCAGTCGACGTGACATTTGCAGAGACCATCTGGGATGGCGATATGAAGACCCAGCAGGTAGATCACGCTGCCAAGGGAACAGAAATGTCTCGCATTGAAGATGGACAATGGGATCCAACAAATCCAAACGTCTTCTACTTCGTTACAACTGAATCAAATAAAGATCCAGGAGCTACAAAAGAGAACCCATCAGAGCCAGGCGTATCACGCGATGGCGGCGGATTCTGGAGACTGACATTTGTTGATGGTCAGAAGCGAGAACTCGGTGCAAAGCTAGAACTTCTTCTCGATGGAACAGAGGCTCCATACTTAAGCAAGCCAGATAACATGACAATCACAACTGATGGAATTGTCTTGCTACAAGAAGATCCAGGTAACAACGCTCACGTTTCACGTATCGTTGCATTCCGTTTGAAGGATCAGAAGCTTGCCGTAGTTGCTGAGTTCAACAAGGAGTACTTCGAAAAGGGTGCTGCAAAGTTCATGACAGTAGATGAAGAATCATCAGGCATCATCGATGTAACATCTTTGATTGGTAAGCCTGGAGATACATCGAAGCACTTCTACTTCAATGCTCAGGTACACACAACTGGCGGCTACACAGCACGCCCAGACCTCACCACAAAGACAACTGGCGGAATCTTAAAGTTCAACCAGAAGACTCTTGAAGGTGGCGGTTACTACAGCCTCTCAATCTCTGATTGGAAGACTGTTTTCGGTTCTTAATCTCGGGACACAACTAAATAAATAGAAAGGCCCCGTACTCTTTGAGGGAGAGTGCGGGGCCTTTCTTATTTTAATTACGAGCGGATAGCTATTGTGAATTCGCGGAAATCTTCAACCAACATATCGATCTCCATCTGGCCATGAGCCAATGAGATCAACCACTGCTCATCAAGTCCCGGAGGAGTAATAATTCCGCGGTTCAGTGCGAAGAGCCAATGTGCCTCTGCAACACCAAAGTCAGTTGCTTTGTAATCGCGGTAGTTGCGTACTGGTGTTGTTGACCAGGTAACGCATCCCTTGATGCCAAAACCAACTGTGTGTGCTGGAAGTTGGTACTCATCGATGATTGCATCAATACGTGTGAGCGCCTGCAAGTTGAGATCTTCAGCGCGAGCCATCGCTTCATCAGTACAGATGCGATCCATGGCGCGAATACCCGCCATTGCAAGTGGATTACCATTAAAGGTACCGAAGTGAGCCATCTTGCCGTTGGTAACGAAGTCCATGTACTTCTTCTTACCGCCGAAGGCCGCAAGTGGAAGTCCACCACCGATTGATTTTGCAAGGGTAATAAGGTCAGGTTTCACACCTAAACGAGCAGCAGCCCCTCGTGAACCAGCGGTAAGACCTGTCTTAACTTCATCAAAGATAAGAACCACGTTGTATTGATCGCAGAGTTCGCGAACGCGCTCGAGATAACCTGCATCAGGTAGAACGATGGCGAGGTTTTCAAGAACTGGTTCGACAATGAAACAGGCAATCTTTTTGGCGTTCTTCTTAAACATCTTTTCGAGAGATTCAATATTGTTAAATGGAACAACATAGATATCACCCGGAACCAAGTTTGGTTCGACATATGGGGTTGGCTTCTTTGGATTGCCAGCCTTGTTAAGAGGTGGCTTTGCCGAAACTACAAAGGGATCGTAACTACCGTGGTAGCCGCCCTCGACTTTGAGGATGCCCATCTTCTCGGTGGCTGAACGTGCGACGCGAACTGCGTACATCGTTGATTCAGTTCCGGAGTTGGTGAAGCGAACCTGATCGATTCCAAAGCGCTTACAGATTCGCTCTGCAGCGTCGGTAGAGGTAGGTGACGGGGTAACAAAGAGCATTCCCTGGTTGAGCGCTGTTTGAATCTCTTCAACGACGACAGGGTTGAGGTGGCCGGCGAGCATTGCGCCAAAGCCCATAGAGAGGTCGAGGAGCTGGCGACCATCGACATCGGTCATGTAAGCGCCCTGGGCGGAGACGATGGAGATTGGGTATGGATCCCAGTGCTGGAAGCTAGAGGTGACGCCTAGGGGCATTGTGTTGTGCGCCCGATTGCTCTCGATTTCGGAAGCACCAGTGTTCTTGGTGAAGAGCTTCCATTCAGCCGCGAGGAGTGCGGCAACCTTTTCAGGCGATATTGGTGTTGAAGTTGTTGGTACGTAACGATGTGATGCTGCATGTTGCGATTGGATCGCTGTTTGTGTAGTCATTGTAAAGCTGTACGGCAAATGTTTCTGATTTAGAAACGGTTTGAGAAGTACTCTCCTTTGTGGTTGCGAATTAACGCATGCCAAGTATCTCTGAAGTCAAAAAAGTTTGCAACTAATAACGATTTTCCCGCGTGGCTTACGCATAAAGAATTGGTAACCTTGCACCCTTATGGAAAAACCAACGATTATTCTTGCAACCAGTAATGGGGTAGGAATGGGACACCTTGCGCGTGCAAGTGCAATTGCGTTGGCCTTGAAAGAGTATGCCAACCCGATTATTGTCTCCATGGCTGGTGGCATTGCAGAGATTCCAGAATTTATGGGTATCCGTTGCGAATATATTCCTGGCCGCGATCGCATGTGGATGTCGCGCGAAAAATGGGACGAATATTTGCGTGATCGTTTGTTAGCCCTCGTTGATGAAACCGGCGCTCGCGTGATGTCATTCGATGGAGTTGTTCCGTACCCAGGAGTTATCGCTGCAAAGTTTTCTCATCCCAAGCTTGCACTTGTCTGGGTGCGCCGTGGCCTGTGGCAGAAGAAACCACAACGGTTTGTCTTGGGTTTGCAATCACAGATGATGGATTACATTGTTGAACCTGGTGATTTTGCACGAGCCTACGACTTTGGCCCAACTGCGGAAAGAAAAGATGCGCGCCTGACATCATCCGTTTCGCTCTTCCAGAAAGATACTGCTCTATCGCGCGATGAAGCGCGCCAGGTTTTAGGCCTTGATCTCAACCGACCAGCCGTGCTGGTTCAGCTTGGAACCGGCGATAGCGATGTCAACGAGAAGATGACTGCAGCGCTTGCCGGGCTTATTGGTTGGAAAAATTTGCAGGTAATCCTGACCAAGCAACCTCTGGATAAAGATGGAAAGTCGCTGGCACCAGATGGTCTAGATATCCGCGTCGTGCGCCACTTCCCACTGGCTCGAGTGCTCCATGCATTTGATGCCAGCGTCTGCGCAACTGGGTATAACGGAGTACATGAGCTTTTGCCCGCGCAGGTTCCGACAGTCTTTGTCTCCAATATCCGCGGTACCGATGATCAAGAAGCACGTGCACAGTGGTGTCATGACATGGGATTTGCCCTTCGTGCAAACCAAGCTGATTTGGGTGAAATCACCGCAACGGTGAAGAAGTTACAAGATGCTGATGTACGCGCTCGTTTGAGTAAGAAGTGCGGTGAATTGCCAGACCCAACAGGGGGTGCAGAAATAGCAAAGATTCTGTATGAATTAGCAGTGCGCGAAGAACCTATTCGTCCATCGTGGTTGCGCTATAACCAGCTACGAATTCAAGAACATATCAATCGCGGCATGCGCCACGTTGCATATATGGGACTTCGCCGCCTTGCACTTATCTATCGATTTGTTAATCCACATATTGTCGTGCAGGTCACGCGACAGGAAGCACCGGTATGGGGATCACAGAACACTGCGAAGGAGCTACACCCACTCATTAAAGGTGAAAAACGCTTTGAGCATTTGATTACCGGCGCATCAGATACTTATATCAAGCGCCGACACAAGATTGCCGAAGCCGCTTATGGTGAAAAGGTAGAAATTATCAACACCAAGAAGGCTTAGCCTTCGAGTAAGTGCTCAAGTTTTCTCTTCAAAATTACGACAATTACTACAACAACTGCCAAGAAGAAGATGGCCCAATAACGTAAATACTTCTCAAGGGTGGCCAATGAGTTGGCAAATTCATATCCAAGTAGAACCACGATGGCCGAAAATACAATTCCGCCTGCTGCATTCCACCTGATAAAAGTTCGGTAAGGCACCTTATTCATGCCGGCAAGAGCTGGAACTAAAGCGCGAAGCAGCGCTTGGGCGCGACCGAAGAAGATGGCTCCGCCGTGATATCGATCAAAGATTGCCTGCGCTAGCTTCCACCGCTTCGCACCGACAAATCGTCCGAAGGCGTTCTCCTTGATGCGTGGACCAAGGTGTTTGCCGATCTCATACCCCACAGAATCGCCGATGATTGCACCTGCAGTCGCTGCTGCAAGAAAGACCCAGACGTTCCACACGCCTGCATGAGCAAGCACGCCTCCAATAAGCAAGGCTGTTTCTCCAGGCAAGATGAATCCAACAAAGAGCGCAGCTTCTGCGAATGCAAAGAAGATAAGAAGTGCGAAGAGTGGAATCTGCAAGTTATGTGCAACGAGTGAGTCAGAAGTGTGATGTATCCACTCTGAAATCGACATGCGTTAACTGTATCTGAGCAATAGGGTTGGCGATATGAAAGCAGAGACTTCAGTACCCGTTCACGAAATCATCGCAACTCGACGTAGCCCACGTTCATTTAATGAGACTGCCACAATCAATGACGAAGAGTTGACTGCCATTCTTGAAGCAGCGCGCTGGGCAGCATCAGCATTTAATAGCCAGCCGTGGCGATTTTTTGTCGGAAAGCGCGGAGATGAAGTCTTTACTCAGATTCTCTCGTCTCTCGTGGAGTTCAATCAGAGTTGGGCCAAGAATGCTTCAGCGCTTATCTTGGTTGCTGGAAAGACTACAAAACCTGATGGATCAATCCATGCTGATTATCAATTCGACTGCGGTCTAGCAGTTGCTCAGCTTGTGATTGAAACACATCATCGTGGACTCGTTGCACATCAGATGACCGGCTTTGATAAGACCGTTGCGCATGAGGTTCTCTCGATGTCTCCTGATTTGCTTCCAGTAGTTGTTATTGCTGTAGGTACCCAAGATGCACCCGGGAAGTTAAGCGGCCCACTTCTTGAACGTGAAACCGCAAAGCGCGAGCGTCTGCCACTTTCAGAACTTGTTGTTAAAGGGCTACCCAACTAAAAGCGAGATCTAATCTCCCACAAGTCTTTAAAGACCGGGTTAAATAGGGTACTTGCCAAGTAGTCGACTCCGCTTGATCCGCCCGATCCCATCTTGTGGCCAATGGTGCGTTCGACCATCTTTACGTGGCGGTATCGCCACTCTTGAATACCTTCGTCGATATCAACAAGACGTTCTGAGACCATCGCACTTTCCGGATCGCCTTTGTGCACTGCGAGTAGTACATCTTGCACAGTTGAGTTTGGCTCGTAAGCGATTGATTTATCGCGACCCACAACTTCTGAGGGAAGTGAGTAACCGCGCTTGGTGAGGTAATCCAAGAATGAATCCCAGATTGAATTACGTGATGTGATTTCTTCAATCTCACTCTGAATATCTGGAGGTAAGTGACCGGCCATGCGGCTATCACGACGACCGAGGATGGCTTCCACTTTTCTAAACTGCGCTGACTGGAAACCACTTGAAGAGGCGAGGTAACCGCGGAAAGCGTTAAATTGCAGTGGCGTCATTGTCTCGAGAATATCTACCTGTGCGACGCAGACCTTCATGATTGTGCGGATACGTCCAAGAATAGAAAGAGCGTAATGGGTATCGCCGGCTTCGAGTGCGCGTTGTGCTTGTAGGAATTCGTGAATTAATTGTTTAAACCAGAGTTCGTAGGTTTGATGAATGATGATGAAGAGCATCTCATCATGCTCAGGTCCATCAGAGAGCGGCTTCTGTAGCTTTAATAAATCATCAACTGCTAAGTACGAGGTATATGTCAGCGCCGAATCGAAGTTCTCGCTCATGTCACTCGTGAATCTGACTCTGCGACACCCTCGTATTGGCGGCTTTCGGTAAGGTCGCGGATGCGTTGGAAACCATCCCACACTTCAACGTATGAAGTTGGAAGCGGGGCGATTGCTAAGCGGATGGTATTTGGAGTGCGGTAATCAGGAATTACATTGGAAAGTTTGCGAAGTGCAACGCAGATCTGTGCTGCATCTGGGTGACCGATAGAGATGTGTCCGCCGCGCTCCTTTGGATTACGCGATGTCAGTAGCGTGTATCCGAGGGGTGCGAGCCACTCGTCATAGAGATCAATCATCATCTGTGTACCAATTGCAGCTTTTGAGGCAATGACATCGATACCTGCTTCTGCAATCATCTCAAAGGCAATCTGCACACCACGTATTCCGATTATGGAGGGGCTCGCTATTTGGAATCCACGAATACCTTGAGCTTTTTCAAAGTATGGACCCATGCCAAATTGATCTTCATTGCCAAACCAACCTTGAATAGGAACTTGCAGTTCTTTCTGAACACGCTTGTTTACATAGAGCCATGCTGGTGAGCCTGGCCCAGAGTTTCCATATTTGTAAGTACATCCGATGGCAAGATCAACGCCACATTCATCAAAATTCATCTCAATGGCACCTGCAGCATGGCTAGCATCCCAGAGAACAAATGCGCCATAAGAGCGAGCCAAGTCAGTAATAGATTGGATATCTGATCGGGCACCTGAACGATATTGAATAACTTCAAAGGTAACGAGCGCCACATCTTCCGACATGTACTTCTCAAGAAGCTCAGCGGTGATCAACTCATTTTCGGCGATTGTGGGATCTTCATTATCGATAATGATGAGATTTAAACTTAGTTGCTTTGCAATTCCATCGAGGATGTAGCGATCGGTAGGAAAGTTTGCCGCATCGGTAATGATGGTCTTACGTCCCGGGCGAGCGTTGATTGCCGCTAGGCAGAGCTGATAAAAGTTAACTGAGGTCGTGTCACAGACAAGAACCTGTCCGGCAGTGGCGCCGAGCGATGCGCGTCCCAATAGATCACCGGCAACCTGTGCCTCATCGATCCAGTGGCTCCAGCCAGTAACAACTTCTTTACCCCATTCCTGTGAAACGAAGTCACTGACAGCCTTAACGGTTGCGTGGGGGAGGCGACCGAGTGAATTTCCGTCGAGATAACAGAGATTGGGGTCGGTGACTACGAATTTACTGCGATATGGAGCAAGTGGGTCATTCTTATCGAGCTCTAGAGCGTAAGCGCGGTCAGTAACCTTCATAGTTCAAAGGTACGCTCTCCTACCGTGGCGCGCAATGTAGTGAATATTGAAGAGGTCTCTAAAGCCTTTGATATTCGCCCACTTCTAGAGCGGGTATCGCTTGGAGTTTCTGAAGGCGATCGCATCGGAATCGTTGGCCGCAATGGGGCTGGTAAATCCACTCTGATGAAAATTATTGCAGGGGTTGAAGAACCAGATGCCGGGCGAGTAACGAAGACAAACTCTTCCAAGATCGGCATCCTCTCTCAAATAGATAGCGCTGCCCCTCATTCCACAGTTGGCGATGTCGTTATTGGAAATCGCGAAAAGCATGAGTGGGCAAGTGATCCACGTATTCGCGAAATCTTTACAGGGCTCTTCGGCAGCTTTGATGACCATATCTTTGACCGCACCTTTGCCTCTCTATCTGGCGGAGAAAAACGTCGCGTCGGTTTAGCAAAGTTACTCATCGATGATCTCGATCTGATTCTGCTCGATGAACCAACAAACCACCTCGATGTCGAAGGTGTTGCTTGGCTTGCCTCCCACCTAAAGAACCGTCGAGATTTAGCTGTCTTAGTTGTTACGCACGATCGTTGGTTCCTCGATGAGGTAACAGACCGCACCTGGGAAGTAGTTCTTGGAAAAGTTGAAGAGTACGACGGTGGATATTCCGCCTTTGTACTGGCCAAAGCTGAGCGAGCACGCCAAGCAAATACGATGGATGCCCGCCGCAATAATTTGATTCGCAAAGAACTCGCTTGGTTACGCCGTGGTGCACCGGCACGGACCACGAAGCCAAAGTTCCGAGTCGATGCCGCGAACGAGTTGATCTCTGCAGAACCGGCCCCACGCGATGCAACTGAGCTATTGAAATTTGCTCTCAATCGTCTAGGAAAGACTGTCTTTGAACTTCATCACGCGCTCATCAAAGCTGGCGATAAAGAGCTGATAGATGATTTAACCTGGAACATCGGACCAGGCGATCGCATCGGAATCGTGGGAATCAACGGGGCAGGTAAGACAACGTTGATGCGCACCCTGGCCGGACAGCTCCAACCTGCCGGTGGCAAGTTAGTTACTGGCATTACCGTCAAGATTGCATTCTTGACCCAACACCTTGATGAACTGGATCCAACTTGGCGCCTATTAGAGGCAGTTGAAAAAGTTGCAACGCATGTGGAGATCGGAAAGGGAAAGACCCTCTCTGCATCTCAACTCTGCGAAAGACTCGGCTTTGATCGTGATGCGCAGTGGACTCCCGTTGGTGATTTATCTGGGGGAGAACGTCGCCGCCTACAACTAACTCGCCTGCTCATGGATTCACCAAACGTCTTGCTCCTTGACGAACCGACTAATGATTTTGATATCGAAACACTTACCGAGCTGGAAGATTTGCTCGATAGTTATGGCGGCACGCTGATTGTTATCTCGCACGATAGATATTTCCTTGAGCGAGTCTGCGATCGTTTCTGGGGGCTACTCGGAGATATGAAGTTACGCGATCTGCCACGTGGAGTAGATCAATACCTGGAACAACGCGCTGCTTCGATTGCAACGAGTTCATCATCAGGAAGTAAAACTTCCTCAACTTCATCTGCAGCAGAACAACGTCAATTGAAGAAAGATCTCACCCGTGTTGAACGACAGGTGGCTAAGGGTAAAGAGCGATTGACGGTTCTTTTGACAGAACAAGAAGCCGAGGCATTTAACCCTGATCGCTTGGCAGAGATTGCAACCGAGATTGAAAAGGTACAGAGTGAGTTACAGATGCGCGAAGAAGAGTGGTTAGAGATCACTCTGGCCCTTGAAAGTTAATAGGATTTACTTATGGCCACAAAGAATCAGCGTCTTGACTTCCTAGCCGCTATCTCTGGAGTCATGATTGCGCTGCAAGCGCGTGCCAATGGCGAACTTTCGCATCGCATTGGAAATGGTGTTGAAGCAGCCCTCGTTTCATTTGGCTCTGGACTCATCATCATCTCTGTTATTGCTCTCTTTAGCCCTGCCATTAAAGAAGGTGCTCGTAATTTGCGGGGCGCTGTTGCTCGTCGCGAATTACCGCGCTGGACTCTCTTCGCGGGCGCGCTGGGCGGCAGTTTTGTTGCGGTGCAGACCCATATCGTTCCACTCATTGGAGTTGCTATCTACTCTGTTGCATCGATTGCCGGGCAGACTGCCGCTTCACTTGTTGTCGATCGCATTGGCTTAACTGGTGGGGGAAAGAAGCAGATCACACCGCGCAGAATTGCCGCCGCCTTCTTCACTGTCTTTGCAGTCTTTATCTCAGTCTTTGATCGCATTGATGCAAAGAACTTATCGCTCCTTGCAGTTTTGATGGGGTGCGTTGCTGGTGCCATTGTTGGAGTCCAGCGAGCCATGAATGGTCAGATCAATGAGCATTCACATCAGAGTTTTACAACATCACTACTTAACTTCATTATGGGAACAACTTTTCTCGTTATCTTCTTGGCAATTTTGGTTCTCATCAATTCTGAAGATCTCGTTCCACTTCCAGCTGGCCCATGGTGGATTTACACAGGTGGGGTAATCGGCGTTATCTACATCGCATTTACCTCAACGATTGTGCAGCATCTGGGCGTTCTGACTTTCACCCTCTTTAGCGTAGGCGGCCAGTTAATCGGTTCGCTTCTGATTGATCTTTACTCACCCACGGACGGAGTAAGCATTTCGAAGTATCTAGTAATCGGAATCGCTATGACTTACGTAGGAGTTATCGTGGGCGGCGTAAATAATTCACAAGGCCGGAAACGATTGACGCGGTAATAAAGAAAGCAGCAATTGCATATGAAGAAGTTCTCACCCACGGTAGCGTTGCTGCGTAATAGCCGGCTAAGGTAATTCCACCGCCCCATAGAACAGCGCCAAGGGCATTTGCTGACAGAAACTTGTAGTAATTCATCTTTGACGCGCCAGCGATTGGTGGCACAAAGGTGCGAATCCACGGGAAGAAGCGCGCGGCGACAACTGCCCACCAGCCAGTGTGCTCATAAAACTTTTCAGATCTGACAATCATTCGCTGCATATAGGCAGATTTACGCTTATCAAGATAAGGGCGGCCAATGACGCGCCCAATAACAAATCCCACTTGATCCCCAAAGAATGCAGCGGCAAGGATGACAATAATCAAGATAACGATATTGACATCGGTCATAGATGCCGCAACAAGACCTGCGCTAAATAAGACTGAGTCGCCCGGCAGGAAGAAACCAAAGAGCAACCCAGTTTCGATGAAGACAATTGCCCCGATAATTACGTAGAAGATAAAGGGGTTAAGGGCTGAAAGTTGAGCATCGAAGGATGCAAGGAGCTCCATTACACCGACTTCTTTACCGCAGCCGCTACCTGTATGACCACATTGGGATCAAAGACGCTGGGCACAATGAAAGAGGTGTTGAGCTGTGAAGGGCTAACGCAATCCGCAATTGCTTCAGCGGCGGCAACTAATAACTTATCGGTAATCTTATGAGCATTGGCATCTAGGAGCCCGCGGAAGATTCCTGGAAAGGCTAGAACATTGTTGATCTGGTTGGGGTGATCACTACGACCGGTTGCAACAACTGCGGCGTACTTTCGAGCAATCGCGGGGTCAATCTCAGGATCTGGGTTGGCGAGAGCAAAGACAATAGAGCCCGGTGCCATAGATGCGATATCTGCTTCATCGAGAACCTTGGGCGCGCTCACTCCGATGAAGATATCGGCGCCCGACATTGCTTCATGAATTGAGCCTTTGAAGTTAGCTTGATTGGAGTTTCCAATAAACCAATCGCGCATCGCATCTTCAGACTGAGATTCCTTACAGATCACGCCATCCTTGTCGAAGGCGATGATGTTGGTTGCACCGCTTAATACAAGTAATCGTGCAATTGCAGTGCCCGCTGCACCGGCACCACTCATAATAATTCTTACCTTGGAGATATCTTTCTTTACCAACTTCAAAGAATTGCGCAGCGCTGCTAGAACGACGATTGCTGTTCCGTGTTGGTCGTCGTGGAAGACAGGGATATCAAGTAATTCACGGAGACGACGTTCAACTTCAAAGCAGCGAGGCGCTGAGATATCTTCTAAGTTAATTCCGCCATAGACAGGTGCAATTAGCTGCACTGTGCGGACAATTTCATCGACATCTTGGGTATCAAGACATACTGGCCAGGCATCAACATTGGCGAAGCGCTTAAAGAGCGCAGCTTTCCCTTCCATAACAGGAAGCGCCGCAGATGGACCGATATTCCCCAAGCCCAATACGGCAGATCCATCAGTAACAACAGCGACGGTATTGCGCTTCATCGTCAGGCGTCTGACATCGGAAGGGTCATCGACAATCGCTTGAGAGATACGTGCAACACCAGGTGTGTAGGCGCGCGATAAATCATCGCGAGTCTTCAAAGGCACTTTTGAGGTGACTTCAATCTTTCCACCGAGGTGGAGCAAGAATGTGCGGTCGCTGACTTTGCGAACAGTAAGTCCGTCGTGGGCTGAGAGTGAGTTGTGAATTTCTTGCGCATGATCTGCATCGATAGTGTCGCAGGTGACGTCGATGACTACCTTTTCAAGGAGTGATTCCACAACATCGAGGGCGGTAATAGTTGCACCAGCACTTGAGATTGTGGCGGTAATGAGCGCTACAGGCTGTAGATCAGGAGAGCCTTCAACACGGATTGTGATTCCGTATCCAGGAGATGTTGATGCCACTTACACGACTCCGTAGAGTCGATCGCCGGCATCGCCGAGCCCTGGAACGATGTAACCCTTTTCATTGAGTTTCTCATCGAGTGACCCAGTTACAAGAGTGATCGGAATGCCAGCGTTCTTAAATTCATCTTCGAGCACCTTGATTCCCTCGGGGGCGGCAAGCAAGCAAATCGCAGTGATCTCATTTGCGCCACGTTCTATCAGGTAATTGATTGCCATCACGAGCGTGCCACCTGTTGCAAGCATGGGATCGAGAATAAAACATTGGCGGCCAGATAAATCTTCAGGAAGCCTGTTGGCATATGTTGTTGCCTTCAACGTCTCTTCGTCACGGACCATTCCCAAGAAACCAACTTGAGCAGTAGGAAGAAGCTTTGTCATTCCTTCGAGCATGCCAAGACCTGCTCGTAAAATTGGAACAACTACCGGTCGGGGTTCTGCCAAGACAAGACCAGTCGTTTCGGTAACGGGAGTCTTAATGTTGACGGTTTTGGTACGCACGTCGCGAGTTGCTTCGTAGGCAAGCAAGGTCACGAGCTCCTCAACGAGAAGTCGGAAAGTTGGAGAATCAGTTCTTTCATCACGTAAAACAGTGAGTTTGTGAGAGATAAGTGGGTGATTCGCTACATGAACTTTCATGTCATCTACCTTACAGGGCTTTCATTCCACTTCAATGAGTGCCAATATGGGATACGTGTCAGAGCAAACCCAGGACTTCGCGATTGAGGCGTGGCATGAAGATGGACGCTGGTCTATCGCATCCTTACCTGACCCTGATGACCTAACTCACATCATCGACCGCCTGAAGAAGCAGCAGACCAATGGTGGCGCGGTCGCGTTGATTACCATTGATGACGAATTCTTCTTAGCTATTCGCGTCCTTGGCACTCACATCAAATTTTTTATCAGTGATATTACCTGCGCAGTTGATTATGAAGTTGCAGCAGAGTTCTTGGATATCGCAGATATTGATCAACCAGAAGAAGATGACGAACCGCTTCCGGCTGGAGATTTAGATATCTTCTCCGACCTCGGTCTTCACAGTATGGAACTTTCAACTCTCTGCGATGATGCAGATCTATTTCCTGATGAACAAATTGAGGCAATCGCTAACCGTTTAGGTTTTAGCGATGATTTAGCGCAGTTATTGGAGTCTTAGAAATTTCAACGCGAACTCCTGAAGAGCTTATGCAAGAGGCACTAGTTATTGCTCGCTCTGCGCTTGCAACCGGCGATGTTCCAGTCGGCGCACTTGTTATCAATAAAGATGGTGTTGTCATTGGTAAAGGTTCAAATGAGCGCGAAGCCAATAACGATCCCACTGCACACGCTGAGGTAGTCGCGATTCGCAACGCTGCAGCACGTCTACAGAACTCTCGCTTAGATGGTTGCACCCTCATTGTCACCCTAGAACCATGTGCAATGTGTGCTGGAGCTATCGCTCAGTCACGAATTTCTCATCTCATCTTTGGCGCCTGGGATGAAAAGGCGGGCGCAGTTGGTTCAGTGTGGGATGTACTTCGCGATCCACGCTCAATCTTTAAGGTAGAAGTTAGCGCTGGTGTGCTGGAAAACGAATGCGCTGCCTTGCTGAAAGAGTTCTTCTCAGACAAGTAATTCGTACGATGGATTCAAGATAGTCAGCTGGCCTTCTTCTTCTCCGACCATACCTTCAGCGCGCATCTCCATACCAACTTCAAGGCCGGCAATTTCGCGACGACCTAAGAAGTTAAGTGTGATTCCGCCAGTTTCATCCCACACCTCAACTTGCAGCATAGGAGCTGAGCCACGAGGGGCTGTGGAGATTGAAGTGACTCGTCCATGCACCTTAGAACGCTTGCGCCATTCAATCTTGCCTATAGGTGTTACATCTTCTGCGTAATGAGTAACGGGTGCAAATTCCTTAGGCGCTTCTTGAGCAGGCTTTATCTTCTCTTGTGAAGCAACGGTGGTAAGGACTTCATGCTCATGGTGGATATGAAGATTTCCACCAGTTGTAATTCTATTGACGTCAAAAGGAACGATGGTTGCGACTACTCGCTGCAGCTGTGAGATTGGTGCTGCGATTTCTTCCGCGGTTTGATCGTGAAGTAAGCGACCTAAGAACCGTGAGTAAGAACGACGAGGTAGAAGGATTGTTAATTCAATATCGGGCTTCTCAGTCTTGCGAATTGCGTAATCGAGTGCGGAGTTGGCAATGCGGCGATCAGGGCAATCGATGAGTTCGAGTTGTACATCTTCGAGCGCTTCAGAGTTTGCCCACGCCTGCTGAATATCTTCGGCGCGGCGATCATCGATAACAAAGTGAACAGCCTTGATCTTGTGTGGTTTGAGGCTGCGTGCGTAACGAACAGCACCGACTGTTGCAATATCAACGCTGTCGACGAAGATTGTGACGTCGTGGCGTGGCATTGTTGTTGCACGTTCTTCGCCAGTTTTAACTGAGAGCGCTTCCTGCTCACGAGTGTATTGACGACGAAGACGCAGGAACAAGATGACCAAGATTGGGGCAGTCACGAGTACCAACCAAGCACCTTCGGTGAATTTAACAACTGAGAAAATTATGACGATTGCAAATGAAACTGTCCCTGCAAGCGTGTTAATGAAAACCTTCAATTTCCAATTCTTTGGCTTCGTGCGTTTGAAGTAACGCGACATACCAAATCCTGCCAAGGTAAATCCTGTAAATACACCGAGGGCGTAGAAGGCAACGAGGTGTTCGACGGAGCCTGCTGTAATCGCAACGAGCAACGTTCCGCCACCTGCTAGCAAGAGAATTCCGTTAGAGAAAGCTAAGCGGTGGCCACGCTTTGTGAGTTGGCGTGGAAGGTAGCCATCGGTTGCGACAAAGTTAACGAGCAATGGAAAGGCGCTATAGGTGGTGTTGGCGCCTGCAAACAAGATAAGCATCGTTGCGAGCTGAACCAAGATAAACATGATTGAACCGAATGCTCCGGAACCAACTGCAGCCTTTGCAATCTGAGAAATAACTGTTGGCACGCCTGATTCGTAAGGCATTGCATGTATGTGGTGGGCAAAGTAAGAAACGCCGAGAACAAGAGTTCCCAGCAAACAACTCATGATGACCAAAGTGCGTTTTGCGTTGACATCCTCAGGAGTTTTGAAGAGCGCAACGCCATCAGAGATTGCCTCAAGACCTGTGAGAGATGATCCACCATTGGCGAAGGCGCGTAAAAGGATAAAGATTGCTGCAAAGGTAAGCAGACCTTGTTCTTGCCCGAGAGGAACTGCACCTGGAAGATTGGTATCAAGAAGTGGCAGAGTTCCATTTGCTAACCGATAGAAACCCATTCCAAAGACAATAAACATACAGCCAACGAAGAAATAGGTTGGGAATGCGAAAGCTTTACCTGCCTCTTTGACTCCGCGTAAATTTCCATACGTTAACAAGATGATGACGGAGAAGATCATCGGCATTTTGTATGGCTCAAGTGATGGGAATGTCGAAATAATTGCAGCAACACCTGCCGCTGATTGAATTGCTAAGGTCACGATGTAATCGAGAATCAAAGCAACGGCGGCGATTTGCGCTACAACCGGACCGAAGTTATCGCGCGAAACGATGTAAGCCCCACCGGTCTTTGTATAGACATCAATGACATTTCGGTAAGACAAGGTAATGAGAACAAGAATTGCTAAAACGACTGCAGTCATAGGCATCAAGATGGCAAAGGCTGCCAAACCAAATGCAGGCAGCAAAGCAATCAGAATCTGTTCAGAACCGTAGGCAGAAGATGAAATACAGTCTGATGAAAGAATTCCGAGGGCGTAACGTTTACTGAGGCGCTGGTGTCCGAGCGAGTGGCGGTTAAGCGCACCACCGAGAAAGAATCGCTTGACCTTGTATGAGAAGGGATCTTTGACGTGCGCGTGATCCTGAAGAGCTACAGGCTGGGGTGCATCATCAGTCCAAGACTTAGGCACAACTAACTCCCTCTAGTTCCGCAGCCGATGTTGCATCTAGAGCATCACCGCTGCGTAGGTCACCATTTTAGGTGACCCATCGATTTCTCGTAAGTATGCTTATCTTATGCGCACACAGTTATATATAGATGGTCAGTGGGTCGATGGAAGCGGGACTTTAGACGTAATCGATCCCAGCGATGGCTCAGTAATCGCCAAAGTTGCTACTTCAAGTGATGAACAGAACCTGGCGGCCGTTGATGCGGCTGACCGCGCCGCAGCTGGTTGGGCAAAGGTTGCTCCCCGCGTCCGCAGCGAAATCTTGCGCAAAGCCTTTGAAATGATGATTGCTGAAGCCGATTACTTGGCTGAACTCATCTCGAAAGAGAACGGCAAGGCGCTTCCCGATGCAAAGGCTGAAGTTAATTACGCCGCTGAATTCTTCCGTTGGTTTGCAGAAGAGACAGTACGCATCTCTGGTGATTTCCGTATGTCTCCTTCAGGCGATAAGCGCATCCTCGTAACCCACCAACCTATTGGCGTCTCACTTCTTATTACACCCTGGAACTTCCCAGCAGGAATGGCTACTCGCAAGATTGGTCCAGCTGTTGCTGCCGGTTGCACAATGATTTTGAAGCCAGCAGGTGAAACTCCACTGACTGCGCTCGCCATCGTAAATATTCTCGAACGTTGCGGACTTCCTAAGGGTGTACTCAATGTCATCCTTCCTGCACAGACAGGTCCGGCGATAGCCAAGATTCTCCACGATGCACGAGTGAAGAACCTTTCCTTCACTGGATCAACTTTCGTTGGCAAGATCCTTATTAAGGAAGCTGCCGATCAAGTAATCCGTTGCTCTATGGAGCTCGGTGGGAATGCACCGTTTGTTGTTCTCGATGATGCAAATATTGAAGAGGCAGTTAAAGGTTTAATGATGGCAAAGATGCGCAATGGAGGAGCAGCATGCACAGCTGCCAACCGGATCTATGTTGCACGTTCTATCGGCGATAAATTCATTGCAGAATTTACAAAGGCTATGGCTGGTCTGAAAATGGGCGTTGGCCGCGAAGCCGGTATTCAACTTGGCGCAAGTGTTTCTACGAAGGAACGTAACAAGATTGCAGAGCTCGTTGATGCATCGAAGGCAGGAGGCGCAAAGGTTCACCTCGGTGGAACAACTCCTGATGGCGCAGGCGCTTTCTATCCAGCAACAGTTCTTGAAGTTTCTAAGGATGATGAAATCCTTGCCAACGAAGTCTTCGGACCTGTGGCTCCTGTAGTTCTCTTCGATACAGATGAAGAAGCTCTCACAATGGCTAATGACACTGAATACGGTCTTATTAGTTATGTGTATTCAGAAGATTTGAAGCGCGCAATTCGTTTCGCTGAAGGAATTGAAGCTGGCATGGTTGGAATCAACCGCGGACTTCTTTCAGATCCTGCAGCGCCATTCGGTGGCGTAAAGCAATCAGGTCTTGGTCGCGAAGGTGGCTTCGATGGAGTTCACGAGTTCTTGCAGACTAAGTACATCGGCGTTGAGATTTAATAAATCTTTTAGGCGTCTATTTGTGCCCTTGCTTCACACTCAGCCAATGCATCTGTAATAGTAGAGATTCTCTCTTCGGGATTTTCAGTGAGTTTCGTCCATCCAAGCCTTTGGAAATTCGCCCCATCTGACTCTCGGCAGCTGTAGCCACAGCCGTTCTTATCTACGGAAATCTTGTAAGTTCCATTCGTCAATTCGAGTATCTCTTCGCCTCCTGCTGAAAGACGACCCGCAAGCTCCTCGTATCTCGACAAATTATTTCTTTTTAAATCTGCCATCAGGGAAAAGTATGAACGTTCCCAAGCAAAATCCTCTTCGTTCAGAAAGTTGTCGGGATTTTCACTCATGAAGAAATTCTAACTCAAGTGCCGCATTCGAGTTCAATAGTTTTCTCAGACCAGACTGGCGGCGTCAAATAGCGCTTCCCACGAATGGTCGCTCGAGCTGAAGCCACACCGTAGTACTTTGATTTTGTTGTGTTCTTACAGTAAGCAAAAGTGAACAGATTTTCCACGATAAATCCTTTTGATTTTGGATTATCGGCCTCTGTGCTTTTCTGAGCTACTAGATGCGGTGCACCTAAACCTTCCTTGAATATTTTGATAGTCAAAATGACATTACTCTGGGGAACGCTGCATTTTGAAATCGCATTCACTTTTACTGCTAAGCGTCCCTGCTGCTCAAGTATTGAACTAGAGATATGGGCATTTTGGACTTCGATGAAGCATTTTGTCTTGGGTGGAGTAGCGGCCGATCGAGCGCCATTTGCTAGAGCTGAAGATGACATGAAGAGAGCGCAGATCAAAGAAATCAATACTTTTCGTTTGTAAAGAAATTTATCCATGCCCGAGGCTTTCAAAACATCAGACAATCTGAATCGGGTTATCCACAGTCGTTCATAAGTGCTACTTCACCAGCGAATTGGAAAGACGCGGTGCAAATAGTGAGAAGAAGCTTGAGGCTCTCCTCGACTAAGAGTCTTAAAAAGATACTCCTCAGTCTCCGCAAAGAGGTTCACGAGAATTTCGATGTTTCTTTTCTTGTTTCTGGTCAATTCAGCCTCCATATAGATGGTGTAGCTGATCCCATAGTTGAGAGAGTAGTGGCTGTATGCGACACCTCCAGAAATAGAAAATTCAATTATATATATTCCGAACGGAATAAGAACGGAGCTATTTTTAATTAGATTTTCTGCTCTTGGTTTACATCTATGATCTTGGACAAACCAACCATAATCTCCGTCGCCCAGGTCATATACGCTGCTTGTAAATCTTCTAATGAGGTTTCGAAACCACATTTTACTAAATTTGTTAAGTAGCCGAAATTTGATTCTTTTACTTAGACTTCAGCGCGTTGTGGAATCGGAGTTCTCAAAGCTCCAAGTATCACTCTCGAAACTTTCTGGAATTTCTCCGTAAGAATCCCAACCATTTTCTCTGAGTAGATTATGAAGAACTTCTGTCTTACGCCCAAATATTTTCATCTCGGGAACTTAGCGAAAAGGTCCGATTACCCGCAGTAGTACTGATTACTCTCAGTAACCAGGCGATGGGAGCGGAGGATGAGGGATTTGAACCCTCGATAGGTTTCCCTATACACGCTTTCCAAGCGTGCGCACTCGGCCGCTATGCGAATCCTCCAGCGCTAAGGCGCGAGCCTTAACGCCCCAAGGGTAGCGGTGCGTAGCGTCGGTCCTGACACATAAGATTGGGGCAGATCTCCGGTGCGACGTCACCGTGCTGAACTCCCCCAGGGTAGGAATACAGCAAGGGTAGGTACGCTCTGGCGGGTGCACCGGAGGTCCCTAGAAAGCTAGCAAAGAAGTGAATAAGTAAGTCTCGGTCAATTAGAAGTGAATTGAATCGCGGCCTTAACGAGAGTAGATAAAGATGTCGTTAGCGTTATATCGAAAGTATCGCCCCTCTGTATTTGCAGATGTCATCGGGCAAGAACATGTCACTGTTCCTTTATCTAACGCGCTTGAATCCGGCAAAACACATCATGCTTACCTCTTTAGCGGCCCACGCGGTTGCGGCAAGACTTCTAGCGCTCGCATCATGGCGCGTTCACTTAACTGCGAAAAAGGCCCAACTCCTACTCCATGTGGTGAGTGCCAATCCTGTAAAGATTTAGTAGCAAATGGTCCGGGTTCTATCGATGTTATTGAACTCGATGCTGCCACACATGGTTTGGTCGATGATGCCCGCGATCTTCGCGATAAAGCATTCTTTGCGCCAGTGCAGAGCAAGTACAAGATTTACATTATCGATGAGGCACATCAGCTTGGGCCAGGGGCAGCTAATGCCTTGCTCAAAGTTGTTGAAGAACCTCCTGCACACGTCATCTTCATCTTTGCCACAACCGAACCTGAAAAGCTAATCTCAACAATTCGCTCTCGTACTCACCACTACCCATTCCGTTTAGTTCCACCTGGCACGCTGGGCACACACCTTGAAAAGGTTTGTGAAGCCGAAGGCGTGAAAGTCGCTAAGGGCGTTATTCCGCTTGTAGTTCGTGCATCAGGTGGCTCCGTCCGTGATGCTTTATCTGTTCTTGGTCAATTGCTGGCTGGGGCCGGTAAAGATGGCGTGAGCTATGAAATCGCTATCCAACTCCTTGGGTTTACTGACGGCGCATTGCTCGATGATGCGATGGATGCAATCTCCGCGCGCGACGGGGCAACGCTCTTTAAGACAGTCGATCGTGTAATCGAATCAGGACATGACCCACGTCGCTTCACACAAGATTTGCTCGAACGTCTGCGCGATTTGATGATTGTTGACGCACTTGATGCGACAAATGCCAACAGCATTTTGCGCGAATTACCGGATGATCAACTCGAACGCATGCGCGTTCAAGCACAGAACATCGGACAGGCATCCCTTTCACGGGCCGCGGATATTGCAGCGGAGGGTCTTACTCAGATGCGCGGTGCAACAGCGCCACGTTTAATTCTCGAACTCATCTGCGGTCGCATCTTGCTTCCTATGGGTGACACCTCCGAAGCAGGTCTTCTCGCTCGCATCGAGCGCCTCGAGAGAGTTGAAAACATTGCTCAAACTGCGCCGAAGCCTCAAACCCATGACACGTCGACTAACTCGCTTCGCTCACATAGTCTTCTTAGTCAGGGTTCATCGACTTCTGCTCCCGTTCACAACGAAGATTACGTAAGTGCGGCAACCGCCGAGGCGAAGCGAGAAGTTCCTGCGAAAGCGGCGAAAGAAGTTGCTGGAGTCGAGGTTGTGAGCGAAGCGAGTAGCTCGACGAAGCAAGCTTCTGAGCCAGCGAGACCGCAGATCAATTCAATAGACGTGGCTGGGCTGAGGAGGCTGTGGCCGGATGTCATTGAGAATGTGAAGAAGCGACGTCGCCTTACGTGGTCACTACTTTCAGCAAGTGCTCAGATTCTGGGTGTCGATGAGAAGATTATTACGATTGGAATCGTCAATGCAGGTGCGCGTGATTCGTTTGTGCGCAGCGAATCAGAAGAAATTCTGCGCCAAGCATTTATTGAAGTTGTGGGTCTTGATCGCAAGATTGAGGTCACAGTCGATCCAAGTATCGATACAATTTCAACGCCTGAAGCTCGCGCAGTGCGCACATCCGAAGCGCCAACAGATGCAACGCAACTTTCAGGTGCCGCACTTCTTGCTGCCGAACTTGGTGCAACAGTCATTAGTGAAACGAACCACGGCTAATGTCTACCGGAATGTATGAAGGTGCGATTCAAGATTTGATTGATGCTTTAGGTCGCTTGCCTGGAATCGGACCGAAGTCCGCACAACGTATCGCTTTCCATATTCTGCAATCAGATTCTGAAATCGCAGCAAACTTAGTTGAGGCAGTTCGCACAGTTAAAGAACGTGTGAAGTTCTGCACGCAATGCGGAAACGTCTCGGAAGAGACTGAGTGCCGCATCTGCCGCGATCCACGTCGCGATAGCACCAAGATCTGTGTGGTTGAAGAGAGTAAAGATGTCATCGCAATCGAGCGCACGCGCGAATTCCGCGGCAGATATCACGTGCTAGGTGGTGCCATCAGCCCTATTGATGGAATCGGTCCTGATCAGCTTCGCATCCGCGAATTGATGCAGCGCCTCTCTGATTCAGCAATCACCGAAATCATCTTGGCCACCGATCCCAACCTTGAGGGAGAGGCGACAGCTACCTATCTCGCTCGCCTGATTAAGCCGATGGGTATCAACGTCTCCCGCCTTGCATCAGGCCTGCCTGTAGGTGGAGATCTTGAATATGCCGATGAAGTCACGCTCGGACGAGCCTTCGAAGGCCGTACCAACCTTTAGTCTCACTATATGGGCGGTGCGCTGTCTCATATATTAGGATTTTCCGTAAAACGGGTAGCGTCATCTTTTCGCGTGCTTCACACTAACGCCATGGGTCTGATTGTTCAGAAGTTTGGCGGTTCCTCCGTAGCTGATGCCGAGGGTATGAAGCGCGTTGCTGCCCGCATCGTGGCTACCAAAAAGGCGGGCAATCAGGTCGTCGTCGTGGTCAGCGCCATGGGCGATACCACTGATGAATTAATTGATCTTGCGAATCAAGTCAGCCCGATTCCACCAGGGCGCGAACTCGATATGTTGCTTACTGCAGGTGAGCGAATTTCCATGGCACTGCTTGCGATGGCGATTAATAATCTCGGTTTTGAAGCGTTGTCATTCACTGGTTCACAAGCTGGAGTTATTACAGATTCAGTTCACGGTAAAGCGCGCATTATCGATGTGACACCTGGACGAATCCGCGAAGCAATTGATGCAGGTTCTATTGCAATTGTCGCCGGCTTCCAGGGAATTTCGCAAGATACCAATGACATCACAACTCTTGGTCGTGGTGGTTCGGATACAACTGCAGTGGCGCTCGCAGCAGCGTTAGATGCAGATGTCTGTGAAATTTACACAGATGTTGATGGAATCTTCTCTGCAGATCCACGAGCGATTCCTGCAGCTCGCAAACTCAAGACGGTTACATATGAAGAGATGCTCGAACTCGCAGCAGCAGGGGCGAAGGTTCTTCACTTGCGTTGCGTTGAATATGCACGCCGATTCAATTTACCGATTCACGTACGTTCATCTTTTTCACCACTAGAAGGAACTTGGGTGGTTGAGAACCACCCAGAAGGAGGCACCATGGAGCAAGCAATCATCGCTGGAGTCGCACACGATAAGTCAGAGGCCAAGGTGACAATCGTTGGCGTCCCTGACCGCACTGGTGTTGCCGCACGCATCTTTCAGGCGCTTGCCAATAACGACCTCAACATCGACATGATTGTGCAGAACGTATCTGCCGCAGCGACTGGCCTTACTGATATCTCATTCACCTTGCCAAAGGCTGATGGCGCCGAAGCCACTACGGTTTTGAAGAAGATCCAAGGAGAAGTTGGATTCTCATCCATTCAATACGACGACACCATCGGAAAGCTTTCACTCGTTGGTGCAGGAATGCGTTCTCACCCAGGAGTAACTGCAACATTCTTCGCCTCTATGGCTGAAGCAGGCGTCAATATCGAGATGATTTCAACATCTGAAATCCGCATCTCTGTCATCGTCCGCGAGGACGATCTCGAGCGCGCAGCACGTGCAGCTCACACAGCTTTTGGCCTTGATTCAGATCAGAACGAGGCAGTTGTTTACGGAGGATCAGGGCGATGACAGCGAGGAAAGTTAAGACAGGAAAGAAACTTCCTTCACTTGCTGTAGTCGGTGCAACCGGCGCAGTTGGAACAGTCATGCTCGATATCTTGAGCAAGCGTAAGAATGTCTACGGCGAAATTCGCTTAATTGCTTCCACTCGTAGTGCAGGTAAGAAGTTGATGTGTCGCGGTGAAGAACTCACCGTTGTTGCACTCTCTCCTGAGGCTTTCGATGGCATCGATATCGCAATGTTCGACGTTCCAGATGAAATCTCAGCTGAATGGGCACCCATTGCTGCAAAGCGTGGAGCAGTAGTCGTTGATAACTCCGGCGCCTTCCGCATGGATAAGAAAGTTCCACTGGTTGTCCCTGAAGTAAATCCAAAAGATATTAAGAAGCGCCCCAAAGGAATTATCTCTAACCCAAATTGCACAACTCTTTCCATGATTGTTGCCATGGGTGCACTCGATAAGAAGTTTGGCCTGAAAGAACTTGTGGTCTCTTCCTACCAAGCAGCATCTGGTGCAGGACAGCCTGGAATCGATGCACTTCACGACCAGATCTCGAAGGTGGCAGGAAAGAACCTCGGATCTGTTGCAAAGGATCTTCGTGGAGTAATTACTGACCTTGGTCCATTCCCAGCACCTCTTGCTATGAACGTTGTCCCATGGGCAGGTTCTCTGAAAGAGGGTGGTTACACATCAGAGGAACTCAAAGTCCGAAATGAATCCCGCAAGATTCTCGGTATGCCAAAACTAAAGGTCTCTGCAACATGTGTTCGGGTTCCAGTAATTACAACTCACTCACTTACAGTGCACGCTGTTTTTTCAAAAGCTGTTACTCGTAAAGCTGCTCAATCAGCTCTCAAAAAGGCTGAAGGCGTAATGCTCTATGACAATCCAGAGAAGAAGGAGTTCCCAACTCCCGCTGATGTTGTCGGAACCGACCCAACATGGGTTGGCCGCGTTCGCCAATCTTTGGATAATCCAAAGGCAATCGACCTTTTTGTATGCGGCGATAATTTACGTAAGGGTGCAGCGTTAAATACTGCACAAATTGCAGAACTCGTTGCTGCTGAATTCACCCACTAACCGCAACTAGACTGCACCCATGACAATCGTTGTCGCAGGCGGAACAGGTCTTGCGGGCTCTGCCATCGTGCGCGCCTATCAGGCAACCGGCGCTGAAGTCATTGCAGTCAACCGCTCAGTGGTCGACCTGCTTGATCGCGATGCAACGATGGCCTTCTTCAAGAAGGCAAAGCCATCATTAGTGGTCGACGCCGCAGCAAAGGTAGGCGGAATCGGCGCCAATAATGCATTTCCGGTTGAGTTTCTATCTGACAATGTGCGCATCCAGAGCAACCTCATGGAGGCAGCACATGCTGCTGATGTAGAAAAATTTGTCTTCCTTGGCTCAAGTTGCATCTACCCGCGCGATTGCGCGCAACCAATCAAAGAAGAGTATTTACTTACTGGCCCTCTCGAAGAGACCAACTCTGCATATGCCATCGCAAAGATAGCTGGAATCGAACTCATTAAATCTTTCCGTAAAGAGTATGGCCGCACCTGGATTTCGCTGATGCCGACAAATCTCTACGGCCCGAATGACAACTTCGAACTCCAGGGTTCACATGTGCTTCCTGCATTTATCCGCCGCTTCTTTGAAGCGACGCAGAACAAAGTTGCCACTGAAACTTTGTGGGGGACTGGTTCACCAAAGCGCGAATTTCTTCACGTCGATGATTTAGCGGCGGCCGTTGTGCACCTTGGGACTACTTATGACTCTTCACAGCACCTCAATATCGGAAGTGGTGAAGATCTGACTATTAAAGAACTTGCCGAGCTAGTTGCTGAATTAGCGGGCTTTACCGGCGAAATTGCCTGGGATTCAACGAAACCCGATGGAACTCCACGCAAGGTTCTTGATGTTTCGAAGGCAAAATCGCTAGGTTGGGCACCGAAGATTTCTCTTCGCGATGGAGTTGCATCAACTATCGCTTGGTATCAAGATGCATCTGCAAAGGGAGTGGCTAGACGATGAGTAGAAAAGTTGCACTAATAACTGGTGTCACCGGCCAAGATGGTTCATACTTGGCAGAGTTCTTGCTCGCAAAGGGATATGAAGTTCACGGCCTTATCCGTCGTTCTTCAACATTTAATACATCACGCATCGATCACATCTACCAAGATCCTCACGAGAAGAATCCAAAGCTCTTCTTGCACTATGGAGATCTCATTGACGGTGTTGGACTTACCAACCTTATCCGCGAAATTAAACCAACTGAGGTCTACAACCTCGGTGCGCAATCACATGTTCAGGTCTCTTTCACAATGCCTCAATACACAGGACAAGTAGATGCAGTCGGTGCTGTTGGTCTTCTTGAAGCTATCCGTTCAGCAGATCTTGATATTCGTTTCTATCAAGCATCGACATCTGAGCTCTTTGGTTCAACTCCACCACCACAGAACGAAAATTCAGTATTTCGCCCACAGTCTCCATATGCGGCAGCAAAGTTGATGGCCTACTGGTGCACCGTCAACTATCGCGATGGTTATGGACTTCATGCCACAAATGGAATTCTCTTCAACCACGAATCCCCTCGTCGTGGAGAAACATTCGTAACTCGTAAAATTACTCGCGCAGTGGCTGCAATCAAGGCTGGCAAGCAGGACAAGCTATTCCTTGGAAACCTCGATGCAGTTCGTGACTGGGGTTATGCAAAAGAGTATGTGGAATCAATGTGGTTGATGCTTCAGCAAGATAAGCCATCTGATTACGTTGTCGCAACCGGCGTAGGAGCTACAGTCAAAGACTTCGCAGAAGCAGCGTTTTCACGCGCAGGGCTTAACTGGCAAGACCATGTTGAGACAGATAAGAAGTACATCCGACCAACCGAGGTCGATGCACTCATCGGCGACCCATCAAAGGCTACAAAGGCCCTCAATTGGAAAGCTACAACTCATTGGAAAGAGCTAGCAGAGCTTATGGTCGATGCCGATATTGAGGCCTTGAAGAAGTAAGTTAAAAAGCTGCAGTAAGTGTTACGAGCGAAACTTCTGGTGGACTTGCAACTCTGATTCGTGAGAACGGCCCTGTTCCCATTCCCGCAGAGACGTTTAACAGCGGTTCACCTTTTACTACAGTTAATCCACGTGCACGCCAAGTTGGTAGGTCGCAATTGGTTGTGAGCGCCTTTGATCCCCCAGGCCAAGGAAGTCGAACTTGGCCACCGTGTGTGTGGCCGGCAAAGATTGCATCGAGGTTATCATTTTTCATACCTTCGATAATTCTTAAGTACGGTGCATGTGTGACGCCTATTGCTACATCGCACTTTTCGGCTTCACCCGAAACAAGTGAGTAATCATCAAATTCAAGATGCGCATCATCGGTTCCGCGGGCCTCAATCACTGTTCTATTAATTGTGATAGTAGTGCGTGAAGTGTTGATGTTCTTCCACCCGCGAGCTTGAAGTCCGGCATCGAGTTCTTGCCAGGCAAGCTCGGGACCATGAACTCGTTTGCCGTGGTTTGGTAACAAGTACTTCAGTGGGTTCTTGGGGACAGGCTCGTAGTAATCATTGGAGCCGAAGACGAAGAGGCCAGGAATATCAAGGAGCGCATCGAGAGCATCAAGGACCACCGGCACTGCCTTCTTATGTGCCAAGAAATCACCAGTGCTGATAACAAGATCAGGCTTGAGAGAAATAAATGACTTGATATCGGCAATCTCTTTAGAACGAGCAGGCGTGAGATGCAGGTCTGAAAAGTGCAGGATACGAATATCTTCGTGGCCTGGCGGCAGGATAGGCATCTCAGCCTCGCGGAGTACAAAGGTCATGGTTAACGAAGAATAGTGGGACATGAGAAGATGAAGCCATGGGACTCAAAGAGACGCTAAAGAGTGATTTAACAGAGGCAATCCGCAGTAGCGACAAAGTTGTTTCAGGCACGATTCGTATGGTGCTAACTGCCATCACTACTGAAGAGGTTGCTGGCAAAGAGGCGCGAGTACTTTCAGATGACGAGATCATCACCGTGCTTTCCCGCGAAGCGAAGAAGCGCCGTGAGGCTGCAGAAGAATTTGCAAAGGCGAACCGTCCTGAGAAGGCAGCAGAAGAGAAGGCAGAGGGCGAAGTAATCGCTAAATATCTTCCTGCGCAACTCTCTGAAGATGATATTAAGAAGATGATTGCGGCAGCAGTTGCATCAACAGGAGCAGCCGGACCCGGTGACATGGGCAAGGTCATGGGCGCTATCAAGCCACAGATTGCAGGAAAAGCAGATGGATCACTCGTTTCATCGCTCGTCAAAGCAGCACTAGGGAGCAACTAATGAAGTTCGAATATGCAACAGTTCCACTACTTTCACATGCAACCAAGCAGATCCTCGATACCTGGGGTTCTGATGGATGGGAACTCGTCACAGTGATTCCTGCGCCAGGTGGCGAACAACTCGTCGCATATATGAAGCGTGAAATTAAGTAATGTCTGTAGATGTTCGCGCAAAGCTCGCTGAAAAGGGCTTAACGCTTCCCGTTACATCAAAGCCAATTGCTGCGTATGTTCCGGCAACTCGCACTGGAAACTTAGTTTTTACTGCTGGCCAACTACCGATGGTAGACGGCAAGATCGCACGTGAAGGCAAAGTGGGATCAGATCTCACCGTTGAAGAAGCGAAGGCACTTGCTGAAATTTGTGCACTCAACGCACTTGCTGCAGTTGAGTTAGTTGCACCGATTGATTCGATCGTAAAAGTTGTCCGTGTTGTCTGTTACGTCAATGGTGCGCCAGGATTCACAGCACAACCTGCGGTGGCAAATGGAGCATCTGAGCTCTTTATGCATATCTGGGGAGATGCTGGCATTGCTGCCCGTAGCGCGCTCGGCGTTGCAGAACTTCCACTTAACGCACCTGTTGAGGTTGAACTTACCGTTGAGGTCAAATAGTTCCTACGAAGTAAGAACTATTTACCGCGCTTTTCGAGGCGCTCAATATCTGTAATCAATACAGCGCGACCATCAAGTTTGAGCCATCCGCGACCTGCGAAATCCGCAAGAGCTTTATTTACTGTCTCGCGTGATGCTCCAACAAGCTGAGCAAGTTCTTCCTGGGTAAGGTCGTGGTGAACAAATAAACCTTCATCGGTCTCTTTACCAAAGCGTGTGCCTAGATCGATGAGCGCCTTTGCAACCCGGCCTGGAACATCTGAGAAGACAAGGTCACCCACTGCCTCGTTGGTGCGGCGAAGACGCTGCGCCAAGCGAGCAAGGAGTTCCAGAGAGACTTCAGGATTTCCCTTAAGCCATGGGATTAACTTCTCGTGGCTAAGAGATAGTAGCTTTGCATCGGTGACTGCAGTGGCAGTTGATGTGCGTGGGCCTGGATCAAAGAGTGATAGTTCGCCAAACATTTCGCCTGGGCCGAGGATGGAGAGAAGATTTTCACGTCCATCGCTGCTGGCAGTTCCGAGCTTGAGCTTTCCATCGACGATTACATAGACATGTTCGCCTTCATCGCCCTCTTTAAAGAGAATTCCTCCCTTAGAAATTTTTACGGAGTCCATAGAGGCCCGAAGCGACGCTGATTGAGCGTCATCGAGTGCGGTAAAGAGTGGGGCGCGTCTTACGACTTCATCTTCTTGGGTCACATCGGTAGTTTACTCGCATGAGGGCAGATAGTGAAATTCAAAGAGAAGCGAAGGCTATCTATCGAATTTTAACGAAGACATATCCTGATATTCGCTGTGAGTTAGATTCCAAGAATCCTCTCGAACTCCTCGTGGCCGTTGTTCTTTCAGCGCAATGCACGGATAAGAGAGTTAATGCTCTTACTCCTGCTCTCTTTAAGAAGTACAAGCAACCGAAAGATTATGCACGAGCACCTCTTGCTGAGATTGAGGAATATATATTTTCGGCAGGTTTTTATCACGCAAAGGCCCGCCACCTCAAAGGTCTTGGGACAATCTTGGTAGAAAATTTTGAAGGAGAAGTTCCGGCAACGCTAGATGAGCTCATTACCCTTCCTGGTGTGGGAAGAAAAACTGCCAATGTTGTTTTAGGTCACGCCTTTGGAATTCCCGGGATCACGGTTGACACACATTTCGGTCGCCTTTCGAGGAGATTTGGTTGGACGACATCAATGGATCCGGTAAAGGTGGAACACGAAGTCGGTGAGTTGATTCCACAGAAAGAGTGGACCAATCTCTCCCAGCGCATGATTTGGCATGGCCGTCGCATCTGCCATTCGCGCAAACCTGCCTGTGGCGCATGTCCTGTCGCCAAGCTCTGCCCATCGGTAGGTATCGGTGAGATGGATAAAGAGAAGGCAAAGCTCTTGGTAAAGACAGATAAGGACTTCCGATGAAGAAGGCTCTTATTCTCACTCTCTCACTTCTCACACTTACCGGATGTTCACTCACGCAGCCCATTCCCGTAAAGGGAGAAGTTGTAAATTGCGCATCCATCAAAGTTTTGCCAATGAAAGGCGAAATACTCGATTGTCTCGATGAAAGCACTGGAGTTGCTGTCGACTCCATCAAAGGGCCGGTGTTACTCAATGTCTGGGGAACTTGGTGTGCGCCTTGTCGCCAAGAACTTCCGCACTTTGCGCATTACATAGCCAAGAAAGGCTCTATTCCTATCATCGGCATTGCGGTAGAAGAGAAGAGCCCAGCAGTCGTAAAGAGATTTGTGGAAACCCACGGAATGACATGGCCAATTCTCTATGATGCCAATGGAACTACGCGTGGAAAATTTGGCATGGGCGTACCCGTGACCTGGTTTATCGATGCATCGGGCAGAGTTGTCTATAAGAAGTACGGACCATTTAGATCAGTTGAAGAGATAGAACTTGATGTCATCAAGTACCTAGGAGTGAAATGATCTTTGATCTCATCGTTGGCTTAATTGCTGTTGGCGCATTCTTGAACGGGTATCAGAACGGTTTGGTCACCACTATTTTCCGCACAGTGTTCTTCATTGCAGGTGGCGTAGGCGCTATGTATCTCGTTGTGAAATATGACCAGAGTGGTTGGCTGATTGCCGCAATCATTGTCGGTGCATATGCCGCTGCCTGGGTTGGAACCCAAATTGCAAAAGCCTTGAAACTCACACTCATTCGCGGACCACTTCGCTTTATCGACTCTCTCTTAGGCGCGGTGCTGGAAATTGGAAAATACGTTCTTCTCTTCTACGTCATCGGAACCATCTTGTTATGGGCACCATGGAGCACAGGACAGAACGCGGTCTCTGAAAGTAAGTTCTACCTTGAGGTAAATAAGCATGCGCCAGCAGTAATTGCAGATATTCGCCGCGAAGTTGAGAAAGTCCTTGCTAATCCTCGTCTTTAGCTGAGTTCAAACCTTCAGAAATTAGCTTCATGACGTTGGGATCTGCGAGTGTTGTGGCATCTCCTACTGCGCGATTTTCAGCAACATCTTTGAGTAAGCGGCGCATAATCTTTCCACTGCGCGTCTTTGGCAGTTCATTGACCACCATAATCTGACGCGGCTTGGCGATTGCGCCAATCTCTTTGGCAACATGGTTACGTAAATTCTGGATCAGAACATCACCATCTGCATGTTCAACGCCACCGCGCAGAATGACGAAGGCAACGATTCCTTGGCCTGTCAATGCATCTGCAGCTCCGACAACTGCTGCTTCAGCGACAGACTCATGAGAGACGAGCGCTGACTCAACTTCGGTTGTTGAAATGCGGTGTCCTGAAATATTCATCACATCATCGACGCGGCCCATGAGCCAGATTGCGCCATCGTCATCAAGCTTCGCGCCATCTCCAGCAAAGTAGATGCCGGGAAAGCGCGACCAGTAAGTCTCTTTATAACGTTCTTCTTCTCCCCAGACACCACGCAGCATTGATGGCCATGGTTGATCCAGGATAAGGAAGCCACCATGTCCATTAGGAACAGCTACACCCTTTTCATCGACAACTTTTGCGCTGATTCCAGGTAACGCTTTCATCGCAGATCCTGGTTTGGTTGCAGTGACACCAGGAAGTGGTGAAATCATGATTGCACCTGTCTCGGTCTGCCACCAGGTATCGACGATAGGACATCTATCTCCACCAATAACGCTTCGGTACCACATCCATGCTTCAGGGTTGATTGGTTCACCAACTGAACCTAGTAAACGAAGTGATGAGAGGTTGAACTTATTAGGGAACTCATCTCCCCATTTCATCCAGGTGCGAATCAGCGTCGGCGCTGTGTACAAGATAGTGACGCCATACTTTTCAATGATTTCAAAGACGCGACCCTTATGGGGAGTATCTGGTGTGCCCTCGTAGATAACTTGGGTTGAACCGTTGATCAATGGGCCATAAACCATGTAGGAGTGACCGGTAATCCAACCAACATCGGCGGTGCACCAGTAGACATCTGTGGTTGGTTTGATATCAAAGACGACCTTATGTGTGTAGGCAACCTGCGTGAGATAGCCAGCTGTAGTGTGAAAGATTCCCTTTGGTTTTGCAGTTGTGCCCGATGTGTACAAGATAAAGAGTGGATGTTCGCTATCGAAGAATTCAGGTGTGTGCGTCGATTCTTGTGGATCTACAAGATCGTGCCACCACAGATCGCGGCCTTCGACCCAGGAAGTCTCTTGTCCTGTGCGCTTTACAACTAAGACATGTTCAACGTTGGTCTTGCCATGTAACGCCTCATCTACAGCGGGCTTGAGAGCAAATGCCGCTCCCTTTCTAAATCCACCATCTGCAGTAATCACTAACTTGGCATCTGCATCTTGAATACGCGAGAGAAGTGCATCGGCAGAGAATCCACCGAAGACGACAGAGTGAATTGCTCCGATACGAGCACAGGCAAGCATCGCAACAACAGCTTCGGGAATGAGTGGCATATAGAGCGCAACACGATCACCTGCAGTAATTCCAATCGAAGTCAACGCATGAGAAGTTTTACTGACATCTGCGAGTAACTGCGCATACGAGATTGTTCGGGTATCTCCTGGTTCACCTTCAAAGTGAAATGCGATGCGATCTCCATTGCCATCTGCGACATGGCGATCGAGCGCCGAGACAGTGGCATTGAGTTTTCCACCGACAAACCATTTGGCGAAGGGTGATTGCCAATCGAGAGTCTTATCCCACTTCTTATGCCAGGTGAGCGCACCAGCTTGTTCATCCCAAAATGCCAGACGGTCCTTATCTGCTTCGAGATAGAGATCAGCGCGCGCATTTGCTTGCGCTGCAAATTCGGGGGTTGGGGAGAAAGAACGGTTCTCGGTCGACAGATTCTCAATTGAGTCGTTAGCCATGCGAGGCACATTACCGTCGAATTCTTTATTTTTGAAGGGATTACTTATCAACAGCTGGTGCAAATATTTATAAAAGATATTTAGGAAGTATCAATAATGCGCACATTAATAGAAACGATCAGAAACGAAAGGAGAAAAATGACTATCGCTGCATTTCTTGCAATTCTGCTCAAGGTCCTCAGTAACCCTGCCCTCATTGCTGGCCTCATCGCCTTCCTGCAGAAGACCCTCCACCCGTAACCCCGACATTGCCCGATAAAAGGCTTTGGCCCCTGCGTACTGAGTGTGCCGATTTTTCATACGCGGGGGTAGGTGGTTGGATTAGGCGTAAGCCTCACTTAGACCCAACGGTGCGTCAAGAGCGTTTACACCAGTTCTACTCACTGACTTGGGAGTCATAATGCCAATAGCAACCCCTGAAGTTTATGCAGCAATGTTGGACCGCGCTAAAGCCGGTGCATTCGCATATCCAGCAATCAACGTTTCATCATCGCAGACCATTATTGGTGCGATCCGCGGATTTGCTGAAGCAGAGTCAGATGGAATCATTCAATTCTCTTGGGGTGGAGCCGAGTACGCATCAGGCTCGACTGTAAAGAATATGGTCGATGGCGCAGTTGCTCTTGCAGAGTTTGCCCACGTTGTTGCAAAGAATTACAACGTCAATATCGGCATTCACACAGACCACTGCCCAAAGGAGAAGCTCGACGGTTTCATGCGTCCACTTCTCGAAATCGGTGCGCAGCGCGTGAAGGAAGGCAAGCAGCCACTCTTTAGCTCACACATGTGGGATGGATCAGCTGTTGATATGCCAGAGAATATGAAGGTTGCGCGCGAGCTTCTCGATAAGTCAGTTGCCGCTCGTACAGTTCTTGAAATCGAAATCGGCGTAGTTGGTGGAGAAGAAGATGGCATCGAGGCAAAGCACGATGCCAAGCTGTACTCAACACCTGAAGATGCACTTCTTACAATCGAAACTCTTGGACACGATGCCAATGCGCGCTACATGGTGGCAGCAACATTCGGAAACGTTCACGGTGTCTACAAACCAGGAAACGTTGTTCTTCAGCCAAAGATTCTCGCAACTCTTCAAGAAGCAGTTGCTAAGAAGTTAGGTCTTCCAGCAGGAAGCAAGCCAATGGACCTCGTATTCCACGGTGGCTCTGGCTCACTTCTCACCGAAATTCGCGAGTCCCTTGATTACGGCGTTATCAAGATGAATATCGATACCGATACTCAGTACGCATTTACACGTCCCGTTGTTGAACATATGTTTAAGAACTACGACGGCGTCCTCAAGATTGATGGCGAAGTTGGCAATAAGAAGGCTTACGACCCACGTGCGTGGGGAAAGGCTGCTGAAGCAGGAATCGCTGCACGTGTTGGCGTTGCCTGCGAAGATCTTCGTTCTACTGGCACATCACTACTTAAGTAATTAACAACGAGTTGGAGAGGCTTTATCCATGCCCGCATTAGTACTTCTTGGAGCTCAGTGGGGCGACGAAGGCAAGGGTAAAGCTACCGATTTGCTCGGCGATCGCGTTGATTATGTCGTTCGCTATCAAGGTGGCAACAATGCAGGACATACAGTTGTTATCGGAGATCAAAAGTACGCACTTCACTTACTTCCATCCGGAATTCTTTCTCCAAATGTTGTTCCAGTAATTGCCAATGGCGTTGTCATCGACCCAGGTGTATTACTTGAAGAAATTAAGGGACTGACTGAACGTGGTATCGATTGCAGCAAGTTGGTTATCTCGACTAATGCGCACTTGATCACTCCGTATCACCGCACCATCGATAAAGTTTCAGAGCGCTTCTTAGGTAAATCAAAGATTGGAACAACTGGTCGCGGAATCGGACCAGCGTATGCCGACAAGATCAACCGCATCGGTATTCGTGTGCAAGATCTCTTCGATCCATCCATCTTGCGCCAGAAGATTGAAGGCGCGCTGCGCGATAAGAATCAAGTACTTATCAAGGTCTTCAACCGAAAAGATATTGAGGTCGAAGATGTTCTTGCCGAGTATCTGGGATATGCAGAAATCTTGCGCCCATACGTTGCAGATACAGTGCTTTTACTCGATAACGCTCTCAAGGCTGGAAAGCGTGTGCTTCTCGAAGGCTCACAAGGAACTCTCCTCGATGTCGATCACGGCACCTATCCATTCGTAACATCATCTAACCCAACTGCGGGTGGTGCATGTACTGGTTCTGGAATCGGACCAACAAAGATTGATCGCGTCATTGGAATCGTGAAGGCTTACACAACTCGCGTTGGTTCCGGGCCATTTCCAACTGAACTCTTCGATGAAGATGGTGAGAAGTTACGCATTATCGGTGGCGAAGTTGGTGTAACAACAGGTCGTGCTCGTCGTTGTGGTTGGTACGACGCACCTATTGCTCGTTATGCAGTTCGCGTTAATGGACTGACAGATTTCTTCCTGACAAAGCTTGATGTTCTCACCGGCTGGGAACAGATTCCAGTCTGTGTTGCCTACGAGATTGATGGAAAGCGCGTTGAAGAACTGCCTGCCTCACAATCTGATTTCCACCACGCAAAGCCAATTTATGAGTACCTGCCAGGATGGAAAGAAGATATCTCGGGTGCAAAGAAGCTCAGTGATCTTCCTAAGAACGCACAGGATTACATCACCTTCCTTGAGAAGATCTCGGGCGCCCCAATGAGCGCCATCGGCGTTGGGCCCGGGCGCACCCAGACAATTGTTGTCAAGGATTTCATCTAAACCATGAAAATCCTCCTAGTCGGAAGCGGTGGTCGCGAACACGCACTTGCACTAGGACTTAAGGCAGATAAAAGTTGTACCGAACTTCATGTAGCTCCTGGCAATCCAGGCATTGCATCTCTTGCAACGCTTCACCCTGTTGCAATCACAGATAACCAAGCAATCTGCGAGCTTGCTCAGCAGTTAGCTGTCGATCTCGTTGTTGTGGGTCCTGAAGTGCCTTTAGTTAATGGGGTTGCTGATGTACTGCGCGCAGCAGGTTTTGCAGTCTTCGGACCATCGAAGGCAGCAGCGCAACTGGAAGGTTCGAAAGATTTTGCCAAAGGCGTCATGCGCGATGCCGGCGTTCCCACAGCGCGCAGCTTTACCTGTACAGAAAAATCTGAGATGGAAAGCGCGCTCGATACATTTGGTGCGCCTTATGTTGTTAAAGATGATGGACTTGCAGCCGGTAAAGGCGTTGTTGTTACCAATGACCGCCAAGTGGCGCTGAATCATGCATTTGCCTGCTCACGAGTTGTCATTGAGGAATATTTAGCCGGTCCAGAAATTTCACTCTTTGGAATCTCTGATGGCCGCAATGTTCTGCCGATGCAACCGGCTCAAGATTTTAAGCGCGCCTTCGACGGAGATGAAGGCCCGAACACAGGTGGCATGGGTGCTTACTCACCACTTCCGTGGGCGCCCGATGACATTGTTGAAGAGACCTATGAGAAAGTTTTGGCACCAGTAATTGCAGAGATGGCCGCCCGAGGTACGCCTTTTATCGGACTTCTCTACGCAGGTTTAGCTCTCACCGATGATGGAATTCGAGTGATTGAATTTAATGCGCGCTTTGGTGATCCCGAAACACAGGTATTGATCCCTCTGCTGATGACACCACTTGCAGATCTTCTCTATAAAGCTGCGACAAACAACCTTGATGATGAATTCCTGCAATGGCGCAACGAAAGCGCTGTCACCGTAGTTCTTGCCGCTCAGGGCTATCCAGAATCACCCAAGACTGGCGCGGCGATTACCTCTATCCCTGCAATTGATAAATCTCAGGTATTTCATGCTGGCACCAGCGATAGCAGTGGCGCACTACTCTCTGCGGGCGGACGTGTCTTGACCGTCACTGGAACAGGTGCAGATTTGACCGAAGCGCGTGACCGCGCATACCGGGCAATCTCACAGATTGAACTTGAAGGTTCGTTCTACCGCACTGATATCGCGCTCAATGCGTCGGTCGCGGAGAAGGGCAATTAAATGGGGGAGAATGCACCAGTGAGCGTATTAGCCGATCGTTATGCATCAAATGAGATGCGCCAAGTCTTTGCGCCAGAACAGAAAATTATTGCTGAACGCAAGTTGTGGCTTGCAGTTGCTCGTGCACAATCAAAGCTCGGACATCCAATCTCTGATGCGGTCATTAAAGATTATGAAAAAGTATTAACAAAAGTTGATTTAGCTTCCATTGATGCACGTGAAAAAGTCACACGTCACGATGTTAAAGCTCGGATTGAAGAGTTCAACGCTCTCGCCGGACATGAAGCAATCCATGCTGGAATGACGAGCCGTGATCTAACAGAGAATATTGAGGCTCTTCAAGTACGTGATGGTCTTGCAATCGTTCATAACAAAACAGTTGCCCTTCTTGCAGCTCTTGGCGCTAAAGCTGCGCAGTATGCAGATCAACCAATTGCTGGTCGTTCCCATAACGTTCCGGCTCAAATCACCACACTCGGAAAGCGATTTGCATCAGCTGCAGAAGAACTTCTCTATGCCTACGAACGTCTTGCTTCCCTTCAGAGCCGCTACCCGATGCGTGGAATTAAAGGACCAGTTGGCACAGCACAAGATTCGATTGATTTATTAGGATCCACCGAAGCTCACCAATCACTCGAAGCAGCAATCGCGAAAGAACTTGGCTTTGAGCGCGTTCTCGATTCAACTGGTCAGGTGTATCCACGCTCACTCGATTACGAAGTGCTCACAACTCTTGTACAGCTCGCGACTTCACCATCTTCCCTTGCCACATCAATTCGCTTGATGGCAGGCGCAGAACTTGTGACTGAAGGCTTTAAAGCGGGCCAGGTTGGTTCATCGGCGATGCCTCATAAGATGAATACACGCTCCTGCGAGCGAGTAAATGGCCTCACCGTTATCTTGCGTGGTTACGCCTCAATGGTCTCTGAACTTGCCGGCAATCAATGGAATGAAGGCGATGTCTCTTGCAGTGTTGTTCGTCGCGTCGCGCTCCCTGATGCTTTCTATGCCATGGATGGACTGCTGGAAACAATGCTGACAGTTCTCAATGAGTTTGGTGCATTTCCTGCAGTGATCTCTGCTGAACTCGAGCGCTACCTACCGTTCTTAGCAACTACAAAGATTTTGATGGCATCTGTTAAAGCTGGCGTCGGTCGCGAAGTTGCGCATGAAGCAATCAAAGAACACGCAGTCGCTGCAGCCCTTGGCATGCGCGAAGGTAAAGCAAATGGCTTTCTTGATGCGATTGCCGGCGATGATCGCATTCCATTTAAGCGCGCAGAACTCGATGCGCTAATTGGTAACCCCATTGAATTTACTGGCGATGCTCGCCAACAAGTAGCTCGAGTTGTGAGTCGCATCGATGCGATTACATCCGCGCACCCTGCCGCAGCGCAGTACAAACCTCAATCAATCCGGTGAGTGGCTTCGGCGCAGCTGGCGCACCGCCAGCGCCATTCATCCAAGGATGGAGACACCTGCGCACAGGAAAAGTACGCGACCTTTACACCAATGAATCTGGTGAAATCCTTCTCGTTGCATCTGATCGCATCTCAGCATTCGATTGGGTATTGCCAACAACTATCCCCAATAAGGGTGCAATCCTCACTCAGCTCTCACTCTTCTGGTTTGAGCTCTTAGCCGATATTGTTCCCAACCACATCATCAGTGATGATGTTCCTGCAGCGGTTGCAGATCGCGCAGTGATTGTTCAACCCCTCGAGATGTTTGCTATCGAATGTGTTGCACGGGGATATCTCACTGGCAGCGGGTTGACTGAATACACAAACAACCAAGCAGTCTGTGGAAACCCACTCCCAGCGGGCTTATTAGATGGCTCAAAGCTACCTGCAAGCATCTTTACCCCGGCTACCAAGGCTGACATTGGTGATCACGACATCAATATCGATTTTGAAAGTGCGGCCAAGATTGTGGGCACAGATCAAGCGGCAGAACTTCGTGATCTAACTCTTACGTTATATGACACAGCAGCAGATTTTTCTCGTAGCCGTGGAATCATCCTGGCAGATACTAAATTTGAATTTGGAATGAGCGCTGATGGAGAAATCACACTGGGTGATGAGGCGTTGACCTCTGACTCTTCACGTTTCTGGGAGGCCAATGGCTGGGCTTCTGGCAAGTCGCAACCATCATTTGATAAGCAATTTGTCCGCGATTGGTTGACATCAAGTGGATGGGATAAAAAATCTCCACCTCCAGAATTGCCTGCAGAGATAGTAGAAAAAACTGTAGCGCGATATGAGCAAGCCTTTGAACGTATTACCGGTAGCAAGTTCTAATAGATTTCACAATAACAACTAGGGAGAAGCAAAATGGCAAAGATCGTGGTTGATGTGATGTTAAAGCCCGAGATTCTTGACCCACAAGGCAAGGCGGTAGCTGCGGCGCTTCCTCGCCTGGGATTTACCTTTGCCAAGGATGTCCGCCAAGGAAAGCGATTTGAAATTGAAGTCGATGGCGAACCAACCGCTGCACAGCTTGCCGATGTGGAAAAGGCAGCTGAAAAACTTCTCTCCAACCCAGTGATTGAAAACTTCACAGTGCGAGTGGAGAAGTAGTAGATATGAAAATTGGTATCGTAACTTTTCCGGGCACTCTCGATGATCGAGATGCTGCTCGCGCAGTACGCCATGCTGGTGGCGAATCAGTTGCTTTGTGGCATAACGATGCAGATCTTCACGGCGTAGATGCAGTTATCCTCCCTGGTGGCTTCTCCTATGGTGACTATCTTCGTTGCGGTGCTATCTCGCGTTTTTCTCCGGTGATGGAGCCCATCATTAAAGCTGCCCAGGGTGGCATGCCTCTACTAGGCATCTGTAACGGCTTTCAGGTCCTGGCTGAAGCCCACCTCATACCGGGCGCTCTTACCCGCAACCACGAACTTCATTTCCTATGCCGTGATCAGACAATCAGTATTGAAAATGTAAATACAGCGTGGACGTTGTCATTCCCTCAAGGGCAAGAGATTGTGATTCCGTTGAAGAACGGTGAAGGCGCATATATGTGCGATGACGAAACTCTTGCGATGTTAGAGGGTGAAGGTCGCATCATTGCGCGCTATGTTGGAGAAAATCCCAATGGTTCACGTAACTTGATTGCTGGAATTACCAACGAGCGTGGAAACATTGTTGGCCTCATGCCACATCCAGAACATGCGATTGATTCGCTCACTGGTCCCTCAGCAGATGGCCTTGGATTCTTTACATCTGTCTTGAAAAGTTTTATTTCTGGAGGTGTGAAGTAATGACCCTCGATACCGTGGCTCACGCCCAAGCGAATCCAGATTCATCGCAACCTTTTGCTGAACTTGGCCTTAAGCCTGACGAGTATGCCCGCATCAAAGAAATTCTGGGTCGTCGCCCGACATCATCAGAGCTTGCGATGTATTCAGTGATGTGGTCTGAACACTGCTCATACAAATCTTCCAAAGTTCACCTTAAGCAATTCGGTGACAAGGCGGTCAAGACTGATGCACTTCTTGTCGGTATTGGCGAGAACGCAGGTGTTGTCGATGTTGGTCAGGGATATGCCGTAACTTTTAAGATTGAATCTCATAACCATCCATCATTTATCGAGCCATACCAAGGAGCCGCAACTGGCGTCGGCGGAATCGTCCGCGATATTTTGACGATGGGTGCACGTCCTATTGCAGTGATGGATCCGCTTCGCTTTGGTCCAGCAGATGCACCGGATACTCGTCGCGTATTGCCAGGCATCGTCGCTGGCGTTGGTGGATACGGCAACTGCCTCGGTTTACCCAATATCGGTGGCGAAGTTGTCTTCGATGAGACCTACCTTGGAAATCCCCTTGTCAATGCGCTCTGTATTGGCGTGATGAAACATAGCGATATCAAGTTGGCAAAGGCTGCGGGAGCCGGAAACCTCGTTGTTTTATATGGTGCCAAGACAGGCGGCGACGGCATTGGTGGCGTATCAGTTCTTGCATCAGAGACATTTGAATCCAAGGGACCTGCCAAGCGCCCTGCAGTTCAGGTCGGTGACCCATTTGTTGAAAAGATTTTAATCGAATGTTCCCTCGAAATCTTCGCTGAAGATCTCGTTGTCGGAATTCAAGACCTTGGAGGTGCTGGACTTTCTTGTGCAACATCGGAACTTGCATCCGGTGGTTCAGGTGGCATGACGGTGCAACTCGACAAGGTTCCTCTACGCGATCCGTCCCTTTCACCTGAAGAAATTTTAATGTCAGAATCACAAGAGCGTATGTGTGCAATTGTTGAACCGAGCAAAGTAGCTCGCTTCCTGGAAATCTGTGAGAAATGGGATGTCACCGTCACTGTTATCGGTGAAGTCACCGATGGCAACCATCTGGAAATTACCTGGAATGGCGAACTCATTGTCGATGTTCCACCTCGCACGGTGGCTCATGATGGTCCGGTCTATAACCGCCCACTTGCACAACCGGTGTATATCGATGAAGTTGCTCAGCAAGTTATTAACGTTCCGATTCCTGTGACGGCAGATGAAATCAAGGCAACAGTTCTTAAGCTTGCTGCGACTCCCAACTTGGCAGATAAATCTTGGGTTACCGATCAATACGATCGCTACGTTCAAGGAAATTCGATTCAATCGCAGCCAGATGATTCTGGAATGGTTCGTATCGATGAGAAGACGCATCTTGGTGTTGCTGTTGCGACAGATGCCAATGCCAACTGGTCGTACCTAAACCCTTATGAAGGTGCCAAGTTGGCCTTAGCGGAAGCTGCGCGCAACATCGCAACAGCTGGAGCGAAGCCGCTGGCGGTTACTAACTGTCTTAACTTCGGCTCTCCTGAAGATCCAGGTGTGATGTGGCAATTCGCTGAATCTGTTCGAGGGCTAGCTGATGGCTGTCTTGAGATGGGCCTTCCTGTTACTGGCGGAAACGTCTCGTTCTACAACCAGACAGGTGCCGTAGCGATTCTTCCAACTCCGGTCATCGGTGTCCTTGGCGTGATCGACGATGTTCGTACTCGCACACCGATGTCTTTCGATCGCGCTGGCCTTGATCTCTATCTACTAGGTGAAACTGAGAACGACCTTGCAGGTAGCGAATGGGCCTACATGCACAATCAACGTGGTGGGGTTGCACCAATTGCAGATCTACAACGTGAAATGCGTTTGATTGATTTACTTGTTGAAGGTCGCACCAAGAAGATTTTCACAGCAGCACACGACTTAAGCCAGGGTGGGCTATCTGCAACTCTTACCGAGATGGTCTTGCGTCACAACATGGGCGCAACTGTGCAGTTAGAAAACGTTGGATTGGCACTCTTAAGTGAAACTCCGGGACGCGTTGTGGTTGCCATTGATCCATCTCAAATTGCAGCACTTGCGAGTGAGGCGGCATCACAGAAGATTGTGCTCACGAAGATTGGAACAACTGGGGGAGATTCACTCATCATTAACGATGCAAAGATTTCTTTGACCGAACTACGTAAAGCTCATACCGAAACCTTTCAGAAGTTATTTGGGTAACGACTATGCGCGATGCTCAGGTACTCAAAGATGTGAAGGAGACTCTTGCGCTCCTTACCGAACGCGCTCCTGGCCGCGCTATTGAAGTTCGTATTCCACCCTATGCAGCGGTGCAATGTGGAGAAGGTCCAACGCATACGCGCGGAACTCCTCCCAATACTGTTGAGATGGATGCACAGACATGGCTGGCACTTGCCCACGGTGAAAAAAATTGGGTAGATGCTATGGCTGAAGGCTTGATCTCTGCTTCTGGCATCCGCGCAGATTTAAGCCCACTACTACCGCTTAGGATGAAGCCATGAGCCGTCGCCCCGATGGATTGTTAAATCACAATGTGCTTGATGACGATAAAGGTCCGCAAGATGCATGTGGAGTCTTTGGCGTATGGGCACCGGATGAAGAAGTCGCAAAGTTAACGTTCTATGGCCTTTATGCGCTGCAACATCGCGGCCAAGAATCAGCTGGAATCGCTACCTCTGATGGCGAACGTATCTTGGTCTACAAAGATATGGGCCTTGTCTCTCAAGTATTTACTGAGACAGATTTAGCATCCCTGGTCGGAAATCTGGCAATCGGTCATTGTCGTTACAGCACAACCGGATCAAGCACCTGGGTGAACGCTCAACCAACTCTGCGCCCCACTAAGTACGGCACATTGGCACTTGCCCACAATGGCAATCTCACCAACACAGGAGACCTTGCCGAGTTAGTGCAGAAACTCGAAGTCGATGTACCGAAAAATGATCGCGGTGCAACAACAGATACAGAAATTATGACCGCACTTATTGGCTTGCAAGATGAGAAGAATGTTGAAGCAAGTGCCATGGCAGTACTGCCAAAACTGGAAGGTGCATTTTCACTCGTCTTTATGGATGAACATACTTTGTATGCAGCGCGCGATCGCCATGGAGTGCGCCCGCTTGTTATCGGCAAACTCGACCGTGGTTGGGTTGTTGCCTCCGAATCTGCAGCGCTCGATATCGTCGGTGCCGCATTTGTGCGCGAAGTTGAACCTGGAGAATTTCTGGCAATTAATGAAGATGGCATTCGCTCTGAGATGTGGGCAAAACCAGATCCAAAGGGCTGCATCTTTGAATATGTCTATCTCGCTCGCCCTGATACAACTATTGCGGGACAGAGCATTCATGCAGTGCGCGGTCGCATTGGACAACGCCTCGCTATTGAAGCGCCCGTTGATGCCGACCTCGTTATTCCAGTTCCTGAATCTGGAACCCCTGCTGCTATTGGTTATGCCAAGCAATCAGGAATTCCTTACGGCTTAGGTCTAGTGAAGAACTCCTATGTGGGTCGCACATTTATTCAGCCATCGCAGACTATTCGCCAATTAGGTATTCGCCTGAAGCTCAATCCACTGCGTGAAATCATTGAAGGAAAGCGCATCATCGTTGTCGACGACTCCATTGTTCGCGGTAATACACAGCGTGCTTTGATCCGTATGTTGCGAGAGGCAGGCGCACTTGAAATCCACGTCCGCATCTCATCACCTCCTGTGAAGTGGCCATGTTTCTACGGAATCGATTTTGCAACGCGCGCAGAACTAATTGCTAGCGGATTAGAAGTTGAAGAGATTCGCCGCTCTATAGGTGCTGATTCATTGGCGTATGTCTCTGAAGAAGGTCTGATTGAGGCGACAAACGTGGCAGAAGAGAAGCTCTGCCGAGCTTGTTTCTCAGGCGTTTACCCCATCGCAATTCCTACAGATATGTCTGAAGGCAAGATGCGTCTTGAAGTTACCGATGTACACACAGAGAAGATTCATAAGTAATGGCAACCTACAAAGATTCTGGCGTTGATATCGATGCAGGAGACCGCGCAGTCGAATTGATGAAGGCATCTATCGCGCGTGCATCGCGCCCTGAAGTTATGGGTGGCATTGGCGGATTTGCAGGGCTCTTCGATGCATCGGCGTTGAAAACAATGAAGCAACCACTTCTTGCAACATCAACTGATGGTGTTGGCACCAAGACTGAGATTGCACGAGCAATGGGTAAGTACGACACTATCGGTGAAGACCTGGTGGCCATGGTTGTCGATGATCTCGTTGTCTGCGGCGCCGAACCGCTCTTTATGACTGATTACATCGCGGTTGGAAAAGTTATCCCAGAACGCATTGCAGATATTGTCGCTGGAATCGCACGAGGTTGCCAGAAGGCCGGCACCGCTTTGATTGGTGGAGAAACTGCAGAGCATCCAGGACTGCTGGGCGAAGATGAATTTGATATTGCAGGGGCTGCAACAGGTGCAGTCGATGCAGATAAGCAGCTTGGTGCCCATCGCGTTCGTTCCGGCGATCTCATCATCGCCATGCCAGCAAGTGGTTTTCATGCAAACGGATACTCGCTGATTCGCCACATCCTCTCTTCTCAAAAACTTGATTTAACAAAGACTTACGAAGGATTCTCACAATCTCTCGGTGAAATTCTTCTGGCTCCCACAGAGATTTACTCACTTGATTGTCTCGCTCTGATTAAGGCGCAAGCAGAGAAACTGCGTACCTTCAGCCACATCACTGGCGGTGGCCTTGCCGATAACACTGCCCGCGTTATTCCAGCTGGCCTCACAGCAAAATATGATCGTTCTACCTGGGCCCTTCCGCCAGCAACGAAGTTCTTGGCAGATGTGGCAGCGGTGCCGCAAGAAGATATGGAGCGCACCTGGAACTGCGGAATCGGAATGTCGGCGGTAGTAGATCCTGCTATCGGTGATCTAGTCATTTCCTCTCTTGCAGCGCGGGGAATGTCGGCATGGGTTGCAGGTGTCGTTGAGCCTTCAGCAGGTAGCGACGCTGTTCGTTCATACTTGGTATCTGACTACAGGGGGTAAATTTCATGGCAAGTAAGTCCAAAGTCGCTCAGAAGAAGCAGGCATCATCTGCGAAGAAGATTAATTTCTACCTCATTGGTATTCCTGTCTTTGCCTTCTTCATCAAGCTGATCATCATGACCAATATCAAGGGCACTGATGGCGTAGTTCTTGGTGGATGGCTAGGCGCAGATGGTGAGAATTACTTAAGCGGTGTCGATGGCTTGCTTCAGCAGGGTTACTTCAGCGATAAGAGCATCTTGTCGTACTGGCCAGCTGGCTATCCCATCCTTATCTGGATTCTTACCAAAATTTCTTTGGCACATGTCATTTACCTAATCTCATTTTCGCAATCCATCTTCTATGCCTATGCCAGCTACTACTTCGTAAAGAAGCTTCGTGGCACTCGTTTGCAGCCATATATGTTCCTTATTGGCTTGGCACTTGCATTTAACCCAACACTTTCATTGAGTTCGCTCGCAGTGGGATATGAAAGTCCCATCGCTGCTTGTATGTTGATGGTTGTAGGCCTTATTATGAAATCTCGTCAGAGCAGCCATGATCGCGCATTTATATTGCGTGTTATCAGTGTCGGTTTCTTCTCAGCGCTAGCCTCATTTATGCAGCCTCGTTGGATTCTCACCTCAGTTGTCATTGCGCTGCTATGGGTTGTTATTACCAAGGGTCGCAAGGCACAAGCGCTCATCCTTGTTGGAGTTATCGGTGTCATGACACTTGCTCCTGCCATCATGATTCAACGCAATATCCAATCAATTGATAAGGCAGTGATATCTACCAACCTTGGTGTCACGATGCGTTTGGGCGCCGGCGATGAGACGCAAGGCGGATATGCACATACTGGCCCTGATGTTCCGTGCGAACCAGTTGCGCCAGCAACTGCAGTCACCGATAACGATGTCGTGAAGTGTGTTATCAAGTGGTACGCAAGTAATCCCGGAAAATCAATCCGACTATTTATCAATAAGGCTTGGTTCTACTGGTCACCATGGTCAGGTCCGCTCGGTAACGGAACAATGGCGCGCAATCCATGGCTAAAGATTGATCCGATTGTAAATATCGCCAAGGGCAGCCAATCCGGAAATGATTTGGTCTACAAATCAGTCGGCCGCGGAATTTCATTCTTCTGGGTCATCGGCTGCATCTCACTCTTCTTCATCGGATTCTTCTGGCTCCGGTCGATGAAGGGGATTTATGCCAATCTCGCCTATGCCAGCGCTCTGCCTGTGGTGATCTCATGGCTGGTATCTATGGGAACGATCGGAGACCACCGCTTCCGCATCCCTACGATGACCCTGAGCCTCTTCCTGCAGGTCATGGGCTACTTCGCCCTCCGCTATAGGCTCAAGTCAGGCTCATTTGCCCTTGCTTTGGAGTCCAGCGCTCAGGCGCGATAACCTACGCGTCTGACACATTAGCTATTCGTAAGGAGGTCGCCCATGGGTCGCGGCCGTGCAAAAGCAAAGCAGACCAAGGTAGCTCGCGATTTGAAGTACAACTCTCAGGAGATGGATCTCGATCGCCTCACTAAGGAACTCCACGGTGATGTTCCTAATCAGCAAAATCAGGACGACGACGATCCCTTTGCTGAAGGTAATTACATCCCACGAGCGTGAGACCAACTCCGTACGTAGCTTCCCTTCGTATCTACGAACCACTTTCCGCATTTGAACCTGTCGACCGAATTCGTTGGCAGAATATTGATGCATCCATCGATTCGCGGAAAGAAGAGCAGGCGCTCGCCCTGCGTCGATTAGTTTTCCCTGAACCACCTGCAGTGCGTCCTGATGGAGCACATGTTCTTGATATCAATGAGATTCGTTATGTATCTCCATGGTCGACAGCAACTCGATGTTGGGCAGCTCTTGATGATTTTAAAGAGTCACTTCCATCATCGATAACACCATTCTTTATTCCAGCTTCCCTCGAAGAGGTCATTACAACCGGCGTTGATTTACTCGAAGATCGTGTTCCACATATCATTACAGAGAATTGGGTAATTCCACCGCGCTGGTTCTCCATCTTTACTCCAGAAGAACGAGTACGCGGTGAAGATGAAGATGGTCCTTTTTCTTTTGCCCGTACAACTCTGTCAAAGGCGCGCGAACGCGCAATCGCGTCACATGAAATCGTCCTCGGCGCATTTGGCGAAGGTCCTGTCGAAGCAGAGATTGAAAATATGATTGATTGGCTAGAACTTTTCCACCCTGAATCTCTCGTCGAACTAGATTACGGCGGACTTGCTGCTTATCTCGACTTAGCTCTGCGCAAACAAGGCCTCGATGGAATTAGTGAAGACTCATCGATTGAAGATGTAGCCAATAGTTTGGCTGGACTATCGGCAGCTGATGGTTCAATCGCTGGTGTCGGTTATGAACGCCTTGTTAGCCGCTGGCGCACCGTGCAAGCCTTCGAATCAGCAATTTAACGCTCAAGAATTCACTTCTCAGGGTATTGCCAGAGAGGAAGCGGTGCGGAATACTTCCCACCATTACGGAGCAAAACGGACATTTCAGTCCAGCCTCTGATGAGTGAATTAAGTGGGAGAAGCTTATGAATCGTCTGCCTGATGCGGAGGTATTGCTTACTCCCCGCGAAGTCGCCGATTTATTTGGCGTAGATCCTAAGACTGTTACGCGTTGGGCAAAGGCCGGAAAACTTACCTCGATTCGTACATTGGGTGGACATCGTCGTTACCGCAAATCAGAGGTCGATGAACTCCGTCAGAATTATTTCAAGGCCCAGAATTAATTACTTTTTAAGTTAGATGAGTAAATACTGATGACCTATTCCATTGAGCAATTTTTCTTACTGGGATTTCTTACCCTGATTTTTGTTGGCTTGATTACTCCGCCGATTCGAAATATCGCACTCCGCGTGGGGGCAGTAGATGCACCGAACCTGGCACGCAAAGCTCAGAAGGAACCAGTTCCTTATTTAGGTGGCGTTGCCATCGCACTGGGAATCGTGGCAGCTTCTTACGGCTCACTCCTTGCTGTTGATTTCTCATTTACGACATTTGAATTAGCCAGCTTTGTTTTGGTGCCGGCGATGGCAATTTCTGCCATGGGTCTATGGGATGACTTGAAAGGCCTGGAACCCTGGCCCCGCCTTGTGGCACAGACCTTTACCGGAATTCTGGTCGCAGTAATTTTGACCGTCACCAACACCATGGGATTTGCCTTCAATAACCACATTATCAATTACTTAGTAACGGTCCTGTGGATAGTGGGCGTCTGTAACTCGATTAACTTCTTTGATAACCACGATGGCGGAGCAGCCGGCACCGTTGCGGTAATCACCTTCTTCCTCTTCCTTATCGCCTATGACCGCCAGCAGATACTGGTCAGCGCCCTCGCCATAGTGACAGCAGGTGCTACAGCAGGCTTTCTCATCTGGAACCGCCACCCAGCAAAGATCTATATGGGCGATGCTGGTTCGCTCTTTCTCGGCATCATCATCTCTGTATTAACTATTCGCCTTAGCCCTGGAGTTGTTCCTTCTTATAAATCTCTCGCCATTCCACTCTTTTTGATGGCAACACCGATTCTCGACACAACCGTCGCTGTTACTTCTCGTCTCTATCGCGGTATCTCTCCATTCCAAGGAGGTCGTGATCACTTATCGCACCGTTTGATGCGCAGAGGGCTCAACCGTCGCACAACCGCCTTTATCTTGTGGGGGTTAGCTGCGACCTATGGCTTGCTTGCAGTTTCTATCTATACCTGGCCAGATAGTTACGGTCTTCAGCTCATTCTCATTGGTGCTGCCGCTTGGGTGGTAATGCTCGTATTCTTCTTACGAATTCCATCTGAGGGGTAGACTCACACCATGGTCGATAAGAATGATGATGTAAAAGCAAGAATGCTCGCTGCCCTTGAAGCAAAGAAGAATAAGAAGGGCGCACCAGGCACGCAGACACATTCTGAAGGTGGATCAAAGATTCGTGGCGGACAACGCAGCGGCGGAGCACCACAAGTGCAGCGCAAAGCCGGACCATCTGGTTCAGGATCTGCAGGTTAATCAACCTCTGCAGTAGGTGCTGAATATATTCATCAGCGTAAAAAAGTTGTGGCTCGGGACAGGATCGAACTGTCGACCTCACGATTTTCAGTCGCGCGCTCGTACCAACTGAGCTACCGAGCCATTATGTAATTGTGGTCTTGCCTTAGTAAAAAAGAAGAGAGCGTGTGGACACTCTCTTCCTCTTTAGAGGTTCAGATAGCTTTCGCTATTGAACTCCGCGACCCGGACGGGACTTGAACCCGCGACCTCCGCCGTGACAGGGCGGCGCGCTAACCAACTGCGCTACCGGGCCTTGATAAATCAAAGCCGCACTTCTTACTACTTGCCTCGTGTGCCCCCAACGGGATTCGAACCCGTGTTACCGCCGTGAAAGGGCGATGTCCTAGGCCCCTAGACGATGGGGACGTTTGAGGCTCACAAATCGTACCTTCTTAAGCGGGCACGACCAAACTCGGCAAAAAGCCCCTAGATATAGGGATGAAATTGGGGTGCTTTAGAGCAGAGCCCACTGCACTGTGACAGAGATGGTTACATCTTGCTGACCGAGATCAATTACTGTCGCATCAGATTCTGCTTTAGAAACTGTCATCACAGGTGTGTAATTTGATGGAGATGAATTCTCAACAAGGAAATTTACCTTGCCAAGCTTTACACCCATCAACTTCGCGTAGGAAGTTGCCTTAGATTTCGCGCTCTTTACCGCTGCAGCGCGCGCTGATTCGAGTGACTTTGTTGAATCAAGTACAAAGGGAGCCGCACCATTAATCTGCAGATTATCTCCACCAGCAGACACTAATGAGTCAACGAGTGATCCGGCAGTATCGGCGGCACGAACGATGATTGAGAATGATTGGGAAGCGCGATATCCGGAGAGAATCGCTCCACCATCGGTTGTGTACTTATATTCTGGATAGACAGTCACGCTCTGCGTTGCAATATCTTTTGTTTCGATTTTTCCTGCCTTGAGCGCTGCACGAACTGCTGTCGAAGTCTTGGCATTTGTCGCCAGAGCTTCCTTACTAGTTGTAGCCAAGGTGGTTGCAGTCGCGCTGATTCGAACGGCATCGGGGACAACTTGGATGGTGCCTTGGGATGAGACTGTGATGTATCGAGTCGCTGCTGCATTGGCAGAAGGAGCCACTACGCCTGTTACAGCAGCCATCAGTAGGGCAATTACAGATATACGTTTACGGGTTGTCATAAACCTATTATCCCTTATTTGCTGTGGCTGTGCTTATAGATCCCTGTGTGATCTCGGAGCATTCGCTCGAGTGAGAAATATTCGTGGGCCCTTACCTTTCCAGCAGAGCCGAGTCGATTTCGCAGATCTACATCTGTTGCAAGTGCGCTTAAGGCGCTAGCAATAGCACCTGGTTGAGCAGATGTAAGAAAGCCGGTCTTATCGTTTTCGACGATATCTGAAATTGAACCGACAGCAGGAGCCACAATAGGTAGCCCCGCTTGAGCTGCTTGAATTAAAGTGAGTGGAATACCTTCATTGTCGCTCGTCAAAATTGCAATATCACTTGCTGTAAAGAGGTTATCAATATCTTTGCGCCAACCTAAGAAAGTAACCGGAAGATTCTCAGCTACTGCTCGCACTTTAGAACTCTCATAGAGTTCTCCTTCACCTGCAATGAGGAAGTGAATGGGAACTTCTCTCTGCACCATCGCCGCTGCCACATCAAGGAGGCGATCTGGACGCTTAATCTGCGTCAGTCGGCCCACAAAGGTGCAGTAAATCAACGCAGGATCTAATTCAATTTCCTTGCGGAGCTCAGCCTTTGAAGCTGTGTGCGGTTCAGGTAGCCCTGGAAAGAAGATGCTGTACTGGCTCCTCCTGCCGATTCCTGCAGCTATAAGTTCGCGTTCTACCTCGGTACCGATTGCAATCAGGTGATGCGTGCGCTTAGCAAAGAATTTTTCAATGGTTACGACAAGTTTTGTCTTCCAGCTAGAAAAATATCCATGCAAGAGGTGGCCATGGAATGTATGAATTCGCACTGCACCACGACCAGCAAAAATCGATGCTAGGCGACCAAGTACTCCAGCCTTTGCGGTGTGAGTGTGAATTACATCAGGGTTAAATTTCTTGATTGTGCTCACTAATCCCAAGAATGCTTTGAGATCTGCAAATGGTGAAACTGAGCGACCAAGCCCTGCGATACGAGAAGCCTTGATATCTGTGGCAACTTCATCAAGGTAATCTGCTTCTGTTTCATCGCAATAGCCAGTGATTAAAACTTGCTCAAATTGCGAGGAATCAAGACCTCTCATCAGCTCGGCAACAATGACGGCCGGTCCACCCACATTCATGCGGGCGATAATCTGCATAACTTTGATGCGCTCGGCCATGTGGTTATCTTCTCGCAAAAAGGCTGGATAATTGAACTTATGACCAGCGGGCAATTCGTATCCAACTGCACTGCAGATGCGATGGCGCGCGCGGCTCACTCTTTGAAGTCAGGTCACCTCGTTGCCTTTCCAACCGAGACTGTCTATGGACTGGGCGCAGATGCCACCAACTCTGAGGCTGTCGCTCGTATCTACGAAGTAAAGGGTCGCCCAGCTGACCACCCGTTGATCGTTCATATTGGAGATATGCAAGATATTGCTGATTGGTCTGAAGATATTCCTGCATATGCAATTGCCTTAGCGCGCGCATTTTGGCCAGGTCCTATGACTCTCATTCTTAAGCGATCTGCTCTCGCCAAAGATTTCATCACTGGGGGACAAGAAACAGTGGGGCTTCGCGTTCCGAACCACGTTGTTGCACTCGCACTTATCGATGAGTTCAAGAATCTTGGTGGCAAAGGTTTAGCTGCGCCTAGCGCCAATCGCTTTGGCCATGTCTCGCCCACAACAGCACAGGCAGTCAGCGATGAACTCGCAGATTCCTTAGCCTCTGAAGATTCAATCCTCGACGGAGGAGCTTCTGTGGTGGGAGTTGAATCCACCATTATTGATTGCACAACGGAGAGGCCAAAGATCTTGCGTCCGGGGGCGATTACCGAAGAGATGATTGAAGAAGTAACGAAGCTGCAGCTTTCTTATGATGCAACAGATGTGCGTGTGAGTGGCTCCCTTGATAACCATTACGCACCATCTGCCCAAGTATTACTCGATGTCAAACCAGTCGTAGGTGATGGATTTATTGCGCTCTCTACAATCGAAACGCCAGAAGGAGTTATCCGTCTTGCATCTCCTAAGACAAATGATGAGTTTGCGCGCGCGATGTATACAGCTCTGCGCCATGCTGATTCACAGTCATTGGTGCGAGTAGTTGTCTGGCAACCCGAAGGTGGTGACATTGCCGTTGCAATTCGCGACCGTTTGCTGCGTGCCAGCCGCGGGCGGTGAGGTGATAAAGTTCGCTCTCTAGCGCTTATCGAGCGCTAGTTGTATGTGGGGCCTATAGCTCAGCCGGTAGAGCAACGGACTTTTAATCCGTGGGTCGACAGTTCGAGCCTGTCTGGGCCCACTATAAGAACTCTGATAAAAACGCGTTACCTTGTAATACCAATTAGATGATGAGGATGTAGATGACCGAGAACGTGCGCGAGATTCGAGTTGGACTACTTGCATATGGCGCAATCGGCGATCAACATAACTCGGCCGTTGGTGCGACAGAAGGTCTTCGACTCACTGCAGCATCTGATACCAACCCAGAACGTTTAGCGGCTGCGAAAGAGTTAGCGCCAGATATCACCACCTTTACCGATTCAACGCAGATGTTGGATTCTGGGCTCATCGATCTCGTCGTTATCTCAACCCCACCTAATAGCCATTACTCGTGGGCGAAAGAGTCTCTCAATCGTGGACTGCATGTCATTCTTGAGAAGCCAATGGCCCTCACTGTCGAAGAGTGCGACGAACTCATCGCACTTGCTGCTTCAAAGAACTTACTGCTCGTCGTGTATCAGAATCGTCGTTTCGACGCAGATTTCGTCACCATGAAGAAGCTAATTGATGAGGGTGCAATCGGTGAAGTCTTCTCCTACGAGAGCTTCGTTGGTGGTTACTCAAAGCCTTGCTCATACTGGCACTCAATGGTCGACGTATCGGGTGGAGCAATCTTCGACTGGGGTAGCCACTTTATCGATCAGATCATGGCGGTACTGCCAGGTGAGATTGATACCGTCAGTGGGATCAATCAGAAGCGAATGTGGAACCACATCACTAATGCTGACCATGCTGATGTAACGATTACTTTTAACAATGGAGTTCGAGCGACATTTACTAATTCAGATCTTGCTGCAGCTCGCAAACCAAAGTTCTATGTTCTAGGAACAACGGGAGCAATTGTTGGTAATTGGGATCCGGCAGCAGGAACCGTGCCAGCAGACCTGCCAGCGATCATTACTATCTATCGCGCTGATGGAGCCGCAGAAGTTGTAGAGCACGATGAAGTGATTCCGTACTCATTCCATCAATCAGTTGTGGCATATCTCAACGATGGAACTCCGATGAGCGTAACTACACATCAATCTCGTGATGTCGTTGCAATTATGCAGGCAGCAGAAGAATCCGCACTCTCCAACGGTCGTCCCATGAAACCGTCTCTACTTCGGTGAAAAGTACTCGCTGGGGGCTTATCGGTGCAGGATGGATTGCAACGAAAACAATTGCTCCAGCTATGCATGCTTCTAGCGAAGCCGTTGTTCAGGCAGTTGCCAGCCGAGATGTAGAACGGGCACGAGCGCTTAACCCAATTTCTGTCTACCAAAGCTATGAAGATTTGATCTACGATCCACTCGTAGATGCCGTATACATCTCACTTCCCAATCATTTGCATTGCGAGTGGACAATCAAGGCACTCAAGGCCGGCAAGCATGTCTTATGTGAAAAGCCTTTTGCCATGAACTTAACTGAAGCTGAATCCATGGTGAAAGCCGCACGTGAATCAGATCGGTTATTGGTCGAAGCAGTCTGGTCGAGATGGCATCCGCGCATGGTGCAACTCGTTGATTATGTACAGGTCAAGAAAATTGGTGAAGTCACATCAATCGATGCATCCTTCACTTTTCCGGCATCAATCGAAGGCAACTATCGAAATTCACCAGAGATGGGCGGCGGCGCCCTCTTTGATATTGGTATCTATCCACTCCATGCGATCGCAGTGGTCTTGGGTAATGCACCAGAGGTTGTGATTGAAAAGTGCGATGCAAAGGTTGGGTCTTCAGGAATCGATCTCACAACTGAGTGGAGTATGCGCATTAGTGGGTCAACGACTGCACATGTATTGGTCTCATTTGAAATGGATGAGAATCAAAGCCTTACCGTGCATGGAGAAGCGGGCTCAATCGAGCTTCTCGGTAGCCAAGCATTCACATCGTGGAAATCTCCGAGTTCTCTGCAGATGGGCGATCATATTGAAGAGTTTGAAGCAGTTGACCCATATCAAGTGATGATTGAAAACTTTGGGCGAAAAATTCGAGGAGAAGAGAGCTGGGTGCTTCCTTTGGAAACAACTCTCTGGGTCCAGAAAGTAGTTGATCAACTACGGAGCAATATCCTTACCTAATGACCAAGAAGAGTTCGTGGGTTGGAATTTACCTAGCCCTCGGGGTTGTCTGGGGTTGCTCCTTTATCTTTATCAAGCTGGGCCTTGAATTTCTCACACCATTTGGCGTTGCCTTTGGTCGGTGCGCCCTTGGTGCTGCAACGCTCTTGCTTATTGCCAGAGTGCGGGGCTATCAATTACCTAAAGACCGCGCCGTCAGATTTCATTTATGGGTTATAGCGCTATTACTCAATGTTATTCCTGGAATTTTCTTCGCACTTGCCGAAACCGAAGTTACCTCGATACTTGCAGGCATTATTAATGCTGTAACGCCGCTCATGACTTTGATTGCCATCTTGGTCGTTAATCGAGAAGAGAAGCCGAAAGCTTTCCAGATACTTGGACTGGGACTTGGCTTCCTTGGTGTTCTTACAGTTCTCGGAGCCTGGAACGGCTTAGGTAAAAATCCACTCTGGGCGATTCTGGTATTACTTGCCGCAGTTTCTTGTTATGGAATTTCGTTTCCCTATACCCGCAGATATGTGATGCCTTACAAGTTACAACCAGAATCCATTGTTGCAATGCAGTTAACGTTAGCTGCTGTCACCTTGTTGCCGTTCTATCTCTTCGATGGAATTGCCAAAGATGAGTATCGAATCGGACCGATCCTTGCAATGCTCGCCCTCGGAATTTTTGGTAGCGGTATTGCCTATCTCTGGAACTTTCGAGTCATGGAGCTTGCCGGCAGTGCCATCGCAAGTAGCGTCACTTATTTAACTCCCCTGGTCGCAGTCATTGTGGGAGTAATTTTCTTAAATGAGAAAGTCACCTGGCATGAACCAGTGGGTGCAGCGATTGTCTTATTGGGTGCAGCGATTGCTCAGGGGCGAATCAAAATTAATCGATCTTCTAACCATCTTTAATAGGAGCTCAATCTACCAGTTAATGCAAAATATCTGCAAATGCGAATGAGTTGCAGAAAGGGAGTTAAATGGTAAACTTGGCCCATGAAGAGGATGAAGGTGGGCACCCTCGCGCTAGCCCTCGCGCTAGCCCTGACCGCGTGCGGGTCGGATTCAAATTCTGCTAGCCAGACAGATAAGCGCCCACTCATTGCAACAACAGTTTCGCCTATTACCTCTATCGCAGCCTCTATCGCGGGGGATCGCGCCAGAATCGAAGGCATCGTCCCTGAAGGCGTAAATAGCCATACCTTTGAGCCTTCTCCTCAAATTGCGAAGTTACTCAGCAATGCGGATCTCATCCTGGTTAACGGCCTCAAGCTTGAGGACCCAACGCTTGAAATGGCGCGATTAAATAAGAAAGAGAAGACTCAAATCGTTGAGATAGGGACTCTTGTTTTGCCAGAGGCTGATTACATTTATGACTTTTCATTTCCGAAATCGGGCGGTAAACCTAATCCCCATCTGTGGACTGACCCTGGTTATGCGATCAAATATGCAGGGGTTATCAAGGACAAACTCAGCAAGATTGATCCAAAGAACGCTGATTACTACGCCAAGAATTTTGTCATCTTCGAAAAAGAAGCCTCTGAACTTGGTTCAGCAGTTGAAAAAGACCAGCTGAGTGTCCCTGCTGGTAATTTAAAGATTTTGACCTACCACGATGCCTACGCCTACTTTGCAAAAAGATATGGTTGGACGGTGATTGGTGCTCTTCAACCCGGAGACTTTGGTGACCCCGCTCCAGCTGAAGTGGTTCGACTCATCGAACAGATCAAGCGTGAAAATGTGACAACGATTTTTGGCTCTGAGGTCTTTCCATCAGCTGTCCTGAAAGAGATTGGTCGTGCAACCGGTGCGCGCTATGAGAGTTCATTGCGCGATGATGACCTTCCTGGCAAACCGGGAGATACCGAACACTCTTGGTTTGGTTTGATGAGATACAACTATCGCACAATGATTTCAGGGCTCGGCGGGAAACCATCGCAGATCGATGCGCTCACCATCGCTCCGGTGGCCACAAACAGTGCCAAATTTCCTCAATGATGGGAGTAAGAAATTGACTGGAACTGGGGTTGGGCGAGAACTAATAAGCCTCAATGGCGTCGATGCTGGTTATGACCACCATCCGGTTCTCGAAAGCGTTTCTTTTCACGTGCACGAAGACCAGTTCACTGGAATTGTTGGTCCTTCGGGAGCGGGAAAAACGACATTGCTGCGACTGCTTCTTCAAACGTTGCCTCCGATGGCGGGTAGCGTTTGGCGCGCTCCCGACCTGAGGGTTGCCTACGTTCCTCAACTGGAGACAGTGAACTGGAACTTTCCAATTACCGTATTTGAGTGCGTTCTTATGTCACGAAAAGCTAGCCGGCTTCGGCCGTGGGCGAGTGCGGCAGAGAAATCGAGTGTTTCCGCGGTTCTTGAACGCTTGGGAATTGGCGATCTCGCGCAGCGACATATTCGTGAACTCTCTGGTGGTCAGCAGCAGCGAATGTTTTTAGCGCGCGCACTTCTACGCCAACCCCAACTCCTTCTTTTAGACGAACCTACGAGCGGTGTTGATATTTCAACGCGCCACGATATTTTGCATCTCCTGGCAGACCTTCACGAAGAAGGTATGGCAATCGTCCTTACGACCCACGATCTCAACGGGATAGCCACACATCTTCCTCACCTCGTATGTGTGAATCATCGAATCGTTGGTGAGGGTGCTCCCAGCGATGTAATGACTCCAGCGGTGTTGGAACGGACCTTTGGAGCACCTGTGGAAGTTCTCGAACATCTAGGGGTGCGTCTTGTCGTTGACGTGGCGCAATCTTTGCCACCTTTAGAGAGAGCGATCTGACATGGACACTCTTCTTAATCCGCTCAGCTACACCTTTTTTCAAAAAGGGTTATTAGTAGCTACTTTGTCTGGTGCACTCCTTGGCTTCATCGGAGTTTTTATCGTGTTGCGAGGCATGAGTTACATCGGCCATGGTCTGTCTCACTCAATCTTTGGTGGATTTGCAGCAATGCAACTCTTTGCAGCACAGTTTTATGCGATCGGTGCCGGTCTGTGGGGTGTTGCATCTGCACTCGCAATCACCACCGTAACTAAGCGCAGTCGAGTAGGTGCTGACGCAGCGATTGGCGTGATTACGATTGCCTCATTCGCCTTTGGAGTAGCGCTCTTTGCTAAGTTTGGGACGAGCGGACCATCATTTGAAAACGCACTTTTTGGCAGCATTCTCGGGATTAGTGTGGGACAAATTGTGGGTCTTGTCGCTGTAACAATCTTGACTGCAATCTTTGTTCTGCTGCGCTATCGGGCGCTGCTCTTTAGCTCATTCGATCCAGAGGTTGCGGCGACCTCGGGAGTGAGCGTTGGTCGGATTGAAGCGGCCCTCATGGTCGTGTTGTCTTTAGCAATCTTGGCAACCTTAACGGTAATCGGCGTAACGCTAGTGGCCGCCCTGCTGGTCATTCCTGCTGTGATTGCACGAATGCTGACCAACTCATTTGGAAAAATGTTGGCCTTGAGCACTTTAATCGGCACGCTCTGCGGATTTATCGGTATGTACGCCAGCTACTTCGCCGGTGTTCCTTCTGGGACCATGATTGTTTTGGTTGGTGCGTTGATGTTTATCTTGGTACTAGCGGTCAGTGGTCGCCATGGTCTACGGCGCACAGCCGGACTGGATTCACACAGGGAAAGTGATTTGGCACCCCCAGGTGTGTCTGGCTAGTTCTTGTTGATGCGAATCATTCGCAGGAACGCTGGCTTCACCGAGAATTCAGGGAGAAGCCAGTTGAAATAACCGCGGGGCAGGCGGCGTTAGGTCTAGAGTGCAGGAATCTGCCAGCGTTTCGGGAGGTCTTTAGATGGGCGAAGATGAAGGCCAGGACGAGCTAGTAACTGAGGAGATGCTTTGGGATCGAATCCCTGAGGTCCATGGTGAAGATCGCGCTAATACTTATTACGAACTATCTGCTCGCATCTTCGCGCGCGGACAATATGACGAGGCGCTCGCGCTAGCTGAAACTGCGCGCGATATTTTCTCTGAACTTGGGGCATCGGCGCCGAGTGAAGGTTTAGCACAAGCGTATTCTGCAATCGGCTACAACCTCAATCAACTCAAGCGCATGGATGAAGCGGCAACTGCCATGAGTCAAGCGGTTGCAATCTTGCGTGAGAATAAATCTCCCATTGCTCTTGAACTTGCCTGCACGCTAGGTGAGTGGTGGTACTCCTCCAAGAATTACGAGAAGGTAATCGAGACGATGTATGAGTGTTCTCAAGAGCATTTAGTAGATGGAAACACTATCGGCGCCGCAAACGATATGCACCTCATTGGGTGTGCACAGCGCGAACTGAAAAATTATGCAGAGGCAGTTATCTGTTTCCAAGAAGCGCGCAAGATGTTTAAGTTAGAGAAAGAAGTTATTCACGTCGCGCGCTGTGATCAGAAAATTGCATCGTGCTACGTCGAACTCGGCGATGGCGAGAAAGCCCTGGATGCCGCACGCAAATCAATCGATGTCTTTGAAACCGCACACGATCATCGCCGTGAAACGTTTGCTCTCTTTGAATATGGCAAAGCTGAAGTACTTCTTGGGAAGCTAGAAGATGGCTTATCTACTCTCGACGGTGTCCTACAAATCGTTGCAGAAGATGAACCAAAGGATTTTGAATTCATTCTTGATATTGAAACTCGCATGGTTGCTGTCATGCGCTCACTCGGCCGTATGGATGAAGCCGATGAAGTAGAGCGCCGCTTGGCATCTGTCCGTGAGGCCCTTGCAGAAGAGCCAGAATCCGAAGTACCCACTCTTAACGACTAGATGTTTAACTCACTGAGTGGGGCTGATTTCGCCCTCTTTATCTCCGTCTTTCTCGCGTGTGCGGTTGAGGCCGTTGAAGCTGTCACGATTGTTTTAGCAGCAGGAACTTCACGTAATTGGAAATCTTCATTCCAGGGCGTCGCTTCCGCCTTAATAGGTTTAACTGGCCTTATCTCTCTGCTCGGCCCGAGTATTGAGAACCTTCCGAAGAGCACCTTGCGCTTAGCAGTTGGAGGATTGCTCTTGGTCTTTGGTATGCAATGGCTCCGTAAGGCGATTCTCAGAGCAGGCGGATTTAAAGCACTTCATGACGAGAAAGAAATTTTCAAGGAAGAAGTCGAGGCTGCTTCACGCGCCCCTCGCACATCACATTTTGTTGTCTCAGATTGGTATGCATTCACCCTCTCTTTCAAAGGCGTACTCCTTGAAGGGTTAGAAGTTGTCTTTATTGTTGTCACTTTCGGTGTTATTCAGAAAGGTTCTAATCCACATGCTTATTCACTCGCAATCTGGGCCGCGGTCATCGCAGTGTTGATTGTGACCGTGGCTGGGTTTGCAATTCATAAGCCACTTTCTCGGGTTCCAGAAAATACAATGAAGTTTATCGTTGGAATACTATGTACATCTTTTGGAATTTACTGGGGTGCAGAAGGTGCCGGAGCCGAGTGGCCACATGCAGATCTCTCGCTACTTCCAATCATCGCTGTCGTTACAAGTGTCTGTCTTTTACTTGTGAAATTACTGCAGGTACGTAAAGCAAGGAACTACATAGTTCGTGGGTTAGCGATTTCTTCATTGCAGGCGCCTTCGAGTAGCGCACCAATCTTGGTGCGAATAATCGGTGGCTTTCTCTTCTTCTGGTATGACCTCATCATTGGCGATGATTGGCGAGTGGCGGCAACAGTCATTCTGGGGCTATTTGCAACTCACCAGCTTGGTTCGCAATCGTGGTTCCTTATGCCCTTGGTGGTGGCAGCAATCCTGACATTTACTTTGTTCGAGGCAAGTGCTGCAAAGCCCAGTGATACATCGCGATAGCTCCTGCTGCAGAGGCGTTCATCGAACGCGTTGAACCATATTGCTCAATTGCATAGAGAACTTCACAGATTTCAATTCCTTCATCAGACATACCGGCGCCCTCTTGCCCAAAGAGCAGCACACATTTCTCAGGCAGCTCTGCCCCCTCTAGATGTTTTGATCCAGGAACGTTATCGATTCCAATAATCGGCGTTTCATTCTCTGCGCACCACTGGGCAAATTCAGCGATGGTTGGATGATGCAAAACTGTGAGGTAACGATCGGTCACCATGGCACCGCGCTTATTCCAATCGCGCTTACCGACTATATGAACAAATGAAACATTAAAGGCATTTGCAGTGCGCACAATCGACCCGATATTTAAATCATGTTGCCAATTTTCTATAGCAATCTGCAATTTGTGGCGCTTGGTATTGAGATCGGCAACAATTGCTTCAACGGTCCAATAGCGATAATGATCCAGAACATTTCTGCGATCACCGTTCTCAAGAAGTTCAGAATCAAATTGTTCGCCAGTCGGCCAAGGCAGCTCGTGCGGGCCTACACCTATAACAGGAAAAAATTCACCCGGACCAATGACTGCAGGGGTATTGATTTCCATAGATGCACTCTAAACTTAAGTAGCTAGCATTACCAAAAGATTTTTAGGAGTTACCATGGAGATTGTCTATCACATCGCTTTTGGCATCCACCTGCTCTGTGTGGCTGCGATTCTCACACTTTTGCTTTTACAGACAAATAAAAACCCAAAGAAGTTGAGCGCTGGCATTGTTCACGCCTCTCTCACCGCGTTGATAGCAGCGATAGTAATGGTGGGACTCTGGGATCAAGCACATGATGAACCCGCCAACCACGCTAAGTTCGGCGTTAAAGGTCTCGTAATTGCCGTCATTCTCACACTTGGCTATCAGAATATTAAGAAGCCAGTTCTCAAGAATTCAATCTGGGCAACGATGCTTGGGCTAACGATTCTCAATATCGTTATTGCTTACGCCTGGTAAATATCAGAATGAAAAAATTCGGGATTTTGATATGCCTTATTTTCGCCATCCCGAATGTGGCACCAATGTCGGCAAGTGCACTCGATCCACTGAACGTAGCAGCAACTTTTGAAAGATTTACTGCAGGGTCCGCACTCTCTAATCCATCGGTGGTGGTTTTGGACCCACTGACCGGTGCAGTCGTCTATGAGAAGAACGCGACCTCGTTACGGAAGCCCGCTTCGGTGCTCAAGATTTATTCGGCAACAGCGGCGCTTATCTACTTGCAACCTACTCAACGTTTCACAACATCGGCGTGGGTGGGGAGAGAAGAGCGAAGTTTGGTGATTGAAGGATCCCTTGATCCGTGGATGAGCTTGAGCGATTCGGTAGCGAAGAAGATGAAACGAACATCAATCCCTCGGATTGAGTACAACTCACTATCTGCATTGAAGGAAGCCAATCCAGGATCTATTCGAAACTCAACAATTTACTACTCGGATTTGTACTCGCAAGATGTTGCAAATATCAAGGCATTCTTTGCCAAGCGCGGCGTGAAAGCGTCGATGAAGCGTGTAACCAGCGCCGAAGCTCAGTACCTATCGGGTGAGCAGATACTTTCCTCAGAATCTCCAGAACTACAAGAGATGTTGGCCTTTGCGCTCACATGGAGCGATAACTTACTTACAGAGCGAATTGCTCGTCTTGCCTCACAAGCCGCTGGATTCCAACTCAATGATGAGGGAGTGGCTCAGACATTGAATGAAGTACTCACTGGACTGGGTGTCAGTAGCAAAGGGCTTGTAATAAAAGATGCCAGCGGACTTTCTAGAGAGAATCGCGTAACTGCTACTCAAGTAGGCCAATTACTTTTAAAGATTCGAAGCGATGCGCGTTTTGCGCCACTCATTGGCGGGCTTCCTGTTGGCGGATTAAGCGGCACGTTGCGTAATCGCTTTGTGGATACGGCGCCGCATGCAATCGGTTTGGTGAGAGCAAAAACTGGAACCCTCAATGGCACAGCGAATTTAGCTGGTTATGTTGAAGCCGGAGATAGGGAGTATGTCTTTGTCATCATTGCAGATAAATTAAAGACAAATTCACGAGCTGAAAAATTTGCCCGCGCAACAGTGGATCGAATCCTAGGAAAGATTGCAGCGCCGCTCTTGCCGGTATTCCCAACTCAACCAGCCGAGGTTGTTATCGAAGAGGTTGCTGCTACCGCTTAATCGTCTTCGCGATCCTCATTTTCGTCGCCGCGCACAGGTGCGTTGGTAACAGTTGGAATTGGTGGAGTGCTGAGAGTTGGAGAGCTCTTCACAATCTTGGTTGATGCTGTAACTGTTGTTGGAGCCATTGTTGTTGGAGAGGTGGTCGTTGGAGACGTGGTCGTTGACTGTGCCACCGCTGAAGGCTCGCTATTTGTATTAGCAAAGAGTGAACCACCAAGGATAAGCACCCCAGCGGTTACCAGAGTTGCGATAGGTAGCTTCTTATTGACCTTGCGGATGCCAACTGATGCGTTGTCGTTATCTGCGAGTTCAATCCAATAGGGCTTCTTCGGTGTCATGGGTGACCCCTTTCTTTAAATGCAAGATAGAAGCGCATCCTTAAAGGTATCTGAGAATGCGCTCCTGGATGCCTGTCAGTTCTGGGTAGGCTAGGCGCGTGTCAAACCTCCGCTCTTATGTAGATCTCATGAAGCTACGCGTTGTAGAGCTCCTCATCATTACGACACTTCCAGCAATGGTTCTAGCCCAGAAAGGGCTGCCCTCTTTCGAGCTTGTAGCAGCCACTCTGATTGGGGGAACTCTCGCCGCTGGTGCTTCGAATGCTTTTAATATGGTGATCGAATCTGAATCTGACAAGTTGATGGCGCGGACATCAAAGCGGCCATTAGTGACAGGTGTTATTAGCAAAACCCAAGCCACAGTCTTTGCTTGGCTCATCACAATTTTCTCACTCACCATCTTCATTATCTTCACAACTGCCCTTGCCACACTTCTTACGGCAATTGCAATTTTCTATTACGTGGTCATCTACACAATTATCCTTAAACCGAATACTGCTCAAAATATTGTGTGGGGTGGAGCTGCCGGATGTATGCCCGTCCTCATTGGTTGGGCTGCCGTAACCGGATCATTAACGTGGGTTCCAGTCGCATTCTTTATGGTGATTTTCTTCTGGACGCCACCACATTTCTGGGCGCTAGCAATTAAATATAAAGATGATTACTCAGCAGCCGGAATTCCGATGCTTCCATCGGTTGCGACGCAATCAATAGTCATTAGCCAGATGTGGTTCCACACAATAGCCATGGTTATTTCATCAACGGCCCTGATTCAGCTGGCGAAACTTCCGGTCTGGGTTCTCTGTGTCACGGTACTTCTAGGTGCTGTCTTTACCTTCCAACTCTTCGCACTCAAAGAGAATTCAGATAATTACAATAAAGTTGCAGCAGGAATCTTTCACTGGTCTATTACTTATTTAAGTTTGCTATCTATCTTACTTGTTGCAGCTCAGCTATTAAGCGCTTGAGTTAAATCCTTCATCAGATCATCGATATGTTCGAGGCCGACGGATAAGCGCACTACCGATGGCGTAATGCCCATCTCGGCTTGGATATCAGGGGATAAGCGACGGTGAGTCGTTGAGGCCGGATGAGTAATCAGAGATTTGCTATCACCCAAGTTGTTGGAGATATCGATAACTCGGAGAGCATCCATAAATTTAAAGGCATCCTTCTGTTTTCCAGCAAACTCGATACCAATAGTGGTGCCGCCTGCCTTCATCTGCTTTTCAATCACTGCGCGATCTGGGTGTGATGCCAAGCCTGGGTAGCGAACGCTCTTAATCTCACTTTGAGTCTCTAGAAATTCTGCGATGGTCTGAGCGTTTTCGGTCATACGCATCACGCGCAGCTCCATAGTCTCAAGTGATTTCACCAGGACCCAGGCATTGAAGGCGCTGAGTGTTGGCCCAGTGTGGCGGGTAAAGGGAAGTAATTTTTCGTAGATATATTCAAATGAACCAAGTATTGTTCCAGCAAGTACGCGACCTTGGCCATCAATATGTTTTGTAGCTGAGTACATGACAACATCTGCGCCGAGTTCGAGAGGCTTCTGTAAAACGGGAGATGCCATCACGTTATCGACGATGACTATTGCTCCAACCTTATGAGCCAAATCTGCAACGAATCGAATATCAACAATCTCTAAGAGTGGGTTACTGGGGGTTTCGATGAAGACAGCCTTTGTCGGTTTTGTCAGCGCTTTCTCCCAAGCGGCCTTGTCATTAGCCTTAACGAGTTCGTACGTCACTCCCCATTTTGGCAAAATTTCTGTGATGACCACATGGCAAGAGCTAAACATCGCAGCCGATGCCACGATGTGGTCCCCAGCCTCAACGAGACAGGCAAGGGAAGCGAACATGGCAGACATTCCTGAACTGGTGGCTACGCAGTGTTCTGCACCTTCAATGGCAGCAAGACGCTTTTCAAACATTGCAACGGTGGGATTATGGAATCTGCTGTAGAGAAAGTGATCGGTCTCGTCGGTAAATGAATCGACAGCCTCTTGAGAATTTGCGTAAGTAAAACCGCTATTGAGGTAGAGAGCTTCAGATGTTTCACCGAAACCAGAGCGTGCTAGACCTTCGCGTACCGCAGCAGTCTGAGGATTTACATCCCAATCTGGTTCAGGGCGTTGTGGATGCTCGTGATAGCCCCATACATCTTTACTCATAAGAGAATCTTAAGGTTTGAAGGCTATATTGCCCACATGACCACCATGGCAATTGCAGCTAAAGATCTGAGTAAGAAATACGAGAGTGGTTTTGCCGTATCACACGCTAATTTTGAAGTTCCGATGGGCACAATCTGCGGATTTGTCGGACCTAACGGCGCTGGCAAGACCACAACAATTCGGATGTTATTAGGTCTTATTTCTCCAACGGGTGGCACCGCTGAAGTACTGGGTGAATCAATCACTCACCCTGAAAAGTATCTATCGCAAGTAGGTGCAATGATTGAAGGTCCGGCCTTCTATCCAGCGCTATCGGGTGAAGAAAATCTTAAAGTTTTAGCAACTCTCGGCGGATTTCCCATCGAACGCGTTGCAGAGTTGATTAAGACCGTTGGACTTGAAGGTCGTGGCGGATCAAAGTACAAGACATACTCACTCGGAATGAAGCAGCGTCTTGGAATCGCTGCGGCACTTCTTCCGCAACCTAAAGTGCTGGTACTCGATGAACCAACAAATGGACTCGATCCCGAAGGTATTCAAGAAGTGCGCGACCTCCTAAAAAGATTGGCTAGTGAAGGCACGACAGTATTTGTCTCCTCTCATTTGCTATCGGAACTAGAACTCATCAGCGAATACATCGTCATGTTACGTAAAGGTGAAGTTGTCTTTGCTGGACCAATTCAAGATCTCTTCCTTATGCAACAACCATTTATTCTCGTGAAGACAGATTCACAGAGTGATCTCCAGAAGATTATCGAGATTGCTCAAGGCGATGGCCATAAGGCAACTATTCGTTCTGATGTGGCCCACATTGAAGGTCCGGCAGAATGGGCAGGCGTGCTCAACCGTAAAGCTTTTGAAGCTGGAATTCTGTTAACGCAACTTTCACCACAGATGCCCAACCTCGAAGAGACATTCTTCGAGATGACTGGAGATCTCAAATGATGCGCATTGTTCGAGCAGAGTGGCGCAAACTGCGCCGTCCAACGCTCTTCCTTGGCACTATTGGCGCAGCACTATTCTTTACTGGCCTGACATCATCATTTCTCTACTTGATGATCGACTCTGCGCAGGGCAACTCAGATCGCGGTCGCCAAGTAAGCCGTGAATTTCTCCAGCTTGCTAACGGATCGGTCTATGCATTTGCATCTGTGGGTGGACTATTGGGAATCATCGCTCTCTGTGTCTTCGCAGCACAGACAGCGCAGGAGTACACCTACGGCACTTTGCGAAACCTCTTAGTTCGCCAGCCCGGCCGAGTTCGAATTCTCTTTGGAAAACTTATCGCCATGAAGCTCTTTGCCTTAGTCATGATTGCGATATCAGCAGCAGTCAGCGTCGGAATTTCGTACTTCCTATCCGACCGCGCAAAGGTAAATACTGATCTTTGGTTCACCTCGGCGGGCTTCCAGGAAATCGGCAAGACGCTGCTAAATGTGACAATCTCAGTGATCTACTTTGGAATTATCGGGATGGTTCTGGGTTTACTACTGCGTTCACCTATCTCGGCAATCTCAATCGGTGTTCTCTGGATTTTGATTATTGAGAATCTCTTGGGTGCAGTCAAACCTGTCTTCCTGAAGTGGATGCCGGGAAACCAGCTCTCCTTGATCGCCCAAGGTGGTAGCTCAGAAATTTCATATTCGCATGCGTTAACTCTGGGAACTTCCTATGTATTGGTCGGTGCCATTGTGGCAACGGTGCTCTTTAGTCGAAGAGATGTGGCTAACTAGCGACACTGAGGCGATACCGCCGCTTTACATCTCGCACTCATTTATTCTTAAACAATGCGCCGCAGTAAATCATTGATGTGCCTTGCCATCATTGCCAGCCTCACACTTGCTGCTACCCCTGCCATCGCAAAGCCAAAACCCACCCTTGCCGAAATTGAGGCAGCGAAACAGACAGAGGCTGCCAAGAAAGTGGCAGCTGATGCGGCGGCTAAGAAATTAGCTGCAGCAAACCTAACTTTGAAGCAGCTCACTGCTCGGGCGAATGTGGCAAGAGCCATCTATCTCAAGGCAAAGAAAGAGCTGGAGATTGCGACAGCGCAGGCGATTGCCGCTGCAAAACATGCAGCCGAGACTGCCGCTGCAGTAGAAGCCGCACACCGCACTATTGGAAAACTTGCTGCTAACGCATACATCCTCGGTGGCAGCATGAGTGATATTCAACCGCTCTTAAGTTCCAACGGACCACAAGATCTCGTTGATCAGCTATCTACTCTTAATACTCTGGGTGCGCGCAACTCAACTGCCTTAGAAAGATATAAAGCTGCAGAGATAGTTGCAAAGGCTGCCAAGAAGAAGGCCGATGAAGCAAAGGCAGTACAAGCAGTTGCTACAGCGAAAGTTGCAGCAACGAAGAAGATTGCCGATGATGCCCAGGCGCTGCAGCAGAAGGAAGTAGATAAACTTCGCGCAGTTCAGGATAAGTTGATTAAGGAACTCGCAAGTGCTCGTAACGTTCGAGTGACACTGGAACAGCAACGCCAGTTGGCGCTCCTGGAAGAGAGCCAAGCCAATACCGCTTCAACAACAATCAACCAGGCAAAGGTCTGGCCAGATATTGGATTTAAGGGCCGCACCACAATTCGCACCAATGAAGTACAACGTGCAGCTGCAGTTGCATTTGCGAAGAAGCAGGTGCAAGCTCGCAAACCATATATTTGGGGAACGCAAGGTCCAAACTCATTCGATTGCTCTGGACTTGTCTTTGCAGCGTATCGATCAGCAGGACTTGGCTGGCCCAATTGGGATCGCCTCAACTCTGCGCTCTATTCAGGTTATACCAAGCACGTTTCACTCAATGAGCTACAACCTGGCGACCTTCTCTTCTACTCATACAAGGGCACAATCTCTACAATCCACCACATCACCATTTATGCAGGCGGCGGAATGATGTGGGAGGCCAACTCCAAGGATAAAGGTTTGCTCTACTCAAGTATTTATAGCGTTAAGGGGCTTATGCCATTTGGTGGCCGGGTCTAACCTTCACCTATGACCGATACTCTCGTTGCAATTCGCAACGCTGTAAAACCATTTCTTGCGCGCCTGGAAGCAGGCGATAACATCTTGGTCGCAGTTTCAGGTGGTGCAGATTCACTCGCTCTTGCAGCAGCAATTGTAAAAGAGTCTAAAGAGTTTGCGATTACACCGATTGCCGTAACTATTGATCACCAATTGCAAAGTGAATCTGGTCTGCAAGCAGAGAAAGTAGAGAAACAGTTAAGAGAGATGGGTTATGGCAAAGTCATTTGTAAAAAAGTTGTGGTCTCTACTGAGTCCGGTCTCGAAGCTGGCGCTCGTGATGCACGCTATGAAGCTCTTACTACGTGCGCTGCGCAAGAGAAGGCAACAAAAGTCTTCTTAGGACATACTCGTGATGATCAAGCAGAAACTGTATTGCTTGGTCTTGCGCGTGGATCTGGTACTCGATCACTCTCAGGCATGGCAGTTGAAAATGGAATTTATATTCGACCGCTACTCCACATCAACCGCGAAGAAACTGTTGCTGCTTGCAAAGAGTTAGGCATTGAATCCTGGAACGATCCTCACAATGGCAATACTGAATTCTCGCGAGTCAAAGTGCGCCGCGAAGTTCTACCGATCATGGAAGAGAAACTTGGACCTGGAATCGCAGCTGCACTTTCGAGAAGTGCTTCAATCTTGCGCGATGATGCCGATGCCCTTGATGAAATTGCTCAGATTGAAATCTCAGAATCTGACCTGACAAGCCTTGATTGTGACCATCTCTCAACCCTGTCCAGAGCCATCCGCTCTCGGGTCTTGCGGGCCGCTATCTACGCTGCCGGGGCTCCTTCAGGCTCAATTACCGCCGATCACCTCGCTGGGGTTGAGGCGCTGGTCACTTCGTGGCGCGGGCAGGGTGTTCTGAGCCTTCCGGGTGGTGTGAAGGTTGAGCGAATTTCGGGCAGACTTTCGCTCTTAGCCCAGCCATAACCAGCGGGGCCACAACGCCGAGGAGCAGACCACGTGGATTTAGCAGCAGTCGGAACCGATGTTGAAAAGGTAATTGCAACAGAAGATCAACTAGCAGCAAAGATTGCAGAGCTCGCAGCGCGCGTAGATGCAGATTACAAAGATAAGAACGTTCTTCTTGTTGGCGTTCTTAAAGGTGCAATCATGGCGATGGCCGATCTCACTCGTGCAATGCAGATTCATATCGAGATGGATTGGATGGCAGTCTCCTCTTATGGTTCTGGAACAAAATCAAGTGGCGTAGTTCGCATCCTGAAAGATTTAGATCGCGATATCACTGGCCGTCACGTACTTATCGTTGAAGATATTGTGGATACAGGTCTTACGCTCTCATGGCTAAAAGCAAATCTTTTCTCGCGCGGCGCAGCATCAGTTGAAATTCTTGCCATCCTTCGCAAACCAGAAGCTGCCAAAGTTGAAGTTGAAGTTAAGTATGTCGGTTTTGATATTCCGAAGGAGTTCGTAGTTGGCTACGGCCTCGATTTCGATGAAAAGTACCGCAACCTCTCATTTATCGGTGTGCTCGCTAAGCACATGTACGCATAAGGAAATCTATGTCTTCCCAGAACCCTTTAAAGAACCCTCTCAACAAGTTGAAGAAGTCGCCTGCTAAAAATGTGGCAAAGTCGACCAATAAAGATGCCAGCAAGAAAGCGCCGCAGACCCGCTCGCAGAAGCTCTTTCGCGGTCCACTTTTCTGGATACTTGTAGCAATCTTTGGCGTCACCATCTTTGGTCAAATAACTAATGCCGCAAATCGCTATACAGAGATCAAGACATCACAAGCAGTTGATGCAATCAGCAAATCTCAAGTCGAATCAGCGGTGCTCGTTGATAAGTCGCAGAAGATTCGTTTGATTCTCAGTAGCGGAAACACCATTAAGGGTTCTACAAAGGTTGAAGCATCTTATGTAGCGCGCCAAGAACCGACTCTGGTTGATGCCCTATCTGCGAATCCACCTGTAAAGGGATGGAACGTCGATGTTCCTTCTCAATCATTCCTCACCACATTCTTCTTCACCTTTGGACCTATCCTCATTATTGGATTCTTATTCTTCTTAATGATGAGCAACGCCCAAGGTGGCAACCGCGTCTTCTCATTTGGAAAGTCACGCGCCAAGTTGCAAGATAACGAAGTCCCTCAGAATACTTTTGAGGATGTTGCAGGGGCTGATGAAGCAATTGCAGAACTCGAAGAGATAAAAGATTTCTTGGCAGATCCAGAAAAGTACGCACTCTTAGGTGCAAAGATTCCTAAGGGAGTTCTTCTCTACGGACCCCCAGGAACAGGAAAGACCCTCCTTGCTCGCGCAGTTGCAGGAGAAGCAAAAGTTCCTTTCTATTCAATCTCAGGCTCTGACTTCGTGGAAATGTTTGTTGGAGTTGGAGCAGCTCGTGTGCGCGACCTCTTCACACAAGCAAAGGCAAATGCGCCAGCAATCGTCTTCGTAGATGAAATTGATGCAGTCGGTCGTCAACGTGGTGCTGGAATGGGTGGCGGTCACGACGAACGCGAACAAACACTTAACCAACTTCTCGTTGAGATGGATGGCTTTGAAGCAAATGGGCAAGTCATTTTGATTGCTGCGACCAACCGTCCCGATGTACTCGATCCAGCTCTCTTGCGCCCGGGTCGATTTGATCGCCAGATTCCGGTCGAACGGCCTGACCTCAAGGGGCGCGAAGATATTCTCACAGTGCATGCAAAGGGCAAGCCGCTCTCAAAGGATGTTGAACTTCTTAACTACGCCCGTCGCACACCTGGTTTCACCGGTGCAGATCTGGCAAACGTTCTTAACGAGGCAGCGCTCCTTACTGCTCGTGAGGGCGAGAAGACGATTACCAATTCACAGATTGATGAAGCAATCGATCGTGTTATGGCGGGCCCACAACGTAAATCACGTCTCATGTCTGAAGAAGAGCGTCGCGTGACTGCTTATCACGAAGCAGGACATGCTCTTGTTGCACACGCACTTCCGCATACTGACCCAGTTCACAAAATCACCATCATGCCGCGTGGTCGCGCACTTGGTTACACCATGGTTCTTCCCGATGAAGATAAGTACTCAACTACCCGTAATCAACTTCTCGACCAGTTGGCATATTCACTCGGTGGTCGCGCAGCTGAAGAACTTATTTTCCACGATCCTTCAACAGGTGCCTCCAATGACATTGAGAAGGCGACTGCTCTTGCTCGCGCAATGGTGACCCAATATGGAATGACTGAAGCAATCGGAGCAATCAAGCTGGGCACCGATGCATCAGAACCATTTATGGGTCGCGATTATGGACACCAACGTGATTACTCAGAGAACGTTGCCTCTACCGTTGATGCTGAAATCCGTAAACTCATTGAAAAGGCGCACCAAGAGGCCTACGACATATTAGAAGCTAACCGCACCATCCTTGATGAGATGGTTCTTCAGTTACTCGAGAGAGAAACTCTCAACAAGGAAGATATTGCAGCAATCTTCACGAAGGTGAAGTCATGGCCACGCCGACCAGCATGGACAGGATCCTCATCTCGCGTTCCGTCATCACAACCACCTGTTGAAATTCCAGAGCGAGTGGTACCAAAGGCAGAAGATGCACCTCGCAAAACTCGCCGCGTAAAGAAGGCAACACCAAGTGACTGATATTTCATCTGTATCAATGGGGCCAAGTGATGGACGTGCATCGCACCCTTACGACCAAGTGCGCGCAGAGAATGCAGTACGCGAGCTTCTCTTTGCCCTTGGCGAAGATCCAGAACGTGAAGGCCTCAAGGAAACGCCGGCCCGAGTAGCTCGCGCGATGAAAGAGAACTTCGAAGGGCTATGGCAGAAGCCAGAAGATGTCTTAACAACTACCTTTGATATCGGCCACGAAGAGCTTGTCATTATTCGCGATATTGAAGTCTTCTCCCATTGCGAACATCACCTCACTCCTTTTCATGGCGTCGCACACATTGGATATATCCCGAGCGGAAAAATCACTGGCCTTTCAAAAGTGGCACGGCTTGTAGATCTCTTTGCTCGTCGCCCGCAGGTCCAAGAACGCCTGACAACTCAGATTGCCGATGCACTAGTCGAAATTCTCAACCCGATGGGAGTTATCGTGATTATCGATTGCGAACATTTATGTATGTCGATGCGCGGAGTCCGTAAATCTCAGGCTCGCACAACAACATCGGCTGTTCGCGGGGTGTTGCGCGATGCAACAACGCGCGCTGAAGCAATTAGCCTCATTACGAATCGATAAAAGCTATGTTGGTGATGGGAATCCTCAACGTCACACCAGACTCATTTGCCGACGGTGGTCTTCACTTTGAAGAGTCGCTAGCTATTGCTCATGGAATTGCAATGATTGAAGATGGTGTCGACATCATCGATATCGGCGGCGAATCTACTCGCCCCGGAGCAGAGCGCGTCTCTGCTGAAGAAGAGCAATCTCGAGTCATTCCAGTAATTCGAGCACTCTCCAATCGCGATGTCACAATCAGCATCGACACTATGCGCGCTGCAACTGCCAAACTTGCAGTCGAAGCAGGCGCCAGCATTGTTAACGATGTGAGTGGAGGGGCTGCCGATCCTGAGATGTTCGCAACGGTGGCAGCTCTTGGATGTAAATACACACTTATGCATTGGCGGGGACACTCGAAAGATATGAACGAGAAGGCTATCTACGGTGATGTTGTTAAGGATGTCATCGAAGAGGTCAGTATTCAGCTCGATAGAGCACTCGCTGCCGGAATTAAGCGCGAAAATATCATCTTGGATCCAGGTATCGGATTTGCAAAAGATGCTGAACATAATTGGGAGATCCTCAATCGAATCGATGAATTTATTGAACTTGGCTACCCAGTCCTTGTTGGCCACTCACGGAAACGCTTTCTTGGTGGCGATAGCCCAGATGAACGTGAGCAAGCCACAGTTGCGGTAACCCAATCCCTTATCGGTAAAGGAATCTGGGGAGTTAGAGTTCATGGTGTGAAGGCAAATGTGGAAGCGATACGGCCATGAGTGACCTCATTACCATCAAAGGAATCTGGGGTTTTGGATATCACGGGGTCTTCGACCATGAAGCCAAGAACGGTCAAGATTTCTTTGTAGACCTGGAAATTCATCTAGATTTCTCTCGCGCAAGTCTGAGTGATGATTTAAATGACACCATCGATTACGGATCTCTTGCTGATGTAGTTGTCGAAGAGATCACTGGCGAGAGAGTTCAACTCATTGAAAAACTTGCGGGGCGTATTGCAGACCGCATCAAAACTACACACCCTGAAATTTCACAGATTGCTGTGACTGTTCACAAACCAAAGGCCCCTATCTCAGCCCAAGCAACCGATATCTCCGTCACTATTACTCGATGAAGGCAGTCATTGCACTGGGTGCCAATATTGGTCAACCACAAGAGCAGATGGATTTAGCTGTTGCCATGTTGCGAGAAGCAACGGATGTCATTGCGCTCTCGAGTTATTACTCAACAAAACCAGTAGGTGGACCCGAACAACCCGATTACCTCAATGCGGTCTGTCTTGTTGAGAGTGGGTTGCGGGCCCTTGATCTGCTCTCCCTCCTTCACGGAATCGAGAAGTCACTCGGACGTGAGCGAAATGAGAGGTGGGGACCACGCACTATCGACCTAGATCTCATTCAATATGGCTCGCTGCTCAGTTCGGCAGATGAGTTACAACTTCCACACCCGCGCGCACATGAGCGTCGCTTTGTATTAGAACCATGGCATGAGATTGAACCAGATGCGCTACTGCTCACTCACGGGAAAATCGCTGAGCTTTTGGAGCAATTGCCTTAACGCCTTAGAGTTATATCACTGCCTGCCCGGTACCTGAAAGGACTGGAGCCATGAAAGTAGTAACAGATGCTCGCCAGCTCCCTTCAGGCTGCGCATTTGTTCCAACCATGGGCGCACTCCATGCCGGCCATGCTTCGTTATTCTTGCTAGGTAAAAAGTACAGTGAAAATGTTGTAGCAAGCATCTTTATTAATCCCCTGCAATTTGAGAGTAAAGCAGATCTAGCGCAATACCCACGAACACCCGAATTAGATATCGAGATTGCGGCAGCTGCTGGAGTTACCCATCTATGGTTACCTCGTCAGGAAGATATTTATCCTGACGGGTACGCCAAACTTTCTGCTGGTCCACTAGGTGACATCTACGAAGGCGCTTCACGTCCCGGGCATTTTGATGGAGTTGTCACAGTTGTGCGGCGCCTCTTTGATTTAGTCAATCCAGTTGCTGCCATCTTTGGCGAAAAAGATTTTCAACAACTGCAATTAATAAAGACAATTGCCCGCGATGTAGAAATCATTACAGCTCCAACAATTCGTGAGAGCGATGGTTTGGCGCTTTCTTCACGCAATGTACGCCTTACCCCTGAAGACCGCGCTGCCGCACAGGTGATCTACAGGGCTCTGGCCCAAGCGAAATCTGAACCGCAGTTACGAGAGATTTTGGCTACTGAAGAATCACTCACCGTAGATTATGCAGACTTTATTGATGAGAAAACATTTTTACAGGCTCAACCGCCTACTGCACAGGTGCGAGCAATCGTCGCTGGCTGGATAAATGGAGTCCGTTTGATTGACAATATGGCTATGGGAATTCGCGCATGAGACTTCTAGCACCAGCACCAGGCTGGACCGCATCTGCTGATGTCATTGTTGTGGGTTCAGGAATCGCTGGCCTGACTACTGCGTTGCAATGCCGCACCTATGGACTATCGGTCTTACTTGTTACCAAAGCGCGCGTTGATGAAGGTTCGACAAAGTGGGCACAAGGAGGCATCGCTGCAGCCCTTGGCGATGGCGATTCACCTGAGGCGCATGAGAAAGACACCCTTGTGGCGGGTGCAGACCTCTGCGATGTCGAAGCGGTGCGAGTTCTTGTCACCGAAGGACCTGAAGCGGTGCGCCAACTCATTGAACGTGGCGCGAAATTTGATATTGATGCAACCGGTGAGATTGCACTTACCCGTGAAGGTGGACACCTTCGCAACCGTATTCTGCATGCTGGTGGAGATGCAACGGGCGCAGAAGTTTCGCGCGCACTCCTTGCTGCAGTACAGAACGATCCAGAAATCGAAGTTGTCGAACATGCACTTGTTCTTGATGCTCTCAAGAACGATATCGGTGAGGTCTGCGGTGTAACCCTCCACGTCATTGGCGCAGGAAGCCGTGATGGAGTCGGACGAGGGCTCGCACGCGCTGTCGTTCTTGCAACTGGCGGACTTGGCCAAGTATTTGCACAGACAACAAATCCATCGGTATCTACCGGCGATGGAGTAGCACTTGCCCTTCGCGCCGGCGCCAAGGTAGCCGATGTCGAGTTTATTCAATTTCACCCAACTGTCTTATGGCTGGGCGATAACTCCGAAGGACAGCAACCGCTGATTAGCGAAGCAGTTCGAGGAGAGGGTGCCTATCTGCTTGACGATAGCGGTAAACGTTTTATGCAAGATATTCACCCACTAGCTGAACTTGCACCACGTGATGTCGTTGCGATCTCAATTATGCGCGTGATGAATAAAACTGGGGCACACCATGTCTGGCTCGATGTGCGCCACCTCGAAGGATTTAAAGAACGTTTCCCGACTATTTATGCATCATGTATTTCCCATGGCATCGATCCACTCAAAGATTTGATTCCGGTCGCTCCAGCATCGCACTACGCATCTGGGGGAGTCCGAGTAGATCTCAATGGCCGCACAAGTGTGAATGGGCTCTATGCCTGCGGTGAAACAGCCTGTTCTGGAGTACATGGTGCTAATCGCCTCGCCTCAAACTCACTCCTTGAAGGGCTCGTCTTCAGCGCGCGAATCGCTGCCGATATTGCAGCGCACCTTCCTGAGAAGAGTGATCCTGTTGAGAACGCCTCTCAAGCCATTCTGCTCGACCCACAGGTGCGCCACGATATTCAAGTCAGCATGAGTCGAGGCGCCGGAGTTTTGCGTTCATCGGATTCACTTTTGAAGACCAGTTCTGACCTGACACGCATTGAAGATAAGAAGAGCACGGAACCGTGTGTTGAAGCGTGGGAGACAACAAACTTATTTCAACTCGCCCAAGCGATTCTCAAGGCAGCGCTTATAAGACAAGAGACTCGTGGTTCGCACTGGCGCGAAGATTTCCCTCAGACAAGTGAACTCTGGAAGAAGCGAATCGTGCAGCAGCTAGACCAAAAGGGTTATTGGACAAGCGGATATCAGGAGGTTGGAAGTAAATGATTGATCACGATCTCATCAAGCGCGCCCTCGCCGAAGATCTCCAAGGTGGAGAAGACATTACCTCGGTAGCAACAGTTTCTGGCAGCGAAAAAGTTGTAGCTGACTTTGTTTCACGTAATTCTGGGGTTATTGCTGGTATCGATATGGCGCGCGCCGTTCTTGCAGAAGTTGGACTCACAGATATTGCGGTCTTAGTGCAAGATGGAACTTCGGTAAAAGCTGGAGATGTAATAATGACGGTGCGCGGTGATACCCGCGCAATTCTCCTTGCCGAACGCACTGCGCTCAATTTCTTAGGCCACCTCAGTGGAATTGCGACTCTGACTCGCACCTGGGTTGAGGCAATCGCTGGCACAGAGTGCCAAATTCGAGATACTCGCAAGACTACGCCAGGGATGCGTTTACTTGAGAAATATGCAGTACGTATGGGTGGTGGAACAAACCACCGAATCTCACTCAGTGACGCAGCTCTGATTAAAGATAATCACATCGCGGCAGCTGGCGGAGTTGCAGAGGCATTCTCAAAGGTACGTGCCCAATTCCCAACTTCCGAAATTGAGATTGAGGTCGATACCTTCGACCAACTTCGTGAGGTCCTGCCGCTCAAGCCTGATTTGGTACTTCTCGACAATATGAGCCCGGCGCAATGCGCAGAGGCGGTCTCCATCGTTGCAGGTTCCACAAAGCTGGAAGCTTCAGGTGGGATCTCGCTCGAGAACGCCAAGGCATATGCAGTTACTGGAGTTAACTATTTAGCGATTGGCGCGCTTACACATAGTGCGCCTGTCTTTGATATCGGTCTAGATTTGAAAGCGGAGTAATAATGTTATTGACAGTCGATGTAGGAAATACCAATACAGTTCTTGGAATCTTCGATAAAGATCAACTCATCAAATCATGGCGCGTAAAGACAGATCCTCGTACAACAGCCGACGAACTCTGGCTTCAGTACAGCGCACTCATTAGTGGCTATTCGTTGACAGGTCTCTCTATCTGCTCGACTGTACCGGCAACTCTGCGCGAACTTCGCACCATGATTGCCACATACTTTTCAGATATCCCAACAACAATTGTCGAACCAGGAACTAAGACCGGTGTTCAGCTACTCGTCGATAATCCGAAAGAGATCGGCGCAGACCGCATCGTCAACACTCTCGCAGCCCACACTCTTTATGGCGGCCCTGCCATCGTTGTTGACTTTGGTACATCTACAAACCTTGATGTTGTCTCACCCAAGGGAGAATTCCTGGGCGGCGCTCTCGCTCCTGGAATTGAAATCTCTGTTGATGCACTCGCAGCACGCGCAGCTCAACTACGTAAAGTCGAGCTAGTTCGACCAAAATCTGTCATCGGTAAGAACACAGTTGAGGCGCTGCAATCTGGAACAATCTTTGGATTTGCCGGACAGGTAGATGGACTCGTCGATCGAATTACTGCTGAGTTAGCCAAGGATTATGACGAGGCGCCTACAGTCATTGCTACTGGCGGCCTTGCGCCACTGATTATTGGCGTTGCCGAAACAATCGATGAACACGAGCCAGATCTCACACTTATTGGACTTCGCCTTATTCATGAGAAGAATCAGTAGCTGTAAAAGGTAGACTCACCGTCCTATGACAACTGATAACTCGCCAGCGATTGAAGATGACCTACCCGAGCAACTTCGGATCCGTCGCGAGAAGCGGGCCAGCCTTATTGAGCGTGGGATTGAGCCATACCCTGTTGCTGTTCCGCGCACCACGTCACTAAAAAGTATTCGCGAAAAATATACAAACCTCGAAAGCGATGTATCTACTGGCGATATCGAGAGCCTTACTGGACGCATTATCTTTAAGCGCGATACCGGCAAGCTCTGCTTTGCAACTCTCCGCGAAGGCAATGGCACTGAACTCCAAGCGATGTTATCGCTCGACAAAGTTGGGCAAGAGCAACTTGATCTATGGAAGTCAGATATCGACCTAGGAGATATGGTCTCTGTAACGGGTGAAATTATTACCTCTAAGCGCGGCGAACTCTCCATTCTTGCCAATTCCTGGACGCTGGCATCTAAATCACTTCGTCCGCTGCCTAACGATCACAAGCCGATGTCAGAAGAGACGCGCGTACGTATGCGCTATGTCGACCTTATTGTCCGTCCAGAAGCACGGCTTGCAGCGCGCATGCGTCCAACTGTCATGCGCTCACTTCGTGAAACATTTAACAACGAAGACTTTATTGAGGTCGAAACTCCCATGTTGCAGGTAATGCATGGCGGAGCAGCAGCGCGCCCCTTTAAAACTTTTAGCAATGCCTACGACATGGATCTCTATATGCGCATTGCTCCTGAACTCTTCTTGAAACGTTGTGTCGTTGGTGGCATCGAACGCGTCTTTGAAATCAACCGAAATTTTCGCAACGAAGGCGCAGACTCTTCACACTCACCTGAGTTTGCAATGGTTGAGTCATATATGGCCTACGGTGATTGGCGTTCGATTGCTGATACCACCCGTTCTCTCATTCAAAACGCTGCGCTGGCTGTTGCCGGTTCACATGTGGTGACACATCATGATGGTCGCCAAGCAGATCTCGGCGGCACCTGGAAAGAGATTTCACTCTATGACGCAATCTCTGAAGGTGTTGGAGAGCAGGTAACAGCGCTTACTTCAATCGAAGATCTCAAGAAGATTGCGACAAAACTTGGCATGAAGATCGACCCAAAGTGGGTAACGGGCAAGCTCGCCGAAGAGATCTTCGAACATGTTGCCCAGGATAAGTTAATCGAACCAACATTTGTTATGGGTTACCCAGTCGATACTTCACCACTCGTTCGTGCCCACCGCGAGATTCCAGGAGTTGTCGAAAAATGGGATCTCTATGTCGATGGTTTTGAACTTGCGACAGGTTACTCAGAACTTATTGACCCAGTCATTCAGCGCAATCGCCTGGTCGAGCAGGCGCAGCTCGGTGCAAAGGGTGATCTTGAAGCGATGCAGGTTGATGAAGATTTCTTGCGAGCCATGGAGTTTGGAATGCCTCCGATGGGCGGAATGGGAATGGGAGTTGACCGTCTGCTGATGGCACTTACTGGTCTTGGAATTCGCGAAACAATTTTATTCCCACTCGTTAAGCCAGAAGCAGATTAATAATGTTGGTAATTCGCCCCGCTAAAACTTCTGATATTTCTGCGATTCGTCAATTAATTGATTCATATGCGCCTGAAGGAAAGTTACTTAGCAAGGAGACCGTAACGCTCTATGAAAGCGCACAAGAATTTACCGTTGCCGAACTTGATGGAAAAGTTGTTGGCTGTGGAGCTCTTCACGTACTCTGGGAAGACCTGGCCGAAGTTCGCACCGTTGCAGTTGAGAAGTCTCTGCACCAGCAAGGGATTGGCCGACAAATTCTGGAGCGAATCATCGAAAGGGCACGCGAGATCGGTGTTGATCGAATTTTCTGCCTCACCTTTCAAACTGATTTTTTCGGTCGCCACGGTTTTGTCGAAATTCACGGAACTCCTGTCGATGCGGATGTTTATCAGCAGCTCCTGCGCTCATATGACGCAGGTGTGGCCGAGTTCCTTGATCTTGAGTCGGTAAAGCCCAATACCCTCGGCAATACCCGGATGCTGCTCAACCTCTAGTCCTCAGCGGGAATATCGACCCCATATCTGGGGTTCTACCTCCTAGAAGCAATCCACCTCGCGCCTTCCCCACGCGGGGTTATAGGCTTATCGCAGCACCAATAAATAGAAGGAGTTCTGCCCATGTTTGAGCGCTTTACCGATCGAGCTCGACGCGTTGTTGTCCTAGCTCAAGAAGAAGCCCGCATGCTCAACCACAACTACATCGGCACCGAACATATCCTCCTTGGCCTCATCCATGAAGGTGAAGGGGTCGCGGCAAAGGGACTTGAATCTCTTGGAATCTCTCTCGAAGGCGTTCGCGCTCAGGTTGAAGAGATCATCGGACAAGGACAGCAAGCGCCAAGTGGCCACATTCCTTTTACTCCGCGCGCAAAGAAAGTTCTCGAACTCTCACTACGTGAAGCGCTCCAACTTGGCCATAACTACATTGGCACAGAACATATTTTGCTCGGCCTCATTCGCGAAGGCGAAGGCGTAGCAGCACAGGTACTTGTAAAGCTTGGCGCCGATCTCAATCGTGTGCGCCAACAAGTTATCCAATTACTTTCTGGCTACCAAGGAAAAGAGACAGTCGCACAGGGCGGTCCTGCAGAAGGAACTCCATCAACATCTCTCGTACTCGATCAGTTTGGGCGCAACCTCACAGCCGCAGCTCGTGAAGGAAAGCTTGACCCAGTAATTGGTCGAGAACTTGAAATCGAACGTGTGATGCAGGTTCTCTCACGACGCACCAAGAACAATCCAGTTCTCATCGGCGAACCAGGCGTTGGAAAGACTGCAGTTGTCGAAGGTCTTGCGCAAGCAATCGCTAAGAATGATGTTCCAGAAACTTTGAAGGATAAGCAGTTGTACTCACTTGATCTGGGTGCACTTGTAGCCGGATCTCGCTACCGTGGAGATTTCGAAGAGCGCCTCAAGAAGGTTCTCAAAGAGATCAAAACTCGTGGCGACATCATCATCTTTATCGATGAAATTCACACACTTGTGGGCGCAGGAGCAGCAGAGGGTGCAATTGATGCGGCAAGTATCTTGAAGCCAATGCTGGCACGCGGTGAACTCCAGACAATCGGTGCAACAACTCTCGACGAATATCGCAAGCACATCGAAAAGGATGCAGCTCTCGAGCGTCGTTTCCAACCTATCCAGGTGAAAGAGCCATCTGTGGCTCACACCATCGAAATTCTTAAGGGTCTTCGCGATCGCTACGAAACCCACCACCGCGTCTCTATTACAGATGGCGCACTCGCTGCCGCTGCAAACTTGGCAGATCGCTACGTTTCAGATCGCTTCCTTCCAGATAAGGCCATTGACCTTATTGATGAAGCAGGTTCACGTCTTCGCATCAAGCGCATGACAGCACCTCCTGAGCTACGTGCCTTCGATGACAAGATTGCGGAAGCTCGCAAGGCGAAAGAATCTGCCATTGATGGTCAAGATTTTGAAGGCGCTGCAACTCTTCGCGATAAAGAGAAGACTCTTATCTTAGAAAAGCAGGAAGCTGAGAAGAATTGGAAGGCAACAGACCTCGATAAGGTCACTGAAGTTGATGAAGAACTCATCGCTCAGGTTCTCTCTGCCTCAACTGGAATCCCAGTATTTAAGTTAACTGAAGAAGAGACTGCCCGACTTCTTCGCATGGAAGATGAACTCCACCGTCGCGTCATTGGCCAAGATCAAGCGATTAAGGCTTTGTCACAAGCGATTCGCCGCACACGTGCTGGACTTAAAGATCCAAAGCGTCCTGGTGGTTCATTTATCTTCGCTGGTCCTTCAGGTGTTGGTAAGACTGAACTTTCCCGCACACTTGCCTCATTCCTCTTCGGCGATGAGACAGCGTTGATTCAACTCGATATGTCTGAATACTCAGAGCGCCACACAGCTTCACGTCTCTTCGGTGCACCTCCAGGGTATGTCGGTTACGACGAAGGTGGACAGCTCACTGAGAAAGTTCGCCGTCGTCCATTCTCTGTTGTGCTCTTCGACGAAATCGAAAAAGCGCACCCAGATATCTTCAACTCACTTCTTCAGGTTCTCGAAGATGGTCGCCTCACAGATTCACAAGGGCGCACCGTTGACTTTAAGAACACCGTCATCATCATGACAACTAACCTCGGTACTCGCGATATCTCGAAGTCACTTGGGCTCGGATTCTCAAACGCTGATGATGACCTCACAAATTACGATCGTATGAAGGGCAAGGTTCAGGACGAATTGAAGAACCACTTCCGTCCAGAGTTCCTCAACCGCATCGACGATGTCATCGTCTTCCACCAGCTCACTAAGGACCAGATCATCCAGATTGTTGATCTCATGATTGCAAGCCTTGATGAACGCCTTAAGGCGAAGGACATGGGAATCGAACTCACTCAGGCTGCCAAGGATCTCCTTGCAGCACGTGGCTACGACCCACTTCTCGGTGCGCGTCCGCTGCGTCGCGTTATTCAGCGCGAAATCGAAGATTCACTCTCTGAGCGAATTCTCTTCAACGAGCTTAAGGCTGGCGAAATCATTGTGGTCGATGTCGAAGGTGAAGGCGCTGAAGCGAAGTTCACCTTTGTGGGATCACAGAAGGTTTCATCTCCTGATAGCCCAGAAGATTTGGCACAAGCACCTACCGTCTAATTAATTTCTTGGCAGTGAGTACTTACTCTTGCCACGTAATTCGATAAGTCCGTCATCAAGAAGTGTTAAGAGCGCTTTCTCGAGTTGAGATGGAACATCCCACAACTGCGCAATCTGCGCTTTAGTGAGCATCTCATTTTCGCGTAGAGCCTGCACCACCGTGCCGCGACATTGGCGATCGGTGCCATGCCAGCTCTGGATGCGCTTCACTACATCTGACTTTGGGTAATCAAGACTTCGCCAGGTGCAATCGTGTGCAACAGGGCAGATCCCACATTTGGGTGATTGCGATGTGCAAATCAATGCGCCGAGCTCCATTGTGGCCGCTGCCCAGAGAGGGGGGTCTTTTTTGGGAATCAGCTCTTCATAACGAGATTTCTCAGCTTTAGTAGCGGCAACTTTGGGGCTTTCCACTCCATCAAATATTCGCGCAAAGACTCTGCGGATATTGATATCGAGAACGAGTGAGCGCCCACCGAAGGCAAAGGCAACCAAGGCGGCAGCTGTGTATTCGCCGATGCCAGGCAGTTTGCGAAGTTCAGGCTCTTCGCGGGGGATGACGCCTTTATATTCAGTAGTAATCACCTTTGCGCATTCATGTAATCGCAGGGCGCGCCGTGGATATCCAAGACGGCCCCACGCAGTAATTACTTCAGCAGGCGTTGCTTTTGCAAGCGCAGCCGCGGTTGGCCAGCGCTTCATCCACTCTACATAAACAGGAAGAACTCGATTGACAGGAGTCTGCTGCAACATAAATTCGGATACGAGGATGCCCCATGTATCAGTCTTGCGCCAAGGGAGATCACGTTTATTTTTCTTAAACCAAGAAATGATCTCTTTCTCGAGCATTATTCGCCAGTGATTTTTACTCGCTGCAGCGCTTGATCAAGACGTGATACTTCAACGATTTCCATTCCATCGATCTTTACATCTGATCCTGTTGGAACGAGTGCTCGTTTAAATCCCAGGCGGTAAGCCTCAGCGAGGCGGCGCGATACCCCGCTCACTTTGCGAATTTCACCGGCAAGACCGACTTCACCAATGGCAACGAGATCTGATGGCAGCGCTAATCCTTTGGCAGCAGATGCAACAGCGAGAGCAAGAGCTAAATCAGCTGCAGGTTCTGACATCTTCATGCCACCCACTGTTGCGGCATATACATCGCGTCCACCGACGCGAATATGTGCGCGTAGTTCGAGGACAGCTAAAGTCATTGAGGTGCGGGCAGAATCGAGGCCGCTGGTAACGCGACGGGCATTTCCGAAATCACTTTCACGGCCTGCGCTCACTAGCGCTTGAATCTCAGCAAGGAGTGGCCGGCGACCTTCGAGAGTGACGGTGACACAGGTGCCCGGAACTGGTTCGGCATGGCGTGATGTAAATAATCCGGTGGGATCGAGAACGCTTTCGATGCCGGTATCGCTGAGATCAAAGCAGCCAACTTCATCGCTGGCGCCAAAGCGGTTTTTGATGGCGCGGATCAGACGCAACCTTGAGTGGCGTTCGCCTTCGAATTGCAGAACAACGTCGACGATATGTTCGAGAAGGCGCGGACCTGCAATAGATCCATCTTTGGTGACATGGCCGACCAAGAGGAGAGTGATATCGCGATCTTTACAGATACGAATCAGTGCACCAGCAACTTCGCGCACCTGTGTGACGCCACCAGGGGAACCATCTGCTGTGGATGAACCAATTGTCTGTACTGAGTCGATGATAAGAAGTTCGGGTTTAACGGCATCGATATGGGCGATGACTGCGCCTAAATCTGTTTCAGAGGCGAGAAAGAGTTGCGGGTCTACTGCGTTAATGCGTTCGGCGCGTAGGCGCACTTGTGAGGCAGATTCTTCGCCAGAGATATAGAGCGCAGGAATTCCTTTAGCGGCAGTTGCGGCTGCAACAGATAAGAGGAGAGTTGATTTACCAACACCGGGTTCGCCGGCAAGCAAGATTGCTGCTCCTGGAACTAAACCGCCACCGAGTACGCGATCGAGTTCAGAGACCCCGGTTGCACGTGCGCGCGCAGATGAGAGGTCGACATCGCCGATAGGTGTTGCCTTAGAGGTAACAGAACCTGGAACAAGTGAGAGCTTCTTAGGGGCGGCAAGTTCTTCGACAGAACCCCACGCCTGGCATTCGCCGCAGCGACCTACCCATTTCTGGGATGTCCATCCGCATTCAGAGCAACGGAATGGATCTTTCTCAACCTTGGCCATAGTCGTAGGTTAGAGGAAGGCGCTGACTACTTGCCGACAGCGATTGTGGCTGGGTGTTGAATGACAAAGAGCGGCAGTGAGCGCGCTTGCGCGTCGCGAATACCTTGAACGCGGCGATCACAGTGCTCAGCAAGGATTGCATAGGCATCCTTACCCATCAGCTGAGAAAGTTCTGCCCTATTTGAGATGTAGACAGGTTCGCTGCCTACGTGAGCATCGGTATTGCTGGTGCAGTACCAATCGAAATCATCGCCGCCATCGCCCCAACCAAGGCGCTCGTATTCTCCGATTACTGTCACAGAATATTCGCGCTCGCCAACTTCGCGAGTTTCATAGCTACGACGTAGTGGAAGTTGCCAGCAAACATCTGGCTTGGTATCTACAAAGTGAATGTTGCGCTTTTGCGCAAGGTGGTGAAGCACGCAACCAAATGAACCGGTAAATCCGGGAGCTTCGTAACCTTTGCGGTTTAAGAAGATACAGGCATCGTTGACTGTACGTGTCTTTCGTTCTTTATCTTCATCTAAATCTGTAATGCGAAGTTGTCCACCTGGCTTCTTGGGACGAGCTTCTTCATAGAACTGCCACATATCGGGAGTGAGATATTCAGCTGCCTTACGAGTGCGCACTTCATCTGCCTCATCGGAGTACATCGCACCTTCAGTGCAGCAACCATCGTTGGGGCGGTCTTTAAAGACACCTTTGCAACCATCGCCGTAGATGCAGGTCCAGAAGGAGGTCAACCAGGTGAGGTCGCATTTAAAGATCACTTCTTCATCATTTGGATCTGTAAATTCCACCCAGTCGCGAGCGAAACCTGGCTTTATCTCTGACATAGTCGCAGAGCCTACGCGTACTCTTTCGCCATGGCTAATCAGATTGCAGTAGTTGGCGCCGGAGTAATGGGCGAAGCATTTATCGCAGCCCTTATTCGTTCTGGCGCACCTGCCTCATCGATTACCGCCGTTGTTCGTCGCTCTGAAAGAGGCGATGAGTTAGTAAGCAGATTTGCAATCAACGTTAAGACTCTTGAAGAGGCGCTTCTTATCAGCGATGTGGTGCTGGTGGGTGTTAAGCCGCAAGGCTTAGCCGACCTCATGCCCGAGATGGCGCCACATCTGCGCGCAGATGCATTTGTCATCTCACTCTTAGCGGGCAAGACCATCGCGGGAATTAGCGCTGGCCTCAATAACCAGGCAGCTGTTGCGCGAGTGATGCCTAATACGCCCACCTTGATTGGTAAAGGAATGGCGGGATATTCACTCAGCGCCGGAGTCACCGCTGCACAGAAGAGTTTTCTTCAATCTCTCCTTGCCGCAACCGGAAAAGCGATTGAGATTCCAGAAGAGCTACAGAATGCACTAACAGGCACAAGTGGATCAGGACCTGCCTACTTCTTTAGATTTGTTGAGGCGATGGTCGAGGGCTCTGTTGCCATGGGGCTTTCCCGCCAAGATGCCACAACGCTCACGATTCAAACAATTGTTGGCGCTGCCGCACTTCTTGAAGAGTCAGGTGACACCCCAACTCGACTTCGCGAAAAAGTTACCAGCCTTAAGGGAGCAACCGCTGAGGCGCTTGCCGTATTTGATGAGGCAGGAATTTCAGAGATAGTTGCTGATGCGATGGCAGCATCTGCTCGTCGCGCGGGAGAACTCGCCCAATAATGAAGCGCGCTGCACTCTTTCTAGCACTGCTGATTCTTGGTACATCGACAGCAGTCGCCGCACCTAAATCTATAGCGGTAAAGAAGTTAACAATTATTACAAATCTTTCTAACGCTGAAGCGCTGTTGGTTTCGGGGAAGACTCTTATTACCGTGGCTAACAGCGATGGCCTTAACTCCAATATTCTCTTGACGGGGATGGATATCAGCGGCGCACAGCTATGGCAGAAGACTATTGATTCTGGAGTTGATGAAGTTGCCCTTACCTCAACTGTCGATTCATCTGGAAATATCTGGCTCGCTGGCGCATCTTCTGCAATCGTGGCGTCAGAGAGCGCAACAGTGCAACTGCCAGCCGAGAATCCCGATGGAGTGATTGTTGAGCCAGTGAGCAGAATTCGCGGTGATATGAACCTGGTGACGCTCTGGAAAGTTTCATCTACCGGTGACCTCCTGGGCACTTACACATCGCAACAAAGTGCACCGGCACTGATCAATGCGATTTCCGTAAATACCAGCGGCATATCAATCGTTGGTCGATTGCTAGATAAATCCTTCCTCATCAGTGCAAATTCCGCTGGAACATTTGGCAAGATGATTTCTATCGGTACCTCAAAGACTGCGCTCAACGCAGTGGTACGAAATAGCGATGGAACAGTCTCGCTCTTTGGAAGTAGCGCAGAGGCTCTTGCGGGAAAGAAGTTAGCTGGCCTTCGTGATGGTGTTCTTATCAAAGTATCTAAGACTGGTGCCATTGCAACAGTGGTACGAAGTTCAGCACCAAAGGCAGACCGTGCGTGGTTAGCAGCTGACTCATCGCTTGCTCTTACCGGTTATGTGAAGAGTGGAAAAGTCGCTGAAAGTGCATTTACAAAGTTCACCTCCGCTTTTGCGCCAACCTGGACTTTACGAACTCCCTCGACTGGTAGTTCACTCATCCTGAGCGCTGGAAAAGCTACATATGGGGCGCTCGGTTCTAACTCTGCGGTTGCTGGAGTCAGTGGTTGGAGGCCAACAGCGCCTTCGGTGCTACTACTTGCTCTAGATAGCAAAGGCGTATTAACAGGTGCATTTGGATCATCTGAGATTTCAGAGCCAATCTCACTGGTGTATTCCAAAGAGTTAGGTTTGGTGGGACTTGCGAAGAACAGTAGCCAAGGTACTTCGCTCTTCAAACTACCTTAGGGGCGAAACATCGATAACTGGCCTTTATAGCCAGCTATTAAATACTTAACCCGATCCAAGGTAACCCAAGCCGAATCGATTCCAGCTGGATTTTGTTCTGAGGAAACTAACCTGATTGTCGGAATAGCTCGTGCGCTATCGAGGACGCAGAGTCGCTGTTGGCAGTTGAAGGCGATCAAAGTGCCATCAGTATTGAGATATTTACCTGGCTGCCCATACAACTCACTTGTTGCAACGCCTTGTGTAGGCGGATTTTGAATTGGGCTCCAACGAATGCGATTGGGATGTGGAACTGTGCTGGGAGCTGAGACCAACCAACTTGCCTGCAATCCGTTGAGGGTCTTGGCAATGGAGATATCAAATCCGGTCATCGGAGTGCCGCTACCTGAAGTGTCTAAGTTGAAATAACTCCACGCTTCATTGGAGAGAGTATTTCGTGAAGCAACTCGAACTTCTCCAGAAGTTGGTTCTTTCTTCTGGCTAATTGTAAGAACTGAATCGTATACAACATATGTCTTCTTGCCATCAAAGAGCGCTTTGAGATGGAAGGCGACATCGCCAGTACTGCGCCCATCAGTTTTACGATCTCCGTCGATAAGCTCATAACTCCACTTGGAGTTACCTTTTACCTTGCTTGCGCCTAAGAGAATTCCTTGGCTCTCATCACGATAGAAGACTTGAATGCCGCCTGCAGTTGCGACACAGGCGTTCGAGATGCTGACATCACTACCGGTGCGGACTCGAACGGGATCCTTATAGTCATTAACTTGAACTCCGTTACCGTCAACGATTTCGTAGATAAATTTCTTTCCATCATATGTTGCATAGTGGAGATCGCGATCATCGCTCTCGGAGTAGAAGAGATGCAGAGTCTGTGTCAGCCCAGAACCATTGACGCAGAGTGAAACTGGGCTGGTAATTGCAGATTTAGTCCGCCCTGCGGTTCCGCCTGCTCCATCGACAGTCGACTTCTTCCACGACTTTCCATCCCATGTGGCGATCTTCAAGATGCCGCTCTTGGAGTCGGTATATGCAATGAGAGGTTTGCCGTTAAAGATAACGCTGGTCAGATGCTTGGCATCAGCGCCCTGATCGATAACGAAACGCTTCCAGCCAATTTGTGGCGTTACTGGCGCTGTAATGACTGCATCAGAAGTTCCATTGGTATTTGAAGAGACGATGCTGAAGCTATAACTCGTTCCGTTCTTCAGCCCAGTAAAGATAATGGGGGATTCTGTCGAGCTTTTGACTTGATCCGTCTTGAGATTACGGACTGAGTAACTGGTGATCTGCGCAGTACGCGCATTAGCTGGTGGGTCGAAGGTGATGATTGCAGAGCTATCTGCCACTAAAGCTGCAGCATTACGCACTACCTGTGGAACACCGATAGCAACACCTACTGGAGGCTTGCGACGAAGATCTTCCATCATCGCAAGTAAAAGTGAACCAGGTTCTCTAAAGATTTCACCGGCATCAAGGTTGGGAGTCATAATCGAATTTGCGCCCAAGTTGGCATAGGTAGCTTCGTCGAGGTGACTTACCGAAGAACCTTCTTCATAACGCGTTGGCGTGTAGAGAATTGGTTTCTGGCCACCATTTGCTGCGATTCCAAGTGGCCCAGACCAGACAAGCGTTGATGTCAACGCCTTGCCTAGTTCGATAGAGGGCGAAGGGAGATCGGAAAGTCGGCGACCATCTGCTAACTGCGCATATGCATCATAAGGAGTTGGTTGTTCGATGGTTCCGTATCCAAAGAATTGATCGTATGAATCTGTGGAGAGAAAACCTAAGCCATGGCTCATCTCGTGCAAGAAGACAGATTGAAGGTCATATTCATTGGTACGTGGCGAACCATCGTTGCGGGTATTCCAATTAGCCACTGAGTTAACTTGAAGCACCATCTCAGGGTTTGCTGGATCTAAATCTTTTCCGCCCAATGCGTTGGCAAGTGCTGATGGATACCAGAGGCTTTGATCGGGTGCGCCATCAAAACCCGAATAGTAATTTCCAGGGCGGGCACTTCCGAGAACTCCATAGGAAGCTGAGCGCCCCCATGAAGCCTCAATAGTTACTGGGACGGCAGATACAAAATGTGCAGACCACACATCAACTGCTGCTTGAAAATCTTTCTTCGCCCATTCAGGAAAGTTTTTATAACTGACAACGAACTTCGATTTCTGTTCGAGGTGAGCAACCTTTGGCGGGCGGGTCTGTGTGGTTCCGGTCGCCTTACCTGCATAGGTGTATCCCAACACAGTTGAAGGAGCGACTTTAAAATTGGAGAGCGCAACAGATTGCGTTGGAAGAAGAACGGATGCCAGTAGACCCAGAACGAGGGTAAAACTCTCGATTCTTCTTAATTGGCCTCTCATAGCGGGCAACGCTATCAGGGTGCGAGAATGCAGTCATGATTACCGTTTACTCTCGCCACGGCTGTCACCTTTGTGAAGATGCTGTGAAAACCTTAGAGAGCATGCGGGAAGAACTCGCATTTGAGATTGAGATTATCTATATCGATGCAAATCCAGAGCTCGAGAAGTTATATGGAAATGAAGTTCCAGTAATTCATATCGATGGCAAGCACCACGACTTCTACAGAGTCGACCCAGAACGCTTTAAAGCTTCCCTTGAAAAACATCGTCGGCATCAATAATTCGATAAGAATAACCTTGCTCCGCTAAGAAGCGTTGGCGGTTCTGCGCAAAATCCTGATCGATAGTGTCGCGTGAAACTACAGAATAAAATTTGGCACCGCGCCCATCAGATTTAGGGCGAAGAATTCTGCCCAATCGCTGCGCTTCTTCTTGGCGCGAACCAAATGCACCCGAAACCTGAATCGCAATTGTTGCTTCTGGTAAATCGACAGAGAAGTTGGCAACCTTAGAGACGACAAGACAGGTAACTTCGCCAGTGCGGAATGCAGCAAAAAGTCTTTCGCGTTCCTTCTGAGGAGTATCTCCCTTAATAAGCGGGACCCCCAGCGCTTCAGAGAGATCATCGAGCTGATCAATATATTGACCAATAACAAGAATTTGTTCATTGGCATGGCGTGCCACTAGTTCTTCTACAACATTACGCTTAGTACGAGTTGTGGCGCAGTATCGGTAACGTTCTTCAGGTTCTGCTGTTGCATAGGCAAGTCGCTCTGCTTCAGTCAGGTTTACGCGAACTTCAATACATTCAGCTGGCGCGATATATCCCTGCGCTTCAATTTCTTTCCAAGGAACATCAAATCTCTTGGGACCGATGAGAGAGAAAACCTCACCCTCCATTCCATCTTCGCGCACCAACGTTGCAGTAAGCCCGAGACGGCGACGAGATTGGATATCTGCGGTAAAACGGAAGATAGGGGCAGGAAGGAGATGCACTTCGTCGTAAATAATCAGACCCCAGTCATGGGTATCGAAGAGATCAAGGTGCGCGTAGACACCGTTCTTCTTCTTGGTCATGACTTGATAGGTAGCGATAGTGACAGGACGGATCTCCTTCTTCGCACCTGAATATTCGCCAATTTCATCTTCTGTGAGTGTGGTGCGCTTGAGTAACTCTTCTCGCCACTGACGAGCAGCGATGGTATTTGTTACGAGGATAAGAGTTGTTGCCTTTACATGAGCCATTGCTGCTGCGCCCACAATTGTCTTTCCGGCGCCACAAGGAAGTACAACTACGCCTGAGCCACCATGGAAGAAACCTTCCGCGGCATGCTCTTGATATTGGCGGATCTTCCAACCATCTTGCTTGAGGGCAATGTCATGGGCTTCACCGTCGACATAGCCGGCGAAATCTTCAGCGGGCCAGCCAAGACGTAGAAGTGATTGTTTAATCTGCCCGCGCTGACTTGGGTGAACAGCAATAGTTTCCTTATCAATACGCACTCCGAGAAGAGGTGCAATCTTCTTGGCACGAATAACTTCTTCAAGTACTCCAGTATCCGTGGTTACAAGAATGAGTCCATGAACGGGATCTGCTTCAAGACGCAAGCGACCGTAGCGCGACATAGTTTCAGCAACATCTACGAGCAACGAATGCGGAACTGCATATCGTGAATATTTAATGAGGGTATCGATAACAAGTTCTGCATCATGACCTGCAGCGCGTGCGTTCCAGAGACCAAGATTTGTTAAGCGATAGGTATGAATATGTTCTGGAGAACGTTCAAGTTCAGCAAATGGTGCAATGGCGCGGCGGCATTCGGTGGAGAGAACGTGATCTACATCAAGAAGGAGCGTCTTATCACTCTGGACAATCAGTGGTCCATCGGTCATGAAGCATCCTTTGTTAGTAAATCCTTGATAAAGGCGTGGAGAAAATCGCTACGTTCTTGCATGGAAGAGATTTGGACCCATTCAGTAGGTGCATGTGCCCCGCCACCAACTGCTCCAAGGCCATCCAGTACTTGTGCCCCAGCTGCGGCAGCGAAGTTTCCATCGCTAGCACCACCTACTTGAGCGCACCCAAGTGGCTTCATGCCGATTGCTGCAGCAACTTTTTCAGCGCGCTCGTAGAGAGCCTTGGTAGATGCCGGTTGCAGTGGGGGGCGATTAAGGCCGCCAGTAATTTCCAAGCGAGCCTTGGGATTGACTGCGGCGAAGTTCTTAATTGCAGCATCTACACGTTCGAGCTCTGCTTGTGAAAATGAACGAGCATCAATATCGAGTACAGCTACATCGGGAACTGTATTTGTTGTATTTCCTGAATGAAGAAGTGTTGGGACAACTGTTGTGCCATGTTCTGCGTTCTCAAGTGCCGAGAGCGCCAAGATGGCATGAGCAATTTCTGTTGTGGCATTGACACCTTTTTCAGGTTCTAGCCCAGCGTGCGCTGCAAGCCCTTGAACTTTGATTTGATACATCGCAGTTCCCTTACGGCCAGTCTTTACCTTGCCATCGAGAGACGCTTCAAGAACGAGAACTGCCTTTGCCTTGGAGGAGAGATCCTTGATGAGCGCCTTTGAGGCGTGGCTTCCAGTCTCTTCATCGGTTGTTGCAACAAGTGCGACTGATCCTTCAATTCCCTTGAGCGCATAGAGGGCTTGAATGAATCCCGCCTTCATATCGAAAGTTCCAGGTCCACGAAGTACATCGCCCTTAACTTCCCACAGTGGCTGATAGGAACCATGAGGCCAGACAGTGTCGAGGTGAGCAAGTATCAATACATCTGGTTCTTCTGCTCCCCACCAAAAAACGGGGCGTCCTTCAATCTCTTTAATCTGCGCAGGTATGCCGAGAACGCGAGTGGCGATATCACTTGCGAGACGAACTACTTCGTTACATGCCTCAAGATTTTCAGTGGGGGATTCACACCGCACAAGTGCTTCTAGGGCTGCCAACATAGGCTCAAGTCTGCCGTATTGGGGTGCTTTCGCGCTTGTCATAACGCTGCAACCCCCGTAATACGCGCAATTCGGAAGGTCTGTACTTCTCCGGTGGCATGGTCACGTGCAATCAGTGAGCCAGCTGATAACTTCAGGGGATCGATGATGCGATGTGAAACTAAACCATTGTTATCTGCATAACCAATCGAGAGAGATGTCGCAGGTTGATTTTGCAGATAATCACTTAACAGGTCGAGAGTCTCATTTGCAGTAGTTCGCGGAAGTGAACCGAGAGCTTCAGTTGCGATATTGCGCATCGTGCTCTGTTTACGACTTGATTTCTCTCCAGTACGTAGCGCACGTAGCGCACCTTCGATTTGAATTTCATCTGGCTTCTCATACTCGCCGATAATGCGGGGAGGGCGCGCCTTTGTCTGCGCCCGTTGAATACGAGGGCCACTCAAGAGCAAGCCACGTGAATCTTCAGCTGCAGGGAGATAACCGCAGCTACGCAAGATATTCATCGCCTCTGCTGCATCATGGCCGCAAATCAAAACTTCAGGAGCAATCTTGCGAAGACCAAGAATATCTAATCGCTTATCTCCAAGAATCTGTGTGATGAGCGCTGCATCCTCACAGCGGATAAAGGATGCGGTATTTCCAACGCGCAACTTTCCATGTTTCTTAGCAACATCTGCAATCAGATATTCCAAAGGCTGTGGCATGGGAGTCTTGGAAGTTTTTTTGAGGAACTTGGAAATCTCTTCACCAGTGCGACCATGATCGAGTCCGCGACGGATAGAGCTTTCTGAGAATCGAAATACCGTAGCTCCGCCGCGAGATTCAACATCTGCAATAAGCGCTAACTCTTGGGCAACTTCATGCTCAAGTGGTCCTGGCGCAATTGCAGTGTTATCGCTCTGAATAAGTATGTGATCGACAGCTTTTGGTAGGTCGCTATCAATCGAAGAGTTATCTAGCCCGGTTAAGAAGTCGGCACCGTATGTAGAAAGGACTCCTTGACCTGTGACTCCGAGCCACTCTGCTTCGCGCAGAGTCCAGAGGATGTAATCCTTCTGTAGCCCTCCTGCGCGCTTTGCGGGAGAGAGCCAACTTGCTGCAGTAAAGAGTGAATCATTATCTACAGCGACTTCAGCGTTTTCCTGTAGAAGGTTAAGAACTAAGCGACGAGTTGTCGCTGCTGATGAGCGGTCAAGTTCTGGGCCAAGGGGTGCAACATTCTTGCTCCCTTCTTTTCCGACCAGCCCTGAGACGCGTGAGGTCGTAAGCCAAGCTGATGTAAGCGCCTCCCACTTTGCAGAAGCTTTCTGAGTTAACCAGATATCAAATTGGTGGGTAGGCAAGATCTTGTCGTCGGGATCAATGGTCAAGAGCCCAGATAGATAGGCCACTTCAGCTACAAAGGCGGTGCACGATTCATCAACGCCCAGGTGCAGAGATAGCTCTTTGAGATCGCGAACACCTAAGCCTCCAGAGCGGAGCGCAGATGCTGGTTCTTGCGCCCAGAAATTAAGAACCTCTTCTGTCCAGCGCAAGAAAGTTGTGACATTTGCAATTGCTGCTAATTGCACGTTTCGCTCATCGCGCTTACTTCCGGTAATTGCAGGCTGAGATGTTTCAAGCTGGCGATGGACTTTATTCCCGCGAAGGTAAATTGCAACTTCGCGGGGAAGGACAACGGTCTGTTGGTTAAAGGGAATCAGGAATCCGTCTTCAAGTAACCACTGCACACCAGCACTGGGCTTCTTTATATCGGCAATAGCGCCGCGAGGTGGCCCCCAGACCATGGCATCAAGAACTTTCTTTGCAGCAGCTGGTGCATCATCTAATTTCTTTAGCTTTAACTTTGACATCGAAGCTGGCCCCAAGCCAGCAATCTCGCTGCCCAACACCTCTTTGAGCGGTGTCGGAGTTCGCAATCCATCTTTATCTGAATACAGCAGACCTCGCTCAACCAGACCAGGAATAGTGAAGAGAGCAGATTTCTCAGTAAGGGCGGTGAGTTCTTTCTCAGTAAAGGGTTCAGGCAGGATTGCGCAGACTTCAAGAACCTGAAGCTGCCACTTATTGAGCGCATCAACGGCTCGCGCCAGGCTAGGTGCAGAAGATGCGCGTACTGCAAGGCTGGCCATATCGGGTGGAACTGGTGTTACAAGATCAGGGCGATGTGAAAACATGGAAATAAGAGCGGCATCATCGAGTGCGCGCAGATAATCGGCGTAAGAACGAATTTCCATAACCTGCCAACGATAGCCGTTAGTGAGGTACGTGCGCTAATTGGTTATAAATGTAAGCGCAGTTAGCGCTTGCGAGGTGTAAACCAGGTCGCAATAGCAGCGATGCGACTTACGGCAGGGCCGAGCAAGCGGTTGATAAAACGTGCTCTACGAAAATCATGAATTGGCCAACCTTCCGCAAGTGCGCGAATTCGCAAGACGGCGTCAGGGTTGATGGCACAAGGATGTCCAACAGCCTGCAGAAGCGGAATATCGTTGTGGCTATCTGAGTATGAGTAACACTCTTGCAGATCGAAGCCGCGAACTTTTGCTAACTCTTGAATTGCTAAAGCTTTCTCGATTCCGTGCAGCAGCTTTCCATCAAGAGCGCCGGTGTACACACCATTTTCGATACGCGCCTTACTTCCGAGGGCACCGGTAAGGCCCAGGCGCAAGGCAATGATATTTGCCATATCTTGAGGAGCTGCAGTTACCAACCAAACTTCTTCGCCTCTATCTAAGTGAGACTTGGCAATTTCAAATGTTCCTTGCCAGAGTTTTGGAGAGACAAACTCGTCATAGATTTCTTCACCGATTTTTTTAATATCTTCTACTGCATGCCCACCAATAAAATCAGTAGCCGCATTTTGAAATTTCTCAATAACTTCCTTCTTCTCGGTCCCAGTCATTCGAAAGCGAATATTGGCGACTACAAATCGGGAGATATCGGCCTTGGTAAAGAAACCGCGCTGGTACATGCCTCTTCCTAAGAAATAGAGAGTCGACCCTCGCACGAGGGTGTTATCTACATCGAAGAAGGCGGCTCGCTTAGCTATGAGTGCCATGTCACTACCTTAGCGATGCAGCCCCATTTTAGACGCTTTATGCTTATTCCATGAGTTCAACTGTCCACGTTATTCGCCACGGCGAAGTAGAGAATCCCAACAAGATTCTCTACGGACGACAACCTGGCTGGAGACTTTCTGACCGCGGCCAAGAGATGGCGCAGGTTATTGGCGATTGGTCGAAGAATTTAGATCTCGGCGCTTTGCATGTGTCTCCTCTGCAACGCGCTCAAGAGACTGCTGCACCGATTGCGAAGGCACATTCCATAGTGATCCATACTGATGAGCGTTTGATTGAGGCTGCAAATATCTTTGAAGGAAAATCCTTCGAACTCGGCAGTGGAGTTTTGAAACATCCATCATCATGGCGCCATCTTTACAACCCATGGAAGCCATCATGGGGAGAACCATATGAAGAGCAGATCAGTCGCATGCTGGCCGCAATATTTGCAGCCAATAAAGCGGCAAACGGTAAAGATGCAATAGTGGTTTCTCACCAACTACCGATATGGATTCTGCGCAGTGCCATCGAAGGTCGCAGCATGTTGCATGACCCTCGCAAACGCGAGTGCACCCTGGCATCTGTAACGAGCGTTCATTTTGATGACGACGGCATGATTACCGGTACTTCTTACTCCGAACCCGCTAAGCACCTCTTACCAAGAAAATAATATGAAGAAAATTGCACTGGCCCTTGCGACAACGCTTCTGCTGTCAGGGTGCAGTAATGGCGGCGCCTCGAAAGCGGAAGAGAGCTTTATTGCAGGCAGTGGCGCAGTAACAACTATTAAATCAGGATCTCGAAGTGCCGCTCCGGAAATATCTGGGATGACTCTCAACGGTACTAACTTCACCTTTACCCAGGGCAAAGTCGCGGTCGTCAATGTCTGGGCATCTTGGTGTTCTCCTTGTCGCGCAGAAGAACCCACTCTCGCAGCCCTTTCACGCAAATACTCCGATGTGCAATTTATTGGCATATTGACGCGCGATAACCCAGTAAATGCTGAAGCTTTTTCGCGTAAACGTGGCACTCCTTACCCAACGCTGATTGATGATTCGATTCTTGTCGGCTTTAGTAAATCTCTACCGGCAAATGCAATCCCGACAACAGTCATTATTGATCGCAGCGGAAAAGTCGCGGCGCGTATATCCGGTGGAGTAACAGTTGCATCTCTGAGTGATCTCATCGACAAGGTGAACGCTGAATGAGTGACTTCGTTGTAAACCACATTATGGGTGGATTTCTGCTCACCGCATTTCCCATCGCTGTTTTAGCTGGACTGATTTCATTTATCTCTCCCTGTGTTCTGCCACTTGTACCTGGCTATCTCTCATTCGCTGCTGGTTTTTCAAATGCGCGCGGAAAGGTATTTCTGGGATCGGTCTTATTTGTGCTTGGCTTTAGTGCGCTCTTCATCTCGTACGGTGTTCTCTTTGGCGAACTCGGTGCACGAATAGCGACCAATGAAGAAGCCATTACCCGCGTTCTCGGAGTCCTCACAATTCTTATGGGCTTGATCTTCCTCGGAGCATTTCCGATGATGCCAACGATTAAGCCACGCATCTCAACAACAGGTGGACTTATTGGGGCGCCACTCCTTGGCTTCCTCTTTGGAGTTGGCTGGACGCCATGTATCGGACCAGCTCTAGCAACTGTGCAAGCACTCGCTTTTCAGGAGTCGAGCGCAGTGCGCGGTGCGATACTCGCCTTTGGTTACTGCATCGGTTTAGGACTTCCTTTTATTGCTTCCGGGCTCTTCCTTGATAAATCTGAGACGTTAAGAAAATTCTTGGTCAAAAGTGGTGGAAAAGTTTCTCGCATTGGTGGCGTTCTACTTATTGTTATTGGTCTCCTGCAATTAACGGGGCTATGGACTGACCTCATGATTGAACTGCGCTCTCTGATCTCAGATTTCGTGCCGGTGATCTAATGACTAATGAGATAGAGGTCCCTGAGCTCGGTGTGATTGCCCTCCTTCGCTATGCCTGGCGTCAGCTCACCAGCATGCGTACTGCCCTTATTCTCTTGATGCTGATGGGCGTTGCTGCAATCCCCGGATCCCTTGTTCCGCAACGTATTACCAATCCCATTGCCGTGCGAGATTTCTTTGTGACTAATCCAGATTTAGCGACTTGGTATGACCGTCTCTCACTCTTTGATGTCTATGGATCCCCATGGTTTAGCGCAATCTATATTTTGCTCTTTATCTCACTGATTGGCTGTGTTCTGCCACGCAGCGTTGAGCATTACAAAGCGATGCGAGCACAACCGCCTGCAACACCGAAGAATTTAGCGCGTCTTGAGCATCATCAGGAGTTTGCAGGCAACAACGAATCGTTAGAGCGGGCAGCTTCGTGGTTTAAGAAGAATAGATTTAGGGTGCGCGTTGATGGAGATTCAATCTCTGCTGAAAAGGGATTCTTGCGTGAAACAGGAAATCTGCTCTTCCACCTCTCACTTATTTTGATTCTTGTGGGAGTGAGCTTTGGTTCACTCTTTGGTATGCGTGGCGAAGCAATTGTCAGCGTAGGAGAGCGTTTCATCAATGTTGCAACTTCTTATGACTCTCTCTCTTTTGGAAAGCTCACTGGCGAGAAATCCTTAGCCCCCTTTGAAATTAAACTTGATAAATTTGTTGCCCAATATGACCCCAAGACAAGCGCACCGAAGGATTACACCGCATGGGTGACAATCTCTGAGGATGGAGTGAGTTATAAGAAGGTCATGAAAGTGAATAAGCCGCTGACCTTTGGAAATGCACGTGTCTACTTACAGGCAAATGGTTACAGTCCCGTTGTCACGGTCCGAGATTCCAAGGGAAACGTTGCTCTGCAGGGGCCAATTCCATTCTTACCTCAAGATGGAAATTTACGTTCCATTGGTTCCATCAAAGTTCCCGATGCGGATCCACAAGTAGGTTTCGTTGCATCGTTCATGCCCACAAATGCGCGCACCACTAATCAAGGTGCGGTCTCAATCTTCCCTGAACTCCTTGACCCAAAGCTACTCTTCGCAATTTGGAAAGGTGACCTTGGTTTAGATTCAGGAATTCCACAATCGGTCTACAGAATTGATACGACAAAACTTGAGAAGATCGGTTTAGGTTCAGTTAAGCCAGGTGAGACTTTTGACTACCCTGAGGGCTCCATCACGCTGGAAACGGTTATTCCCTGGATTAATCTTCAGGTGGTCGATGACCCCGGCAAGAAGTATGCACTTATCGGCGGTATCGTTGCGGTACTTGGCCTTCTCTCTTCACTCTACGGACGCAGGCGTCGAATCTGGATTCGCCTGACATCGAATGGAGTTGAAGTTGCAGGGCTCGCCAAGAACAGCGCACCCGGACTTGAAGCAGAGATAAAGAATTTCGTCGAATCAGTAAGGAGAGATAAATAATGCAGACAACATGGGCCTATATCTCTAACTATTGCGTGTATTCGGCGATGGCGGTTTTTGCAATCTCCTTTATCGCCCATGCTTTCGAAACTGCATTTGCAGTGCGCGCCCCAGAAATTGCAGATACAACTGAAGGCAGCCTTTTAGTTAAGACTCTCGATTACAAGCGCACAGAGAAGAGTGCGCGAATCGCGACAGCGATGATGGTTCTTGGATTCATCCTTCTCCTGGCAGGCGTTATCGCCCGCGGAATTTCTAATAAGCACGTGCCGTGGGGAAATATGTATGAGTTCTCTATTACCGGCGCTTTAGCCTTTACCGGCGCTTACCTTGCCGCTCTACGTAAGTACGATCTTCGTTGGCTCGGTCTCTTTATCTCTATCTCCGTCCTCCTTACTCTCGGCACAGCGATAACTCTCCTATACCGAGATAGTGCACCTCTTGTTCCTGCCCTTAAATCTACGTGGCTAGTTATCCATGTTATTACTGCAATTATTTCTGGTGGAGTCTTTCTACTTGCCAATGTTGTTGCAGCTGCATATCTCTATCTGGAGAGACTAGAAGCGCAAGGGGGCCGTCCGCTCTGGCTGCAACGAGTTCCATCTCTTGAGGTACTCGATCAACTTTCCTACCGTCTCGTCGCATTTGTATTCCCGCTTTGGACCTTCTCGGTGATCGCGGGTGCAATCTGGGCCGAGAGCGCATGGGGCCGTTATTGGGGTTGGGATCCAAAAGAGACCTGGGCATTTATTACCTGGGTTGCCTACGCCGCGTACCTGCATGCACGTGTCACAGTCGGTTGGCGTGGACGTCGCGCTGCTTGGCTCTGCATATTTGCTGGGTCAACATTCTTATTTAACTATGTCTATGTAAATGTCTGGGGAACCGGCAAGCACACCTACTCAGGTCTGTAAGAAAACTTAAATCTCTTGATCTCTGCAGAGCTCGTTGGCTTTATTGCAGGTGGCTTAGGAATGTTCTTTGGTCTTCCGCAGGCGCTGCGTGTTCGCAAGCTCGGTCACGGTCACGGAGTCAGTCTTATCTCCTGGCTTCTGCAATTTGGAGTCGCAACTTCGTGGGCAGCCTATGGATTAGATATTAAATCCCCATCTGTTCTATTAACCAATGTAGGTGCAGGGCTAATTAATGCCAGCGTAATCACGGCTGTAATGAGGAATAACCTTAAGTCGCTATCAATTCTTGTTGCATATGCATCTTTACTAACAACCCTTGTACTTGTTCTGCCGAGCTTCTTGGTTTCTGCACTCTTGCTCTCACTGCTCTGTGCTCAGGGCCCTCAGATTGCAAAGTCCTATAAGAATATTTCTGCAGGTAAAGATTCCGCAGTCTCCATAACAGCTCTCAGTGTGAGCTCATTCAGTATCTTCTTATGGTTTATTTATGCAGTGATGGTGAGCGACTCACTCATAATCGTAAGCACAGTTATTTCTTTTACATCGATGACGTCAATTATCATCTTAGAAGAAATTGGAAAGCGTAAGCGCGCGTTAAATACTGCGTAAGAAATCTGGGTCGTCATCGGGCGGAAGAATGCGCTTCTTAGACTTCTTCTCTTTGCCGCCCTTGCGTGGAGCACGACCTATTACCAAGAATGCAATGGCCCCAAAAGTTCCGGTGAAGAAGATAATGAGCAGCCATCCCCATTTAGGGAGCTTCTTGATTTCAAAGTCTTCGCGACGTGCGCAATCAATAAAAGCATAGAGCCCGAGAGCTAGCGAAACGAGAAGTAGAAATCCCTCAATCTTGATCATGTCTCAATTCTACTTCCTTAAAAGGAGAGTGCGAGTGCGAAGGTGAGCGCGAAGTGGAGCTGAAGCTGGCCAGTTCTACCTAGCAATGGAATGAGATCTTTCCCTGATGCGCCTGCCAGCACTTCTTTGGCGATGCCGTAAGCCTTCGGGGCTGTTGTGAGAGTGAGAAGAGCGAGAGGGTGACCTGTAAAGACGGGGAAGATATAGGCGCAGATAAGTAAGAAGGTAAAGAAACGACGGGAATTTTGATCACCAAGTTTGACTGCCAAAGTATTTTTGCCGACTACCTGATCGAGAGATCTATCGCGAATGTTATTGATGGCAAGTAAGGCGCAGGAGAGTGCACCCATTGGAACAGAGGCAGCAAAGGCAGGCACAGTAACTTCACCGGTTTGCACGTAATACGAACCGACTGTGGCGACTACTCCAAAGAAGGTAAAGACAGAGAGTTCACCAAAACCGCGGTAGCCGTAAGGAGTATGTCCGCCGGTATATCCCCATGCAGCAAGGATTGAGGCGATGCCAAGAAGAATGACCCACCACGATGAGAGGGCAGCAAGTGCAAGTCCTGCGATACACGCGGTGAGAAATGAGAGAAGCGCAGCGTTCTTCACAGCATTCGCTGATGCCAGGCCTGATGCTGTTAGACGAACTGGGCCAACGCGATCATCATCAGTTCCACGAATTCCATCGGAGTAATCATTGGAGTAATTCACGCCAATTTGAAGAGCCAGACTTACAACGAGTGCAAGGAGTGCTTGCAGTGGTTTCCACTCTTTACCCGCTAGAACTGTGGCAACTACGACAGGGCCAACGGCAGCCGGAAGTGTGCGAGGTCGCGCCCCTTGAATCCAGATATTAATGAGGAGCCTCCGTTGATAACTCGATTAACTTCTTCCGGTCAACCTTACCGATACCCATCAGTGGAAGTTCAGTCAGATGCAAGAAACCCTTGGGTTTTCCAACTAATCCAAATTGCTCAACTAGAGATTGTGTTAACTCTTCCTCGGAAGGTGAGTTTTCTCCAGAGATAGCTATGTAGAGAGCTTCTCCCCATTGCGAATCTTCCTTTGCAAAGGCTGCACAGGGGTTATTGGGGAAATTTTTATAAAGAGTAGCTTCAACGGCACTCAGAGAGATATTTTCTCCACCTGAAATAATGACGCCATCGCTGCGGCCTTCAACAATTAGCTTCCCACCTTCGATCTTTCCAAGATCGGAAGAGATAAACCAGCCATCTCTGAGTGCGCCTTCTGCGAGTATTGGTCCCTTGATTGCAATGAGATTGTCAGCAGTGATTGATATTTCAACACCTTCCAGAGGTATGCCGTTATATACGCATCCTCCTGTTGTCTCGGTCATTCCATACGTTGTCACGATATTGATACCGGCAGCTTCGCCATCTGCGCGCAGCGAATCAGAGAGTGCCGCACCCCCTACCAAGACTGACTGCGCAGCTACGAGATGTTGCAGTAAATCTGAATCGCCATGAAGTGCCTTAAAGAGTTGAGTTGGCACAATCGCTGTGAAGTCTGCACGCGGATGTGGCCCCGCGTGATTGCGCAGATCAACTGGTTCTGTGCCCAGTGCGAGAGCGCGGATGATTACGTTTACTCCTGCGATATGAGTTAATGGAAGAAGGAGCGACCACGCGTTGCCTGGCTTTGCTCCAAGAAATGTATTGGAGGCTTTTGCTGATGCCAGAAGCGCCGCTGCAGATATGCCGATCTCTTTCGATGTCCCAGAACTTCCTGTCGTTGCAATCACGACGCTGACAGTGGTGGGCACATCTGAGATTGATACCGAACCGAAAGCAAGAGCCGGACCCTCTGAAGTGAGGGCTGTGGCGACAGCGGGCATTAATTCGCTGAGGGTCCAATCGGGGTTGGCCTTGCGAAGTTCTCGTTGTGCGCTCTGCTCCATTGCCCGCGTAGGCTATCGCTCGTAGACCCATTGGAGGAATCGTGAGCAAGCCTATTAAGCGTGATTTTGGTGACCGGACTATCCCTGCATGGGTAACTGGCCCTGGCGGAGAATCATTTACCGATATTAAATATCAGGTCGCCGATGGCATTGCAAAGATCACGATTAACCGACCAGAAGTGCGCAATGCATTTCGTCCCCAAACAATTATTGAATTGAAATCAGCATTTGATTTAGCTCGCGACAACGCAGAAGTCGGCGTCATCATTCTTACTGGTCAAGGCGATGAAGCATTCTGTTCTGGTGGCGACATCAGCGTCCGCGGAGATGATGGATATCTCGGCGATGACTCACTTGCACAGCAAGGTGTGGGCCGGCTCAACGTTTTAGACCTACAAGTACAAATTCGTCGCACCCCAAAACCGGTAGTTGCCATGATTGCTGGTTGGGCAATCGGCGGGGGACATGTTCTTCACGTTGTCTGCGATCTTTCGATTGCTGCCGATAATGCCAAGTTTGGTCAGACCGGTCCCATGGTCGGTTCATTCGATGGCGGTTACGGTTCAGGACTTCTTGCAGCATCTGTTGGCCAGAAGAAGGCTCGCGAAATCTGGTTCTTGACTCGTCAATATGATGCGCAAGAAGCGCTATCTATGGGACTTGTTAACACCGTTGTTCCTCTTAAGGAACTCGAAGCTGAGACAATTTCCTGGTGCCGCGAGATGTTGCAGAACTCTCCAATGGCACTTCGCCTCATTAAGGCATCTATGAACGCTGCAGATGATGGACTCGCAGGAGTTCAGCAGCTTGCCGGAGATGCCACTCTTCTCTTCTACTTATCTCAAGAAGGTCAAGAAGGACGTGATGCATACAAGGAAAAGCGTAAGCCTGACTTTGGAAAGTTTCCTAAGCGCCCCTAATTTATGGATCAATCACTGCTCGAAACGATGCGCGTAGTTGCGCTGCCGACAAAGACAAACTTTCGCGGCATCAGCGTTCGAGAGGTAGCGCTACTTAAAGGCGAATACGGCTGGGGTGAATTCTCACCATTTCTTGAGTACGGGTACGCAGAATCAGCGCCCTGGTTGATGTGCGCGATTGAGGCTGCTACAAAGCCTCGCCCCAAGCTCTATCGCACCTCAATACAGGTGAACGGCACTATTCCTGCGCTGAATGGCCCGGCAGATATTGAACGCATAGTCGATTCATTTCCTGGAGTGCAAACATTTAAAGTAAAAGTTGGCGAGAACTTAGCCGAAGATATTGCACGTCTTGCGAAGGTAAAATCACTTCGCCCGCAAGCCAAAATTCGCATTGATGTGAATGGCAGCTGGTCAGTGGAAGAAGCAATGACGAATCTGCGAGCAATCTACGAAAACATTGGTGCTCTTGAATATGTCGAACAGCCTTGTGGAACCGTGGATGAACTTCGTGAACTGCAAGAGAAGTTAAAGATTGACATCAAGATCGCCGGAGATGAAGTCCTTCGCAAAGCCCAAGATCCCTTTGCGGTAGACCTTAAGGGTGCGATTGATATCTTGATGATAAAAGTGCAGCCACTCGGTGGAATTGAGCGAGCTCATAAGCTAGCTGAGCACCACAACCTGCCTGTCGTTGTTTCTAGCGCCCTGGAGAGCGCAGTGGGAATCAATTACGGATTACAACTTGCCGCATCATTCCCAGAAATGAACTTTGATTGCGGGCTAGGTACAGGTTCACTTCTTGCTGCCAATGTGGGAGATCTACCAATAGTTGATGGTGAAATTAAAATTGCTGAAGTTGAGCCTGATTTCGCAGGATTTGAAGTGGCACCCGACCGCTACGAATGGTGGAAGAATCGCGTTATGAAGACTGCGGAGCTCTTGGCATGAATCCATCCACGCTCCTTGCCCGCGTCATCGTTCGCCAGATTATTGAAGCCGGCGTCACCGATGTAGTGATTTCTCCAGGGTCTCGCAATGCACCTCTCTCCCTTGCCTTCTACCAAGCAAGTACTAAGGGACTCATCAAACTTCATGTCCGCATAGACGAGCGCACAGCAGCATTCTTCGCACTCGGTATCGCCAAAGCTTCTGGTCGACCAGTACCAATCGTCTGTACTAGCGGAACAGCGGTCGCTAATTACCACCCTGCAGTTCTTGAAGCCTCACATACAAATATTCCGCTTCTCGTACTTACGGCAGATCGCCCAGCTTCTCTTCGCAAGACCGGTGCCAACCAGACCACTGAGCAAGCTCGCATCTTCGGTAAAGCAGTCCGCTACTTCGCAGATGTTTCAGGCAGCGTTTATCCAATGGAGCTTCCCTTTAATTCGCTGCACAGTGGACCAGTACACCTCAATATTCAATTTGAAGAACCACTTGTTGGAGATAAGAGCGATAACTGGCTCAATGACTTAACAATTACTGCGCCCAAAGTCTTCGATCGCAAAACACCTGGAACTTTCTACACAAAATCAACTCGTGGAGTTCTCGTCATCGGCCATGACCGCGGGGGACTGAGTGTCGACTCTGTAAAAGATTTTGCAAAAGATCTCGGGTGGCCCGTTATTGCTGAAGACCCACTTACATTTGAGAGCGCAGTTTCACATGCCAGCGTCTTGCTTACATCCAAGACCATCGCAGATGATTTAGTGCCAGATACCGTTGTTGTCATTGGCCGAACAACTCTTTCTCGCTCAATCAACGCCTTTATCAAGATGGCTCGTAAAGAGATTGTGATCGATCCACGTATGGCGACGGTTGATTCCGACCGGATGGCGGATCAGAGGTTCACCCAGTTGCCTATTGTTGAAGTACAACCTGCTGATGCGGAATATGGAGAGAAGTGGAAGAAGTACTCACTTCGCGCATCCAAGTTGGTGAGCGATATTTCAACATGGTCAGAGGCGCTCATAGCTCGCGAAATTGCCAATGGAATCCCAACCGGAACCTCACTCTTTCTCTCTTCATCGCGCCCCATCCGAGATATCGAAGGATTTGCCTCAGCCCGCACAGGCGTTGAAACCTTTGCTAACCGTGGCTTAGCGGGAATCGATGGCAATATCTCAACCGCGCTGGGTATCGCATCTCAGCGCACAGAAACTATTGCGGTGCTTGGAGATCTTGGTTTCTTGCATGACCTCACTGGTCTGATTCAAAAAGAACAAATCAACCTCAAAATATTCGTCATTAATAACGATGGTGGCGGAATCTTCTCAACTCTTTCACAACGTGGAGTCGACGGCTTTGAAGCGGTCTTCGGAACTCCACACGGTTTAGATCCGGCAGCCATAGCAACTTCAATGGGAATTGCTGCAAAGACCATTGATACACAAGCTCAACTGATTACTGAGCTTTCAGAGCCAGTAAAGGGCTTGAGCATTGTTGTAGTGAATGCGCCCAACCGAGAAGCCAATGCAGATTTCCTCAAAGGAATTTATAACAGCGTTTCTTCTATGTAGCGCTACTTCTGAAGAGCCGATCTCATAGGAATCATCTTTGCATTGCTCTCTTCTAACTCTTTCTCTGGGTTAGAGCCTGCAACGATTCCGCAACCTGCATAAATGCGAATCTCTCGTCCTGAAATCTGACCTGTGCGTAGTGCAATACCTAGCTCGCCATCACCGCTGGCATCAACCCACCCGACTGGGCCTGCATATCGTCCGCGGTTCATGCCTTCAATTTCATCGATGATGTCGAAGGCAATGTTGCGCGGAGTTCCACAGACAGCAGCAGATGGATGCAGACTCTTGAGTAGCGAGAAGGCATCAACGCGCTGCTTTGATTTTATAAGTGCCCCTGTCACATCTGTGGCAAGGTGCATGACGTTGGCAAGGTGCAGAACGTAGGGGGATTCGGGAACGTTAGTTGAAGAGCAGAAAGGTTCGAGCGCTTCGGCCACAGATCGCACAGCATATTCATGCTCTTCTAGATCTTTGGAAGAACGTGCAAGGGATGCGGCAAGTGCCAAATCTTTTGCATCATCGCCAGTCTTTGGGATAGTTCCAGCAAGAACGCGAGATGTGACCATGCCACGAGATAGACGCAAGAGAAGTTCAGGGGTTGCGCCGACAAGACCATCGACAGCAAAAGTCCATGTCGATGGGTATTCAGCAGCAAGTTTTTTCAGGATAGGACGGGCATCGATATCAGCACTTGTTGTGGCTACAAGATCTCTTGCGAGAACAACCTTGTCTACCTTTGAGGTTTCAATGCGTGTAATTGCTTGAGCTACGCGCTCTTTCCAAGAGTCAGTACTAATGCTTCCATCGCTGTAAGTGAACTCACCAGTTGAAAGTCTTGGTGCACTTTCAGGAAGAGTTGGTTGACCTGTACTGCCAATCCATGTAATCCAAGATTGGAGACCCTTCTGGCCCACTACGACCTGAGGAATGACAAGGACGGACTCTTCATTGCGATCAAAGGAGAAAGATGTGAAAAGCACTGGCCCTGTTCCACTTGCGTGAACAGAGTCAGAGATTGCGAATGTTTCTAGATGGTGGTGCCACCACTCTCGCGCTTTCTCGAAGCGATCTTTTCCGTTCACCGTGGTGGTCGCGTGAACGCCCCATCCCACAAGGCCTTCCCCATTGCGCACCCATGAAAGTGGCGCGCTATTGGGAAGCAGGTCTAGCAGCGGAAGGTGTTCACCAATGCGAGTTGTGGTGACGGGGATAAGTGAAGCCATTTATTTATTGAGGCTACGTGAAATTCTGCGCCACACAAGTGGCAGCGATGTTGCCGTGATTGCAATCTTGAGAGCTTCACCGAGAATAAATGGTGTTAAGCCTGCTTTGAAAGTTGCCGCCCATGTCATATCGAGAGATGCATGTAACCAGGTGAGGCCAAATGCGAAGATGACGAAATCGCCGAGAAGAAGTGCGGGAAATGATGTTGTGAATTTCTGATCTGCTTTGCGATCTGCCAGGTATCCAAGAAGCAAAGATGCAACGAGCATTCCAACGAGGTAGCCACCGGTTGCACCAGTCACCTTCTCGATTCCATGAGTAGAACCTGCAAAGAGTGGTGCTCCGGCGATTCCGGCCAATAGATATGAAGCAAAGGTAATAAATCCCAGGCGAGCGCCATAGGTTGTTCCGATAAGGAGAACCCCGAGAGTTTGTCCGGTAACAGGAACAGGAGAGCCCGGAACGGGAATTGAAATCTGTGCCAATAGTGCGAGGAAGCCGATTCCGCCGACAATAAATATCCCTTGGGTAATTGCTGAACTACGTGGAAAAACAGTGGCGCGTAAGGAAGCTGCGTGAACCGACATCGTTGGGCCTCTCATCTGCAATGAATTACAAGTTGTGCGCAGAGCCTACCTTCAGCGACAATATACGCATGTCACGCGCGAATATGGATAAGAATCCCGAGGAAGTTGCCGCCATGTTCGATGGCGTCGCAAAGCGCTATGACCTCGTCAATGACCTTTTGAGCCTGGGCCGCACCAAGGCCTGGCGGAAGGCGACCACGAAAATCATCGATCCACGTCCTGGGCAGAAGATCCTTGATTTAGCTGCTGGCACAGGTTCAAGTTCTGAGCCCTTGGCAGCTGCTGGCGCTGACGTTATTCCAGCTGATTTCAGCGAGGGAATGCTGGCTGCCGGCCGTAAAGCTCGCCCGCACCTAGCCTTCACCAAGGCAGATGCCCTCAATCTGCCCTTTGCAGCAGGTGAATTTGATACCGCCACCATCTCTTTTGGCCTTCGCAATACCCAGAACACCGAAAAAGCCCTCGCTGAGATGCTGCGGGTCGTTAAATCTGGGGGACACCTCATTGTTGCTGAGTTCTCAAGCCCTACCTGGCGTCCTTTTCGCACCATTTATACCAATTACCTCATGAAGGCGCTCCCTTGGGTTGCCCGCAAGACCTCCTCAAACCCGGATGCCTATATCTACCTCGCTGAATCGATTCGGGCCTGGCCAGATCAAGAGGCGCTCGCTGCCAAGATAAAGGCAGCTGGGTGGGTCGATATTACGTGGACCAACCTCACTGGTGGAGTTGTCGCAGTTCACAGAGCGCGTAAGCCGTAACGGTTTGATTGCCATCTGCCAGCGCTTAGGATTTCGCTCGTGAGCGCAAATCCATATATTCCGATCCTGGTGATCTTCGCCATCGGCTTTGGCTTTGCCGCCTTTTCAGTAGGTATTGCATCAGTTACCGGGCCTGCCCGTTACAACCGCGCCAAGCTCGAAGCGTACGAATGCGGAATCGAACCATCACCACAGGCACTTCAGGGCGGACGTTTTCCGGTCAAATACTTCTTAACTGCAATGCTCTTTATCGTCTTCGATATTGAAATCGTCTTCCTCTATCCATGGGCAGTTACCTTCGACAAGCTCGGACTCTTTGGATTAGTTGAGATGGCGCTCTTTATCGGAACTGTCTTCATCGCTTATGCATATGTATGGCGTCGCGGCGGATTGGAATGGGATTAAATCGTGGGTCTAGAAGATAAATTACCAAGCGGAATTCTCCTTTCAACAGTTGAAGGTCTTGCCGGTTACATGCGCAAGAGTTCTCTCTGGCCTGCAACATTTGGCCTTGCCTGTTGCGCCATTGAAATGATGGCGCTGGGATCTGCGCCGAAGCACGATATTTCTCGTTTCGGAATGGAACGTTTTTCTGCATCTCCTCGTCAAGCAGATCTCATGATCGTTGCAGGTCGCGTATCCCAAAAGATGGCGCCAGTGCTTCGCCAGATTTATGATCAAATGACAGCGCCAAAGTGGGTTATCTCCATGGGCGCTTGCGCATCATCGGGTGGAATGTTTAACAACTATGCAATCGTGCAAGGTGTCGATCACATTGTTCCTGTTGATATTTATCTACCAGGATGCCCACCACGACCAGAACAGTTGATGGATGCAATCATCAAGCTCCACACTCTTATTGGCGATACCAAGCTCGGTCCAAATCGCGAAGCGATTATCAAAGAAGTTGAACTTGCGGCAATGAATGCCAAGCCAACGATCCAGATGAAGGGTTTGCTGGCGTAAATGAGCGAAGATCAGACAGGTATGTTCGGCGCCGCAGGCACCGGAGATACTTCAGGTTATGGCGGGCTGGTTCGAACAGCCGCATTTACCGGCTCCACCGAACGCCCCTACGGCGGCTATTTCGATGATGTAGCCGATGATCTTGAGCGCGCATATCCAGATTTTGCAGATGCCACTACCCGCGTTGTTGTCGATCGCGGCGAGCTCACTCTGCATATTAAGAAATCCCGTCTCCTTGAAGTTGCCTTCATCTTGCGCGACAAATTGAAGTTTGAAATGTGTATGGGCGTCTCAGGTGTTCACTACCCAGATCGCCAAGGTGCTGAACTCGTTGCCTTGTACCCACTTCTTTCGATGACAAAGAACCAGCGCGTGCGCCTGGAAGTTGCAACATCAGAAGTTGATCCACATATCCCATCTTTAGTTGAAGTCTGGGCCGGAAACAATTGGCACGAGCGCGAAACTTTCGACATGTTCGGAATCATCTTTGATGGCCATCCAGGACTTACTCGCATCTTGATGCCAGATGATTGGGATGGACATCCACAACGTAAGGATTACCCACTCGGTGGAATTGCCGTGGAGTACAAGGGTGCAACCACACCTGCTCCTTCTAATCGCAGGAGCTACCGATGACAACGTATTCAGATCCATACGCGTCCTCACGCGAAACTACTGAAGGCACCGTCTTCTCAGTAACAGGTGGCGATTGGGATTCACTCGTCTCTGAAATCGGTGAATCAAAAGAAGAGCGCATTATCGTCAACATGGGTCCACAGCACCCATCAACGCATGGCGTGCTTCGCCTCGTTCTCGAACTCGAAGGTGAAACTGTTACTGAAGTCCGTACCGGTATTGGTTACCTTCACACCGGTATCGAAAAGAATATTGAGTATCGCAACTGGACCCAGGCGGTCACCTTTGCAACTCGTATGGATTACTTAGCGCCAATCTTTAACGAGACTGCGTACTGCCTGGCAGTTGAAAAGCTTCTCGGTATTACCAACGATGTTCCAGAGCGCGCATCAGTTATTCGCGTCATGATGATGGAACTCAACCGCATCTCTTCACATATGGTGGCACTCGGCACCGGCGCTCTCGAACTCGGCGCCATGGGCCCTATGTTCTTCGCCTTCCGCGATCGCGAAATTGTTCTTGATACCTTCGAAGAAATCACTGGTCTGCGCATGAATATGGCCTATGTCCGCCCCGGTGGAGTCTCACAAGATCTTCCCGCAGGAATGACGGTAAAGATTCGCGAAGTTGTAAAGACGCTGCGCAAGAACTTTGAAGATAATGCCAAACTGCTTATCGGTAACACCATCTGGATGAAGCGTACTGAAGGCATCGGCTACTTGGATCTCGCAGGTTGCACAACGTTGGGAATCACAGGACCAGTTCTTCGTTCTGCGGGACTTCCTTGGGATCTGCGCAAGATGCAGCCTTACTGCGGATATGAAAATTATGACTTTGAAGTAATCACTGCAGATACTGCCGATGTCTATGGCCGCTTCTTAGTACGCATGGCAGAACTTGAACAATCACTTCGTATCATCGAACAAGCTGCCGATAAGCTCGACAAACTTGAAGGACAACCTGTCATGGTTGCCGATAAGAAGATTGCCTGGCCAGCACAGCTTGCACTGGGCGCAGATGGACTCGGCAACTCACTCGAACATATCCGCGAAATCATGGGTACTTCGATGGAGTCACTTATCCACCACTTCAAACTTGTCACCGAAGGATTCCGCGTTCCTGCTGGACAGGCATATGCAGCCGTCGAATCTCCTCGCGGAGAACTCGCAGCACACGTTGTCTCTGATGGCGGAACGCGCCCTTACCGCGTTCACTTCCGCGAACCATCATTTAATAATTTGCAATCAACATCTGCAATGAGTGAAGGTGGAATGGTCGCTGACATTATTGGCGCGGTTGCATCTATCGATCCAGTTATGGGAGGCGTTGACCGATGACCCTAGATCGCAATCTCATGCAGACAATCATTGCGCGCTACCCACGTAGCCGCTCTGCCATCATGCCTTTACTGCACTATGTGCAATCTGTTTCGGGATATGTCACCAATGAAGGCATCGAAACAATTGCAGAAATTCTTACGATTGAAACTGCTGAAGTATCTGCAGTGGCTACTTTTTATACCCAGTACAAGCGCAAGCCAGTAGGCGAGTACCACGTAGGGGTCTGCACAAATACCTTGTGCGCAGTCATGGGCGGAGACGCAATCTTCTCGGCGTTAAAAGAGCACCTCGATATTGAAAACGACGGAGTTACAGCCGATGGCAAAGTTTCACTCGAACATATTGAGTGCAATGCCGCATGTGATTACGCACCTGTTGTTATGGCCAACTGGGAGTTCTACGACAACCAGACAGTTGAATCAGCGAAGTCACTTGTTGATGGCGCACGAGCCGGAAACCCACCAGCTCCAACGCGTGGCCCAAATAAACTTGTTACATATAAAGAGGCATCTGCAGTTCTTGCCGGTCTTGATGATGGACGTGCCCGTGAAGGTCTGCAAGCAGGCGGACCAACTCTTCTCGGACTCAAGCTTTCGAAGGAAGGAAAATAATGTCAAAGTTAACTCCCGTTCTTTCAGCCCATTGGGATGAAGCAGATTCATTTACCATCGAGGCATATACACGTCACGGTGGATATACAGCTTCCAAGAAAGCTCTTGCCATGGAGCCAGATGCAGTTATTGATCTCGTGAAGGCTTCAGGACTTCGCGGTCGCGGTGGTGCAGGCTTTCCTACCGGAATGAAGTGGGGCTTTATCCCACAAGGTGACAATAAAGATCACTACTTAGTTGTTAACGCTGATGAATCTGAACCCGGAACATGTAAGGACACGCCACTTTTGATGGCCAACCCACATGTTCTTATCGAAGGTTGCATCATCGCCTGCCACGCAATCCGGGCAGAGCGCGCCTTTATCTATATTCGTGGAGAAGTAACTCACGTTGTCCGCCGCGTCAATGCAGCTATCAAAGATGCATATAAGGCAGGACACCTCGGTAATGGAATTGATGTCACTCTCCACATTGGCGCAGGTGCATATATCTGCGGTGAAGAGACAGCGCTCCTTGATTCACTCGAAGGATTCCGCGGCCAGCCACGTCTGCGCCCACCGTTTCCTGCAATCGCAGGTTTATACGCACGCCCAACAGTGGTTAATAACGTTGAATCAATTTCTTCAGTGCCAGCAATTATCAATAACGGTGCAGAGTGGTACCAATCAATGGGAACTGAAAAATCAAAGGGTGCAACCCTTTACTCACTCTCAGGACATGTAAATAACCCCGGACAATTTGAAGCACCTCTTGGAATCACCTTGCGTGAAATCCTTGATATCGCAGGTGGTATTCGTACTGGTCATCAACTTAAATTCTGGACACCAGGTGGGTCTTCAACTCCACTCTTCACTGATGCGCACCTAGATATTCCACTTGATTACGAAGGTGTTGCAGCAGCTGGTTCCATGCTTGGAACAAAAGCACTTCAAATCTTTGACGAGACAACCTGTGTTGTTCGCGCGGTACTTCGCTGGACTGAGTTCTACAAGCATGAATCCTGCGGTAAGTGCACACCGTGCCGCGAAGGCACATGGTGGTTGGTACAAATTCTGCGCGATCTTGAAAACGGAACCGGCACAGAAGCAGATCTTGAGAAGTTGCTCGATCTCTGCGACAACATCATGGGGCGTTCTTTCTGCGCACTCGGTGATGGCGCAACATCGCCAATTACATCTTCTATCAAATACTTCCGCGACGAATACATTGCACACGTAACAAACGGTGCCTGCCCATTCGATCCTGTTAAATCCACTCTCTTTGCTGGGGCGATGAAGTAATGACAACAACGCAAGATGCAGCTGTCGCTTTAGAGCTCATCACCGTAGTCATCGATGGCTTCGAAGTATCTGTCCCAAAGGGAACTCTCATTATTCGCGCAGCCGAAAAACTAGGAATTCAGATTCCGCGTTTCTGCGATCACCCGCTTCTTGATCCAGTAGGCGCATGTCGCCAATGTCTTGTTGATGTTGAAATCAATGGCCGCGCATTTCCTAAGCCACAGGCTTCCTGCACAATTCCTGTAGAACCTAACATGATTGTAAAAACTCAACTCACATCACCTGTTGCCGATAAGGCGCAGAAAGGCGTGATGGAGCTGCTTCTTGGTAACCACCCACTGGATTGCCCAGTCTGCGATAAAGGTGGCGAATGCCCGCTGCAGAACCAAGCAATGAGCAATGGACGTCCTGATGCGCGCCTCGATGGATATAAGCGCACCTTCGAAAAGCCAATCAATATTTCATCATCAGTGCTGCTCGATCGCGAACGTTGCGTCTTATGTGCACGATGCACACGCTTCTCAGAGCAGATTGCATCCGATCCATTTATTACTTTGAATGAACGTGGCGCGCTACAACAAGTTGGAATTTATGAGAACGATCCATTTAAATCATATTTCTCAGGTAACACTGTTCAGATCTGTCCAGTAGGAGCGCTCACTGGTGCTTCATACCGATTCCGCGCCCGCCCATTCGATTTAGTTTCAACCCCATCTGCCTGCGAGCACTGCGCATCAGGTTGCGATATGCGTACCGATGTCCGTCGCGGAAAGACCCTGCGTCGCCTTGCAGGAGATGACCCATCAGTGAATGAAGAGTGGAACTGCGATAAGGGGCGCTGGGCATTTAAATATGTGACAGCCCTTGATCGCTTCACCTATCCACTTGTTCGCAACTCTGCTGGCGAACTTGTTCAAGCATCATGGCCTGAAGCACTTGCAGCAGCCGGTGCAGGTCTTAAGGGAAAGCGCGCTGCCGTTCTTACTGGTGGTCGCGTAACAACAGAAGATGCATATGGATATTCCAAGTTTGCCCGTATCGCACTTGGCACAAACGATATTGATTACCGTGCGCGCGTTACATCTGACGAAGAACGCGACTTCTTAGCAGCCCACGTTGCAGGATCATCCACTACCTATCGCAATATCGATACAGCAGATCATGTGGCACTTATTGCCTTCGAACCTGAAGAAGAATCACCAATCGTCTTCTTGCGTTTAAACAAGAACTTTAAGAAGCGCGGTCTCAAAGTTTCAGCGATAGCATCCAAGGGTTCTATTGCAATGGATAAGCTCAAGGCTGATTTCATCAAGGTCGCTCCGGGGGCGGAAAGCTCTGCAGTTGCAGGTCTTGCGCTCACTGCAAAGTCAGTAATTCTCGTCGGAGAGCGCGCATCTGAAAGCGCTGGGCTCTTCTCAGCAGTGGCAGCCCTTGCTGCAAAGACAGGCGCAAAGATTGCTTACATTCCACGTCGCGCAGGCGAACGCGGCGCACTCGAGGCCGGCGCACTTGGCAACCTTCTTCCGGGCGGTCGTCCAGTAACGGATGCGGCAGCGCGCGTTGATATCGCAGCAGCATGGGGAATCGAATCACTTCCTGCTACAGCGGGGCGCACAACGTCAGAAATCATCGCGGCTCTTGCATCAGGAGACCTTGATGCAGTTGTTGTCGGTGGCGTAGATGCACATGATCTCCCACATAGCCGCGCTGCAATTGATGCGCTCAAGAAATCATTTGTTATCTCACTTGAAATTGCACCAAGTTCAGTGACGGCTGTTGCTGACGTGGTCTTGCCAGTTGCTGCGATTACCGAAAAGGGTGGAAGCTTCCTGAACTGGGAAGGTCGCGCCCGCGCCTTTGATGCAGCAGTTGCAGATTCACATAACCGCAGCGATGTTCGTATTCTTTCGATGATTGCAGATGCACTTGGTAATCCAATCTCACTTGGCACTGTCACTTCATCTGCACGTGAATTTAACCAACTTGGTTCATGGGATGGCACTCGTGTTGAACTGGCACCAGTTGCGGCAGGAACTGCGCAATCTGTTTCAGGCAATGAAGCGCTTCTCTCATCATGGCGCCGCTTACTCGATATGGGTACCTTGCAAAAGGGTGAAGATAACTTGGCTGGCACACGCCGACCAACTGTCGCTGTCATTTCACCAAAGCGGGCTGCATCAATCGGCGTTACAACAGGTCAGCAGGTACGCGTCTCAAATGCGCACGGCTCGATCACAATTCCAGTACTTGTCGAAGATATCCATGAAGATGCAGTCTGGGTTCCTCGTAATTCATTTGCATCTCAAACTCTTGTCGCACTCGATGCAGTGCATGGCGATGTAGTAACGGTGGTGAAGGCATGACAACAGCAGAACTCCTTGGAAAAGATCCAGTCTGGCTCATCGTCGTAAAGTGCCTGATTGTCTTTATTATCTGCGTACTTGCAACGCTGATGGCAGTCTGGACTGAACGTCGCGTCCTTGCCAAGATGCAGCTTCGTACCGGCCCTAACCGAGTTGGCCCAGCTGGCCTTCTTCAATCGCTCTCAGATGGCGTCAAGCTTGCACTCAAGGAAGACATCATTCCGGCAGCTGCAGATAAGGTCGTCTTCATTATTGCTCCAATCATTGCAACGTCAATGTGCTTTATGGCTTTCGCAGTAATTCCGATGACCGGGGTTGTAAATATCTTTGGCCATAAGACTGCTCTTCAACTCACCGATCTTCCTGTCGGCGTTCTCTACATCCTCGCTGTCACATCAATCGGTGTTTATGGCGTAGTTCTTGCCGGTTGGTCATCAGGTTCTACCTACCCACTCCTGGGTGGTCTGCGCTCTAGCGCTCAGGTTATTTCCTATGAAGTTGCGATGGGACTTTCGCTCGTTGCAGTCTTTATCTACGCAGGCTCGATGTCCACATCCGCGATCGTTGATTCACAACATCAGCACATCTGGAATGCAGTAGTTCTCTTCCCTTCCTTTGTAATCTACGTAATTTCAATGGTCGGCGAAACCAACCGCGCCCCATTCGACTTAGCTGAAGCTGAAGGCGAACTCGTTGGTGGATTCCACACTGAATATTCATCGCTGAAGTTCGCACTCTTCTTCCTGGCTGAATACGTCAACATCATCGCGGTCTCAGCCCTTGCAACAACTCTCTTCTTGGGCGGATACCACGCACTTCCCGGTCTTGGCTTTACTGAGCAATGGCTTGGCGGATGGTTCACGCTTATCTGGTTCTTTACCAAGGTGAATTTCTTCTTCTTTATCTTTATGTGGCTCCGTGGATCACTGCCACGACTTCGCTACGACCAATTTATGAAATTCGGATGGAAGGTCTTAATTCCGGTCTCACTGATTTGGATCTTGATTGTTGCTTCTCTTCGCGTTCTTCAGCAGGAAGGCGCCCCACGTTCTGCGATTCTCGCCTTTGCAGCTGGTGTTGTCGTCATTGTGATGGCGATGATTTCTCTTATAGAACGCAATAAAGAGAAGGTCCGCAGCACGGTTCTTCCCGAAGGTGAAGCTCCCAACTTCCCAGTTCCATCATTGCCACAGGTGCAATCAATCAACGTCTCAGGAGGCAAGTAATGTCTGACTTCAACGAGAAGGTTGAGATAGAGAAGAAAACACTTGGGGACGTTGATATCAACTCAGTTCCATTTACTGAAGTAGAACAGTCAGGTCCGGCATCTCTTGCCCAACAGGCAAAGGGTTTCTGGGTCACCTTCTCAACAATGTTTAAGAAGAACCAGACTGTTCAATACCCAGATGTGAAGGCGCCTACTGCGCCACGCTTCCATGGTCGCCACCAACTTAACCGCCACCCTGATGGGCTTGAAAAGTGCATTGGTTGCGAACTCTGTGCCTGGGCATGCCCAGCTGATGCAATTCTTGTTGAAGGTGGAAATAACACTCCTGGAAATCAGCTCTCACCCGGTGAACGTCACGGTGCGGTCTATCAAATTAACTACCTCCGCTGCATCTTCTGTGGACTCTGTGTTGAAGCCTGCCCAACTCGTGCACTTACTATGACAAATGAGTATGAACTTGCTGACGATAAGCGCGAGAAGTTGATCTTCGAAAAGGATGATCTCCTTGCGCCACTTCGCCAAGGAATGCTTGCGCCTCCGCACCCAATGTATCCAGGGATGACGGATACCAATTATTACAACGGCGATGTGAAAGAAGCGCATCCAAGTCAGGCTGAAAAGTAATGTTGACGATTCAAACTCCTGAAGCGGTGATGTTCTGGTTCTTAGCACCACTCTCAGTCGTGGCAGCTCTTGGAATGCTACTTGTCAAGAAGGCGGTGCACTCAGCGCTCTTGCTCGCCTGGGTCATGATTACTCTGGCAATCTTCTATATCGCACAAGAAGCGCTCTTCCTCGGAATCGTTCAGATCGTTGTCTACACCGGTGCCGTGATGATGCTCTTCCTCTTTATTCTCATGCTCGTAGGCGTTGATGCATCTGATTCACTCACTGAAACAATTCCGGGACTTCGCCCTATCGCAATTACTGCAGCTCTCGGCTTTGGTGGGTTGTTAGTTTCACTTATTGGCCGCGCGAAATTGGGCCATGAGGCATACGGGTTAACTGCTGCAAATAGCGAAGGCAATGTTCAAGGATTGGCAAAGCTGCTCTTCTCAACCTATGTCTGGCCCTTTGAAGTTGTATCAGCGCTACTGATTACAGCAGCCCTCGGTGCGATGGTCTTGGCACATCACCAACGATCAGTTGCTCGCCCCTCACAACGCGAACAAGCGATTGCTCGCTTCCGTGGTCAATCTCTGGGTAGCGCTGCGGGACTTCCAAACCCGGGCGTATTCGCCCGACACAACGCTGTCGATGTTGCCGCACTTCTTCCCGATGGAAGCGCTGCCCCAAATTCAATTTCAGCAACGCTGAAAGCTCGCGGAGACATTTTGGATTCAACGCAATTCGAACTCAGCGAAGTTGATAACACTGTGACGGAGGAGAAGTAGTGAATCCATATAACTATCTCTACCTTTCCGGCACCCTCTTCACCATTGGTGCAGTTGGTGTTGTTGTTCGCCGTAACGCAATCGTTGTCTTTATGTGCGTTGAACTCATGCTCAACGCCGCGAACCTCACTCTGGTTACCTTCTCGCGCGTCAATGGAACTCTCGATGGACAGGTAGTTGCCTTCTTTACGATGGTTGTTGCCGCCTGTGAAGTTGTCGTTGGTCTCGCCATCATCGTGGCTATCTACCGATCCCGCCGATCAGCATCTATTGATGATGCTAGTTTGTTGAAACGATAAGAATGGCTACCTCTACTTCGCTGGTATTTCTGATTGCCCTTCCGCTCTTCGGTGCCACGCTCCTTCTTTTAGCAGGGCGCCGCGCAGATAAGTGGGGCCACCTCCTTGCGACTGCCCTATCTGCAAGTTCTTTTGCAGTTGGTCTCTCTCAACTTTCTCAGATGCTTGGCCGTCCCACAGAAGAGCGCGCTATTTCGCAGAAATTATTCTCGTGGATTCACGTTGGAACATTTAACGTTGATGCAGGCTTATTGCTAGATCAACTCTCCATCTGTTTCGTCCTTCTTATTACTGGCGTAGGCACTTTGATTCATATCTACTCCGTTTCCTACATGTCACACGATGAGAACCGCCGCCGTTTCTTTGCCTACCTCAACCTCTTTATTGCAGCGATGCTCCTGCTTGTACTGGGCGACTCATACCTCAATCTCTATGTTGGTTGGGAAGGCGTAGGCCTTGCCTCATACCTTTTGATTGGTTTCTGGAATCAGAAGCCTGCCTATGCAACCGCTTCAAAGAAGGCATTCGTAATGAACCGCGTGGGCGATATGGGCTTGTCATTTGCCATCATGATCGCCTTTGCAACTCTTGGAACCATCTCATTTAGTGGCGTGGAAGAGGCATCTCACAAAGCTTCTCAAGGTGCGCTGACAGCAATCGGAATTATGTTGCTTGTTGCAGCCATGGGTAAGTCTGCGCAGTTCCCACTGCAGGCATGGCTGGGAGATGCGATGGCTGGCCCAACTCCGGTCTCAGCTCTTATCCACGCAGCGACAATGGTGACAGCCGGTGTCTATCTCATCGTTCGCTCAAACTTTATCTTTGATGCCGCTCCTACTGCACAACTTCTCGTTGTTATAGTCGGTGCAATCACTTTGATCTTCGGCGCTCTTGTGGGTACCGCCAAAGATGACATCAAGAAAGCGCTTGCTGCTTCTACTATGTCGCAAATCGGATACATGATTCTCGGTGCCGGCCTTGGACCAGTTGGATATGCCTTCGCCATCATGCACTTACTTACCCATGGTTTCTTTAAGGCAGGAATGTTCTTGGGAGCTGGTTCGGTCATGCATGGCATGAACGATCAAACTGATATGCGCCGCTACGGAGCACTTCGTAAATTTATGCCTATTACCTTTATTACCTTTGGACTTGGTTACCTTGCAATCATCGGCGTTCCACCATTTGCCGGTTTCTACTCAAAAGATCTCATTATTGAAACAGCCTTTAACGCTGGGGGAGTAAAGGGAATTCTTCTTGGTTCCACCGCGCTCTTTGGTGCAGCAATCACTGCCTTCTACATGACCCGCGTCATGATTCTTACCTTCACAAGTAAGCAACGATGGGATGAGAACCAGCATCCTCACGAATCACCGTGGTTGATGTGGCTTCCTATGGCAATCCTTGCAATCGGATCAGTAACAACCGGATTCCTCTTTACTCGTGGCGATGCCCTTGTCAATTGGCTCACCCCAGTCTTCGGCGAACATGGCGAAGGCCACGCAGAGCAGCATCTCTTTGAACCCATCGTTGTCTCTGGCATGGCCCTTACCGCCGTAGCAATCGGTGTTGCCATTGCAGTGTTTAAGTATCAGCTCTCTGAAGTTGACTCAGTTGCACCACAGAACGTCTCACTCTTCACGCGCATCGTCCGCAAGGACCTTATGCAAGATGCAATTAACGAATCCCTCTTTATGCGTCCAGGACAGGCGCTCACCTCACTCTTAGTGAAGGCTGATTACTCTGTTGTCGATGGCACAGTCCGCGGAGTTGCGCGTACAGCGCTCGGTGCAGGTGCAACTCTGCGCAAGACTCAAACTGGTTTTGCGCGCAGTTATGCAGCGCTTATTCTCATCGGCGCAATCGCGCTCATAGCTGGAATCTGGGTGGTGACACAATGAACGCTCTTACAAGCATGATGTTGCTCCCGCTAGTTGGCTCACTCCTCGTAGCGGTAATCCCCAGCGATCAGGTCCTTCGCATTAAGCAGGCAGCCCTTGGCACGACGCTCTTAGTCGCTCTCTCAGGCGTGCTGGCTTGGTTTAAATTTGATTCAGCAAATACATCTTTCCAATTCGTTCAATCACTCGAGTGGATTCCGTCCTTTGGAATCAACTACGCAGTAGGTGTCGATGGCCTGGCAATCGTTCTCATTCTTATGTCAGTTCTCTTGGCCCCAATCGTGGTCCTTGCTGGCTGGAATGAATCTGAAGGCGGCCGCTGGTCTGCCAAAGTTTTCTACATTCTTATTCTCGTTCTTGAGACAATGATGATTGGCGTCTTTGCTGCAACAGATGTCTTCTTGTTCTACATAATCTTTGAAGCGATGTTAATTCCGGTCTACTTCCTTATCGGTGGTTATGGCAGTGGCGAACGCGCAGCTGCAGCTGTGAAGTTTTTGCTTTATAGCCTCTTTGGTGGACTCTTGATGCTCGCCTCAATTATCGGCCTCTACGTTATTTCGGGTGCTCATGGCGGCCACACATTTGATATCACCAAGCTCTCTGAGATGCATAACTACATGAGTTCAACGACTCAGAATCTTCTCTTCTTAGGTTTCTTCATCGCCTTTGCTATCAAAGCACCGGTATGGCCACTTCATACCTGGTTGCCTGATGCAGCAGCATCTGCAACTCCAGGAACGTCAGTGCTTCTCCTTGGCGTTCTCGACAAGGTCGGAACATTTGGAATGATTCGTTTCTGTCTTGCCCTCTTCCCTGATGCATCAAAGACATTTACACCAGTGATTTTGGTACTTGCCGTTATCTCGATTCTCTACGGCGCATTCCTTGCCATCGGAGCTCGCGATATCAAGCGCCTCATCGCCTACACATCAATCTCTCACTTTGGATTCATCACCATGGGAATCTTCGCTATGACAACACAAGGTCACAGCGGTGCAACCCTTTACATGTTCAACCATGGCTTCTCAACTGCCGCGCTCTTCTTGGTCGCCGGCTGGATGATCTCTCGTCGCGGTTCTTCCACAATTTCAGATTTTGGTGGCTTGCAACGAGTAACCCCAGTAATGGCATGGTCCTTCTTTATCGCCGGAATGTCATCGCTGGCACTCCCAGGACTTTCCAGCTTTGTGAGTGAATTCTTGGTACTTGTCGGCACATATACGCGCTACCCAGTTGCGGCTGTGATTGCCACATTCGGAATCGTTCTAGCTGCGCTCTACATCTTGATTCCAGTCCAGAAAGCGCTGCATGGTCCAACAACTCCAGGAAACGAGAACCTTCCTGATCTCAACCTGCGCGAGAAGATTGCAATCGCTCCAGTACTTGCAATCATTGTGGCTCTTGGCTTCTACCCATCACCACTTCTTAACGTGATTAATCCTGCCTCAGCGCATGTCATTGAATCGCAAGGTTTTACTGATCCAGTTCCTTCAGAGAGCACAGGTAAGTAAATGGAATTCACCGCCCCAGTCCTCAATTACGCACAACTTGCTCCTATTCTCATCGTTTTAGCTGGAGCACTTATTGGCGTGCTCATTGAGGCTTTTGCTCCGCGCGCATCGCGCAATAGCTCACAACTTTTCATTACGATCGCCTCACTTGTTACGGCGCTCGGCGTGCTTCTGCGCTTGCGAAACCAATCTTCTGTCGATGCTGCGATGGGCTCTGTAGCATTTGATGGGGCAGGAGTTTTATTACAAGCATCCATTTTGATCATTGCAATCTTCTCAATCTTCCTTATTGCCGATCAAGAGAACTTCACAGCTCTTGCCGCTTCTGCTCCTGGTTCAGATGAAGAGCGCACTGCGCTGCAATCTGATCTGCGCGTCACAGAGGTCTATCCACTCACACTCTTCGCTGTTGCGGGAATGCTCTTATTCCCCGTTGCAACAGATTTGATCACTCTCTTTGTCGCCCTTGAGGTTCTCTCGCTTCCGCTCTATTTGATGGCTGGCCTATCTCGCCGCCGTCGCTTAGCGTCGCAAGAAGCTGCTCTTAAGTACTTCCTGCTCGGAGCTTTCTCATCTGCCTTCCTTCTCTTTGGCGCTGCATATCTCTACGGGTATTCAGGTTCGATTACATTTGCAGGAATTCAGGAAAGCGTTGTGGGTGGGTCAGGTAACGATGTATTCCTCTTACTTGGAATCGCATTTATCTCAGTTGGTCTGCTCTTCAAAGTTGGCGCAGTTCCATTCCATGCCTGGTCACCTGATGTCTATCAAGGTGCACCCACTGCAATTACCGGCTTCATGGCGGCAGCTACCAAGGTCGCAGCTTTTGGCGCAATATTACGAATCTTCTATGTGGCCTTTGCTAATGCACAATGGCAGTGGAGACCAGCGCTGGTTATCATCGCAATTGTCACGATGGTCTTCGGATCTGTCGTTGCCATTACCCAGCGCGATGTCAAGCGCATGCTCGCTTACTCATCAATCGCGCATGCTGGCTTTCTACTTGCTGGTGTCATTGCGCTCAGCAAGTCTGGCCTGAATGCCTCAATCTTCTACCTATTTACCTACGGAATTGCGACTGTCGGAGCATTCGGCGTCGTCACTCTCGTGCGCGATTCAGCAGGTGAAGTTACAGACCTCAATCGTTGGAGCGGATTGGGTAAGCGATCTCCAATCATTGCATCTGTATTTGCACTCTTCCTCCTTACCTTCGCCGGAATTCCATTAACTTCCGGCTTTATCGGAAAGTTCTCCATCTTCTCAGCGGCCTACGAATCAGGTAGCACGGCAATTCTTATCGCTGGTGTTCTTTCCTCTGCTATCGCAGCCTTCTTCTATATCCGCGTTATCGTCTTGATGTTCTTTAAGGATCCAACCGAAGACGGCACAAGCGTCCTGATCCCATCTGCGCTGACGACGACAACAATTGCTGTCACAGCAGCGATCACAATCATTCTTGGAGTATTCCCATCTCCACTCATCAACTTCATTGATTCACTAGCCTTCTTCATTCGCTAATGTCGAACTTTGGAATTCCGGGTCTTGCACCAGAGTTAGAAGTTGAACTCACCGCAGGAATGGCAAAGGTTGAAAGCCTTCTCTTAAGCCATATCCAGGGCGATTACCCTCTAGTAGAAGAGACTTCCCGCCATCTTGTTGCAGCAGGTGGTAAACGACTTCGCCCACTACTGACACTTCTTGCTTCACATTATGGCGATAAAGATAGATTTGGAATTATTGAATCCGCTGTGGTCTGCGAATTAACTCACGTGGCAACCCTTTATCACGATGATGTCATGGATGAGGCAAAGCTGCGCAGAGGCGTAGAGAGCGCCAATAGCCGTTGGGGAAATACCGTTGCCATCCTTACCGGCGATTACCTCTTCGCAAAGGTTTCCGCGCTCCTCGCCGATATCGGACCAGAGGCTGTCCGCCTGCAGGCATCTACATTTGAACGGCTTGTTATCGGTCAGATTATGGAGACGCAAGGTCCACAGAACGGTGAAGATCCCCTGAAGCATTACCTGCAGGTCGTAGCCGATAAGACAGGGTCACTGATTGCAGCCAGTGCGCGATTTGGTGCCATGGTCTCCGGTGCACCTTCTGATATCAAAGAGACGCTCACGGTCTTCGGTGAAAAAATTGGAGTCGCATTCCAATTAGCAGATGATGTGATTGATATTTCTAGTGAGTCACATCAATCAGGAAAGACACCAGGAACAGATCTTCGGGAAGGCGTTCCAACTCTTGTTACGCTCAACGTGATGAGCTCAACGCGGAGCGAAGATAGAGATTTGATTGAACTTTTGAAGGCGCCTATCAAGGATGATGCAGTTGTATCGCAGGTGCTGCAGCAGTTGCGTAGCCATGTGGCTCTCGAACAATCACGTGAACAACTTCAGCAGATTGCCCGTGATGCACGCGCCGCCCTTAGCCCACTTCCAGTCAACGATGTAACAGGTGCTTTATTTTCCCTCTGCGACGCGATTATCATTCGTTCTGCTTGATCGCACCAGATCAGTACCAAGAGCTATAAGTGCTAACCAAATTATAAGGAAGCCAATCCAACGAGCAGTAGGCATATCTTCGTGGCGCAGCCAGACACCGAGCGAGAATTGAATTGTCGGTGTGATGTATTGCAAGAGACCGATAGTGCTGTAGGGCAAGCGCGTTGTTGAGCCGTTAAAAAAGAGAAGCGGGATTGCAGTAACAGCTCCTGCGCTAATCAGAAGGATTGTCAGCAGCGGCTTATGTCCAAACTGGCCTGTCCCCTGATGGCCGAGAAAGATGAGATAGCCAGCGTATGGAATGAAGGAGATCAGAGTTTCAATAGCGAGACCTTCAAGTGCGCCCAAGTTGAGCTTCTTCTTCACTAGCCCATAACTACCCCATGAAAGTGCGAGTGAGATTGCGACCCAGGGGAGTCTGCCGTAATCAATAGTGAGAATGAGAACACCCACTGCAGCAATAGCAACTGCTACCCATTGCAAGGGGCGCATCTTTTCGCGCAGGAGTATGACGCCGAAGGCGATAATGATGAGCGGATTGATGTAGTAACCGAGAGCCGCTTCAACAACATGGCCATGGTTGACTGCCCAGATGTAGGTAATCCAATTGATGGAGACCAGGATTGTGCTGAGCAGCAAGGCTGCCATCGTCTTTGGATTCTTCATAACTGTAAGCGTTGTGAGAATTTTTTTGCTGAGTGCGAGAACAATGAGGCAGAAAACCAGAGTCCAGACAGCGCGGTGCGAAACAATTTCAAGCGGGTTGGCTGGTTCGAGAAGTGGCCAATAGAGAGGAAAGAGCCCCCACATAATGTAGGAGGTAAATCCAAAGAGAAGGCCTAGCGAATATTCGCTGCGCTTACTTGCCACTTAGCGGAAGTTAACAAATTGAACGGCAAATTCGAACTTGCCATTCTTGATCTGCTCCATCGCTTCCTGCAGGTCATCGCGACTCTTTGATGTCACGCGAAGTTCATCGCCTTGAATCTGGGTCTTGAGAGATTTCGGACCCTCATCGCGAAGGAACTTTGCGACCTTCTTGGCATTCTCTGTTGAGATGCCTTCCTTCATTGTTGAGGCAATCTTGTAGATCTTTCCAGATAACTGTGGTTCACCGGCTTCGAGGTGCTTGAGTGAAACCCCACGCTTAATCAATTTATCTTTCACAACGTCGAGAGTTGCCTTTGCGCGCTCTTCAGTATCAGCCTCAATCGCCAGTTTGTCTCCGGAGAGTTCAATCTTTGCGCCGGTGTTCTTAAAGTCGAAGCGGGTATCAATCTCGCGGATCGCTTGATTAATGGCGTTATCTAGCTCCATACGGTCGATCTTGGAGACTACGTCGAAACTGCTATCGGCCATTGTGTCAGGACTCCCTCGTGGTTAATCTTGTGATTTTTAAAGTTCAAGTGCCTAAGGTATCGTTTGCCCCTCGCACTTACCAAAGCGCCGTAAGACTTGTATAACCCTGGCGGGTTGCCCGAGCGGCCAATGGGAGGGGACTGTAAATCCCCCGGCTCTGCCTTCGAAGGTTCAAATCCTTCACCCGCCACCAGCAAGACCTCATGAGAATGAGTGCCGGCAAAGAGTCTTTACTTGTTTGAACCGGTTTTACGAGCTGCTCTGGCCAAGAACAAAGCAAATACAAGAGCTAAGACAATCCCTGTATTCACGCCCATTTCAGTGAGTGCACGATTGAAATATTCTGTCGACTTCTGCTCTTGCATTGTGAGCGATGCTCCAACTGTAAGAATGTGGCGCACGGCTGCGATGACGCCAATAATAAGAAAATTATCTAATTGAAAAACTCCATCAGTGAAGCGAACAATCACGGTTCGCATAATTTCAAGAATAATGACGACAAAGAGGATGTCATTGATTCCTTGAATCATCCCGAGTGGGAAGAAGGGACGTGTCTCAATCAGGCGCAGAAGGGTGTAGCCAGCGGCCAAGATTGAGATTATAAAGAGCACAATGCCGAGGAAGCCGTGCAAGATATCTTCGAGCTTGTCGATGAAAGTTACCGGGATAAGTGAGGCATCATTCTTGAGTAGACCTCTTACTGACTTGTACTTCATTACAACCGTCCTTTTTCAGTATAGATAAGGGTAAGTGCAGTACGAATCTCTGGCAAGAGGCTCGCGCTTAGTGGGTAGTTTCGCCTGCTCTGCGACGACGGACGTTATCGCCATACACTGCAAGAAGAATGACTGCGCCAACTACTACGTACTGCCACTCTTGCTGTAGTTCGAGGATGCGAAGTCCATTGATAAGGACTGACATGATCAAGGCACCGATGATGGTTCCTGAGATTGTTCCCTTTCCACCAAGAAGTGAAGTTCCACCGATGATGACAGCGGCAATTGCTTCAAGTTCATAGCCAAGACCAAGGTCTGGCTGAGCAGAACCGAGGCGGGATGTCATAACGACAGCGGCAAGGCCCACGAAGAATCCGCAGAGGGCGTAGACAGCAACAAGCCAACGATTGACCTTTACGCCAGAGAGTTTGGTCGCTTCCGTATTTGAACCGATTGCAAATGTGTAGCGCCCCAAAACGGTTTTATTAAGAATGATGGAAGCGACAACGGCAGCTACCAAAAGGATAAGAACTGCGTTCGGCAGGTTCGGGATGATATTTCCTTGGGCGATGGAGTCCCAGCCCTTCACATCTGTTGTGAAGAGAATTGGTTTCAAATCTGAGGTGATGAGGGCTAACCCTTGTGCGCCCTTCATCGTTGCAAGAGTTGCAATAAAGGGAGGAAGTTTAAGGACTGTAATGAGCAGGCCGTTGATTGCGCCCAGAATTGTTCCCACGATCATTCCAAGCAGAATTCCACTCCACACATTGAGATGAAGGGCCATCACTGTCTTACCAGTAATGACGCCAACGAGAGCCATAGAAGTTCCTACAGAGAGATCGATTCCACCAGTAATGATGACGAAGGTAACGCCAATTGCCATAAGACCAATAACGGTTGTTGACATCAAGATTCCACCTGAAACGTTTGCCCATGAGGCAAATACAGGGCGCATAACGGCGAAGAAGGTAAAGATGACGACGAGGCTAGCAAGGGCTGTCACTCTTCCGATTTCACGGCGGATGAAAGCTGCAACCTTGTTGTCGCTCTTATCCTTGCTGACTGCATTGAGTACTTCTGACATATCTCTCTCTTTTCCCGTTTTAGTTAGCTATCGTTAAATCGTCGCTGAACTTAGTTGCAAGTTCGATGATGACATTCTGGTTGGCATCTTTATTATCAATAATTCCTGTAATGCGCCCATCGCACATCACTGCAATGCGGTCTGAGAGGCGCAGTACTTCTGGAAGCTCAGATGAAATCATGATGATTGATTTACCTTCTTCAGAGAGCTTGGTCAGAAGGCGGTAGATCTCATCTTTAGCTCCGACATCGATTCCACGAGTTGGTTCGTCAAATATTAAGACATCACAATCGCGGGTGAGCCACTTTGCGATAACAACCTTCTGCTGATTTCCACCAGAAAGGTTCTTGAGGAATTGACGCTCTGAAGGAGTGCGGACGCGAAGTTGTGAAATCGAATCACGCGCAATTCCAGCTGCTGATTTCATTTTAAGAAATCCAAATTTATTGGAGAAGCGGGGAATCGAGGAGAGAATTACATTGAAAGTGACATCTTGATTGAGAAGTAGACCAAAGCGCTTACGGTCTTCAGAGAGGTATCCGATTCCGGCAGCAACAGCATCTGATGGTTGCTTGATCTTTACCTCTTGTCCGCGGAGCGTGATTCTTCCGGCTGTCTTTGGGTCTGCTCCCATGATGGCACGAGCAAGTTCTGTGCGACCTGCGCCCATGAGACCGGCGAATCCCAGGATTTCACCCTTACGAAGATCAAATGAGACATCTTTAAGCAGGTGTTGATCGTAGAGATTTTCTACTCTCAACACGATCTCACTTCCAATTGAGCGGTTTTCGGGGCGTTGGTCTTGTTCAACCTTGCGCCCGACCATCAGCGAGATAACTTCAGGGATGGAAGTTTCTTTAGTTTGGAGAGTCTTTACATACTCACCATCGCGAAGCACAGAGATACGATCAGTAATTTTTTCAAGCTCTTCTAGTCGGTGTGAAATATAGACAATCCCTTTACCGGCAGATTTGAGAGAACGGATGATGGCGAACAAGGCATCAGTTTCAGCTGGAGTAAGAGATGAAGTTGGTTCATCCATAATGATGACTGAGCCGCGATAAGAAACGGCCTTGGCAATTTCTACCATCTGCTGTTTTGCAATAGTGAGTTCGCCGACGATGTCATTGGGATTAAGTGCGAGTCCAAGTTCAGCTAGGAGCGTAGTTGCCGCTTCGACTAACTTCTTGTTGTCAAGGAATACTCCGCCAGGAAGTCGGTCTTCGCGACCAATAAAGATATTTTCGGCCACAGATAGATGCGGCATGAGATTGAGCTCTTGGTGGATGATGCTGATACCGAGCTTTTGAGCTTCAAAGGGGTTAGGAATATTTACGGACTTACCCTTGTAGATAATTTCTCCAGAATCCTTCTTGTAGATACCAGAGAGGATCTTCATCAGAGTGGATTTACCAGCTCCATTTTCGCCGACAATGGCATGGACTTCGCCTTCATTGAGGTCGAAGTGCACATTGTTGAGCGCCTTAACTCCCGGGAATTCTTTACTTACACCTGAGAGAGATAAGAGTTGAGCTGATGGCATTTTTTCCCCATAAATCTAAATGTTCTTCTGGAAAAGCTATCTGAATAATAAAGCATGATGGCCGAGATTTCTCTCGGCCATCATGCCCTTAATTACTTACAAATGAGTCAGTGAAGACTTATTCGTAGAGGTTACCCGCGATCTTTGGGTCAGCGATGTTTGCCTTGTCGTAGTAGTAGAAACCAGTATCGATAAGGTTCTTTGGAACTGTCTTGTTGCGTACGTAGTTAACGAGAGCTTCGACAGTCTTCGCACCGATACCCATTGGGCTCTGTGTGATAGCACCTGACTGGAGACCAGACTTGATGTTTGCCATCTGCTGCTTTCCTGAGTCGAATCCGATCAACTTAACTGCGCCATTCTTAAGCTTTGCAGCCTTGAATGCCTGTCCAGCGCCGATTGATACACCTTCGTTAGTTCCGTAGACACCCTTGAGATCCTTGTTAGCAACGAGTGCTGCTGAAACGATTTCCTGTGCCTTAAGTGCATCTCCACCCTCAGCGTACTGAGGTGTTAGAAGTGTGATGCCCTTGTACTTAGCCTTCATGCGGTTGATAAAGCCGTTTGCACGGTCGATACCTGTCTGGTTTGTCTGTGAGTGACCAACAACCAAAACCTTACCCTTGTTACCAACCAACTTAGCCATCCAGTCTGCAGCTAGTGAGCCTGCAGCTGTTGAGTTTGTGTATGCAACGCCAAGTGCGCAGTCAGACATTGGTCCAAGCTTTGGAACGCCACCTTCGCAGCTAGCTGCAGTGTCGAACATGTAAACAGGGATTCCTGCTGCCTTAGCTGCCTTGAGCTTAGGAAGTGACTGTGTTGTACCAAGTGCTGCGTAACCGATTGCATCTGGCTTAAGTGCAATTGCTGCATCAAACATTTCGAGTTGCTTATCGATCATTGTTTCTGCAGCTGGGCCTACGAAGTGAACTTCTGCGTTCATCTTCTTAGCTTGATCTTCAGCACCCTTCTTTACTGCCTGCCAAAATTGGTGTGTTTCGCCCTTTGAGATCAATTCGATCTTAAGGGTCTTGTCTGCTGCAGCTACTGGACCTGTTGTTCCAGTTACTAGCGCCAGAGCTGCAACTGCAGCTACTGTCATTAGACCTTTCTTCATGTATTTCTCCTTCAAAAGCAGCGGAATTGCTGTGTGAGAATCTTATGGGTGTGAGGGGTAGCACTCAAGATGAGGGGGCTTTTTACCCACGCGTACAAAGCAATCGTTACAGCTTCGTTACCTTGTAAGCAGAAAGGGCGTTTTTGCCCCAGAAAAGTTCACCTTCCGTTGGGGAAAAGTTCGCCGTTAGGGTCTGCGTCAGCGCAACTACACCCGCATAGCTAGGGGCAGCCAATAAGGCCACTGGCCAATCTGAACCGAACATCAATCGCTGCGGAGTAAATCTTTCGATGATGTGGTCCACATATGGTGCGAAGTCGGAAGCCAGCCATGAATTCCACTTAGCCTCGGTAACCATTCCAGAGATCTTGCAGGAAACATTCTCAAAGGATGCCAGTTCGGTAATGAGAGATCTCCATGGTTCAAACTCTTGCCGTGCAATATACGGTTTTGAAATATGATCGAGAACAAATTGAACATCAGGACAAGCGCGCACTAATTCAATCGCAGCTTTTAGTTCGGGAGTCTTGGTAAGAATGTCGTAGGTCAAACCCATCTTGCCTAGCGCCTTCACTGTGGCTATAGATTGAGGTTTAGCTAAGTAATCTGGGTCAGGAAGATCTTGGGCAACATCGCGGATGCCCTTGAGATAACTGCCACCGGTTGCTTCTAAATATTTTTCACAATCCGCAATTGCATCTGTTGAATCGATCTGAAGCCACCCAACAACTGCGATGATTGTTGGGTTTACATCTGCAAGTGCAAGTAGCTCGTAGGTCTCATCATAAGTTGTAGTCGCATGAACAAGAATTGTCTTGTCAATCCCAGTGCCTGCAATAGCGCTCCGTAAATCATCAGCGTTGAAGTTGCGCTTGACGGGCTCCATGCCATCTCCGACCATCCATGTTTGTGGACGAATCGAGAGATCCCAGAGGTGATGGTGCGAATCAATTTTCATCATTTAAATTTATCCCTGGGCTACAACATGTTCAAGGGGCGAACCGGCTGCGATTAACTTCAATTGAGATTCAATGAGTGCTCTTCCGCGAGGTTCAAAGGCCTCTGAATTTCCACCAACGTGTGGAACAAGTTGAAGATTGCGCGCACTCCAGAGCGGGTGTCCGGCCGGAAGTGGTTCAGGGTCTGTCACATCGAGAGCTGCGAAGATGCGCCCAGAGTTAAGTTCCTGAAGCAAGGCATCGGTATCAACAACAGGACCGCGAGCTACGTTGATGAGCAGGGCGCCATCCTTCATCTTAGAAAGGCGCTCTGCATTAAAGAGATGACGAGATGAATCAGAGAGAGGAAGAATCAAAATTACGATATCAAGATTTGGCAGATGGGCATCAAGTTGATCGATTGTGAGAGATCCATCGCGGCCAGATTGAGTAAAAGCGGTAATCGAAACCTCAAAACCAGAGAGATTCTGCGCAATCTTCTTACCAATTGAACCGAACCCAATGATTCCGATTGTGCTATCTGTGAGAGCCGCAGTGCGATGGTGGCTCCAGTTACCTGCTATCTGCTCACGCATAAATTCAGGAAAACCTCGGCGGGAGGCAATTGCTAAGCCCACTGCTAATTCAGCTGTTGATGCATCATGCACACCTCGTGCATTGCAGAGCGTTAACCCTGGGCGAAGGTAGGCAAGTGCATCGTCATAGCCAGCGTTGAGCATCTGCAGAGTTTTTAGATTGGGCATTTGTGTGGCGTAGGAGAGAGCCTTTGCACCTCCCATATAAAGAGGAACATAGAAATCAATCTGCGACAGATCTGATGAATCTAATGGAAAGTTTTCAGGGGAGAGCAGTGTGATTCCAGCAGGAGCTGAGAGGTCATCCCATTGCGTCCATACATTGATCGAAGACATGTTTTACCGTTCTGGAATTACTTCAACTGCATTTGAAAGGGTTCCAACTCCTGCAACGTTAATCTCAACGATATCTCCTGCAGCAAGTGCAATATCCATCGGTGGAACGATTCCTGTTCCGGTGGAGAGAATTAAGCCATGAGGGAAATCTTGGCATCTAAAGACATATTCAACCAAATCTTGCAATGTTCTATTGAGTGCACCTAATGATGTTTCAGCCTCCCAGACCAAGGTTGATCCACGCAGAATCTTCGCCTTGATAGACATCTCTGCGGCAGCAGGAGCAAGCCAGGCAGGAGTGATATCTGGGCCGATTGCTGTTGAGCCAATATAGATCTTGGCCTGCGATAAGTAGAGTGGATTTTCACCTTCGATGGAACGCGCAGTGACATCGTTACAGATTGCATAGCCAATAATTTCTCGATGCTTATTTATATAGATAGCAACTTCTGGTTCAGGAACGGATGCATCGCTGTCATAGCGAATGCCGATAGGTGCATTTGTTCCTCGCGCGCGAACTGCAGTGGATTTAAAGAAGAGTTCTGGGCGATCTGCTTCATAGACGCGTTGATACACGTCAGGCATACCACTCTCTTCTTTACGCGCATCACGCGAACGAAGATAGGTAACGCCAGCTCCCCAGAGTTCAATTTCAGCAGCGATAGGGGGTGCAAGTTCTCCAGTGATAGTTGTTGTTGCGCCAGCTGTACGAGTTTTCAGTTCAGCAAGAGTCAGGTGCATTGCCTCAGTCAGTGTGGGGAGCCCTTCAACGCTGCGGTGCACGCCATCGACGGTGACCGCAAATTGGTATCGCGCGTTTTTGGTATGAAGGACTGAAAATTTCATGGGAATCCTTTATTAGTTGAGGTAAAAGTTTTGGTGGAGTGTATGCCACCACTCGCCATCACGAGCTTCGGGAACTTGCACCTGCATAGGAGCTGTGATCTTCCACCATTTTTGAGTTTCAGGATCTGCGGCAATCTGTGCCATATCCGCCTCATAGTCGGTGCCTGTGTATTCCATATAAGCAAAGAGGAGATTTTCATATCGAAAGATCGAATAGTTCTGAATATTGGATTTCTTCAGAGTGGCTGCAACTGTTGGCCAGATAGCCTCATGAATGCGTTCATACTCTGCAATTTCCTCCGGCTTAATGCCAATTACTTGACCGATGCGCTTGATTGTCATATCGCCAACTTCTGGATCAGGCCAGTATCTTCGAGTTCGGCCCAGAGGTTATCTGGAAGCTTGTACTCAAAGTTCTCAATACTTACTTCAAGTTCATTGCAGGTTCGTGGACCAACAATAACTGTCGTAACTGCAGGGTGGCGCAATGGATATTGAAGCGCTGCTGCAAGTAAAGGAACGTCTCGCTCTTTCAAGAAATCACAAATTGCCTTAGCTCGGGCGATGATTTCATCTGAAGCTGGAAGATAGTTATAGGTAGCATCTGCGACAGGATTAGCGAGAACGCCAGAGTTGAGAACTCCACCCATAGAGATATCAATATTATTTTTAAGTGCATATGGGAAGAGTTCATTCTGTGCGACCTGATCAAGCAAAGTGAATCGACCGGCAATGAGTGCAATGTCGAGATCAGTTCCCTTCATGATTTCCAGCGCTGGCTCGACGTAATTCATGCCAAGACCAATAGCTTTAATGAGACCTTGAGAGCGAAGTTCTGCAAGAACCGGGAAAGCGTTATTAATCGCTTCTGGGATGTAATCCTCAGCATCGTGCATTAAGACAATATCGATATGTGGAAGCCCCATGCGCTCAAGGCTCTCTTCGAATGCTTGTTTAATGCCATCTGCCGAGTAGTCGTAGATGGGAACGATATTTCTCGGTGCATCTGGGAACCATTGTTCTGGCTCAACACCCTCGATATGGCGAAGCACTCGACCGACTTTAGTTTCGATAATAAATGGTTTCGAAGTATTTTGTAGCGCCTTGCCCACACGAATTTCTGCAACGCCGTGACCGTATTGAGGCGCTGTATCGAAGTAGTTGATCCCGAGTTTGAGCGCAGTTTCGAGAAGATCCACTCCGTCTTCATCGGTAACAGATTTAAATAATCCACCGAGCGGGGCAGTACCTAACCCCATACGAGTTACCTCAAGATTTGAACGCTTTAACTTAATTTTCTCGCTGTATCGCGCCATAAATTCATCATATATGATTTTTCAGGTCAAGCGAAGAGTCGTCTTACACAAAATAGCAAAGGGATGTCATGCCTAAGGTAACTGGATTTAGAACTGTTGACGTCAGATTTCCAACTTCACGAGGACTCGATGGTTCTGATGCAATGAATAAGGAACCCGACTATTCAGCAGCTCTTCTTATTCTTGAAACAGATGACCCAACACTTGAAGGACATGGTTTCGTATTTACCTGCGGTCGCGGAAATGATTTGCAGTGCGACATGATTGCGCAGCTTGCACCGTATGCAGTGGGTCGCGATATCGCAGATCTTGCAACAAGCATGGGCGACTTTGCCCGTAGTTTGGTGCGCGACTCTCAAATTCGTTGGTTAGGGCCAGAAAAAGGCGTTACACAAATGGCGGCAGGTGCAGTCATCAACGCTGCTTGGGATTTAGTGACAAAGCATGTCAAGAAGCCACTCTGGAAGTTCCTTTCAGATTTAACTCCTGAACAAATTGTTGAACTCGTTGACTTTAGATACATCACCGATGCGCTCACGCCAGAAGAAGCGCTCGAAATTTTACGTAAGACCGAACCGCAGCGCGCTGCAAATGAAGCGAAGATGCGCACTGAAGGGTTGCCGGCATACACAACGACTCCAGGATGGCTCGGCTATAGCGATGAGAAGATGGTCCGTCTTGCGAAAGAAGCAGTTGCAGCGGGCTACACACTCATTAAGTTGAAGTGTGGTGGCTCTTTAGAAGACGATAAGCGCCGCCTCCGCTTGGCGCGCGAAGCTGTTGGCCCAGATATCAAGATTGCAATCGATGCAAACCAAGTCTGGGATGTTAATCAAGCGATTGAATGGATCAAGGGCATCGGCGATGTCAACCTTCACTGGGTTGAAGAACCAACTAACCCCGATGATGTTCTAGGCCACGCAACGATTGCGAAGGCTATTGCCCCAGTGCGCGTTGCAACCGGCGAGCACGGAATGAACCGCATCCTCTTCAAGCAGATGCTCCAAGCAAAGTCATTCTCATTTATGCAGATTGATGCAACTCGCGTTGCTGGCGTCAATGAAAATATCGCCAATATTCTGATGGCGGCAAAGTTTGGTGTTCCTGTCTGTCCTCACGCAGGTGGCGTTGGACTCTGCGAATTAGTGCAGCACCTTGCCATGTTCGATGCTGTTGCAGTAACCGGCCACCATGACGGTCGCGTCGTTGAATTTGTTGATCACTTGCACGAACACTTCGTTGTTCCAACAAATATTCGCAATGCGTATTACCTGCCACCGGTTGATCCAGGTACCGGCGGAGAGATGCATGCACAATCAATCGCTGACTTCACATTCCCACATGGAAAAGAATGGGCTAACGCGTAATGTCTGAATTCACCGGACTTGTTGCGGCAGTCACCGGCGCTGGTTCAGGTATCGGGCTAGCAACAGCTGCGATGCTCGCCAAAGGTGGAGCAACTGTTTATGGATTAGATATTGCAGAAGGTGGACTCGCTGACGTCGGTCAGTGGATTCAATGCGATGTCAGCGATGACGCATCTGTTGAAGCAGCATTTGGAAAGATCTCACAACTCGATATTTTGATTAATAGCGCGGCAATTAGCGCTGTTGGAAATGTAGAAGCCAATCCATCTGATGAGTGGAATAAGGTTATGAATATCAATGTTGTCGGAATCGTGCGTACTTCACGTTCTGCGCTGCCACTGCTTCGTAAGAGTAAAGCTGCCTCTATTGTGAACGTATGTTCTGTAGCAGCAACTGCCGGAATTCCTAAGCGTGCTTTATACAGTGCGACAAAAGGTGCGGTGCTATCACTCACCATGGCAATGGCTAATGATTATGTCGCCGAAGGAATTCGCGTGAACTGTGTCAATCCCGGCACTGCGGATACTCCTTGGGTACAGCGACTCCTTGCGCAAGCGGCAGATCCTGAAGCAGAACGTAAGGCACTTGAAGCACGTCAACCATTGGGTCGACTTGTCAGTGCTGATGAAGTTGCCCGAGCGCTCTGTTATCTCGCCAGCCCACTTCAGGGCTCCACTACTGCAACTTCACTCGCCGTAGATGGTGGAATGCAAGGGCTACGAATTCCTCGTTAGGGGTTGAAGAAGATGAGCACAATAAATGATGATGAACTCAAAGCGCGTTTAGATCCACTTTCCTATGCAGTTCTGCGTGAAGGTGCAACCGAAAGACCATTCACGGGCGAGTACACAGATACCGATAAAGTTGGAAGTTATCGTTGCAAGGCCTGCGGGAATGAACTTTTTAAATCTGAAACCAAATTTCACTCTGGATGCGGTTGGCCATCTTTCTATGCGCCAACAGCAGATGATGCGGTCAAGTTGATCGAAGATCGTTCTCTTGCGCCACGAATCCGCACTGAAGTCCGCTGCGCTAGCTGCGACTCCCACCTCGGCCACGTCTTTTCGGGTGAGGGTTATGACGTGCCCACCGATGAGCGCTGGTGCATCAATTCGGTGGCCCTGTACCTCGAAGAGAAGCCTGCTTAGCCCCTCTCCACGCTCAATCTTTACCAATTCGTTACCCGAATATCCTAGGGAACTCCTGCCTCACCCCTCTAGATTCAGCACGTCGAAGATTCATGCACCCCGGTGAATCGAGGCTCGTTGAAATTTCAACCTTAGAGAAAAGGACGAAAATGTCAGAAGAGAAGAATGTAGTTTCTCGCCGCTCAGTACTCAAGGGCGCAGCAATCGGTGGAGCAGCACTTGCCGCCGGTGGCGCACTCTCAACAGAGTCTGCAAGCGCAGCAACACGATTGAAGGGCAGCACAGTCAAGTGGACAACACGTGGCGGTGGAGCAACAGGCGACAAGATCGCTAAGGCTGTAAACGATGCCTTCACAAAGAAGACCGGCGCAAAGGTAGTTGCTCAGCAAGTCAACTCTGATGACTTCCAGAATAACTTTGCACAGATCATGCAGGGTTCACCTGATGATGCATTCGGTTGGATGGCTGGATACCGCTCAAACCACTTCGGTGAAATGGGTCTTCTTGAAGATCTCACACGCGAAATTGGTCGCCTTAAGGGATCACTTCCAACAGCAGCAATCAAGGGTGCAACAAGCCCAGTATCAAAGAAGCCTTACATCATTCCAACTACTTACTACCCATGGGGCTTGCACTACCGCAAGTCAATGGTAAAAGACATTGGAATGAACCCAGAAAAGATTAACGACTGGGATGACTTCGTTAAGTTGATGACTCTTACACAGAAGAAGGGTCTAGTTGGATACTCACTCGGCGCAAAGGGCGGCTGGGAAGCAATGGGTACATTCGACATCCTTAACGCACGTATTAACGGCTACAAGTACCACATCGACCTACTGAACGGTCGCGCAAAGTGGACTGATGCTCGCACAAAGGAAACATTCAAGTACTTCGCACAGCTCATCCCATTCATGAACGAAAACGTCATGGATATCTCATGGGACGGCATGCGCGACCTACTTCTTCAAAAGAAGACCGGCGCAATGATGATGGGTTCATGGTTTGCTAACGACTTCAAGGCGAAGTCACAGGCAGATTACGACGATCTATGGGTCGTTCCATTCCCAGAAATCAACCCTAAGTTCGGTGTCGACACAATTGATGCACCACTCGATGGTATTTCAGTTGCTAAGAACGGCAAGAACGTAACCGGTGGTAAGGCTCTCGCAGAGTTCTGGGCTTCACCTGAAGGTATTACAGAAGCTGTCAAGGCAGGAGATACAAATATCTACGTATCGAAGTCATTTGATACATCAGGTTACGATGCCTTCAACAAGCAGAAGCTTGCAGTTCTTGCATCAGCTAAGAACATCATGTTCTTCCTTGATCGTGATGCTCGTGGAGACTTTGCTGGTCCAGTTGTTGGTCCAGCTATCCAGAGCTTCATCAAGAAGCCTTCTGATATCAACAAGATCCTCGAAAACACACAAGCACAATGGGAAGCACTTCCTAAGAACTAACTCTTAAACAACCTTGTTGTTAATTAGTTAAAGTAATAGTAAGTTAAAGGTATGAAGACGGCGGCTACGGTTAAGAAAAATCGTAGCCGCCGCTCTCTTTCTAAAACAGATCGGTTTACACTCGCAACATTTGTTGGAATCCCTACGCTTCTTCAGATTATTCTTCTCTGGGTCCCAGCGGTGGTCACGATTATTCTCTCGTTTACATATTGGAACGGAATTCGTCTCAAGGATATTCAGTGGGCGGGAATTCAAAACTACAAAAATATCTTTTTTGATAACCCGCTCTTCTACCAGGCCCTAAAGAACAACGCTATCTGGCTTGCCTTCTTTGTTTTAATTGCTACCCCACTCGGCATCTTGCTCGCCTACCAAATTGACCGTGGTATCAAAGGGCACGCGTTTTTTGAATCAATCTATTACCTGCCTGTTGTACTTTCACTTGCAGTTATTGGAATCATCTGGAACTTCATGTTGCAACCTGGTGGTTTTGTCCAAGGCTTGATGGGGCGCGATATCGGAAATGCGATCTCGATTTGGGGTAATCCGAAGATCAATACCTGGGTCATTCTTGGCATTGCATCGTGGCGCCATATTGGTTACATCATGCTTCTCTACTTATCAGGCCTAAAGTCAGTTGACCCAGCGCTCAAAGAGGCAGCAGCAATTGATGGCGCTACTGATTGGCAAATTTTCCGCAAAATCATTCTGCCAACAATGCAGCCTGTAAATATCATTATTGTTGTCATCACGCTGATTGAATCGCTGCGCGCTTTCGACCTTGTTTACATTATCTACGGAAGCCCAACAATCTTCCCACTTCTCAACCTCTTGGTATTCCAGAACTTTGCAGGACAGGGAATCTCTATGAAGGGTGCGGCATATGCAGTCATCCTTCTCTTACTCTGCATCGTGCCGATCATTACCTATCTCCGAATTAGCTTTAAAGAGGATCTCAAATGAGTACCGGTGTAGTTCAGAATGAGGAGTACCGCAATAAGCAGAAGCGTAAAGATGCTTTCATCTCTACCTTCATCGGAATCTTTGCCTTTGTCTGGATCTTTCCTATCCTCTGGACTATTTGGACCTCACTTCGTCCTTACAACGACATCATCAGTTACGGAATTTTCTCCTGGCCGCGCCACATCACTCTTGAAAACTACTTCAACGCAATCAAAGAGATGCAAATTGGTAAGTACCTGCTCAATTCTTTAATCGTGACTATTCCATCAGTTATTTTGACTCTGTTCTTTGGTTCCCTTGTTGCATTCGTAGTAACTCGCTATCAGTACAAATTCAACCTCGGTCTTCTTCTGCTCTTCACAGCAGGAAACATGCTTCCAATCGTCCTTACCTACATCCCAGTCTTCTGGATGTTTATCTGGGTGGGTGAGCTCTTCGGAAACCGCAATATGTTGTATAACAACTACGGTGGCTTGATTTTGGTTCACGTTGGATTCCAGGTTGGATTCGCAACCTTCGTACTCTCTTCCTATATGAAGACGATTCCGAAAGAGATTTCAGAATCTGCGACTATCGACGGCGCCAACGTATTCCGCCATTACTGGAATGTGATTCTGCCGCTCTTGCGTCCAGCGCTAGCTGCGCTCAGCGTGCTTATGACAACGTGGATTTATAACGAATTCTTCTGGGCACTTGTCTTGATGTCCGATGACGCAAAGCGCCCTATTACCTCAGCGCTTCGACGCCTGCAGGGTCAATACGTCACAGACTTCAATCTCTTGGCAGCAGGTGCAATCATTGCCGCAGCCCCGACTGTGATTATGTTCTTCGTCCTCCGCAAGCAATTTATCGCTGGCCTTACTCTCGGATCTACCAAGGGTTAATTACAGCGCTGCGTAATCTATTTTGATGCAGCGATCCATCACTACCTTCAAGCCGGCTTCCTCACCTCTCGTTGCAACTTCTGGAACTGAGATTCCAAGCTGCAACCAGATTGCACCTGCTCCAATTGCCAAACTTTCCTCAAGAACTGCCAGACAATCATCGGGCTTGCGAAAGACATCGACGATATCGATATGTTCAGGGATATCTGCCAGAGATTTATAGACTTCTTGCCCCAGAACAGTCTCCAAGCCTGGATTGACGAAGAATAATTTGTAGTGAGTGTGCTGCTGCAGATAGTGAGCGACTGCGTTACTGGCGCGATCAGGCTTATCTGATATCCCAACGATGGCAACGGTCTTTGCCGCGCGCAGGAGAGCGGGTATCTCTGGCGACGTCAGTGTCATGGGAGCATCGTACTCAGGCGTAAACTCAAACCTGATGTTAAAGCGAATTGTGAAGTTATTTACCGACCGCAAGATCTGGGTACGTCAGGTCGTCGTTGCTGGAATCGCGGGGGCTGTTGCCTGGTATGTAGGCGACTCATTGGTTCCAAATGGCGGGGTAGTAGCTGCAATCGTTTCCACCCTCAGTATCCGCATCTCACTTCACAAATCGTTACGCGAAGGTTTTGGACAGATAGTTGGAACAGCAATCGGAGCTGGTGTCGCTCTCCTAACGGTTACGGTATTTAACTTTGGTTTTATCGCAGTAGGAACAACGATCGTTGTCTGCGCCATTGTGGCCCGTGCATTACATCTTGGTGAAGTAGCTTCCGTCAACGTCCCAGTAACAGCGCTGATTGTTATCGGTCCAGGAATTTCAGGATCAACTGCAGTTCATCGCTTAACTTCGACCCTTATTGGTGCCGGAATCGCAATCTGCTTCTCGTACTTTTCAGTGCCTAATACCCCTATCGACCGTGCTCGCATTCAAATTAAGACAGTCTCAGAGAAAGCTGCAGCCCTCCTTGCGAAAATGTCTGAAGGAGTTGCAGCTGGCTACACCCAGAAAGATGCCGGTAATTGGTTGGCCCAAGCGCGCCTATTGGTCGAAGAAGTTCCTGCGATACGTGCACAATCAGTTGAAGCGCGAAGCCATGCACGTTGGTTTCCCACTGCCGAGAAAGATATCGCCGAAGAGATGTATATCGAGGGAATTGCTACAGAACATACCTTGGTGCAAGTACGAAGTATTGCCCGAACTCTCTTTGACTCAGCCGTAGAAGGTGGAATCGCGGATTCGACCAAGAAGCAGATTGCTGTAGCTCTTTCGGCGGCGAGTTATGCGATCTCTGCGCATGTTGATGCCCCCGATGACATTAATGATTTCAGTTCATCGCCAGCTGATGATGCTCGCGAAGCCGGCTCTGTGCTTGCAGAGACTTTGATTGAGGATGGTGATGATGTTGATCAAGAGCAGATTGTTCGCGGTTTATCTATCGTCGGCAATATCGGCGTGATTGCTGATTCTTTGGATCAGAACTCGCCAGCTCTCAAAGATGTGGTTACGCCAGATGAGCCCGCAAAGTCAAAGGTTTTGGAAGTTTCACCGCTCGAGCAGACGGCAACTCTTTGGAATAGAATCGTCAAGTCAGTTGGAAAGTACTTCTAAGGAGATCTCACATGTGTAGCAAAGTCCAATGTAAGAACTGTGGAAAGCCAACCTGGCAGGGCTGCGGTGAACATATTGAAGAAGCGCTTCAGGGTGTTGCTCTCGAAGATCGCTGTAAGTGCGCCTAATGAAAGCTATCCAGATAACTGCCTTTGGCGGACCAGATGTAATGAATTTTGTCGATGTTGCAGATCCCGTAGCTGGCCAAGATGAAGTAGTCCTTGATGTCACAGCAATTGGTATCAACTATGCGGATACTCATCAGACTGAGAATTCATATTTATCGCCACAAACTCTGCCGATGATTCCCGGCATTGAAGTTGTTGGAACTCATGATGGAAAGCGCTATCTAGCGAGCGTTTCATCTGGGGGATACGCCCAGAAAGCGATAGCCCATCAATCAGTTCTCTTTCCTATTCCTGATGCAGTCACAGATGCGCAAGCGCTCTGCATGTTGGTGCAAGGCGCAACAGCGTGGCATTTGCTGAAGACCATGGGAGATATACAGAAGGGTCAATCCGTTGTTGTGCATGCTGCAGCTGGCGGAGTTGGCACTATTGCAATTCAATTGGCAAAGATGTGGGGCGGCACAGTAATTGCTGTTACATCAACTGATGCTAAGTCAGTTCTTGCCAAGTCTCTTGGGGCAGATGTTGTTGTCGATGCACAATCTTCAGATCTCACTGCGGCAATTCAAGAGGCAAATGGGGGACGCGGCGTTGACCTAGTCCTTGAAATGGTCGGCGGAACAACCTTTGATCACAGCCTGGCAGCCCTTGGTAACTTCGGAAAGATCATCACCTTTGGAATGGCATCGCGCACGGCGCCAACGCCAATTCATCCAGGCTCCTTGATGCATGGCTCAAAGACTGTTTCAGGATTCTGGCTAGCAAACTGTTTCGGAAGTAAAGAGATGCTCAATGATGTTGTGGCAGAACTATTCCAACTCGTAGCCGATGGAAAACTCACACCAGTTATTGGTGCGACTTATCCACTGAGCGAGGCAGCCGATGCACATCGCTCGATGCTTGCTCGTGAATCGACCGGCAAAATTGCCCTCGATCCTGTGCGGTAATTTGAGCGAATTTTCTACTTTTACCCTTAAGCCCTAGACTCCCCTCTCTACCATTGCCCCCCTAGCTCAGTCGGTAGAGTGTTTCCATGGTAAGGAAAAGGTCACCGGTTCGATTCCGGTGGGGGGCTCGCAGTAAAGAGGTAACAATTAAATAAGTACTACAGAAGTTTGTTCCATCCCTTGGCGGGGTAGCTCAGCTTGGTAGAGCAAGCGGCTCATAATCGCTGTGTCGTGGGTTCAAATCCCGCCTCCGCTACTAAAGCGCGTATTCAGGTACGCGTGGATTTCACCATTAATGGTGCTTCAGGTAATCTGAGCGCCTGTTAGTTCGTCATCTACGAAGGAGTTAAGACCATGGCAAGCAAGAGCTCGGACGTACGTCCAAAAATCACCATGGCATGCGTGGATTGCAAAGAACGTAACTACATCACCAAGAAGAACCGCCGCAACGATCCAGACCGCATGGAACTCAAGAAGTTCTGTCCACGTTGCAAGTCTTCAACTCTTCACCGCGAAACCCGCTAATGCTCAACCCCGATTCGGTCGGGAGTACCTTCGCGGGTACAGATTCAATAACATTATCTCAATCTGAAATCGATGCCTTCTGCGCCGTTATTGGCGAAAGCGATACATCGATTGCGCCGCCTACCTTCACTATTCGCATCACGCTGAATCAATTTGAGGAAATTCTTACTCGCCCGGAAATCGGTCTTGATTGGTCACGCCTGGTACACGGCGATCAAAAATTTGAAATCTTCTCACCCGTCAAATCTGGCGACCAACTTACCTGCAGCGCAACCATCGAAAGCTACCGAGTAGCGGCAGGAAATGAAATCGTCTCAGTGCGCTCAGATCTTCAGCGCGAGGGGCAACTCGTCATCTCTGCCTGGTCCACATTGGTGGTGCGCGCATGAATGAAGCTGGAACAGTATTGGAAGAGAAAGTCTTTTACCTAGATCGTGCACTCTTGAAGCGCTATGCGGACGCATCGGGGGATCAGAACCCCATCCACCAAAATGAAGAGTTTGCCGTATCTGTAGGGCTTCCTAATGTGATTGCCCATGGAATGTTGACCATGGCGCTTGTCGGAAAGTACGTATCTGACTTTGCCGGAGGATCTGCCAAGGTTCTTGAATTTGGTGCCCGCTTTATCAAACCTGTCATTGTTCCGGCTGGCGAAAAAGTTGATCTCACCGTCTCGGCAACGATTACTGAAGGAGATGGGGATAAAATTACTGTAACGCTGAGCGCCACATCTGCTGGCGTGAAGGTCTTAGGAATGGCGAAGGCGGTTGTCAGAGTATGAGCGCACCAGATTCAGTTCACGAATTAGCGAAGGCGCGACTTGCAGCACGCGCTGAAAAGAACTTCGCGCTCTCAGATCAATTGCGCGATGAGATTGCTACCCAGGGTTTTGAAGTAGTTGATGTTGCTGGGGGATATGAACTCCGACCCAAGAAGCGCTTTCCTACCTATGAATCAACGCGCGATATTCGCCCCATCAACTCAGGCAAATTTGAAATCACAGTAGCGATGATTGTCGATGGCTTTCAGGAAGACGCTGTTACGACAATTAAGACAATCAAAGAACATAGTGAATGTGCCATCGCAATCTTGGTTGTGGGCGATCCCGGAGCGCTTGTCAATGAACTCGATTCGCGCACATCTCTTGTGCAGCTCACTGAAGACTTCGGTTGGGGAGAAAGCGCCAATGCGCTGCTGCGCAATGTCACCAGCGAATTCATTGTCATCATGGATCCATCCACACGATTTACCGGAGATGCCATCACGCCCGTCTTGGCAGAGCTGAAGAAGCGCGAATTTGTGGGCGTGGGCTGGCGCGGAGGGCTTGTTAACCTCGAAGATGATTGGCGTAGCGTTGACGATAAGGGCGCTGGTGAAGTCGATGTTCTCTTTGGTTACTTCTTTGCGATGCACCGTGAAGATGCCCTCAATGCGCGCGGATTTAGTAATCGAGCGCTCTTTTACCGCAATGCCGATATGGAATTTTCACTTACCTTACGTAACGCAAATGGTCGCTTACTTCAGATGGATCTACCTCTTGAGCAAGATCGCCATCACGGTTATCACGACAGTGAGCCTGAATATCGCGATGCTCAGTCGAAGAAGAATTATGACCGCATCCTCGAGCGCTTCAGAGGCAAGACTGCAATATTGAGCCCGCGCAGGTAGCCTTAGAATATGGCCGACCTTCGCGATTACACATCATTGCGTGTGGGTGGCCCAGCCAAAAACTTTGTTGAAGTTGGTACTGAAGCCGAGATCATCGCAGCGATTGAAGCTGCAGGAGATGCACCCATTCTCATCATCGGTGGGGGAACAAATATCCTCGTTGCAGATAGTGGATTTGAAGGCACAGTCGTTCGTATCAATAGTCGTTCGATGGAAGCCGAAGTCGATGCATGTAGCGGCGCAACGCTGACTATTGGCGCTGGCGAAAACTGGGATGAATTTGTTGCGCTATCCATTGCGCGCGGATTTGCCGGACTTGAAACCCTCAGCGGAATTCCGGGCACAGTGGGTGCATCCCCCATTCAAAATATTGGAGCCTATGGACACGAGGTATCGGAGTTCATTACTCGGGTACGCACCTATGACCGCCAAGCAAAGGGCCTGAAGACTTTTACTCTTTCAGAATGTGAATTCTCATATCGCAATTCGCACTTTAAATCTCACCCTGGCCGCTATGTAGTTCTTGATGTGCAATTTAATTTACGCCAAGGTGAACTGACTACGGCAATTACATATGCAGAACTTGCTAAGAAGCTAGGAATTGAAGTTGGCGAGAAAGCACCGATTGCGGCAACCCGTAATGCAGTCCTAGAACTTCGCGGCGCAAAGGGAATGCTGCTCAACCCCAGCGATCGTGATTCATGGTCTGCCGGTTCTTTCTTCACCAATCCAATTGTTTCGAAAGAGATTGCAGCAGGCCTTCCCGATGGTGCACCGCAATGGCCAACATCAGATGGCAGGGTGAAGACAAGTGCCGCATGGTTAATCGAACATTCTGGCGTGCACAAGGGCGATAGCCACGGAGGCGCACGCGTTTCCACAAAGCATGTACTTGCTCTTACCAATGCTGGAAATGCAACGGCTACCGATATTGCAGAGTTAGCAAAGAGCGCTCAAAAGAGCGTCTTCGAGAAGTTTGGAATTACCCTCGAAGCTGAAGTAAACCTGATCGGTATTACTCTTTAAATTACTCTGTAAGAAGTTTTTTGATTCGGCCAATACCTTCAACAATATCTTCACCACTTGTGGCGTATGAGAAGCGAAGATAACCCGACGGACCAAAAGCTTCACCAGGAACTGCTGCTACCTCAACCTCATCCAAGATGATGGTGGCAAGTTCTGCAGAGGTATTAGCTACCTTGCCGCGAATAGTCTTGCCAAGTACTCCCTTTACAGATGGGTAGACATAGAAAGCACCTGTTGGTGTTGGACAGTTGATCCCGGGAATCTCATTGAGCAATCCCACAATGAGTGTGCGACGGCGATTAAATGCTTCACCCATCTTATGAACAGCATCAAGGTTGCCTGTGAGGGCAGCAATCGCTGCGCGCTGTGAAATATTCGCCACATTTGATGTCAGGTGTGACTGCAAATTTGTCGCTGCCTTGATGACATCTTTAGGGCCGATCATCCAGCCCACACGCCATCCGGTCATTGCATATGTCTTGGCAACGCCATTAATAATGATGCAGGTATCTGCAAGGCCAGGAACCAATACAGGTAGCGATGGGGCAGTGGCACCGTCGTAGAGCAAGTGTTCATAAATTTCATCACAAATGACCCAGATATTATTTTTGAGCGCCCACTCGCCAATCGCTTTGGCTTGCTCTGATGAATAAACAGAACCTGTTGGATTAGATGGTGAGCAATAGAGAAGCGCCTTTGTCTTCGGTGTACGCGCTGCTTCAAGCTGTTCGACTGTCACGAGGTAGTTCTGTGATTCATCTGCAAAGACTTCAACGGTCTTTCCGCCAGCTAACTTGATTGCTTCGGGGTAGGTAGTCCAGAAAGGAGAAGGGAGAATTACCTCATCGCCTGGATCGATAATTGTTGCAAATGCTTGGTAGACCGATTGCTTTCCGCCATTGGTAACAAGAACTTGATCAGCAGTTATTACGTAGTTCGAATCGCGCTTTGTCTTTGCAACGATTGCATCGCGTAATTCAGGTAGCCCAGGTGTTGGCGTGTAGCGGTGGTTTGCCACAACTTTTGCAGCTGCAATAGCTGCATCGACGATGTAATCAGGGGTAGGAAAATCTGGTTCGCCAGCGCCAAAGCCGATGACTGGCCGGCCCGCTGCTTTGAGCGCCTTTGCCTTTCCATCGACGGCTAAAGTGGCTGATTCTGCGATTGCTGCGATTCGTGCGGAGATTCTGCTCATGGTGGAAGTCTGCACCATGGCGGGGCCGCCTTGCGCGCTCAGAACTAGTGGCCAAGGCCACCCAGTTTTACTCTGCACCGTACCTGCCCTTACACTTCGACGCTCACGATGAATTTCTTCCTCGCCTTGGCGCGCCTGAAAATTCGTCGCGAAGGGCAATAGCTCAATTGGCTAGAGTTGCCGTCTCCAAAGCGGCCGGTTGGGGGTTCGAGTCCCTCTTGCCCTGCAAGCCGCAGTACAGAACTACTAACGAAGCTAGATAGAAAAGGAAGTCACATGACTGATGCAGTTGAAGTTACCGAGGAGAAGCTCGGAATTTTTGCGCGCGTTGGACTTTTCTACCGCCAGGTAGTCGGCGAGCTCAAGAAGGTTGTTTGGCCAACTCGTAACATGTTGACCACATATACAGCTGTTGTTCTCGTCTTCGTATCATTCATCATTGCAGTCGTATCCGTAATCGACTTGGTTCTCACCAAAGTCGTCTTCTGGGTCTTCGGATAAGGAAGTAGAGAGATATGACTGACGAACTCAAGCCCGACGCATTTGAAGCAGCCCTCGCTGCCAGCGCTGAAGAAATCGCAACCCCTGTAGAAGAGGTTGTTGAATCTCCTGCTGCAGATGTCATCGTCGATGATCTCGCGCTCGCAAGCGATGAAGATGGTGATATCGAATCAGATGAGAACGATCCCAATGCAGAATTTCGCCGCACACTTCGTGCTGCTATCGGTGACTGGTATGTCATCCACTCATACGCAGGCTATGAGAAGAAGGTAAAGGGCAACCTAGCCAACCGTATTCAGTCACTTAACATGGAGGATTACATCTTCCAGGTAGAAGTTCCTGAAGAAGAGGTTATGGAAGTTAAGAACGGCGCTCGCAAGATGGTCAAGCGCAATATCTACCCAGGTTACGTTCTTGTCCGCATGGATCTCACAGATGAGTCCTGGTCAGTAGTACGTAACACCCCTGGCGTCACAGGATTCGTTGGCAATGCACATAACCCAAGCCCACTCAGCATGGATGAGGTCGAGAAGATTCTTGCTCCTCGCCCAGTCAAGAAGGCTGACAAGGCAGATATGAAATTTGTTGATTTCGAAGTTGGCGAATCAGTCACCGTTATGGATGGCCCATTTGCAACACTTCCTGCATCAATCTCTGAAATCATGCCAGAGCAGGCAAAGCTCAAGGTATTGGTATCAATCTTCGGACGCGAAACACCTGTAGAACTCTCATTCGCTCAAGTACAGAAGCTCTAACGAGATTTAAGAATAAACAAAGGAAAAGAGAAGAAAAATGGCAGCAAAGAAGAAGGTCACCGGATTCATCAAGTTGCAGATCCAAGCTGGCGCAGCAACACCTGCACCACCAGTAGGTCCTGCGCTCGGCCAGCATGGTGTCAACATCATGGAGTTCGTTAAGGCATACAACGCTGCGACTGAATCACAGAAGGGCCAGATCATCCCTGTAGAGATCACTGTCTACGAGGATCGCTCATTTACCTTCATCACCAAGACACCTCCAGCATCACGCCTCATCCTTAAGGCAGCTGGCGTTGAAAAGGGTTCTGCTATTCCTCACAAGACTAAGGTTGCAAATATCACCATGGCTCAGGTCAAGGAGATCGCAACGACAAAGATGGCTGACCTCAATGCAAATGACATCGATGCAGCAGCTTTGATCATCGCAGGAACTGCCCGCTCAATGGGAATCACAGTCTCTGCTTAATTAAATAAATTTCTTGTAGCCACGGTGGCTATGAGATGTGGGAGAACCGCGCTGGTTCGCTAACCACAACCGCTAGCTTGTAGAAATACGAGACCAATCTTGTAGAAATACGGGAAAAAAGGGGACGATATGAAGCGCTCAAAGAAGTACACAGAAGTAGCAGCGAAGGTCATCAAGGACCACCTCTACACACCTCTTCAGGCAGTAACACTTGCTAAAGAGACATCGACAACTAAGTACGACTCAACTGTTGAAGTTGCTCTCGTACTCGGCGTTGACCCAAAGAAAGCTGATCAAGCAATTCGCTCAACTGTTAACTTGCCACACGGCACAGGTAAGACAGCTCGCGTCTTGGTATTTGCGAATGGCGAACGCGCTGAAGAAGCACGTGCAGCTGGTGCAGATATCGTCGGTGGCGATGAATTGATTGATGAAGTTTCAAAGGGCCGTCTCGACTTCGATGCAGTTGTTGCAACACCAGATTTGATGGCCAAGGTTGGTCGTCTCGGTAAGGTCCTCGGAACACGTGGATTGATGCCAAACCCAAAGACAGGAACAGTGACAACAGATGTCACTAAGGCTGTTAACGACATCAAGGGCGGAAAGATTGAATTCCGTGTTGATAAGAACTCAAACCTTCACTTCATCATCGGCAAGGCATCATTTACTGCAGATCAACTCGCAGATAACTATGCAGCAGCTCTTGAAGAAGTTCTCCGCGTAAAGCCAAACTCTTCAAAGGGTCGCTACATCTCAAAGGCTGTTGTCTCAACATCGATGGGGCCTGGAATCGCTGTCGATCCAAATCTCACACGCGAACCATCAGCTAACTAATTTCCTAAGAAAATCCGGCTCTCGGCGGGCTGGGGACTTGCTCCTTAAATTCCCTGCGCTCCACCGAGAGCCGAATTTTTTATGCTCAATTTGACCCCTCGATGATGCTCCGCGTAACCTACGGGCATACCCAAAGACCGCAGGTCTTTAGCTCGCAAGAGCTCAAGATAATTGAGGAATCTCAGCCCGCGTAGGTGTTCACATTAATCCGTGCGCATTTACGCGTCACGGATTTTTTTATTGCCTGTAGTCACCTTCAATACCTAGCGAAAGGTGAACCGAATGGCTCGCCCAGATAAAGCAGCAGCAGTTGCTGAGATGACTGAAGATTTCAAGTCAGCTACAGCGACTTACCTCACCGAATATCGCGGTCTTACCGTGACTTCGATGAAGACTCTACGCCGCAGCCTTGGTGCAGATACCAAGTACAGCGTCGTAAAGAACACTCTTACAAAGATTGCAGCGAAGAACGCTGGTGTTGAGATTGCAGACGATCTACTCACCGGTCCATCAGCTGTTGCATTCATTAAGGGCGATGCAATCGATGCAGCTCGTAACCTGAAGAACTTCCAGAAGGAAAATCCACTTCTAATCATCAAGGGTGGAATCTACGAAGGAAAGTTTGTTACAACAGCAGAGATCATGAAGCTCGCAGACCTCGAGTCACGCGAAGTACTTCTTGCAAAGCTTGCTGGTGCTATGAAGGGATCGCTTGCTAAGGCAGCGCGTACCTTCGATGCACTACGAATCAAACTTGAGGCGGGCGCACCAGCTCCTGTCGCAGCAGCTGTGGTTGAAACCCCAGCAGTAGTTGAACCAGCAGCTGAAGTTGCTGTGTCCGAGCCAGAAGCTCTCGCCGAGGTGGCAGAGGTTCCAGCTCAAGTTGAAACCACAGAAGAAGTGGTTGCAACAGAAACACCAGCAGAAACTCCAGCGGAATAAAGAAAAGGGAAAATAAAAATGGCAAAGCTCTCACAAGCAGATTTGATGTCACAGTTCAAGGAAATGTCACTTGTTGAACTCTCAGAGTTCGTCAAGGCATTTGAAGAAGAATTTGATGTCACAGCAGCAGCTCCAGTAGCAGCAGCAGGCGGCGGCGCAGCAGCAGGCGGCGGCGCAGCTGAGGCACAGGATGAGTTCACAGTTATCCTCGAAGAAGCAGGTTCACAGAAGATTGCGGTTATCAAGGAAGTACGTAACCTCAACTCTGCACTTGGTCTCAAGGAGGCTAAGGATCTTGTCGATGCGACTCCAGCAACACTTCTTGAGAAGGTCAACAAGGAGACAGCTGATAAGGCAAAGGCAGCTCTTGAAGCAGCTGGCGCAAAGGTCACACTCAAGTAAGTTCTATTCGAAAAGCCCCGGCGGGCTAGCCTTTCGAGATGCTCCTTAATCTCGCTGCGGCTACCCACCGGGGCTTTTCTCATTCCAGCCGGAGGGGGTTTTCATGCTCAGCGGACTTACTCTCGTTCGCAAATATCTGGACTCGGAGGACAAAAGCCCTCGTTTGGGGGTATAAGCCCCCGGTTTGCCCCCTGAGGGGGTGAGCCGATACTCTTCCCCTTCGCACAATTAATCTGAGGGTCTTTGCATATAGCGGCGGCGACCTTCTAGATGTGCGTGTCCACACATAAGTGCATATTGTCTGGAAGGACATCTCTTGGCCGCGAAAAAGAGTTCAACTGCCCCCCGTCGTATTTCGTTCGCAAAGATCCGCGAACCTCTAGAAGTTCCAAATCTCCTCGCGCTGCAAGTTGAAAGCGTTGACTGGTTACTTGGTAACGATCTATGGCGTTCACGTCTTGCTGAATCAACCAACACCAATCGTGGAGAACTTCCTGCGAAGTCCGGACTGGAAGAAATCTTTGAAGAGATTTCACCAATCGAAGATTTCCAAGGAACGATGTCGCTCTCATTCCGCGACCACCGCTTCGAGCCACCAAAGTATTCAATTGCAGATTGCAAAGAGCGCGACATGACATATGCGCAGCCACTCTTCGTAACAGCTGAATTTACCAATAACGAGACTGGCGAAATCAAGTCGCAGACAGTCTTCATGGGCGACTTCCCTGTCATGACTCCACGCGGAACATTCGTTATTAACGGAACAGAGCGCGTCGTTGTTTCACAGATCGTGCGTTCACCTGGTGTCTACTTCGAACGTCAGATCGAAAAGACTTCAGATAAAGATGTATTTACTTCAAAGATCATCCCAAGCCGCGGCGCTTGGCTTGAATTCGAAGTTGATAAGAAGGATCTCGTCGGCGTTCGTATCGATCGCAAGCGTAAGCAATCTGTAACAGTATTCCTCAAGGCTCTTGGTTGGACCGATGAACAGATTCGTGAAGAATTTGGTGACTTCGCTTCAATGATGGCAACACTTGATAAGGATTCTGTAAAGACTCAGGATGAAGCGCTTCTCGATATCTATCGCAAGATGCGTCCAGGCGAGCCTCCTACAAAGGAAGCTGCACAGAACCTCCTTGAGAACCTTTACTTCAACCCTAAGCGTTATGACTTGGCCAAGGTCGGTCGCTTTAAGGTGAATAAGAAGCTCGGTCTTGATCTTGAGCTCTCACAGAGCATGCTTACAATTTCAGATATCGTCGCAACACTTCGCTACCTCGTAGCGTTGCACCAAGGCGACCTCACCATGGAATACGGCCGCGAAGTTCGCGTTGAAAAGGACGATATCGATCACTTTGGTAACCGTCGCCTTCGTACCGTTGGTGAACTTATTCAGAACCAGGTTCGTATTGGACTCTCACGTATGGAACGTGTTGTTCGTGAACGTATGACTACACAAGATGTCGAAGCAATTACTCCGCAGACGCTGATTAATATCCGCCCGGTTGTTGCCTCAATCAAGGAGTTCTTCGGAACTTCTCAGTTGTCACAGTTCATGGATCAAACAAACCCACTTTCAGGTCTTACACACAAGCGTCGTCTTTCAGCGCTCGGACCTGGCGGTCTCTCACGTGACCGTGCGGGCTTCGAAGTTCGTGACGTTCACCCATCTCACTACGGACGTATGTGTCCAATCGAAACTCCTGAAGGTCCAAACATTGGTCTTATCGGTTCGCTTGCAACATATGCACGAGTAACTGCATTTGGATTTATCGAAACTCCTTATCGCAAGGTTGTAAAGGGTAAGGTCACCGATCAGGTTGATTACCTCACAGCGGACGAAGAAGATGAGCACATCATCGCTCAGGCAAATGCTCCACTGACAGCAGATAGCCACTTCGCAGAAGCGCGCGTACTCGTACGTCGTCGCGGTGGCGAAGTTGAATACATCATCGCTGACGAAGTGGATTACATGGACGTCTCACCACGTCAGATGGTTTCTGTTGCAACAGCAATGATTCCGTTCCTCGAGCACGATGATGCAAACCGCGCACTCATGGGTTCTAACATGATGCGCCAGTCAGTTCCTTTGATGCGTGCAGAAGCGCCATTTATCGGTACTGGTATGGAATTCCGCGCAGCAGTTGATGCAGGTGACGTTGTCACGGCAACAAAGGCTGGCGTAGTTACTGAAGTCGCTGCTGACGAAGTTAAGGTCATGGGCGATGACGGTACTTACCAAACATATTCACTCGCTAAGTTCACTCGTTCAAACCAGGGAACTTCGTACAACCAGAAGGTTGTTGTTACTGAAGGCCAGAAGCTAGAAGTTGGCTCAGTAATCGCTGATGGTCCATGTACACAAAACGGTGAAATGGCTCTTGGTAAGAACCTCCTCGTGGCATTTATGTCATGGGAAGGCCACAACTACGAAGATGCGATCATCCTTTCGCAGCGCCTCGTTCAGGACGATGTACTTACATCGATCCACATCGAGGAGTACGAAGTTGATGCACGCGACACCAAGCTCGGTGCCGAAGAAATCACTCGTGATATCCCTAACGTCTCTGAAGAAGTTCTTGCAGACCTCGACGAGCGCGGAATCATCCGCGTTGGCGCCGATGTTGTGCCAGGCGATATTTTGGTTGGAAAGGTAACTCCTAAGGGAGAAACTGAACTTACACCAGAAGAGCGTCTGCTCCGTGCAATCTTCGGCGAGAAGGCTCGCGAAGTTCGCGATACATCTCTCAAGGTTCCACACGGAGAATCAGGAAAAGTTATCGGCGTAAAAATCTTCGAATCAGAAGAAGGCTTCGAGCTTCCAGCGGGCGTTAACCAATTGGTTCGCGTCTATGTTGCACAGAAGCGCAAGATTCAAGATGGTGACAAGCTTGCTGGTCGCCACGGTAACAAGGGTGTTATCTCAAAGATTCTTCCAGTTGAAGATATGCCATTCCTCGAAGATGGAACTCCAGTCGATGTTGTCTTGAACCCACTTGGTGTTCCAGGACGTATGAACGTCGGACAGGTTCTTGAAATGCACCTCGGTTGGGTTGCAAAGACAGGTTGGGATGTATCTGGTGTCTCCGAAGCGTGGGCAAACCACCTTAAGGAGATTGGCGCAGAAAAGGGCGCACCAGGAACCAACCTTGCAACACCGGTATTCGATGGTGCACTTGAAGAGGAAGTCTCAGGTCTTCTCTCAACAACACTTGCAAACCGCGATGGCAATCAACTTATTGGTCGCTCAGGAAAGGCGCGTCTATTCGACGGTCGTTCTGGCGAGCCATACCCAACTCCAATTTCAGTTGGATACATGTACATCTTGAAGCTCCACCACTTGGTAGACGACAAGATTCACGCACGTTCAACTGGTCCATACTCAATGATCACGCAGCAACCACTCGGTGGTAAGGCTCAATTCGGTGGTCAGCGATTTGGTGAGATGGAAGTGTGGGCACTTGAAGCTTATGGTGCTGCATACACACTCCAAGAGTTGCTCACAATCAAATCTGACGATGTTCTCGGACGCGTCAAGGTTTACGAAGCCATTGTGAAGGGCGAAAACATCCCAGAGCCAGGTATCCCTGAATCATTCAAGGTACTTATCAAGGAGATGCAGTCACTCTGTCTCAATGTCGAAGTTCTCTCTTCTGAAGGTGTCGCAATTGAAATGCGCGATAACGATGAAGAAATTTTCCGTGCCGCCGAAGAACTAGGAATCAACTTGTCACGAGTTGAGCCAAGCTCAGTAGAAGAAATTTAAGGAGCGAATTAAACATGTTAGATGTCAACTTCTTTGATGAACTACGAATCGGTCTTGCATCGGCTCAAAATATTCGTGATTGGTCTTTTGGCGAAGTAAAGAAGCCAGAGACAATCAACTACCGCACACTCAAGCCAGAGAAGGACGGACTCTTCGACGAGAAGATCTTCGGACCAACTCGTGACTGGGAATGTTATTGCGGTAAGTACAAGCGCGTTCGATTTAAGGGAATCATCTGCGAGCGTTGTGGTGTTGAAGTAACACGCGCAAAGGTTCGTCGCGAACGTATGGGTCACATCGAGCTTGCAGCTCCTGTAACTCACATCTGGTACTTCAAGGGTGTTCCATCACGCCTTGGATACCTCCTCGACCTTGCTCCAAAGGATCTTGAAAAGGTTATCTATTTCGCTGCTTACATGATCACAGAAGTTGATGCTGAAGCTCGCGAAGAAGATATGCCACAGCTCGAGAAGAAGCTTGCTAACGATCGCAAGAAGATTGAGACAAAGCGCGATGTAGATCTTGATACTCGTACAAAGAAGCTCGAGGCAGATATTGCTGAACTCGAAGCTGAAGATGCGAAGTCAGATGTAAAGCGCAAGGTCCGTGAATCTGCAGAGCGCGAGCTCAAGGCAATCCGTGAGCGTTCAGAGCGCGAGCTCACACGCCTAGAAGATGTCTGGTCACGCTTTAAGAACCTCAAGGTTCAAGATCTCGAAGGTGACGAGAACCTCTACCGCGAAATGCGTGACCGTTACGGCATGTACTTCAAGGGAGATATGGGCGCAGCTGCAATCAAGCGTCGCCTCGAAACTTTCGATCTCGAGACAGAGCATGCAATGCTCACTGACCTTTCTGAAAATGGAAAGGGTGCAAAGAAGACTCGTGCTATCAAGCGCCTCAAGGTCGTCAATGCATTCATGACAACGAGCAACCACCCAGCGTCAATGGTTCTCGATTGTGTACCGGTTATCCCACCTGATCTGCGCCCAATGGTTCAGCTCGACGGTGGACGCTTTGCGACTTCAGATCTCAACGATCTCTATCGCCGCGTTATCAACCGTAACAATCGTCTGAAGCGTCTTGCTGATCTCGGTGCTCCAGAAATTATCGTAAACAACGAAAAGCGTATGTTGCAGGAAGCTGTAGATGCGTTGTTCGATAACGGTCGTCGTGGTCGCCCAGTAACTGGCCCAGGAAACCGTGCGCTGAAGTCACTTTCAGACATGCTCAAGGGTAAGCAGGGACGTTTCCGTCAGAACTTGCTCGGAAAGCGCGTTGACTACTCAGGCCGTTCAGTAATCGTTGTTGGTCCACAGCTGAAGTTGCACCAGTGCGGTCTGCCAAAGCAGATGGCTCTCGAGCTCTTTAAGCCATTCGTAATGAAACGTCTTGTAGACCTTAACCACGCGCAGAACATTAAATCTGCAAAGCGCATGGTTGAACGTGCTCGTCCAGTTGTATGGGATGTTCTTGAAGAAGTAATTGCAGAACATCCAGTGCTCCTGAACCGCGCTCCTACACTTCACCGTTTAGGTATCCAAGCATTCGAACCACAGCTGGTCGAAGGTAAGGCAATTCAGATTCACCCACTCGTATGTACAGCATTTAACGCTGACTTCGACGGTGACCAGATGGCTGTCCACCTTCCATTGTCTGCAGAAGCTCAGGCTGAAGCACGCATCTTGATGTTATCTTCAAATAACATCTTGTCTCCAGCTAACGGTCGTCCAATCACATCACCTACACAGGACATGGTTCTTGGTCTCTATTACTTGACCATGGAACGTGAAAATGAACTTGGCGAAGGTCGTGCATTCGGATCAATCTCTGAAGCGATCATGGCTCACGATCAGCACTCAGTCTCATTGCAGGCAAAGATCAAGGTTCGCGTTAAGGGAGAAACTCTCGAGACAACTATCGGTCGCGCACTCTTCAATGAAGCTCTGCCTGATGACTTCCCATTCGTTGATCACGATGTAACGAAGAAGGCACTTGGCGCAATCGTCGACAAGCTTGCTGAGTTCTATCCAAAGGTCACAGTTGCACAGACTCTCGATGCGCTTAAGTCACTCGGTTTCCACTGGGCAACGCGTGCTGGCGTAACAATCGGTATCGAAGATGTTGTAACACCTCCTCGTAAACGTGAAATCCTCGACGGCTATGAGACACAAGCTGACAAGGTTCAATCACAGTACGAAAAGGGACTCATCACAGATGACGAGCGTCGCCAAGAACTCATTGAGATCTGGACCAAGGCAACAGCTGAAGTTGGAAAGGCGATGGAAGATAACTTCCCACGCCTCAACCCAGTCTGGATGATGGTCTTCTCAGGTGCTCGTGGAAATATGATGCAGATTCGTCAGATCGCAGGTATGCGCGGACTTGTTGCAAACCCAAAGGGTGAAATTATTCCTCGCCCAATTAAGTCCAACTTCCGTGAAGGCTTGTCAGTTCTCGAGTACTTCATCTCAACGCACGGTGCACGTAAGGGTCTTGCAGATACAGCGCTTCGTACCGCTGACTCTGGTTACCTCACACGTCGTCTCTGCGACGTTGCACAAGACGTCATTATTCGCGAAGAAGATTGTGGAACCGATCGTGGTCTCGCACTTCCAATCGCTATCCGTCAGCAAGCTGGCAACCTTGTAAAGCATGATCACGTCGAAACTTCTGTCTACGGCCGCACATTGGCTGAAGACATCGAAGTTAACGGTGAAGTTCTTGCAAAGGCTGGCTCAGATCTTGGTGACCGCGTCATCGATGCACTTGTTGCAGCTGGAGTAGATGAAGTAAAGATTCGCTCAGTTCTTACTTGCGATAGCAAGGTCGGACAATGCGCAGCTTGCTACGGTCGCTCACTTGCTGCAGGTCAGCTCGTTGCAGTTGGTGAAGCAGTCGGAATTATCGCTGCACAGTCAATCGGTGAACCAGGAACGCAGCTCACAATGCGTACCTTCCACACTGGTGGCGTTGCAGGTGATGACATCACTCACGGTCTTCCACGTATCGTCGAGCTCTTCGAGGCACGTACACCTAAGGGTGTTGCACCAATCGCAGAAGCTGCAGGCGTCGTTTCATTCCGTGAAGATGCAAAGGGTAAGAAGATCGTCGTAACACCAGATGATGGTGGCGAAGAAGTTGCTTACCCAATCACACGCCGTCAGAAGCTACTTGTAGAAGAAGGTTCACGCGTTGAAGTTGGCCAGAAGATGGTCGTCGGCGCAATTGATCCAAAGCAGGTACTTCGTATTCTCGGACCACGTGCAACTCAGGTTCACTTGGTTAACGAAATCCAATCTGTTTACCGCTCACAGGGCGTAGGCATTCACGATAAGCACATCGAAGTAATCGTTCGCCAGATGCTCAAGCGCATCACTGTTCTTGAAGCTGGCGATACTGAAATGCTTCCAGGTGAACTCGTTGAACGCGGTCGCTTCGAAGCTGAAAACCGTCGCGTTGTTACAACCGGTGGCAAGGCTGCATCAGGTCGCCCAGAACTTATGGGTATCACCAAGGCATCTCTTGCAACTGAATCATGGTTGTCAGCTGCTTCATTCCAGGAAACAACTCGCGTACTTACAGACGCTGCGCTCTCCGAAAAATCAGATCCACTCTTGGGTCTTAAGGAGAACGTCATCATCGGTAAGTTGATTCCAGCTGGTACAGGCCTTGCCCGTTACCGCAACATCCGAGTTGAGCCAACAGAAGAGGCAAAGGCAGCGGTTTACGCAGCTTATGACGAGTACGACTTCACACCATTCGATCAGGGTGGTTCAGGAGAAGCAGTACGTCTCGATGAGGTAGAAATCCCTCGCTAAAGAAAGTCACTAAAGAGGCTCAATCCCACAAAGGATTGGGCCTCTTTTCTTTCCCTCAAAATACTAAGGTTTTACGCTCAAATCCTGCCCGGAGACGACACGCCGAAGGGGTAAAAAGGGCGGAAATGGCCATGTGGCGGGGGTCTCAGGAGTAAGAGGCCCGTTTTGACCTTTCCTAGTGCCTGCAGATATCTTTCTCCTCTGCGCTTTTACAAGCAACACACCCGACCGCGTGGGTCGGACAGTGAGCGTAAAAGTACGGATCCAAAAAGGGAGAGATGCAAAGCATTTTGCTTGTGCATCATATGAATGGAGTAAGTAGTGCCAACTATTCAACAGTTAGTGCGTCGTGGTCGTGCAGAAAAGACTACGAAGACAAATACACCTGCGCTAAAGGGTTCACCTCAGCGTCGCGGTGTTTGCACACGTGTGTACACAACAACACCTAAGAAGCCTAACTCTGCGCTTCGTAAGGTTGCACGTGTTCGTCTTACTAGCGGCATGGAAGTTACTGCATACATTCCAGGCGAAGGTCACAACCTTCAGGAGCACTCAATCGTTCTTGTACGCGGAGGCCGCGTAAAGGATCTTCCTGGTGTTCGGTACAAAATTATTCGTGGATCACTTGATACACAAGGTGTAAAGAACCGTAAGCAGTCACGTTCACGTTACGGTGCTAAGAGAGAGAAGAAGGCTAGCTAATGCCACGTAAAGGTCCTGTAGTAAAGACTCCTGTAGTTGCTGATCCTGTTTACAGTTCACCAATCGTTACAGCACTTATCAACCGCGTTCTCCTACACGGTAAGCGCTCAACAGCGGAATCAATTGTTTACAACGCACTTGAAGGAACACGTAAGAAGACAGACGTTGATCCACTCATCACGTTAAAGCGCGCACTCGACAACATCAAGCCTGCTGTTGAAGTTCGCTCACGCCGTGTTGGTGGAGCTACATACCAGGTACCAATTGAAGTGAAGGCATCGCGCTCTTCAACTCTTGCTCTCCGTTGGTTAGTTGATTACTCACGCGATCGTCGTGAGAAGTCAATGTCAGAGCGTCTTCAGAATGAATTGATCGATGCAGCAAATGGTCTCGGAGCAGCTGTAAAGCGCCGCGAAGATACCCACAAGATGGCTGAAGCAAATAAGGCATTTGCTCACTACCGCTGGTAACTCGCCCATCGGCGGTTAGCGAATAGAAAACGCTAAGCGTCTTAAGGCAAAGAGAACGACAGATACGACAAAAGTTTTACCTAACAGAAGAAGAGGAATATAAGTGTCAGTAGTTGAGAAGATCGATCTAGCCACGGTTCGCAATATCGGAATCATGGCTCACATCGACGCGGGAAAAACCACGACTACTGAGCGCATCCTTTTCTACACAGGTATCTCATACAAGATCGGTGAAGTGCACGAAGGTGCAGCAACCATGGACTGGATGGAGCAGGAACAAGAGCGCGGTATCACTATCACCTCTGCTGCAACCACATGTGTATGGAAAGACCACCTCATCAACATCATCGATACACCAGGCCACGTTGACTTCACAGTTGAAGTAGAACGTTCACTCCGTGTACTCGATGGCGCAGTTGCTGTCTTCGACGGCGTTGCTGGAGTTGAGCCACAATCTGAAACTGTATGGCGCCAAGCCGATCGTTACTCAGTTCCACGTATCTGTTTTATCAATAAGCTCGACCGCACAGGTGCTTCATTTGATAAGTGCGTAGGCATGATCAAGGATCGCCTCAATGCAGTTGCTCTCGTTCTTCAGCTTCCAATCGGAAACGAATCAGATTTCATTGGCGTAGTTGACCTCATCGCTATGAAGGCGCTCGTATGGCGCGGCGAAACTAAAAAGGGCGAAGATTACGCAGTCGAAGAAATCCCAGCCGACATGGTTGATAAGTGCAAAGAAGCTCGCACAGCGATGCTCGAAACACTTGCAGAGAACGATGATGCAATCATGGAGAAGTTCCTTGATGGCGTTGAACTCTCAGAAGAAGAGATCATTGCTGGTATCCGTCGCGCAACAATCGCTGCAAAGCTTTCACCAGTTCTTACAGGTTCTGCCTTTAAGAACAAGGGTGTTCAGCCAATGCTCGATGCTGTAAACCGCTACCTTCCTTCCCCTCTCGATATCGATGCAATCGTCGGTACAGATATGGATGATGCAACAATCGAGATGAAGCGTCTTCCAAAGAATGACGAACCATTCTCAGCGCTTGCATTTAAGATCATGACAGACCCACACCTTGGAAAACTTACCTTTATCCGTGTTTACTCTGGCGTTCTTGAGACAGGATCAACAATCCTTAACTCAACAAAGAACCGCAAAGAGCGCATCGGAAAGATCTACCAGATGCACGCCAACAAGCGCGAAGAGCGTGACAATGTTGGTGCAGGAATGATCGTTGCTGTTATGGGTCTTAAGGACACAACAACAGGCGAGACTCTCTGCGATTCTGCGAAGCCAGTAATTCTCGAGTCCATGGACTTCCCAGCACCAGTTATCTCTGTTGCTATCGAGCCAAAGACAAAGGGCGACCAGGAAAAACTTGGCGTTGCAATCCAGCGCCTCTCAGAAGAAGATCCAACTTTCCACGTCAATACTGATGAAGAGACAGGCCAGACAATCATCGCCGGTATGGGCGAGCTCCACCTTGAAATCCTTGTCGACCGTATGCGTCGCGAATTTAAGGTTGAGGCAAATGTCGGTAAGCCACAGGTTGCTTACCGCGAAACTCTTCGTAAGCCAGTTGCACGCCACGACTACACACATAAGAAGCAGACAGGTGGTTCTGGACAGTTTGCAAAGATTCAGATTGCCATCGAGCCACTTCCAACAGGTCAAGTTGAAGGCGGATATGAATTCGTTAACAAGGTCACTGGTGGTCGCGTTCCACGCGAGTACATCCCATCAGTTGATGCAGGGTGTAAGGAAGCGATGACAGCAGGACCACTTGCTGGATATCCACTTACAGATGTACGAGTAACTCTTCTTGACGGCGCGTATCACGATGTTGACTCATCGGAGCTCGCATTCAAGGTGGCTGGTATCGCAGCGTTTAAGGAAGCAGCAAAGCTTGCTGATCCTGCAATTCTCGAGCCAGTGATGAAAGTCGAAGTTGTTACCCCTGAAGACTTCATGGGTGATGTCATCGGCGATCTCAATAGTCGTCGTGGCCAAATTCAGGCCATGGACGAGCGGTCAGGTGCCCGCGTTGTTAGGGCGCTAGTTCCGTTGTCAGAGATGTTCGGCTATGTCGGCGATCTCCGCTCCAGAACACAAGGTCGCGCGAGCTACAGCATGGAGTTCGACAGCTATGCCGAAGTTCCAGGCAACGTCGCAAAGGAAATCATTGCGAAAGTTCGCGGCGAATAACCCTAATAAGCACAAAACACAAACCCTAATAACTAAGCACTAGATAAACGAAAGAGGAACCAAAATGGCAAAAGCCAAGTTCGAGCGCACAAAGCCGCACGTTAACATCGGAACCATCGGCCACATTGACCACGGTAAGACAACACTCACTGCGGCAATCTCAAAGGTTTTGCATGACAAGTACCCAACTCTTAACGCAGCAACAGCGTTCTCAGATATCGACAAGGCTCCAGAAGAGCGTCAGCGCGGTATCACAATCTCTATCGCTCACATTGAGTACCAGACAGAGAAGCGTCACTACGCACACGTTGACTGCCCAGGCCACGCTGACTACATCAAGAACATGATCACTGGTGCAGCACAGATGGATGGAGCAATCCTCGTCGTTGCAGCAACAGACGGTCCAATGCCACAGACAAAGGAGCACGTTCTCCTTGCTCGTCAGGTAGGCGTTCCATCAATCGTTGTGGCTCTTAACAAGTCAGATATGGTCGATGACGAAGAAATTCTTGAACTCGTTGAAATGGAAGTTCGCGAACTTCTATCTAAGTACGAGTTCCCAGGCGATGACACACCAATCGTTCGCATCTCAGCACTCAAGGCTCTCGAAGGAGATGCAAAGTGGGGTGAGAAGATCATCGAGCTCATGGACGCAGTGGATGCATTCATCCCACAGCCAGAGCGCGAAGTTGATAAGCCATTCCTTATGCCAGTTGAAGACGTTTTCACAATCACAGGTCGTGGAACAGTTATCACCGGTCGTATCGAGCGCGGCATCGTAAAGGTTAACGAAGAAGTTGAAATCGTTGGAATCCGCACTGAAGCTCAGAAGACAACTGTTACAGGCGTTGAAATGTTCCGTAAGTTGCTCGATGAAGGTCAGGCTGGCGAGAACGTCGGACTTCTTCTTCGTGGACTAAAGCGTGAAGATGTAGAGCGTGGCCAGGTTGTCTGCAAGCCAGGTTCAATCACACCTCACACAGAGTTCGATGCATCTGCATACATCCTTTCAAAGGATGAAGGCGGTCGTCACACTCCATTCTTCAACAACTACCGTCCACAGTTCTACTTCCGTACAACTGACGTGACTGGCGTTGTAACTCTTCCAGAAGGCACCGAAATGGTTATGCCTGGCGATAACACTGAGATGGCAGTAACGCTCATCCAGCCAATCGCAATGGAAGAAGGACTCCGCTTCGCAATCCGCGAAGGTGGCCGCACAGTAGGTGCAGGTCGCGTAGTAAAGATCAAGAAGTAACTCTTGCAATAGCGGCGGTGGCCTTAAAAACCACCGCCGCTTAACAAGAAGGTTTGAAAAGTAAATAAAGCAGTCATTAAAAGGTTTAACTAACGAAAGTAAAGAGGAGAACGACATGGCGGGACAAAAGATCCGCATTCGACTCAAGGCGTACGACCATGAGGTAATCGACTCATCAGCGAAGAAGATCGTTGAGACAGTCGAGCGCACTGGTGCAACCGTCGCGGGTCCAGTGCCGCTACCAACAGAGTTCAACACGTATTGCGTGATTCGCTCTCCTCATAAATATAAGGACAGCCGCGAGCACTTCGAGATGCGCACACATAAGCGCCTCATCGACATCATCGACCCAACACCTAAGACTGTTGATTCATTGATGCGTCTTGACTTGCCAGCTGGCGTCGACATCGAGATTAAGCTCTAAGGAAAGGACGAAAACTAATGACACGTACAGTTGTAACTCAGTCTTACGGTTCGTCCATCAAGGGCGTTCTCGGTAAGAAGCTTGGTATGACCCAAGTATTCGACTCAAATAACAAGATGATTCCTGTAACAGTAGTTTCAGTTGAATCATGCGTTGTTACATCGATTCGCACACCTGAGAAGGATGGCTACTCAGCTGTTCAGCTCGGCTTCGGCGTAATCGACCCAAAGAAGATTTCAAGGCCACTCGCAGGTCAGTATGCACAGTCAGGCGTCACTCCTCGTCGCTCGATCGCAGAACTCCGCACCCTCTCAGCTGCTAATTACACAGTTGGACAAGAGATTGGCGCATCAACATTTGCAGCCGGCGATATCGTCGATGCAACCGGAACATCAACCGGTAAGGGAACTGCTGGCGTTATGAAGCGCCACGGCTTCGGTGGTCTTGGTTCTTCACACGGTGTAGATCGTAAGCACCGTATGCCAGGTTCAATCGGCGCATGTTCAACACCAGGTCGTGTATTCAAGGGAATGCGCATGATGGGTCGTATGGGTAACGAGAAGGTCACTACACAGAACCTCACGGTTCAGGGTGTTGATCTCGAGCGCAACCTACTTCTCATTAAGGGTTCGGTTCCAGGTACCGATGGCGGTCTCGTCTTTATCCGCTCAGCTGCCAAGAAGGCAATTGTTGAAACTGTAAAGGCTGGTATGTAACCATGGCGCTTACACTCGAAGTTAAGAACGCAGAAGGTAAGAAGGTTGGCTCAGTTGATTTGCCAGCAGATATCTTCGATGCGCAGACAAACATTCCTCTTATCCACCAAGTCGTAACAGCTCAACTTGCAGCTGCACGTCAAGGTACACAGAAGGCGAAGAACCGTGGAGAAACTTCCGGTTCAGGTAAGAAGCCTTTTAAGCAGAAGGGAACCGGTCGCGCTCGTCAGGGTTCGATTCGCGCTCCTTTGCAACGTGGTGGCGGTGCCGCACACGCAGTTCGTCCACGTTCATACTTCCAGCGCACACCTAAGAAGATGATCGCAGCAGCACTCCGTGGCGTTCTCTCTGACCGTCAGCGCAACGAGCGAATTCACGTACTCGACTCTGTAACAGCGTCACCTTCAACGAAGGCAGCTCTAGCAGCAGTTCGTCAATTCTCAACTCGCAAGAATCTCTTGGTTGTTGTCTCACGTAACGAGGACGCTGCATGGCGTTCACTTCGTAACGCTGATGATCTACACCTTCTAGTACCAGATCAGCTCAATGCGTATGACATCTTGAAGTCAGATGACGTTGTCTTCTCAGAAGCAGCAATCAATGACTTTTTGAAGTTCAAGGCAACTGGCAAGTCTGTTAAGTCAGTCGCACGCGAAAGTGAGGTATCTGCATAATGAAGGATCACCGTGATGTATTGCTAGCACCGGTTGTCTCTGAAAAGAGCTACGGATTGCTAGACGAGAACAAGTACACATTCCTAGTTGCACCAGATGCTAATAAGACAGAGATCAAGATCGCTGTCGAAAAGGTATTCGGCGTAAAGGTAATTAGTGTGAACACTATGAACCGTCAAGGAAAGAATAAGCGCACACGTTTTGGTGATGGAAAGCGCAAAGACACAAAGCGAGCAATCGTTCATGTGGCCGCTGGCGACCGTATCGACATCTTCGGAGGCCCAGTTTCGTAAGGGTTTTCCTTACTTAACTGGTTCTTAAAGAGAGGAAACCTCATGGCACTTCGCAAACTTAAGCCGACTACACCAGGTCAGCGTGGAGCAACCGTTCCAGATTTCGCAGAAATCACACGCTCAACACCTGAGAAGTCACTCATCCGTCCAATTCACTCAAAGGGTGGACGTAACAACCAAGGTCGCATCACAGTTCGTCACCAAGGTGGCGGTCACAAGCGTGCATACCGTCTTATCGACTTCACACGAAATGATAAAGATGGCATCCCAGCAAAGGTTGCGCACATTGAATACGATCCAAACCGCACAGCGCGTATCGCACTTCTCCACTACGCAGATGGAGAAAAGCGTTACATCATCGCTCCAAATAAGCTCGAGCAAGGTGCAACAGTTGAGAACGGTCCAAAGGCCGATATCAAGCCTGGTAACAACTTGCCACTTCGCAACATCCCAGTAGGTACAACTGTTCACGCAATCGAACTTCGCCCAGGTGGCGGAGCGAAGATCGCTCGTTCAGCTGGCGCATCAGTTCAGCTCGTTGCAAAAGATGGTCCATACGCACAACTTCGTATGCCGTCTGGAGAAATCCGTAACGTAGATGTTCGTTGCCGCGCAACCATCGGTGAAGTTGGAAACGCAGAGCAAGGAAATATTAACTACGGAAAAGCTGGACGTAAGCGCTGGTTAGGCATTCGTCCATCTGTTCGTGGTGTTGTTATGAACCCTGTAGACCACCCTCACGGTGGTGGTGAAGGTAAGACCTCTGGTGGACGTCACCCTGTGTCTCCTTGGGGTAAGCCTGAAGCACGCACACGTAAGAAGAAGGCTTCAGATTCAATGATCGTCCGTCGTCGTAAGTCGAACAAGAAGCGCTAAGGAGCCCTCATGCCACGTAGTCTCAAGAAGGGTCCATTCATTGATGGACATCTCACCAAAAAGGTGGATGCCCAAAATGAAGCCAATACAAAGAATGTCATTAAGACATGGTCACGACGTTCGATGATCTCGCCTTCAATGATTGGACACACAATTGCGGTACACGACGGTCGCAAGCACGTCCCTGTATTTATCACCGATGCAATGATCGGTCACAAGCTTGGTGAGTTCGCACCAACACGTACATTCCGCGGACACGTTAAAGATGATCGGAGAGCAACTCGTGGCTAATACACAAGACGCACTCGTAGCTCGCGCTGTATTGCGCGATATCCGCCACACACCACAGAAGGCTCGTCGCGTAGTCGACTTGGTCCGTGGAATGCGTGCAGATGAAGCACTTAACGTTCTCAAGTTTGCACCACAGGCTGCAGGAACAGATGTGTTCACACTTCTGAACTCTGCAATCGCAAATGCGAAGCAGCAGAACCCAGCAATCCGCGATGCCTCTGAGCTCTGGGTTGTTGAAGCGCTCGTAGACGAGGGACGCACAATGAAGCGTTTCCGCCCACGTGCACAGGGTCGTGGTTTCCGTATCCTCAAGCGTTCAAGCCACATCTCAGTTGCTGTCAGCGATACAAAGTCGACCTCAAAGTCACTTTCTCGCACATCATCTCGTGCGCAGACACGTAACCCAAAGCGTTCAGAGCGATCCCCTCTTGCAGCAACTCAAGTTGTTGCTGACAAAGCACCACTTAACACTGCAGCGCAAACACAAACTGAGAAGGGAGCGTCCAACTAATGGGTCAAAAAGTAAACCCACACGGCTTCCGCCTCGGCATCACAACTGAATTTAAGTCACGTTGGTATGCAGATAAGTTATACAAGGATTACGTCAAGGAAGATGTCGAAATCCGCCGACTTATGCATAAGGGTATGGAGCGCGCAGGCGTTTCACGTATCGAAATCGAGCGCACACGTGATCGTGTACGCATCGACCTTCATACAGCTCGCCCAGGAATCGTTATCGGTCGCCGCGGACAAGAAGCTGACGTTCTCCGTCAGAAGCTTGAGAAGCTCACCGGCAAGCAGGTTCAGCTCAACATTCTCGAAGTAAAGAACCCAGAGATTGATGCACAGCTTGTTGCACAAGGAATCGCCGAGCAGCTTGCTGCACGAGTCTCATTCCGTCGCGCAATGAAGAAGTCAATGCAGTCAGCGATGAAGGCAGGCGCACAGGGCATCCGTGTTCAGTGCGGTGGTCGTCTCGGTGGTGCAGAAATGTCACGCTCTGAGTTCTACCGTGAAGGACGCGTTCCTCTACATACACTCCGCGCAGATATTGATTACGGCTTCTACGAAGCTGCAACAACATTCGGTCGCTTGGGTGTCAAGGTTTGGATCTACAAGGGTGAAGTTATTGGATCACGTGCAGAGCGTGCTGAAAAGGCACTTGCTGAAGCGCGCGCTCCAAAGCCAGAACGCCGCGGACCACGTACACCACGTGCCCCACGTGCAGAGGTAACAACAAGCCAGGCAGCTCCAGTGGCAGCAGATACAACTCCTGCAGCACCAGCAGAAGGAGGCGCTGAATAATGTTAATTCCTCGCAAGGTTAAGCACCGTAAGCAGCACCACCCATCACGATCAGGCGCGTCAAAGGGTGGAACACAGGTTGCCTTTGGAGACTTCGGTATCCAGGCACTTGCTCCTGCATATGTCACTAACCGTCAGATCGAAGCAGCGCGTATCGCGATGACTCGTTACATCAAGCGTGGTGGAAAGGTTTGGATCAACATCTATCCAGACCGCCCACTTACAAAGAAGCCTGCTGAAACTCGTATGGGTTCCGGTAAGGGTTCTCCAGAATGGTGGATCGCAAACGTGAAGCCAGGTCGCATTATGTTTGAAATTTCAGGCGTAACAGAGGCAGTAGCTACAGAAGCTATGCGCCTTGCGATTCACAAGCTCCCAATGAAGTGCCGCGTTGTAAAGCGTGAGGAGGCATAACCATGGCGATTACTAATGAAGAACTTCGTCAGCTCACTGCTGAAGAGTTAACTGCAAAGCTTCGTGAAGGTAAGGAAGAACTCTTTAACCTTCGCTTCCAGGCTGCAACAGGTCAGCTCGAATCACATGGTCGTCTCGGTGCAGTTCGCAAAGAGATTGCTCGTATCTACACAATTATTCGTGAACGCGAATTAGGAATTGGAGGCGCCGCATAATGACAAATCCAGTTGAAGATCGCGGATCCCGTAAGACACGTGAAGGCATCGTTGTCTCAGACAAGATGGATAAGACCATCACCGTTGAGGTATCAAATCGTGTTGCACACGGTATGTACTCAAAGGTCATGAGCCGCACACACAAGCTCAAAGCACATGATGAGACAAACTCAGCAGGTACTGGTGACCGCGTATTGATCATGGAAACACGACCAATCTCAGCATCAAAGCGCTGGCGTTTAGTTTCAATCATCGAGAAAGCTAAGTAAGGGGCGAATAAAGAATGATTCAACAAGAATCCCGCCTACGCGTTGCGGATAACACAGGAGCTAAAGAGCTTCTCTGTATCCGTGTACTCGGAGGATCAAAGCGCCGTTACGCAGGCATCGGTGACATCATCGTCTGTTCAGTCAAGGATGCAATTCCTGGCGGACAGGTCAAGAAGGGTGAGGTCGTTAAGGCCGTCATCGTTCGTACAGTTAAAGAACGTCGTCGTCCAGACGGTTCTTACATTAAGTTTGACGAGAACGCAGCTGTCATCCTCAAGGCTGACGGCGAACCACGCGGAACTCGTATCTTCGGACCAGTTGCTCGCGAACTCCGCGACAAGAAGTTCATGAAGATCATTTCACTCGCTCCGGAGGTGCTCTAACCATGGCGAAGATTAAGAAGAACGACGAAGTCTTGGTTATCGCTGGCAAGAACAAGGGCGTAACCGGCAAGGTCCTTCATGTAGATGGAGAACGCATCACTGTTGAAGGCGTTAATCGCATTCAGCGCCACACCAAGGAATCAACAACCGAACGTGGCGTCAAAGTTGGTGGAATCATCACACAGGAAGCATCAATCCATATTTCAAACGTCATGATCGTTGATGGAGATGGCAAGGCAACACGCCTTGGCGTTCGCACAACTGAAGACGGATCCAATGTTCGTGTTTCACGTCGCACAGGAAAGGACATCTAATGACAACAGCTACAGATGTTCGTCTCAAGGCTCGTTATAAGAGCGAAATCCAAGCAACGCTGAAGAGCGAATTTGGATACTCAAATCCAATGCAGATTCCTACACTCGTCAAGATTGTCGTCAACATGGGTGTTGGTGAAGCTGCTCGTGATTCAAAGTTGATCGAAGGCGCCATCAAGGACCTAGCAATCATCACCGGTCAGAAGCCACAGGTCACCAAGTCACGTAAGTCAATCGCGCAGTTCAAGCTTCGCGAAGGCATGCCAATTGGTGCACACGTAACGCTTCGCGGAGATCGTATGTGGGAGTTCGCAGATCGTCTCCTCTCAATCTCTCTTCCACGTATTCGTGACTTCCGCGGTCTTTCACCAAAGCAATTTGATGGAAAGGGCAACTACACCTTCGGTCTTACCGAGCAGGTTGTATTCCCAGAGATCGAACAAGACAAGATTGACCGTACACGCGGTATGGATATCACAATCGTAACTACAGCTCAGAACGATGCAGAAGGTCGCGCACTACTTAAGGCGCTCGGCTTTCCTTTCAAGGAGGCATAAGAATGGCTAAAACATCACTCAAGGTTAAAGCTGCTCGCAAGCCGAAGTTCAAGGTTCGCGGTTACACACGTTGCCAGCGTTGCGGTCGTCCGCACTCTGTCTACCAAAAATTTGGAATTTGTCGCATCTGCTTCCGTGAAATGGCGCACCGCGGCGAACTTCCAGGCATCTCTAAGGCTTCCTGGTAAAAATGATGGCGCCATCATTTTTACCTGAGCTTCTTGTTAAAACTACAAACGAATGAAGTCCTAACAAATCGTTAAGGAAACTGATTCGAGAAAGGCCACAGGCCACGTATGACAATGACAGATCCAATCGCAGACATGCTTTCACGTCTGCGCAACGCGAACTCTGCCTACCATGACACGGTTTCAATGCCGTCTTCATCGGTCAAGGTACGAATTGCAGAGATCCTCAAGCATGAGGGTTTTATTGCAGATCACCGCGTTGAAGCAAATGCAAATGGAGTAGGCAAGAGCCTTATCCTCGACCTTAAATTCGGCACAAATCGCGAGCGTTCAATCGCTGGCCTTCGCCGCGTAAGCAAGCCAGGTCTTCGCGTTTACGCAAAGTCAACTGCGCTTCCAAAAGTTCTTGGTGGACTTGGTGTTGCAATCATCTCTACATCATCAGGGCTCTTGACCGATAAGCAGGCAAATAAGAAGGGTGTAGGCGGAGAAGTTCTCGCTTACGTATGGTAACCATCTGATGTCACGTATTGGTCGTATGCCTATCGCCGTTCCAAGCGGTGTAGAAGTTTCAATCACAGGTCAGAACATTGCAGTCAAGGGACCTAAGGGTTCACTTGCAATTGCAGTTCCATCACCTATCCAGGTTTCACAAGCAGATGGTGTTATCACCGTTGCTCGTCCAAACGAAGAGCGTGTAACTCGTTCACTCCACGGCCTATCACGCTCGCTCGTTGCGAATATGGTCGAGGGAGTAACAACTGGTTACACACTCACAATCAACATCGTCGGTGTTGGTTACCGTGTTGCTGAAAAGGGCAAGGATCTTGAATTTCAGCTCGGCTACAGCCACCCAATTAACTTCCCAGCTCCAGAGGGCATCACCTACAAGGTTGAGTCACCAACGAAGTTGATTATCAGCGGAATTGATAAGCAGCTCGTTGGCGAAACCGCAGCGAAGGTAAAGAAGCTTCGCAAGGCAGATCCTTACAAGGGCAAGGGCTTGCGTCTTGAAGGCGAAGTTATTCGTCGCAAGGCAGGAAAGGCAGGTAAGAAGTAATGGCAATCGGAGTTAAGGTCCGCAAGGGCTCAGCGCAGAACGCGCGTGCTCGTCGTGCTTTCCGTCTTCGTAAGAAGATCTCAGGCACACCATCACGTCCACGCCTCGTCGTTTCACGTTCATCACGTCACTTGTTCGTACAGGTTATTGATGACACCACAAGCCAGACAATTGTTTACGCATCAACAATGGAAGCAGACCTACGCAAGGCATCTGGCGATAAGACAGATAAGTCGAAGCAGGTCGGAGCGCTCATTGCAGAACGCGCTAAGAAAGCTGGAATTTCTACAGTTGTATTTGACCGCGCTGGTAATAAGTACCACGGTCGTATTGCAGCAGTTGCAGATTCTGCACGAGAGAACGGATTGGAGTTCTAATGGCTATTAATCCAACTAACGATGCAGCGCCAGCAACAACTGGTGCACCTGCTGGTCAGGGCAATGCAGGCAAAGGTCGTGGCGAACGCCGCGAACGTCGTGATGATCGCGAGAAGGAGAAGTCTCCTTACACCGAGCGCGTGGTTTTCATTAACCGCGTATCAAAGGTTGTAAAGGGTGGACGTCGCTTCTCATTCACAGCACTTGTTGTTGTGGGCGATGAAAACGGCACTGTCGGTATCGGCTATGGAAAGTCTAAGGAAGTTCCACAAGCTATTGCTAAGGCAGTTGAAGAAGCTAAAAAGTCATTCTTCACAGTCCCACGCGTTCAAGGAACAATCCCTCACCCAGTTCAGGGCGAGACAGCAGCTGGCGTAGTTCTTCTTCGCCCAGCAAGTCCAGGTACCGGAGTTATCGCTGGTGGTCCTGTTCGTGCCGTACTCGAGTGCGCTGGAGTTAAGGATGTTCTTACCAAGTCTCTCGGCTCTTCCAATGCAATCAACATGGTTCATGCAACCGTTGCTGCACTGAAGATGCTTGAGTCACCTGCACAGATTGCAGCTCGTCGCGGTCGTCCGCTCGAAGATGTAGCTCCTGCAGCAATTATCCGCGCTTCACAGATGACAGTTGGTGCCTAATGCCACGTTTGAAAATTACTCAGGTTAAGTCAACCGTCGGTAACAAGCCAGAGATCCGCAACACAGTTCGTTCACTCGGACTCAAGCGCATCAACGATGTTGTCGTAAAGGAAGATCGTCCAGAAATTCGTGGCATGGCAGTAGCTGCTCGCCACTTGATCAAGGTAGAGGAGGTCGAATAAAGATGACGCTAAAACTTCATCATCTTCGTCCAGCTCCAGGTGCTAAGAAAGCTAAGACTCGTAAGGGTCGCGGTGAGGCATCAAAGGGTAAGACCGCAGGTCGCGGTGGCAAAGGTACTCACGCTCGTAACACGGTTCGTCCTGGTTTCGAAGGTGGTCAGCTTCCACTCGTAATGCGCTTGCCAAAGCTTCGTGGTTTTAAGAATCCAGCTCGTATCGAATACCAGGCAGTGAATGTCTCAACAATCAACGCACTCTTCCCAAAGGGTGGCGATGTCACAGTTGCTGATCTCATTGCAAAGGGTGCAGTTCGCGATTCATTGCCCGTAAAGGTTCTTGGAAATGGCGATATTGCAGTCAAGGTCTCAGTTACAGCTCATGCATTCTCTGCTTCAGCGGTCGAAAAGATCTCTGCAGCTGGCGGATCAACAGCAACATTGTAATAAGTATTTCAAACATCATTGAGGTAGAGGGAGAAGATTGATGCTTTCAGCATTTGGAATGGCCTTTAAGACGCCAGAACTTCGTAAGAAAATCTTCTTCACTCTCTCAATCATGGCCTTGTTCCGCTTCGGATCAGTTGTGCCAACGCCAGGTGTTTCATATACCAACGTTAAGCAATGTATTGATCAGGCTCAGACAGGTGGGCTCTTCGGGCTCATCAACTTGTTCTCTGGTGGAGCACTTCTCCAGCTCTCTGTATTTGCGCTCGGCATCATGCCTTATATCACCGCATCAATCATTATTCAGCTGCTCACTGTGGTCATCCCACGCTTTGAAGCGCTTAAGCAAGAAGGTCAGTCAGGAACAGCAACGCTGACCCAATACACACGTTACCTAACAATCGGTCTAGCAATCTTGCAGTCAACTGGTTTGGTTGCAGTTGCTCGTACACCAGGTCGTTTGATCTCAGGATGTTCACTCCCAATCATTCCTGATGCTTCATGGCAGCGCGTTCTCACAATGATCGTTGTAATGACTGCCGGAACATCAGTGATCATGTGGCTCGGCGAACTCATCACTGATCGTGGCGTCGGTAACGGTATGTCTATCTTGATCTTTACATCTATCGCTGCAGGTTTCCCATCCCAGCTCTGGTCAATCAAGCTTCAGAAGGGCTGGTTCGCATTCCTATTCGTGTGCGCAGTCGGAATCCTTGTTGTCGCAGCCGTTGTCTTCGTTGAGCAGGCGCAACGTCGTATTCCAGTGCAGTATGCAAAGCGCATGGTTGGACGTCAGGCTTATGGTGGAACATCTACTTATATTCCAATCAAGGTGAACCAGGCTGGCGTTATCCCGGTTATCTTCGCATCATCTCTTTTGTACATCCCATCACTTCTCGTGAACTTCACCAATAGCCAAGCTGGTTGGGCTGTCTGGATTTCACGTAACTTGGTGCGCGGTGATCACCCTATTTACATGGTTGCCTACGCGACTTTGATTATCTTCTTTACCTACTTCTATGTAGCAATCACATTTAATCCAGATGAGGTCGCAGATAATATGAAGAAGTACGGTGGATTTATTCCAGGAATCCGTGCTGGACGCCCCACATCTGAGTACCTTCAATATGTACTCTCACGCATTACGGCTCCAGGTGCTGTCTACCTTGCACTCGTTGCGATTATTCCAATCATTGCTCTTATCCTCTTCGGTGCTTCCCAGAACTTCCCATTCGGTGGAACTGCGATTCTCATCGTTGTAGGTGTCGGTCTCGATACTGCAAAGCAGATCGAGAGCCAGTTGCAGCAGCGTTCATATGAAGGTTTCCTGAAGTAATGCGTTTAGTCCTGGTAGGTCCACCAGGTGCTGGTAAGGGAACACAAGCTCAGTTTCTCGCCGCGCACTACTCGATTCCCCATATTTCAACTGGCGATATCTTCCGCGCAAATCTCAAGGCAAGCACACCACTTGGTCTGCAGGCTAAGGGCTTTATGGATGCCGGCCAACTAGTACCTGATGAAGTCACCAATGAGATGGTCAAAGATCGCCTCACCCATAACGACACTGCCAATGGCTTCCTCCTCGATGGATTTCCTCGCAACACTGTGCAAGCAGAAGTTTTGCGTGAGTACTTAAAGCTGGCAGAGAAGCCACTTCAGGCCGTTCTTGAGTTGGCTATTGATAACGAGATCATCATTAAGCGTCTATCTTCACGCCGCACCTGTAAGGAGTGTGGAGCGCCAGCTTCACCTGAGGCATCTGCATGTGTTTCATGTGGTGGCGAGCTCTATCAGCGCGAAGATGACAAAGAAGAAGTGATTGCTAAGCGCCTTGCTGTCTATCAAGAGCAGACAGCCCCAATCATCGACTTCTATCGCATCGAAGGTTTACTCATCACAATCTCTGCAGATGGTGACGTCGCTGAAATTACAGAGCGCGCAATAACAGCGTTAAGCCGCGTACACGGCTAAGGTCACCAAATGGCAATCCAGATAAAGAACCTTGACCAACTCAAGGTCATGCGTCGGGCTGGTTTAGTGGTTGCCGAAATTCATCAACTTATCCGTGAAGCTATCAAGCCGGGCATGACGACGAGCGCTCTTGATGCAATCTCTGCCGCCCAGATTAAGCGCAGCGGAGCCACATCAAACTTCTTCAACTATCATGGTTTTCCCGCCACCATCTGCGTATCCATCAATGATGAGATCGTCCACGGAATTCCTGGTCCCAAAATTATTAATGAAGGCGATATCGTCTCTATCGATTGCGGCGCCATTGTTGATGGATGGCACGGTGATGCGGCTTTCTCTATCGGAATTGGAAACGTTGATCCTGCAGATCAGAAGTTGATGGATACGTGCGAAGAATCAATGTGGGTTGGAATCGCTGCCGGTAAGAACGGCGGCCGACTTTCCGATATCGGCTTTGCTATCGAGCAGTACATTAATTCACAAGGTATGTACGGCATCTTGCAAGAGTACGGTGGCCATGGAATCGGCACCGAGATGCATCAAGAACCTCATGTTCTCAACTTTGGTAAAGCTGGAAATGGCCCTGAAATTATTCCTGGAATGGCACTTGCTATCGAGCCGATGATCACTCGCGGAACTCACAAGACAAAGGTGCTGGGGGATGAGTGGACCGTTGTCTCAAGCGATAAATCTCGTGGCGCTCACTTTGAACATTCCTATGTGATCTGCCCAGATGGAAAGCCTTTTGTATTGACTTCCATGGATGGTGGCAAGGGAGAGCTTGCACGCTTTGGGGTCGAAATCTCTGACCTTTTGCAATAACGGCTCAATCCCACGCATGACCGACCTCACAACCTGAGGAGGAACCTCGGACACGCTGGGGTGGGATGCCAGGCTCGGACAGGATTTCCCTTATAAGGGGGGCCTGCAATAGAATTTTTCCTTCGGCTCCCGTGCAAATCCACAAGATTTGTACGAGGTTGAACCATGTTCATTCAATTCGAAAAAGAGAAGAAGGTATTGATCCTTGGCAAGTAAAGATGGTGCGATCGAAATCGAAGGCACTGTTGCTGAGGCGTTACCTAACGCAATGTTTCGTGTTGAGTTAACAAATGGACATAAGGTCTTGGCACACATCAGTGGAAAGATGCGAAAGAACTACATTCGTATCTTGCCTGCTGACCGTGTGATCGTAGAACTCAGTCCATATGACCTTACAAAGGGTCGAATTATTTACCGTTACAAGTAAGTAATTCGCCACTAACAAAAGGAAATTCGCGTGAAGGTTAATCCAAGCGTGAAGAAGATTTGTGACAAGTGCAAAGTCATTCGTCGCAAAGGTCGCGTAATGGTGATCTGCGAAAATCTTCGTCACAAACAGCGTCAGGGCTAATACCCAGACAGTAAGTACGCGTGATGCGACTTAACTAGAAATAGTTAAGACCCCCGGACCGGTAGGCCAGGGCTCGATACATATGTCGAGGAGCATTGCGGCAGGACCTTCCGGATACAGAATGGTTGAATAAATGGCACGTCTAGTCGGTGTCGATCTTCCACGCGAAAAGCGTGTTGAGATTGCACTCACCTATATTTTTGGAATGGGTCTAACCCGTTCCCACGAAACGCTAAAGGCAACTGGAATTTCTCCAGATACCCGCGTTAAAGATTTGCAAGAGTCAGAACTTGCTCAGCTTCGTGAATACATCGAAGCTAACTACAAAATCGAGGGTGATCTCCGCCGCGAAATCGCAGGCGATATCCGTCGTAAAGTTGAAATCCAGAGCTACCAAGGTATTCGTCACCGCAAGGGACTTCCTGTACGTGGTCAGCGCACACATACAAACGCTCGTACTCGTAAGGGTCCACGTAAGGCAATTGCCGGTAAGAAGAAGGTGACTAAGTAATGGCCACTCCTAAATCAAAGTCCGCAGCTCCGGCTAAGGGCAAAGTAAAGCTTCGTAAGAAAGAGAAGAAGAACGTTGCAGTAGGTAAGGCTTTCATCAAGTCGACCTTCAACAACACAATCATCTCAATCACAGATCCAACCGGCGCTGTTATCTCTTGGGCATCATCTGGCCAAGTAGGTTTCAAGGGCTCACGTAAGTCGACTCCATTCGCAGCACAGCTTGCCGCAGAAGCAGCAGCTCGTCGCGCACAGGAGCACGGCCTCAAGAAAGTAGATGTATTCGTAAAGGGACCTGGTTCCGGACGCGAAACTGCAATCCGTTCATTGCAAGCAGCAGGCCTAGAAGTTGGAGCTATCTCAGATACAACTCCAGCTCCACACAATGGCTGCCGCCCACCGAAACCTCGTCGAGTTTAAGGAAGGAAGAGAATAAATGGCTCGTTATACCGGAGCAGACTGCAAGCGTTGCCGTCGCGAAAAAGTAAAGCTCTTCCTCAAGGGCTCAAAGTGCGATGGACCAAAGTGTCCGATCGAATCACGTCCTTATCCACCAGGGCAGCACGGCCGCGGCCGTTCAAAGGAATCTGAATACCTATTGCAGATGCGTGAGAAGCAGAAGTGCGCACGTATCTACGGTGTTCTCGAAAAGCAGTTCCGTGGTTACTACGAAGAGGCAAACCGCAAGCAGGGCAAGACTGGTGAAAACCTTCTCGTCATCCTTGAGACACGTCTCGATAACGTCGTATTTCGTGCAGGATTTGCAAAGTCACGTGACATGGCACGCCAGTTGGTTCGCCACGGTCACTTCCTTGTAAATGGTAAGAAGGTCAACATTCCTTCATTCCGCGTGACTCCAATGGACATCATCGATGTTCTTCCAAAGTCATACGACCTCACACCATTTATCGTCGCAAGCGCAGAGTTCGGTGAGAAGTCTGTTCCAGCGTGGATGGAAGTTGTTGCATCACAGATGCGCATCATCATCCACGGCGTACCTGCTCGATCAATCATCGATACACAGGTTCAAGAACAGCTCATTGTTGAGCTCTACAGCAAGTAATTTTTTCGACCCCCTAGATCAATGGGTTTAAAGCCCAAAGGTCTTAAACCAGGAAATCAAATAGTGGATTTCCAAGAGAAGAAAGAGGAGCACCAGTGCTAATTGCACAACGCCCAACGCTTAGCGAAGAAGTAATTTCCGAGAACCGCTCACGATTCATCATCGAACCGCTTGAGCCGGGTTTCGGCTACACACTCGGCAACTCAATGCGCCGTACCCTGCTTTCATCTATTCCAGGTGCAGCAGTCACAAGCATTCGCGTCGCCGGAGCTCTCCACGAGTTCACAACACTTGAAGGTGTAAAGGAAGACCTCACAGATATCGTCTTGAACATTAAGAACCTTGTTCTCTCAAGCGACAACGATGAGCCTTCAGTTATCTACATCCGCAAGTCAGGTGCAGGCGCTGTCACAGGTGCTGATATTGCTGTTCCAAGTGGCGTAGAAGTTCACAACCCTGAACTCCACATCGCAACACTCAATGGCAAGGCAAACCTCGAAATCGAACTTACTGTCGAGCGCGGTCGTGGCTACGTTACAGCCGTACAGAACAAGCAAGCTGGAGCCGAGATTGGTCGCATTCCTGTTGACTCAATCTATTCACCAGTTTTGAAGGTTACCTACAAGGTCGAGGCAACTCGTGTTGAACAGCGCACAGACTTCGACCGTCTTGTTGTTGATGTCGAGACAAAGCCATCAATGAAGCCACGCGATGCTGTTGCATCAGCTGGAAAGACACTTGTAGAACTCTTCGGTCTTGCACGCGAACTCAATCTTGATGCTGAAGGTATCGAGATGGGGCCATCTGTTATGGATGCGGCCCTTGCCGCTGATCTTGCTCTTCCAATCGAAGATCTCGATCTCACAGTTCGCTCATACAACTGCTTGAAGCGCGAAGGCATTCACACAGTTGGAGAGCTCGTCAACCGTTCAGAGGCTGACCTACTCGACATCCGTAACTTTGGATCAAAGTCAATCGACGAGATCAAGGCGAAGCTTGTATCAATGGGAATGTCTCTCAAGGACAGCCCAGCAGGATTCGATCCATCACTACACCAGAACTACAACGCATCAGATGAAGACTTCGCTGATGCAGATCAGGCATAAGGGAGAAGATAATGCCAAAGCCAACTAAAGGCCCTCGTCTGGGTTCAGGCCCATCACACGAGCGCTTGATTCTTCGTACTCTTGCTGAGCAGTTGTTCGAGCACGGAAAGATCACAACTACAGAAGCAAAGGCGAAGCGTCTTCGTCCACTTGCAGAAAAGTTGATCACCTTCGGTAAGAAGGGCGACCTTCCAGCTCGTCGTCAGGTAATGGCGCGTATTGCTAATAAGACAGTTGTTCACAACCTCTTTACAGTAATCGCTCCAACATTCGCTAACCGCGAAGGTGGATACACACGTATTACAAAGATCGGTCCACGTAAGGGCGATAATGCTCCTATGGCAGTAATCGAACTCGTAACAGATAAGTAATCAATACGTTTACTAACGACGTAATTTAAATGGCGAAACCCACTCTCTTTCCTGGGAGTGGGTTTCGTCGTTTACGTCTGGATATCGCCTACGACGGCACCAACTTCTATGGGTGGGGCGTCCAGCCTGACCGTCGCACCATTCAAGATCTCGTGGAAGAAGCCATCTCACGCATTTCGAGAGTGGATACTGAATCCATCGTTGCCGGTCGTACTGATGCCGGAGTACATGCCACAGGCCAGGTAATCCATGTCGATGTGCCAGATTTCATCTTTGACGGCGAACTTAATTACAAGGATTTTCGCTACAAACTCAACCGCATTCTCGATGAAGATGTACGCATCATGGAAATTACCGATGCGCCTGCTGGTTTCCATGCCCGCTTCTCAGCGCTACGGCGCCATTATGTCTACAAACTGATTGATAACAATAATGTGATTCCGCCTCTTTCTCGCCACGATGTCGCCTCGTGGTATCGCCCGCTCGATGTTGATCGCATGAATGAGGCAAGCAAGCTTGTACTAGGCCACCATGACTTCGCAGCCTTCTGCAAATTTCGACAGGGCAGCACAACGATTCGCACCCTTGAAAAGTATGAGTGGAAGCGCACCGAAGATGGATTGCTAATCGCTGATGTAATTGCCGATGCATTTTGTTACTCCATGGTGCGCAATCTCGTGGGTGCAGTTGTCTGCGTTGCCGATGGCCGGAAAGAACCTAGTTGGATTGCAGAGTTGCTGGCCAATGAGGAGCGCGTCTCAGATTCTTTAGTATTTCCAGCTAGAGGGCTAACCCTGTACCAGGTGGATTACCCAAGTGACGATCTGCTTCTCGAACGTGCCCGCGTGACTGTTAATAAACGCGATGGCAGCGATTAATGGGCCATATTGATGTCTCAGGAGTTGAGTACTCACTCTCTGATGGACGTGTATTACTTTATGATGTCTCGTTTCGCGTAGGCGATGGGGCAAAGGTTGCGCTGATTGGCCCTAACGGTTCGGGTAAGACAACGTTAATTCGCATGATCTGTGGAGATATCTCTCCTGATGAAGGAAGCGTTGCCATTACCGGTGGCCTTGGTGTGATGCGCCAATTTATTGGTTCTGTACGGGATGAAACTACAGTGCGAGAAATTCTCATCTCCGTAGCTCCGGTGCGAATTCGTGAGGCAGCTGCGAAGATTATTGGGACCGAAAAAGTTATGAATGAAGATGGTTCTGAGAAGAGCCAGATGGCCTATGCCCAATCAATTATTGAGTGGGGCGATTGTGGGGGATATGACTTTGAAGTTATCTGGGATAAGTGCTGCACGGAAATGTTGGGCAAGACATTTGATGAGGTAGCGGATCGGAAAGTTAATACGCTTTCTGGGGGAGAGCAGAAGAAGTTAGTTCTGCGCGCTCTCCTAGAAGGCCCGGAAGAAGTTTTACTTCTCGATGAACCAGATAACTACCTCGATGTGCCATCCAAGCGCTGGCTGGAAAAGGTAATTGGAGAAACCAAGAAGTCAGTTCTCTTTATTAGCCACGATCGTGAACTCCTACAGAACACAGCAACACGCATCGTAGCTTTGGAACAAGGCGTCAATGGAAATACTGCCTGGATTCACGGCGGAAAGTTTGATACCTGGCATGAAGCGCGACGTGCCCGCAACCAACGTTTTGCCGAATTACTTCTGCGCTGGGAGCAAGAACACCAACGCCTCATCGACCTTGTTCGCACCCTGCAGGAGCAGGCGGCAATCTCACCCGATATGGCAAATAAGTATCACGCGATGCAGACACGACTTCGCAAGTTTGAAGAAGCGGGCGCACCAGAAGCCCCACCTGTTGAACAAGATGTAAAAGTAGGGCTGCGCGGTGGTCGCACTGGTCTGCGTGCACTTACCTTTGAACAAGTCTCTATTGCGCATCTGACTGAGCCATTTGATTTTGAAGTCTTCTTTGGCGATCGCATCGCAGTGCTTGGAAAGAATGGCACAGGAAAGTCACACTTCTTCCGAATGATCTCAGGGGACTCCACAGTGAAGTATTCAGGAAATTTCAAAGTCGGAGCACGCGTTGAGATTGGCTACTTCGCACAGACTCATTCCCATCCAGAATTTGAAGGCAAGACTCTGTTGGAAATTCTCTGGGAGACATATTCGCTGCAACTAGGACCCGCCAAGAGCATTCTTCGTAAGTATGAAATTGATAAACAAGCCGAACAGAAGTTCACCTCCCTTTCAGGTGGGCAGCAGGCACGTTTTCAAATCTTGCTTCTTGAACTTTCAGGTTCCACTCTTCTACTTCTGGATGAACCGACAGATAACTTGGATTTGGCGAGCGCTGAATCGCTCGAACATGCACTGGATCAATACGAGGGCACCGTTCTCTCTGTGACCCACGATCGTTGGTTTACCCGCGGATTTAACCGATTCTTGGTCTTTGGAGCCGATGGCCTGGTTTATGAGTCTGCCGACCCAGTCTTCGATTTTTAGTGGATTTCTGGGGCCGTTTCTAGGCGGGACTTTGAGGCCATTTTGACCCACCCCCCGCATGAAAGGTAAAGTTCCCCTCCTGCACCAGCACGGTGCGACAGGTAAGTTCCCAAGCTCAATTGATAAAGAAGAAGGTAATAAAGCATGCGTACATATAGCCCAAAGGCAGGCGACGTCGTCCGTAAGTGGCACGTCATCGATGCACAAGATGTTGTGCTCGGTCGTCTTGCAACACACGCTGCTGTTCTTCTTCGCGGAAAGCACAAGGCAACATTTGCACCACACATGGATATGGGAGACTTCGTCATCATCATCAATGCAGAGAAGATTGCGCTCTCTGGTAACAAGGCGCTTACAAAGTTTGCTCACCACCACTCAGGTTTCCCAGGCGGTCTAACATCGACTGTTTACGGCGAACTCATCGAGAAGCACCCAACACGCGCTGTAGAAAAGGCGATCAAGGGAATGCTTCCTAAGAACCGTCTTGGCGCACAGGTTGCATCAAAGCTCAAGGTCTACGCAGGTCCAGAGCACCCACACGGTGCTCAAGCTCCAACACCATATGTATTCACACAAGTTTCTCAAGTAGCGAAGTAAGGGATAAGTAAATAACTATGTCAGATACAACTTTCAACGAGGTCGACGAGACTGAAGCACCTACTTCGTACTCATCATCAACTCCTGCAGCTGCAACTAACCGCAAGGCAATCACAGCACCAGGTGCTGGTACAGGTCGCCGTAAGGAAGCAGTTGCTCGCGTTCGCCTAGTACCAGGTACTGGTCGTTGGGTTGTTAACGGCAAGTCTCTCGAAGGATATTTCCCAAACAAGGTTCACCAGCAGCTCGTCTCTGAACCATTTCGCACAGTAGGTGCTGAAAATACATACGATGTATTTGCACGCATCAATGGTGGTGGAGTTTCAGGCCAGGCTGGCGCACTTCGTCTCGGCGTTGCACGCTCACTTAACGAGATCGACACTGAGGCAAACCGTCCAGCACTTAAGAAGGCTGGCTTCCTCAAGCGCGATGCACGCGTTATCGAACGCAAGAAGTACGGCCTCAAGAAGGCGCGTAAGCGTTCCCAGTACTCAAAGCGTTAATTCTTTTCATTCTCGATATCCCGTTTGTTGCAAAGGAGTTCAAATGACTCTCTTTGGAACAGACGGGATTCGTGCTTTAGCCAATAGCGAAAGTCTCACAGCGGAAATTGCTGTCGATGTTGCAGTAGCCGCAGCTCATATTCTCGTTGAATCATCATCTAATAAGGGCAAACGTCCTCGTGCAATCGTTGGACAAGATTCACGTGCATCCGGTGAATTCCTAGAAGCAGCCGTTGCTGCAGGTCTTGCAAGTGCAGGTGTTGATGTTTATCGCGTTGGTGTTCTACCAACTCCAGCGATTGCATATCTCGTTGGCGAAACTGGCGCAGATCTTGGCGTCATGATTTCTGCATCTCACAACCCAATGCCAGATAATGGAATCAAGTTGTTCTCACGCGGTGGCGGAAAGCTCGATGATGCCATCGAAGCCGCTATTGAAAAGCGCATGGGCGAGCCATGGACGCGTCCTACAGGTCGTAACGTTGGCCGCATTACCTTCGATGAGACAGCTAGCGCTCGCTACTTAAGCCACTTACTCACATCAGTTTCAACCCCACTTAATGGTTTAAAGATTGTCGTTGACTGTGCAAATGGCGCATCCTCTGTCGTTGGCCCACAGGCTTACGAAAAGGCGGGAGCCACCGTTGTTGCGATTCATCACTCACCTGATGGTTGGAATATCAACGACAATTGCGGATCGACCCACCTTGAAGATTTACAGGCGCGCGTAGTAAAAGAAGGCGCTGACTTTGGAATTGCCCACGATGGCGATGCTGACCGTTGCCTCGCAGTAGATGCCCAAGGCAACGTCATCGACGGCGATGCCATCATGACAATTCTTGCTCGTGGCTTTAAAGAACGTGGCGCCCTCAACTCCAACACAATCGTAGGTACAGTTATGAGCAACCTTGGCTTTATGCACGCCATGAAAGAAGCTGGCATTGAAGTAATTACAACAGCTGTGGGCGACCGTTATGTTCTTGAAAAGATGCTGGAAGGTGATTTCTCACTTGGTGGCGAACAATCGGGCCACCTCATCATGCGCGAGTTCGCCAATACAGGAGATGGAATCCTTACCGCTCTTCAATTGGCGCAAGAAGTAGTGCGCACCAAGAAGTCGCTGGCAGATCTTGCTGCAACATTGAAGCGCTTTCCTCAGGTTCTCATCAACGTTCCTAACGTTGCGAAAGAGAAGCTCGCTGCTTCACAGATAATCCGCGATGCAGTTGCACAAGCGCAATCAACACTCGGCTCTGAAGGCCGAGTATTACTGCGCGCATCTGGCACTGAACCTCTCATTAGAGTCATGGTCGAAGCCGCGAGTGATAACCTTGCACAAGAAATCGCAGCATCACTTGCTGCAGTCGTAAAGGCAGAACTGGGGAACTAATTCGTGTGCGGAATCGTGGGTTACACCGGACCGCAATCTGCCATTACCCCAATAGTTGAAGGCCTACGTCGCCTCGAATACCGCGGCTATGACTCGGCAGGTATTGCACTAGGCACGAGCAACTCACTCTTTGTTGAAAAGCGCGCCGGAAAACTCGCCAACTTAGAAGGTGCGCTCCCGGCCAATCTTCCTACCGTGCACTCTGGTATCGGCCATACACGTTGGGCAACCCACGGTGGTCCAACTGACTCCAATGCACATCCGCATCTCGATAACGAAGGCAAGCTCGCTGTCATTCACAATGGCATCATCGAAAATTATGCCGAACTTAAAGCAGAGCTGGAAAAGCGTGGCCATAAGTTCGAATCTGAAACAGATACCGAATCAGTCGCCCACCTACTCTCTGATCTTCGCAAAGAACATAACGGTGATCTCACTGCAGCGATGCGCGCTGCGGTAAAGCGCCTCCGTGGCTCCTTTACCCTTCTTGCAATTCATGCCGATGCCCCTCAGACAATTGTTGGCGTGCGCCGTAATTCACCTCTCGTTGCCGGCCTTGGCGATGGCGAAAACTTCTTGGCTTCAGATGTTGCAGCCTTTATCGATTACACAAAGCGCGCGGTCGAGCTTGGCCAAGATGAAGTTGTCACAATCAGCCCGGATGGAATCGCTATCTGCGATCTCGAGGGCAAGGCCTTGCCACTGAAAGAGTATGAAATCACCTGGGATGCCGCAGCTGCTCAAAAAGGCGGATTTGCCCACTTCATGCTGAAAGAGATCTTCGATCAACCTAAGGCGATCGCAGATACTTTGATTGGGCGCCTGAGCGATAACAACCAAGTTCTCCTCGATGAACTTCATATGAGTGAAGATGAAATAAAGAAGATTAAACGCATCTCAGTCATTGCCTGTGGAACCGCTTATCACGCAGGCATGGTTGCCAAGTACGCCATCGAAAAGTGGGCCAAGGTTCCTGTCGATGTTGAGATTGCATCTGAATATCGTTACCGCGACCCTATCGTTGATAAGGATTCGCTCGTCATTGCGATTTCACAGTCTGGTGAAACGATGGATCTGCTCATGGCTGTGCGCCATGCAAAGGCTGCCGGTGCTCGTGTTCTAGCAGTCTGTAATACCAACTCTTCAACGATTCCTCGCGAATCAGATGCTGTTCTCTACACCCATGCCGGCCCGGAAATTGCAGTTGCATCAACCAAGGCATTTCTTACCCAAATCGTTGCCGTCTATCTCATTGGGCTCAAGCTGGCGCAGGTACGTGGCACACTCACCGATGCTCAAGTAAAGAGCCTCTACAACGAGATGTTGGAACTACCAGGACAGGTTGAACAAATACTTGAAACTATCGAGCCGCTTCGTGAGTTAACTCGCAAATTTGTTAAGAACAATACGGTCCTCTTCCTCGGTCGCGGTGTGGAGTACCCCGTTGCTCTCGAAGGTGCGCTGAAGTTAAAAGAACTTGCCTATATTCATGCTGAAGGTTTTGCCGGCGGCGAACTTAAGCATGGCCCTATCGCCCTGATTGAAGAAGGAACTGCAGTTATTGCAATCCTTCCACCAGCTGATGAGCACGGTCTTGATGAGAAAATGCTCAGCAATATTCAAGAGGTAAAAGCTCGTGGTGCTCGCGTAGTGGTTATCGCTCCTGAAGGCGCCACTGTCATTGGCGCAGAACACATCATCCGCATTCCCGTTGCATCCCCTCTTTTCCAACCAGTTCTAGCCACAGTTCCACTTCAGGTATTTGCCTACGAAATTGCAGTTGCTCGTGGCACCGATGTAGACCAACCTCGCAATTTAGCTAAATCTGTCACTGTCGAATAATTATGGTTCTTGATCCCATCGCGCGTCGCCAGCAGATGCGCCGCGCCCTCAATTGGTCTTCCTGGCTCTTTGCTGGCTATCTCTTTACAACGTACATCGTTCTCACTGACGGATTTCTTGTACGTATAGATCGCGAACTCAATAATTGGCGCCACCCCAAATTTGATGGGATTACCTACTTCATTGTCAGGCGGCTCGATGATTTAGGACTTCGCAGCGTCTCTGGAATCGCGCTCATCATTGTTGGTTCCTATATCGCCATTCGTTTTAAAACATGGCGACCAGTAAACCTAGGCCTTCTCTCATTTATCGCACTCAACGTTGTCGTCGGCGCATTTAAATACGCTCTAGGCCGCACCAAACCACGCATGGGGCTCGATATCTTGCATGCGGGTGGCATGTCCTATCCAAGTGGCCATGCGTCCAATGCAGTGCTGATCTGGGGAGTTATTGCATATCTGATTTACCGATATGCACATGTCGATAGATATAACGGTCGTCTTGCTAGCGCAGCCGTTGCACTCCTTACCCTCACAGTCTGCACAGTTTCACTCCTGCGCAATACGCATTGGTTCTCTGACCTCTTTGGTGGGGTATTACTAGGTTCCGCTCTCTTAGTTCTCATCATTGCTATCGATCGCTTCTTCCCATCTGATAGCCAACTTCACTAACCACTTATAGACTTATTCTTATGATTGATGGAATCGGCATCGATGTCGTGGATATTGCCCGATTCCTCGAATCCCTCACACGCACCCCTGGCTTACGCGAAAAACTCTTCACCGAATCTGAACGTACTCAAACCGATCAGTCGTTAGCAGCAAGGTTTGCAGCGAAAGAGGCTCTCTATAAAGCGCTCAGCCCAAACCACGGATTGCACTGGCATGAAGCGGAAGTTATCAATCAGACCAATGGAAAACCGGAATTTCTCTTCCGTGGTGAGATTGCAGATCTCATCGATGGTGCGCGAGTGCACCTATCTCTATCGCACGATGCCGGTATCGCATCTGCGATGGTGGTGGTTGAGCGATGAGAGCTGAAGCGCTTGTAGATCTCAACGCCATTAAGCACAATGTCGAGCTTCTCAAAAAGACGGCCGGAACAAAGTTGCTGGCAGTTGTGAAGGCAGATGCATATGGACATGGGCTTATTCCAGTTGCCAAAGCGGCGATCGCAGCAGGTGCTGATTATTTAGGTGTAGCACTCCTTGAAGAGGCTGTAGCTCTGCGCGAATCTGGAATTGAAGCACCGATTCTTGCATGGCTTGTCCAACCAGGTTCTGATTTCGCGCAGGCAATCGGACTCGATATTGAGATTGCGGTCGCCTCCCTCGCTGCACTCGCAGAAATTTCTGCAGCAGCTACCTCTAAGAAGGCAAAGATCCATCTCGAAGTTGATACTGGCATGACTCGCGGCGGTTTCCTGAGTGAGTGGGATCAATTGAGTGCAGAACACCTTCACAACGTGGAGATTGCTGGCATCTTCTCTCACTTTGCTCGCGCCGATGAACCGGATGAAAAACAGAATTCTGAGCAGATGGATCGCTTCAATGAGATGGTGGCACGAGTGCATTCACTCGGATTTACCAATGTGATGCGCCATCTATCCAACTCTGCGGCAACGTTGAAGAACCACGCTGCTGCCTTCGACATGGTGCGTACAGGTATTGCAATGTATGGGCTATCTCCTGATGTCACAACGCTAGGAGATTCAAATTCACTTGGTTTACGCCCTGCCATGCAACTGCGGGCTGCGCTATATCTCGTCAAAGAAGTTCCGGCTGATACTCCAGTTGGATATGGGGCAACAGAAAGAACTTCACACGATACAAAACTTGGCGTGATTGCAATGGGTTACGCAGATGGCATACCGCGCATTGCACGCGGTGCTGGTATCTGGTTTGCGGGAAAGAGAGCCGCCAGCATTGGTCGCGTCTCGATGGATCAATTTGTCGTAGATCTCGGCCCTGATTCGCGAGCAAAGTCAGGGGATTGGGTTGTCATCTTCGGAAATGGCTCCCATAGCGAGTACACAGCAGATGATTGGGGAGCAGCCTCACACTCAATTAATTACGAAATAGTTACACGAATTGGGCCTCGTGTGCCTAGAATCTATTCAAGTCATGTCTACTAATATGCCACTTCTTCAAGCCGAAGGAGTCTCTGTCTCCTTCGGGGGTCTGCGCGCTCTTCATGATGTCTACCTTCAACTCAATAAGAATGAAGTAGTCGGATTAATTGGGCCTAATGGCGCCGGCAAGACAACTCTCTTCAATGCCATCTGCGGGCTCGTTACACCTGATTCAGGAACCTTTTCCTTTGAAGGCAAAGAACGTTCCTGGCCACGTACTGATCAATTAGCCGATCTCGGAATCGCACGTACTCTGCAGGGAGTTGGACTATTTCCAGATCTCACAGTTCTTGAAAATGTAATGATTGGGGCACAGAAGTTTGCCAAGACAGGTTTGATTTCTGCAAGCTTTGGTCGCAATACCAGGGATGAAGCAGAACTTGCTGAACGCTCAATGGCTGCTCTTGAAAGAGTGTATGCAGGAGCACTGGCCAATCGACGTGCAAATACTCTTTCTTATCCCGACACCAAGCGCGTAGCGATTGCTCGAGCGCTTGTCAGCGAACCTAAAGTATTGATGCTCGATGAACCAGCAGGTGGACTTGGTCCTCAAGATATTGAATGGATGAATGGACTGATTCGTAATCTGACGGCCCATATGTCTGTCTTAATTGTCGAACACCACATGGATGTAGTGATGTCTGTCTGTGATCGCCTCTATGTTCTCAACTTTGGTGAAGTAATTTCAAGTGGATCGGCAGATGTTGTGCGCCGCGATCCTGCAGTAATTGCTGCCTATCTTGGAACGGGGGCATAAGTTGAGCCTCATAGTTAAAGACCTCATCGTTGATCACGGTGCTATTCGCGCAATTAGTGGCATCTCATTTACCGTCGAGACCGGCAAGTTATCGGCAGTTATTGGCGCAAATGGTGCTGGAAAATCCACGCTCCTTCGCACATTGTCAGGCTTGAATAAGGCAACCGAAGGCAGCGCACATTGGGGCGAGCACAATCTTTTGCATGGCAAACCAGAGTCTCATGTGCGAAGCGGTGTCTCGCATGTCTCTGAAGGAAAGTCTGTCGTTGCCGAACTTACAGTCGAAGAGAATCTTGATTTGGGAGCGCTCTGGCGTCGCAATAAGAAGGAAGCGACAGAGACAAAGCGCCAAGTAGTCGAACTCTTTCCACGACTCGGTGAACGACTAGGCCAGCGCGCAGATACATTGTCAGGTGGTGAACGTCAGATGCTTGCAATTGGTCGAGCACTAATGTCTAAACCAAATCTTTTACTTCTTGATGAACCTTCACTCGGGCTTGCCCCACTTGTTATTGAGCAGATTTTTCAGACCATTCGTGGAATCGTTGACTCAATGAGCCTTACTGTTGTTTTGGTGGAACAGAATGCAATGGGCGCTCTTAAGATCGCAGACACAGCAGTAGTTCTCAATCTTGGTCATGTTGCAATTTCTGGAAGTGCAGAGGACCTAATCGCCGACCCAGCAGTACGTGCCGCTTATTTGGGGTACTAATGATTCAGCTACTTAATACAACGCTTATTGGCCTCACCTCAGGTGCAATTTACGCGCTCATGGCGATGGCAATCGTGCTTGTCTGGCGTTCGACCCGTGTCATCAACTTCGCTCAGGCAGGCCTGGCATTAGCCTCAACATATATTGGGTACCAAGTCCTTCAGAGTGTTAGTAACTATTGGGTTGCACTGATTATTGCGATGTTGGCCGGAGCCGCCTTGAGCGCTTTTATTGAGATTGCATTTATGCGAATTCTGCTTAAGCACACCAGTTCAGGGCCGATTGCCAATGTGGCGCCCATTATTGCAACGCTCGGATTGTTGGGAGTTATCAAAGCTCTCATTGCGATGATTTGGGGAGGTCAAGATGCAGTTATCAAACCTCCTCTTTCTAACACCGGTTTCTCTATTGGATCAGACACCCTGGTTTTTTCTCCAATGAAGTTGGCGATAATCGCCATCGTTGCTCTATTGGTGTTTGTTTTCTCACTTATCTTTCAGAAGACAAATATTGGACTTGCTCTTCGTGCCGCTGCCTACAGCCCCGAGATTGCACGTCTTGCCGGTATCAAAGTCGACCTTGTTCGCACACTCGGTTGGGCACTTTCCGGTGCAGCTGGTGCTGTCGCCGGCCTACTCCTGACCTCTAATGGAAACGGCTCTTTCTCACCTGAGTCCATGGAATTTTCACTATTACTTATTTCTGGATTTATCGCAGCAGTAATCGGTGGTCTGGATAGCTTAATTGGCGCAGTCATCGGTGCTTTGGTGCTTGGTTTAGTTATCGCATTTGTACTTATGTATATAAGTGGTTCACTCTTCTTCATTGCACCATTCATTGTTCTACTGCTCGTCCTCTTTATCCGCCCACAAGGAATTATCGGAGTGAAGGCGGGACGACGTGCATAAACTTTCTAACAAAAATCGCCTTGGCATTTTTCTCATTCTCGGCGTGGCAATTTATTTCTTGAGTGGCGCTGTCGATGAACTCCGTGTCTATCAAGGCGCAACAGTTGCGGTCTATGTTGTGGGAATTTCATCTATCATCTTGTTGACTGGCTATTCTGGACAAGTTTCACTTGGCCAAGGTGCGCTGTTAGGAGTCGGTGGCTATGCCGCAGCTTTGACTCGAATTGAATTCAATGCACCAATCTGGCTTTGTTTCTCCGTCGCGATCCTGACGGCGGCAGTTGCTGGTGCTCTTCTTGGTTTAGCGGCGGCGCGATTGAGTGGACCATATTTAGCGGGAACAACTCTTGCACTTGCTGTTGGTCTGCCCTCGATTGCAAATCAATTTTCGCTATTGGGCGGAGAGCAGGGCTTACTATTTGATGTGGGGTTCCCACCACTTCGCCTTGGTCAAGATTTCACGCAATATAAATGGTTCTTCTGGATCGCATCCCTTGCCACTCTAATCTCAATTTTTTGGTTACAAAATGTTATGAGATCTCGTTACGGCCGCAGTTGGAAAGCGGTACGCGGCAACGATGTGGCAGCCGAACTCGCCGGTATTAATCTCACTCGCAATAAAACCCTTGCATTTACCCTCAGTTCAGGCCTAGCGGGCCTTTCTGGAGCGCTTTTGGCTATGACAATAGGCACCGTCTCACCCTCAGCATTCCCATTAGCGCTCTCATTTTCTTTGCTGACAGGCGCGGTTCTTTCTGGCGTAACTACCCTCGGAGGGGTAATGATTGGGGCAGTGATATTGGTTGTTATCCCTGATCTAGCAGGGGCGGTCGCAAGCCGCTTCAGTTCGTCAGAGGCAATAACTAATAACTTGCCTGGTCTACTGGTGAGCACATTGCTGATTCTGACGGTCTTGTTTGTTCCAAACGGACCAATGGAGCAGTTGCGTGCTGGTCGGGAGCATCGGGCGAAGAAGTAAATACTTACGTACAACGACGTAAGTACCCTCGATGGAAGGAAAGACATGACTCGAATGAATCGTCGCGCGCTGATCACAGCAAGCGCGGTGCTTGCAGTCGCAGCCCTCACAGCTTCAACAATTCCTGCGCAAGCATCTGAAATCGGAGTTTCAAATTCTGAAATTAAACTCGGAATGACTCTCCCAATGACAGGCACTGCATCACCCGGCTACAACAAGATTCCAGGTGCAATGAAGGCTTACTTTGATTACCTCAACGCAAATGGTGGAGTAAATGGTCGCAAGATCACTCTCAAGGTTGAAGATGATCAGTACGTTCCAACACAAGCAGTTGCCAAGACAAATAAGTTAATTTTGCAAGACAAGGTCATGGCTCTTATCTCTCCATTGGGCACAGCAAATAACAAGGCTGTCGCAGCTTCTGTAAACCCAGGTCGCCGTGGAGTTCCAGTGTTGTTCGTCAATACAGGATTTAGCGGTTTCGCTGATGCTAAGAAGTATCCAACTACATACTCAATCTTGCCTTCCTACATCATGGAAGCAAAGATTATGGCTGAATACATCAAGGATAACTTCGCAGGCAAGACTCTTGGTCTTGTTTACCAGGATGACGATTTTGGTTCAGATGCACTCAAGGGCTTCACTTCTGCAGGTATCACCTTCGCAGTTAAGGTTCCTTATGCATCAGGTTCACAGACTGCCGCTACTGCAGCGGGTTGGGTCACCAAGCTTTCAGCAGCTAAGGCTGATGTAGTTATTCTCTTCGGTGTTTCAAGTGCTACAGCAGCTGGCCTCGGTACAGCAGCAGCGCTTAAGTACGCACCACAGTGGATCCTTGGATCTGTTGGTGGAGATGCAACAACTATTAAGGCAGCAGGCGTACCAGCAGGCGTCCTCTATAACGCAGTCGGTGCTTCATTTGCTCCAGCAACAACTGATATGACAGATGAGTATGTAAAGCTCTTCTCTGATATCTACGCAAAGGCAGTCCCTGGTTCAGCATTCGATAACAACGTTCTTATCGGAATGAACACAGCATTTGTTACAGCGCAAGCAATTAAAGCTGCTGGTGCGAACTTAACTCGCAAATCACTCATGGCAGCAATCGAAGCAAAAGGCTCAACTTTTGCTTCAGCTGGGCTCGTGCCATTGAACTACTCAAAGACCAGCCATATTGGATATAACGGTTACTGGTTCGGAAAGTACTCACCAACAGGAGATCTCAAGCCAATTGATGGCAAGTATGTTCTCTACACAACCGATTCAGGATCTGGCGCAGTTGTTAAATCAACATACAAGCGTCCAGCCATGCCAGCGAAGGGACTTCCAGAATAATGAGAATCTCATCAACTAAGTCACGCTTTTTAGCGATACTTTCTTCAACTGCACTCGTTGCAACAGTTGTCATTGCGACACCTGCACATGCAGCAGCTGTTGGACCAATCTGCGATAAGAAGGTCCCTGTTCAGACATGTCAGGGAACAACTTCAGATGGCGCTCCATATGTAATGATGGTTCCAGCAAACTTCAACGGAACTGTGGCTCTTTATTCACATGGATATCGCTACAACATCGACCTACCTGCAGGAATGCTTCCTTCTGTTCCCGCTGGTTACAAGATCACCAATACTCCAGAACCAATCCCTGGTGGAAACCCAGCTATCGCTAACTACTTCCTTGGAAACGGTATGGCAATCATGGGTTCAGGATTCTCCCGTCAGGGATGGAACCTCGATGTAGCCGTTGCAACTAACGTAGAACTCGTTGGTGCATTTAAGACTGCATTCCCAACAACTAAGAAGGTTCTTGCCTGGGGATCATCCCTTGGTGGAATCATCACCCAAACACTTGCCGAGAAGTACCCAACACTCGTTGATGCGGTAGCACCAATGTGTATGGCAGATAACATCGCACCAGAGCTCACAGCAGCTGGCGATGTTCTATGGGGAATCAAGACATTCTTTGATCCAACAATCAAGGGTGGAAATTACTCTGCAGGCGCAGCCGGAAATGCTGAAGCGATTGGCGATATCGTCAAGGTTTTGACTGTTCTTGGAAGCCTCAAGAACTCAATGTCAACTGGTGCATGGCCAGCAACATCGAGTGCAACAGGTAAAGCGCTACAAGCTGCGGGAGTTCCTTCTCGTTCTGCACTCTTGCTCGTTGGTTTGATGGCAGGACTTCCAACGCAATCTGATCACTTCGATTCAATCTCAGGTCCAGATGGCGCTTTGAAGCTCACCTTCCCGCTAGCAGTGAGCCCAGCACTTGCAACTCTTGAGAACGCAGCATCAGCTGCTGTTCTTGCCATCCTTGCAACACAGGATGTAGAGCTTCAAGCAGGCGGAGCTGTCTACGACAACACCAAGACAGATTACTCAGCACGTGTTGAAGATTCTTCAGTAATCTACAATGCAGCTCTTTCAGGTAACACTGCAATTGGTGCGATGCTTGCGGCTCTTAATCCAGCAAATCCAGATGCACCACGTGCCAAGGGCAACGCTGATGCGATGGCAATGATGGGCAAGATGGCTGCAACAACAGGAAAGATCAATGTGCCAACCATCATGATGACTGGCGTCGCAGATCCGATTACACCAGCGGGCGCAACACAACGTGTTGTTGATGCATACGCAGCTCAGCTCGTCGCAGAACGCGATGCAGCAATTGCCGCAGCAAAGAAGTCACGTGAATACAAAGCACCTACAAAGAAGCTTGTCGTCCTCTGGAGCATGACTCCAAAGGCTTACACAACCTTTGATGCAACAGGTAGCCCAATCACAACTACTCCTGCTGCTCCAGGAACAAACCACTGCACATTTACAACAGCGAATTACCTCACTGTTGCAAAGATGATGGTTTCTGCTGGTAATACAGGCAAGTTCCCTACAGGCGGCGCTATCGCAACTGCAGCCCGCAAGTCAGGTAACCTCAGCGTGGATAAGTATTTCCGCGCTCCACTGCTTAAGTACTACAACTAGCAGTTATTAAGTAGAGAGGGGCCTCAGGTATTCCTGGGGCTCTTCTTCTTTTTCTTCAACTATCCTCGACTAGTGAAGATTGCAACAGCTGCCGATATGCATGACCTCGGAATGCGCATCGGATCTCAATGCCTGGCTGGCGACCTCATCCTTCTCAATGGCCCACTGGGCGCAGGAAAGACCGTTCTCGTACAGGGAATTGGTGAAGCCCTCGGAATTAGTGATGTCACATCTCCCACCTTTGTTATCTCTCGTATTCATAAAGGCCCTCTGCCGCTTATTCATGTTGATGCCTACCGGTTACTTGAAGGTGGAAAAGCAGCTCTGTACCTAGATGACCTTGATCTTGATTCACCACGAGAAGGCGCTGTCACCGTTATTGAATGGGGCGGCGAAGAATCTGCCCGCTTGAGCGAAGAACGCTTAGAGATTGTGATTGACCGAACCGAAGAGGTACGCGAGGTAACGATCACCCCGGTCGGTGTTCGTTGGCAAGGGTTCAGCGCATGAGCTTTACTCTTGCGATTGATACATCAACGTCACGCACGATTGTTGGAATTATCGATGGGGAATCCGTTCTCTTCGAAAAGTTTCATGAAGGTGCAACAGATCATGGTCGCGCGCTCTCGCAATTAGTCGCTGAGGCGCTGAAAGTTTCTGCGCCACCACAGCAAGTTGTGGTGGGTATGGGGCCAGGGCCATTTACAGGCCTGCGCGTTGGCATCTCATTCGCTCATACCTTTGCTTTGGCCCGCAATATTCCTGAGATCGGAGTCTGTTCACTTGATGCGATTGATATCGATAAGAGTGAGTACACAGTTGCCATTGATGCAAGGCGCAAAGAGATTTACTGGGCGCGCTATAAAGACGGAGTGCGCGTGGAAGGCCCTGCTGTGAGTAAGCCATCTGAAGTCGATGGATTCATCATCGATCAATATCCCGATATTAAGAAGCTGGTTGTGCTGTCGCAATCGCAGAACGTCACTGAGCCGATGTACCTACGCAGGCCTGATGCTGTTCCTACGGCGGAGCGCACATGATTACCTATCGCCAACCGATTGCTTTAGATATCCCTGTTTTGGCTTCTTATGAGAAGTTGTTATTTCCGTATTCGCCCTGGAATACAGCCCAGTTCAAGGAAGAGTTCGCGGGGATTCCAACGACTCGATTTATGTCTGTCGCCGAAAGTGACAACACCATCGTTGGTTATTGCGGTGTATTCGTTCCAGCCCCTGGCGTTGAAGCAGACATCCTTACTGTGGCAGTTCTGCCGGAATACCGTAGGCAAGGTATTGCGAAAGAATTTATGCGTCAGATAGAGCAGTGGTCAAAAGAGCGTGGGGCTAGCGCCATGATGCTCGAAGTTGAGCAGAGCAATGAATCTGCCATCGAGCTCTATAAATCACTGGGTTATATGAAGATTTCAGTGCGCATGGATTATTACGGGCCCGGTAAAGATGCCTTTGTAATGCGAAAGGACTTTGCCTAATGCAACCTATAGTCCTTGGTATTGAAACGTCCTGCGATGAAACTGCAATCGGCATTGTGCGAGGTCGAACGCTACTTGCCAATGTCATTGCATCAAGTGTTGAAGAACATGCACGTTTCGGGGGAGTAGTGCCAGAGATTGCATCCCGTGCACATTTAGAGGCGATGTTGCCCAGTATTGAACGGGCTCTGATAGATGCACAGATTGCCCTGTCGGATATTGATGCAGTGGCAGTAACGGCCGGCCCTGGATTAGTCGGCGCACTTCTTGTCGGTGTTGCATCGGCAAGCGGACTGGCGCAAGGGTTGGGTCGCCCGCTCTATGGCGTTAATCATTTGGCTGCGCACGTATCAGTTGATTACTTAACCCATGACCAACCGACAGACCCAACGATTGCGCTCCTTGTCAGTGGTGGGCATTCATCTCTTCTGCAAGTTGATGACATCACGCGTTCCATTACAAAACTTGGCGCAACGATGGATGATGCTGCAGGTGAAGCCTTTGACAAGATCGCTCGCATCCTTGATTTAGGTTTTCCTGGTGGCCCTGCCATTGATCGTGAAGCTGTAAGTGGATCTGCAAGCGCCATCGATTTTCCGCGAGGGCTGACAACGTCCAATGATTGGGCAACTCGTCCCTACGATTTCTCATTCTCAGGGCTTAAGACATCAGTCGCTCGCTATCTCGAAGGTACTCCGTCATACATTCGCGCCGATGTTGCCGCCTCTTTCCAAGAAGCAGTCGTTGATGTGCTTCTGCTCAAAGCGCTGGCTGCCTGTAAATCAACGGGCATTAACTCACTGGTGATTGCAGGAGGAGTTGCCGCCAATTCACGTCTTCGGGCAGTGGCTGCAGAACGATGCGAGAAGGCCGGCATTCAGCTTCGTATCCCAAGCCCTGGCCTCTGTACCGATAACGGGGCGATGGTCGCTTCCCTTGGCAGCCTGATGCTCAGCGCCGGCAGACCTGCCACACAGGGCGCCTTTGACGCAGATTCCAGCCTGAAGGTCGAGCAGGTCAGCCTCTAATTTCCCGATTTGCAGCCTGAAGGGCACTTGCCTAGGCTTGGCGTTAGCACTCAAGGGTCGACACTGCTAACGCAGATAAGCCCCCTCACAGTGGATTTATCTCGAACCAAAACTCGAATCAGAAGGAGTACCACCATGGCAGTAGCCATTAAGCCGCTCGAAGATCGCATCGTTGTTAAGGCAAATGAAGCTGAGACAACAACTGCATCAGGTCTTGTTATCCCAGATACAGCGAAAGAGAAGCCACAGGAAGGCACAGTTGTTGCAGTCGGCCCAGGCCGCTTCGATGATGGCGCTCGCGTACCGATGGATGTAAAGGTCGGCGATGTCGTTCTCTACAGCAAGTACGGCGGAACCGAAGTTAAGTACAACAACGAGGATTACCTCGTCCTATCTGCTCGCGACATTCTCGCGATTATCGAGAAGTAATCCATGGGAAAAATGTTGGAATTCGACGAGCATGCTCGTCGCGCAATGGAACGCGGTGTTAATCAGCTCGCTGACACCGTCAAGGTAACGCTCGGACCTAAGGGCCGTAACGTTGTCATCGCCAAGTCATTTGGCGCACCCACCATCACAAACGATGGCGTAACAATTGCAAAAGAGATCGAACTTTCAGATCCAGTAGAGAACATGGGCGCACAGCTCGTGAAGGAAGTTGCTACCAAGACCAACGATGTCGCTGGTGATGGAACAACAACTGCAACAGTTCTTGCTCAGGCAATGGTCAAGGAAGGTCTTCGTAACCTTGCTGCCGGCGCACAGCCAATGGATCTCAAGATTGGTATCGAAGCAGCTGTTGAGGCAATCTCAGCACGTCTTCGCGAGAACGCAACTGTCGTCAAAGATAAGGCGCAGATCGCAGATGTCGCAACGATTTCAGCACAGGATCGCGCAATCGGAGACCTCATCGCAGAAGCGATGGATAAGGTCGGAAAAGATGGCGTCATCACTGTTGAAGAAGCATCAACGACAGCTCTCGAGCTCGAGTTCACTGAAGGTATGCAGTTCGATAAGGGCTACATCTCTCCATACTTCGTAACAGACCAAGATCGCATGGAAGCTGTCCTTGAAGATGCCTACATCCTTCTCGTCTCCAACAAGATCTCAGCTCTTGCTGAACTCCTTCCACTTCTTGAGAAGGTCTCTACAGCTGGAAAGCCACTTCTTATCGTCGCTGAAGATGTTGAGGGCGAAGCGCTTTCAACTCTCGTTGTAAACCGCATGCGCGGAGTATTTACATCAGCTGCAGTAAAGGCGCCAGCATTTGGAGATCGTCGCAAGTCAATCTTGCAAGATATGGCAATCCTTACCGGAGCCACAGTTATCTCAGAAGAAGTAGGCATGAAGCTGGAAGCTGCAACTCTTGAAGATCTCGGTCGCGCTCGTCGCATCGTGGTCACCAAAGAGACAACAACCATCGTCGATGGTGCTGGCGATAAGGCAGCTGTTGCCGGTCGCGTTGGCGAACTTCGTGCAGAGATTTCACAATCTGATTCAGATTGGGATCGCGAAAAGCTTCAGGAGCGAGTTGCAAAGCTCTCTGGTGGAGTCTGCGTGATCAAGGTTGGAGCACATACTGAAGTTGAGCTGAAGGAGAAGAAGCACCGTCTTGAAGATGCTATCTCAGCAACACGCGCAGCTGTGGAAGAAGGAATCGTTATCGGCGGAGGCGCTGCCCTTGTGCATGCAGCCGATGCTCTCAACGAAAACCTCGGCTTCACTGGCGATAAGGCTGTTGGTGTTGCACTTGTCCGTAAGGCTTGTGACGAACCACTTCGCTGGATTGCAGAGAACGCCGGACTTGAAGGCTACGTAGTAGTTGCAAAGGTCCGCGCAATGAAGCCCAACGAAGGCTTCAACGCTGCAACTGATGTCTATGGCGATCTTGCAAAAGATGGCGTCATCGACCCAGTAAAGGTAACTCGTTCAGCACTCGCTAACGCCGCATCAATTGCTGCCATGTTCATTACAACAGAAGCTGTTGTCTTCGAGCGCCCAGCAAATGAAGAGCCAGCATCAAGTGGACACGGACACTCACATGGTCCTGGTGGACATAGCCACTAATTACTTATTAATTAGTAAAGACAAATCCCCCGTCACTCTCGCGAGTGCGGGGGATTTTTCTATTTCTCAAGGAGGAGAAAATTATGATGCGTGTGAAATTACTGGAATTCCACGCTGGATAAGAATCGTCGCGCGATCATCTTCAGAGAGACCGCCCCAGATTCCATAAGGCTCTTGGACTGCGAGCGCATGTGCGCGGCATGCCTGAATTACTGGGCATGATGCACAGACAGCTTTCGCTGCATTCTCGCGATTGCGACGACGTGGTCCACGTTCGCCATCAGGATGGAAGAACATTTCAGAGTCGAGTGATCGACAAGCGCCTTCGTACTGCCACTCCCAAAGCTCTGCTATTGGTTGAGGTAGTCGTGAAAGTTCGGCCATCTTCTTCTCCTGTTCTGTGAATAAGGCGACGATACAACCGATTCATGGGTTGTTCAAGTACCTATCGCTTCAAATGTTGTTCATAGGGCAAAATGTCCGATTTTCAACTGGTGAGTTAGGCCACTTCACGACACCATAGCGCCATGGCAAAGAGCGCTTCAGGAGTCAACGGGGAGAAGCTCACCGTCGCAGCAGTTGCCCGCCGTATAGGCGTTGCACCCGCCACCTTGCGCACCTGGGACCGCCGTTATGGCCTGGGGCCTTCTGAACATGAAGAGGGCGAGCACCGCCGTTACTGCCCCAAGGATCTAGCGAAGCTCACCATGATGCGGCGTCTCATCGTTGCCGGCGTTGCTCCGGCAGAAGCTGCTGAGCAAGCTAAGAACTTCACTGGCGTTGCAACGATTTCAAACCTCATTAAAGAGATTGAAGTCCGCGAAGATGTTGTTGATGCCATATACAAAGCCCTTCAAACATATGACCGTGCCTTTGTAGAAATCACCCTTGCTCGCGAAATCGATACGTACGGTGTCGCTGATTCCTGGTCTGAAGTCATTCTTCCAACACTTATTCTCATCGGAGATGACTGGGCAAAGACTGGAACCGGCATTGAGATTGAACACCTCTTCTCAGAAATTCTCACTCAAACATTTAACTCTCGAGTCGTAGCTTTGAAGAAACCTATCAACCCCCGTCCGGTATTGCTGGCGGCAGTGGGCGAGGAACTTCACTCACTTCCGTTATATGCACTTGCCGCTGCGCTCTGCGAAAGAAATATCGAGACATCTGTATTAGGCGCTCGCACACCACTTGCAGCAATCTCAGCGCTGGTCTCGCGATCTGCGCCCCCTGCAATCTTTCTCTGGGCTCAACTATCGAGCAATGCCCATGCCAAATATTGGGAAGATATTCCAACAGTCCGCCCGGCTCCGCGCGTGGTTGTCGGTGGATCTGGCTGGGATTCAGTCGAATGCACATCAGTGATCCGCGCAGAGGGACTGCACCATGCCTGCGATGAGATTGCGCAGGCTTTAGGCGCGTAATTGAGCAGGTAGACTGCGCTCTCGGAGCTATCTAAGGGAGCCAGGCGATGATCGATTCTGAAAAAGTCGCGCTCCTTGGTCTGACATATGACGATGTCCTCCTTCTTCCCGACGCCTCCGATGTAGTCCCCTCTGAGGTCGATACCTCAACCCGCCTCACTCGCAACATCACTTTGGCCGTACCTGTTATCTCATCAGCAATGGATACCGTCACTGAATCCACCATGGCAATCGCAATGGCAAAAGCAGGCGGAATCGGCATCATCCACCGCAACCTCCCAGTGGACGAACAAGTAACCCACGTTAAGTTGGTGAAGAACGTTGGCCTTGCCGGTGCTGCAGTCGGTGTCGGTGAAGATGGTTTCGCTCGTGCTCAGAAGTTGATTGAAGCAGGCGTTGATGTGGTTGTCGTAGATACAGCACATGGCCATCACCGCGCAGTTCTCGAAGCAATTGAACGCATTAAAAAGTTTTCATCCACCATTGAAATCATTGGTGGAAACGTGGCAACCCGCGCAGGTGCGCAGGCGCTTATCAATGCCGGAGCCGATGCAGTCAAAGTTGGCGTTGGTCCCGGGTCTATCTGCACAACACGCGTTGTTGCAGGTGTCGGCGTTCCACAAGTTACTGCAATCATGGAAGCATCGAAAGCATGTAACAAGGCTGGCATTCCACTCATCGCAGATGGTGGACTTCAATATTCAGGTGACATTGTTAAGGCAATCGTTGCCGGCGCACATTCAGTAATGCTCGGTTCACTCCTTGCCGGGTGTGAAGAATCTCCGGGCGAACTTGTTGAAATTGATGGTCGTAAGTACAAGGCATATCGCGGCATGGGTTCACTCGGTGCGATGCAATCTCGCGGCGAGAAAAAGTCATACTCGAAGGATCGCTACATGCAAGACGACGTTCTCTCTGAAGACAAACTTGTTCCTGAAGGTATCGAAGGCAGGGTTGCCTACCGCGGAGCTGTTGCAGATGTTGTTCACCAACTCGTTGGAGGGTTGCGAAGCGGAATGGGATATGCGGGTGCACCTAATATCGAAACACTGCGCCGTGAAGGTCGCTTGATTCAAATTACTGCAGCTGGCTTACAAGAGAGCCACCCACATGATGTTCTGCATGTGGCCGATGCCCCTAACTACAGCAAGAAGAAATAAGCCATGGATTACGAAATCGCCCCCGGAAAACGCGCCCGTCAGGCATATTCATTTGACGATATCGCCATCGTCCCCAGCCGACGTACCCGTACTGCTGAAGATGTAAGTACTTCCTGGCAGATTGATGCATACAAGTTTGATCTTCCACTTATTGCAGCACCTATGGATTCTGTTGTTTCTCCGGAAACTGCAATCGCTATCGGAAAGCTCGGCGGCCTTGGCGTGCTCAACCTTGAGGGCTTGTGGACTCGCTATGACGATCCCCGTATTCCACTGGGTGAAATCGCATCAATGCCAGATAAGCATGCAACTCGTCGTATGCAGGAAATTTATGCAGCGCCTATCCGCCCCGAACTCATCAAAGAGCGCATCAAGCAGATACGCGATTCGGGCGTCACCGTTGCAGCATCGCTTTCACCACAGCGCACAGCCCAGCTTCACAAAGCTGTCATCGATGCCGGCGTCGATATCTTTGTTATTCGTGGAACAACTGTTTCCGCAGAACATGTCGCGGCAGAGAATGAAGCTTTAAACTTGAAGAAATTTATCTACGAACTCGATGTCCCTGTCATCGTCGGTGGCGTTGCCACAACAACGGGTGCCCTTCACCTCATGCGCGCCGGAGCTGCAGGCGTTCTCGTTGGTTTCGGAGGAGGCGCAGCACACACAACTCAGACAGTTCTTGGTATTCAGGTACCAATGGCAACTGCAGTTGCCGATGTTGCAGCAGCTCGCCGCGAATACCTCGATGAATCTGGTGGACGTTACGTTCATGTTATTGCAGATGGTTCGATTGGAAAATCTGGCGATATCGCAAAGGCGATTGCATGCGGGGCCGATGCGGTCATGATGGGTTCAGCTCTTGCTAAAGCCGTTGAATCTCCTGGTCTTGGTTGGCACTGGGGATCTGAGGCCTATCACCAAGAAGTTCCACGCGGTCAGCGCGTTAACGTTGGAACTGTCGGAACACTTGAAGAAGTACTCAACGGCCCATCACATACATCAGATGGCTCAATGAACTTATTTGGTGCACTACGCCGTGCCATGGCCACCTGTGGATACTCAGATGTGAAGTCATTCCAGCGCGTAGAAATCATTATGCAGCATGGCCGATAAGCACGGCGTTCTTGTCGTCGACTTCGGCGCACAGTACGCACAGCTCATCGCTCGTCGGGTGCGCGAAGCTCATGTTTTCTCTGAAATCGTTCCATCATCGATCACTGCAGCCGAAGTAAGTGCCAAGAACCCTGAAGCAATCATCTTGTCAGGTGGTCCATCATCGGTCTATGCAGATCACGCACCTAAAGTTGATCCTGCAATCTTTGCACTCGGCATTCCCGTCTTTGGAATCTGTTACGGATTCCAAACTATGGCAGCAGCCCTTGCCGGCGTTGTGGCACAAACTGGTAAGTCAGAGTTTGGTCGCACACCACTTGCAGTAAAGCCTGGATCAAAGATCTTTGCTGGACTTCCTGTTGCTCAATCAGTGTGGATGTCACACGGCGATGCGGTCTCCGAAGTCCCATGTGGCTTCAGTATCTCTGCTTCAACATCAGATACACCAATTGCCGCCTTTGAAGATGCCTCAGGAAAGTTAGCGGGGGTTCAATTCCACCCAGAAGTTCTCCACTCTGAACATGGTCAAGCAATCTTGCAGAATTGGCTTATCAATATTGCAGGATGTAAACCAACGTGGACAACGCATAATATTGCCGAGGATGAGGTCGCCAAAGCTAAGTTAGTCATTGGCGATAAGCGTGTTATCTGCGGGCTTTCCGGTGGCGTTGATTCAGCCGTTGCTGCCGCAATCATTCAGCGTGCAGTGGGCAAACAACTCACATGCGTCTTCGTTGATCACGGATTACTGCGCAGCGGAGAATCTGAACAGGTACAGCGCGACTTCGTTGCAGCTACTGGAATCAAACTTGTTGTGGTTGATGCAGTGGATCAATTCCTTAACGCACTGGCAGGGGTTATCGACCCTGAAGAGAAGCGCAAAATAATCGGCCGTGAATTTATTCGTTCTTTCGAAAAGGCGGCCCGCGATATCGCAGCCGGGGGAGATGTTGAATTCTTAGTGCAGGGCACCTTGTACCCAGACGTTGTTGAATCAGGCGGCGGCACAGGAACTGCCAACATTAAGTCGCATCACAACGTGGGCGGATTGCCTGATGACCTGAAATTCAAACTTGTCGAACCACTACGCACTCTCTTTAAGGATGAAGTACGTCAGGTGGGCATCGAACTCGGGTTACCTGAAGAAATTGTCTGGCGCCAACCTTTCCCAGGACCAGGTCTAGGAATTCGCATCATCGGTGAAGTAACGGCAGAACGCCTGGATATCTTGCGCGAAGCAGATCTCATCGCCCGCCATGAACTCAAAGCTGCCGGCCTTGATCGCGATATCTGGCAATGCCCAGTTGTCTTGCTTGCAGATGTGCGCAGCGTTGGAGTGCAAGGCGATGGTCGTACCTATGGACATCCGATTGTCCTGCGTCCGGTTTCAAGTGAAGATGCGATGACAGCAGATTGGTCACGCGTTCCATATGATGTGCTCGAAAAGATTTCAACACGCATTACCAATGAGGTCCGCGAGGTAAACCGAGTGGTTCTCGATATTACTAGCAAGCCACCTGGCACGATTGAATGGGAATAGGAACTCATAGCCATGAAAAGAACTACTGCGATTGCACTACTGACTAGCTGCGTACTTCTCTCAGCTTCTGTGGTCCTGGCACAAGCAGCCGAGCGCCCAACATCAGTTGCCGGATGCGCTAAGAGCACCGCTAAAGGACATGTGCCTGCAAAGGTAAAGCAGCCGTTAGTTGCTGCAAAGAGCCCAGCAAAAACTTTAACTATCAATACCAATTGCGGTGACATTGTTGTTTCATTACTAGGTGCAAAGGCTCCGATCACAGTGACCTCGATTGCAGCACTTGCTAATGCTGGCTACTACAACAAATCACTCTGCCATCGTTTAACAACAGAGGGAATCTTCGTTCTTCAATGTGGCGATCCAACAGCGAGCGGAAGTGGTTCACCGACCGGTTGGAGCGGCTATATCGATGAGAATTTACCAAAGGCCGGCGCTAAGAATTACCCAGCAGGAACAGTTGCTATGGCCAACTCTGGCCCTAAGAGCAACGGTTCACAGTTCTTCTTGGTCTACCAAGACACCCAACTCGGACCTGATTACACAATCTGGGGCAAGATCACTAAAGGCTTAGATCTTGTGCAGAAAATTGGCGCAGTCGGCGCTTATCAAATGAGCGGAGATCAGGCGATGTACGCCGGAGATGGATATCCGATTCAGACTGTTGAGATCAAGAAAGCAACAGCTAAATAAACTAGAAGTGACTTTTTAGTTTGTATTAACGATCTTAAACGCTTCTGCGATTCGACCTTCAGGTAACTTCCCAAGGCCGGCGTTGCGCTGTCCCCATTCGCGCAACATATCTTCAAGGTTCTCCATATGTCCTGTCTGTGAGGCATGTTCTTTCAGTGCTGCAATCTTGAAGTGGAATGTATGGGTGATATCGACAAAGTGATCAGGTTCTGCATGACCTTGCATCCATACTTCGCGAGTGCGCCATGGTTGTAGCCCTTCGGTCTCCAGTAAATCTGTAAAGGCAAAGGGATTTCGTGCATCGGGGTAAACCGCTTGAATGGTGGCTTCGCCTGCAGCTAAGTGATCGGGGTGGCTGGCACCGATACGTTCCCAGTTACGTTCTGGTGATTGGCAGACAATGCGATCTGGTTGTACGCGACGAATCTGCCGGACGATATCTTTACGGAGCGAGATAGTTGGTTCTAAATGGCCATCAACATAATTAAGGAATGTGACATCGCTAATACCAAGGGCGGCACATGCTGCGCGTTGTTCGCGTTGGCGCACAGCCGGCATCTCTTCCTTGGTAAATCCTGATTCTTCTCCACCTTGGTCGCCGTTGGTGCAGAGAACGTAGGCGACCTCGATACCTTGTTGCACCCATTGCGCGATAGTTCCGGACGCTCCAAAATCTGAATCATCGGGGTGGGCGTTGATAACGAGAACGCGCTTGATCTCTGAATCTGCAATGGGCTCCATGACAGACAAGCCTAATAGACTCCGCGCTATGACGACGACCGATCCATTGCTCGACGGACTCAATCCGCAGCAGCAGAAAGCGGTCGCCCATGCTGGTTCTCCGCTCTTGGTCGTAGCAGGCGCAGGTTCTGGAAAGACGCGGGTTCTTACTCGTCGTATCGCCTACATCATGGCTCGTCGTGAGGTTCGCCCCTACGAAATTTTGGCAATTACCTTTACCAATAAGGCAGCTGGCGAGATGAAAGAGCGCGTCACAGAACTTGTGGGCCCTGTTGCAAAATCCATGTGGGTCTCAACTTTCCACTCTTCTTGCGTGCGAATGTTGCGCCAAGAAGTTGAGCGTTTGGGTTACAGCAGCACCTTCAGTATCTACGACTCTGCCGATTCTCAAAAGCTTATCTCGCGTGTGATGGAGACTCTCAATATCGATCCCAAGCGATATCCAGCGCGCCAATTCCAGAATTTGATTTCCAATGCCAAAAATGAACTGCAGACACCCTATGAATTCTTGAGTGCAGCTACCAATCAATTCGACACCATCGTTGCCGATGTCTACACCTTGTACGAGAAGCGGCTACAACAGGCCAACGCTATGGACTTTGATGATTTGATTATGAAGACGGTGCAAGTCCTGCAGAAATTTCCCGAAGCAAAGGCGCGCTTTCGCTCTCGCTTCCGCCATATCTTGGTCGATGAATATCAGGATACCAACCATGCCCAGTATCAACTGGTAAAAGAGCTCACCGGAGTCGAAGGCGATAGATTTCCGCTGGCCGAGCTCTGTGTTGTGGGCGATGCCGATCAATCCATCTATGGCTTCCGTGGGGCAACGATTCGCAATATTTTGCAATTTGAAGTCGATTACCCGAACGCGGCAACAGTCTTGCTCGAACAGAATTACCGTTCGACTCAGAATATTCTCAATGCAGCCAACGCTGTCATCACCAAGAATGAATCTCGCAAGGAGAAGAATCTCTGGTCCGATGCAGGATCTGGTGCGCCACTGGTTGGTTACGTCGCCGAATCTGAATACGACGAAGCAGAGTTTATTAAAGGTGAAATCAGATCACTTCAAGATATGGGACATTCCAACCCAGGAGATACAGCTGTCTTCTATCGCACCAATGCTCAATCACGTATCTTTGAAGAAATCTTTATGCGCGCTGCCATTCCTTACAAAGTCGTCGGTGGCCTGCGATTCTACGAACGGAAAGAGGTCAAGGATTTACTCGCGTACTTACGCGTTTTAGCTAATCCCAACGATGAAGTCTCTATTCGGCGGATTATTAACCTTCCAAAGCGCGGCATCGGCGATCGCGCCCTCGAAGAAGTTGAAATCTTTGCCCAAGCCCAGGGCATCTCTTTCTGGAACGCGCTCCTTCGCGTCTCTGAGGCAACATCTGTCCCCAACAAAGCTGCGCAATCGATTATGACATTTACCTCGATGCTTACAGCACTTCAGACTCTGCTTGAGGCAAAGACCAAGCCATCTGTGATTATCGAAGCCGTACTCGAGCAATCAGGCTTACTCACCGAACTTGAAGCCAGCAAAGACCCACAAGATGAAGTGCGCGTCGAAAACCTCAAGGAACTTGTCTCTGCATCAATGGAGTATGAAGAGCGCCCCTTTGAAGAGCTTGGTGAAGATGAAGAAATTTCACTCTCTGGCTTCCTGGAAAAAGTTTCACTTGTTGCCGATGCTGATGAGATCCCAGATGGTGAAGACCACGGGGGAGTCGTCACGCTCATGACACTTCACACCGCCAAAGGTCTTGAATTCCCAACAGTATTTCTCACAGGTATGGAAGATGGAATTTTTCCTCATGCTCGAACGCTCGATGATCCGAAAGAGATTGAAGAAGAACGTCGCCTTGCCTACGTAGGTCTTACTCGTGCAGAGAAGCGTCTCTATATTTCCCGTGCGGAGTATCGCCTCACCTTTGGAACTCCGAAGTACAACCCGGGTTCTCGCTTCCTCGATGAAATTCCAGCCGACCTGATTGAGTGGAAGAACGAGGGGCGCAGCACCTTCACCACTTCATCTGCAGTAAAGAAATCTCGTCTTCCATCAGGTCCACCACCTCGCGCCACCGGGCGCACATCGAGTGCAATGGTTCTTGCAGTGGGACAGCGTGTGTCACATGACACATTCGGTTTAGGCACTGTGGTTGCACTTGCCGGCGAGGGCGATAAATCAGAGGCGACCATCAACTTCGGCCAATACGGCGATAAACGCTTACTGCTGCGCTACGCGCCTGTCACAGTGCTCTAGATAAGCACTTAGGATTGGGCTCTACACACCCGCCGCAATAAGGAGCCCACGTGGATCTCTACGAATACCAAGCACGCGATCTATTTGAGAAGCACTCAGTCCCTGTATTACAAGGAGCTGTTGCAACTACCCCCGAGCAGGCGCGCGATGCCGCAGCGAAGATGGGCACAAAAGTTGTCGTGAAGGCGCAGGTAAAAGTTGGTGGGCGCGGAAAAGCTGGCGGCGTAAAACTTGCGGTAGATCCGGCAGATACATTTGAAAAGGCGAGCGCCATCCTCGGCATGGATATCAAAGGCCACACAGTTCATAAGGTGATGATTGCGCAAGCTGCGCCTATCGTCGATGAGTATTACGTTTCCATTCTTCTTGATCGCTCTAACCGCACCTTTCTTGTTATGGCTTCCGTTGCCGGCGGAATGGATATTGAAGAAGTTGCACACACTGCGCCAGAAAAACTGGCAAAAGTTCCAGTTAACGCTGTCGATGGCATTTCAGCTGCAAAGGCGAAAGAGATTGTTGCTCAGGCACAGTTCCCTGCAGATGTTGCAGATCAAGTCGCCGATGTTCTGGTCAAGCTCTGGGAGACCTTCCAATCTGAAGATGCAACTCTTGTTGAAGTAAACCCTCTCGTGAAGACTGAAGACGGTCGCGTTGTCGCACTCGATGGCAAGGTCACTCTCGATGAGAACGCTGATTTTCGTCAGCCAGACCACGAAGCGCTTGTCGACCATGACACTGCCAACGCTCTTGAAGCGGCTGCAAAAGAGAAGGGCCTTAACTACGTCAAGCTTGATAACGGCCAAGTCGGAATCATCGGAAACGGTGCCGGACTTGTGATGTCGACTCTCGATGTTGTGGCTTATGCCGGAGAAAAGTTTGGTGGAATGCGCCCAGCTAACTTCCTCGACATCGGTGGTGGTGCTTCTGCGCAGGTAATGGCTGATGGACTCTCCATCATTCTGGGTGATCCTGATGTAAAGAGCGTATTCGTCAATGTATTCGGTGGAATCACTGCCTGTGATGCCGTTGCAAATGGCATTGTGCAAGCTCTTGAATTACTCGGACCAAAGGCAACTAAACCAATCGTGGTTCGCCTCGATGGTAATAACGTTCTTGAAGGACGCGCAATTCTCAACGCTGCAAACCACCCAGTGGTTGAGCAAGCTGAAACTATGGATGGAGCAGCATCACGCGCTGCAGAATTGGCGGCGAAGTAATGTCGATCTTTATCAACGAATCAAGCAAGGTCATCGTTCAGGGCATGACTGGTTCTGAAGGAACTAAGCACACCCGTCGTATGTTGGCATCAGGCACCAAAGTCGTCGGTGGCGTAACACCGGGCAAAGGTGGCCAGGTAGTCGATATCGATGGCACATCACTTCCAGTCTTCAACACCGTTGCTGAAGCAATCGCTGCCACAGGTGCCAATGTCTCCGTTGTATTCGTTCCACCTAAGTTTGCAAAGGCTGCGGTAATCGATGCCATCGATGCCGTGATGCCACTTGTCGTAGTTATCACTGAGGGAATTCCGGTACATGACTCTGCATTCTTCTATGCATACTCACTTCAAAAGGGAACAACTCAGATCATTGGGCCAAACTGCCCGGGACTTATCAGCCCAGATCAATCCAATGTCGGCATCATTCCTGCAGATATCACCAAGCGCGGGCCTATCGGACTTGTTTCAAAGTCTGGAACTCTTACCTATCAGATGATGTACGAATTGCGTGATATCGGTTTCTCCACTGCAGTTGGTATCGGTGGAGATCCAGTTATAGGAACAACTCATATCGATTGCTTGCGCGCCTTCCAAGATGATCCTGAAACAACTGCGATTGTCATGATTGGTGAAATCGGCGGAGATGCCGAAGAGCGTGCAGCAGCGTTTATCGCTGAATATGTGACAAAGCCAGTCGTTGGTTACGTTGCAGGCTTCACAGCACCTGAAGGTAAGACGATGGGCCATGCTGGCGCCATCGTCTCTGGCTCATCAGGTACGGCGCAAGCGAAGAAAGATGCGCTTGAGGCTGCTGGAGTAAAGGTTGGACAAACCCCGAGCGAAACAGCGCAGTTGATGCGCGATCTTCTAGGTCGCTAGTACCTATGTCGCAACGCGTCCTCTCGGTCTCGTTGTCTCATGTAATACGTAGCGCCGCTTTACTTCTTCTGCCGTTCTCATTTATCGCACTCATAGCCTGGGCAACTGCAGGAAGTGCAAGTGGAAGTACAACCGATCCAATCCGTGGTGCTGTCTGGATCTGGCTAGGTGCCCACCACATTCCATTTCAGTTTGCGCTGCCTCCTACCGGAATCGCTGGATATCTCACCTATCTACCTATCGGGGGAGCAGTTCTTCCCTTTCTTGCAATTCGAGCAGCCTTTAATCGCGCCATTGATCGCTTGCAAGGAGATTTCCATGACATCAATGGTGTGCGCATTACCTTCTCAACTCTCTATGCACTTCTCGTTACAGCGCTCTCATTCTTAAGTAGATCTACGGCAATTTCTCCACAATGGTATTTGGCACCACTCATTGCATTTCTTATTGCATTGATCGCCACAATGACTGCCGGCCATAGAATCTCACCCGCAAGGCCAGTTCGTATTGCAGCGCGCATGTGGGCGCTTATCAGTGGTGTCTCACTCATTGCGGTAGCACTCTTGATTCTTATCAACTTTGCGCAGGTCAAAAACATTACGACTTCACTTCAGCCAGGCTTCTTCGGCGGAATTCTCCTTCTCTTTCTCAATATTCTCTATCTTCCGAATGCAGCCATAGCTCTGGCTTCCTACTTTGCCGGAACTGGTGCGGCAGTCGGTGCCGGCACTTTGGTTTCACCCCTCTGGTATCACTTAGGTCAGATACCTGCCTTGCCACTTCTTGGAATTCTTCCAACAGGTAAGCAACCACTTGCTCTCTTGGGCGTAATCGCCTTTATTGGAGTTGGCGTTCTTCTCGCACGTTGGTCACTCGCATTTGGAATTCAAGCGCTCATTCAGAGTTATATCTTTACCGTCGCAGGTGCTGTGCTGACGGGTTATCTGGCAAGTGGCTCACTCATCACAGCTGAAATGGGCGCTGTAGGTGTCTCTATCTGGAAGTTCACACTCTCTATAGCCCTCGAAGTAGGAGTTGGCGCTGCGGCGATGATGCTTCTTATGAATCGGAATAATCGATGAAGCGAATCGTGATTCTGGCATCCGGTGCAGGAACTCTGGCACAAGCGCTCTTCGATGCCCATCTTGATGCAGATATCGTCGCAGTGATTTCAGATCAGAAGGATGTTGCAGTTCTTGATCGCGCACATAAGGCACGTATTGAGACATTTACGATTCCGATGTTTCCCGATCGCGCTGAATGGGATCGTGAACTCGAAACGCTCATTGCCGCACTCAAACCAGATCTCGTTGTCAGCGCAGGTTTTATGCGCCTGTTGTCAGAGAAAATTGTGATTCGATTTAAGATCATCAATAGCCATCCCTCTCTGCTACCTCTCTACCCAGGCGCTCACGCAGTTCGTGACGCTCTGGCAGCAGGTGCAATAGAGACAGGGACCACCATTCATTGGGTCGATGCAGGTTTAGATACAGGCCAGGTCATTGCGCAAGAGCGTGTAGAGATTGAGCCCGGAGAGAGTGAAGCATCTCTCCACGAGCGCATTAAGGTTGTGGAACGAGGTCTCATAGTCGCGACCATTGCAGAACTCTTACCGACCTTGGAGCAGAACAATGGCTAACCGCAAAGCTATCCGCCGCGCACTTGTAAGCGTCTACGATAAAGATCGACTTCTCGAACTCGGGCGCTGTCTTGCTGACGCTGGCGTTGAAATTCTCTCAACAGGTTCAACTGCCAAGACTTTACAGGGTGCAGGCATTGCAGTAACTGAAGTAAGTAGTTACACAGGTTTTCCAGAGATCATGGGTGGGCGCGTCAAGACTCTCCACCCAAAGATTCATTCCGGAATTTTGGCTGACCAAAATAATCCAGAGCACCTGAAAGCGATTGCAGATCTGGATATCGCACCTTTTGATCTCGTCGTCATTAATTTATATCCCTTTGCATCCACGATCGCATCGGGGGCAGATTTCGCTGAATGTATTGAACAGATAGATATCGGTGGCCCATCGATGCTACGCGGGGCTGCTAAGAACCATGGCTCAGTAGCGGTTGTCTGCCATGAATCGCAGTATGACCATGTCATCGCATCCATTAAAGCTGGTGGATTTACCGATGAAGAACGGAAACGATTAGCACTCGATGTCTTTCGCACAACTGCCGAATACGATCTCACGATTGCAAGTTGGTTGGGTTCAACGATAAGCCACGAGATTGCAGATCTTGATTGGTTGGGACTCATCTGGAAGCGCGAGAACTCGCTGCGCTATGGTGAGAACCCACATCAAAAGGCTGCTATCTATCGTGGGGGACCAGCAGGAATCGTTAATGCGGTGCAGTCACATGGCAAAGAGATGTCATTTAATAATTACACCGATGCCGACGCTGCCTGGCGCGCAGCTCTTGATCATTCGCAACCTTGCGTTGCCATTATCAAACATGCCAATCCGTGTGGTGTCGCAATCGGAACTGATATTGCAGATGCATATGCCAAGGCACATGCCTGCGATCCAGTCTCAGCCTTTGGTGGGGTAGTTGCAGCTAACCGAAAAGTTACCGTTGCTATGGCGCAACCGCTCTCCCAGATTTTTACCGAAGTCATCATCGCACCTGAGTACGAACCAGAGGCCTTAGAAATTTTGATGAAGAAGCCATCGATTCGAATTCTTATCTGTCCTACTTCGAAGATTTCACCTCTTGAACTTCGCCCAGTATCAGGCGGAATACTCGTGCAGCAGACAGATTTAATAAGCGCTGAAGGTGATGATGCTAAGAATTGGAAGCAAGTAACGGGTGCGCCAGTATCTGAAGATGTCATGAAAGATCTCGTATTTGCATGGCGTTCTGTGCGCGCAGTAAAGAGCAATGCCATCTTGCTCGCTAAAGACGGTGCAGCAGTGGGAATCGGTATGGGTCAGGTCAATCGTGTTGATTCTGCACGTCTTGCAGTCGATCGCGCAGGCGATCGTGTTGCAGGAAGCGTCGCAGCATCTGATGCCTTCTTCCCTTTTGCCGATGGCCTAGAAATCCTTACTTCTGCAGGTGTCACGTCAATTGTCCAGCCAGGTGGAAGCGTGCGCGATGAAGAGGTCATTGCGGCAGCTACCAAGGCGGGCGTAGCGATGTTCTTTACCGGTACTCGACATTTCTCACACGCATAACCAACGATTAGGATTGCTATATGAGCGCACAGATACTTGATGGCAAGGCACTTGCTGCCTCCATTAAGAAAGATCTCGCTACTCGCACCGCGGCCCTCATGGCAAAGGGAATTACTCCAGGACTCGGAACAGTCCTTGTCGGTGATGACCCTGGATCACACTCCTATGTGGGCGGCAAACACCGTGATTGTGAAGAGGTCGGGATTACCTCAATTCGCATTGATCTGCCGGCAACGGCGTCGCAAGCCGATGTGCTGGCAGCTATCAAAGAACTCAATGCCGCAAAAGAGTGCACGGGTTACATCGTGCAGTTACCACTTCCCAAAGGAATTGATACCCAGGTAATTCTGGAAGCGATTGATCCTGCAAAAGATGCCGATGGTTTACATCCCATGAATTTAGGTCGCCTCGTCGCAGGTTACGACGCACCACTTCCATGTACCCCTCGTGCAATTGTCGAACTCATCAACCATTACACAATTCCTCTTGCTGGCGCTGAAGTCGTTGTCATTGGGCGCGGACTCACCGTTGGTCGCCCTCTTGGCTTGTTGCTATCACGCAAGCAAGAGAATGCAACTGTGACTCTTACACATACAGGTACCAAGGATTTAACTGCACATACCAAACGAGCAGATATCGTTGTTGCAGCAATCGGACAGGCACACTTCCTGAAAGCGGAGATGATTAAATCCGGCGCTGTAATTCTCGATGTTGGTATCTCTCGCACCGATGCCGGACTACTTGGCGATGTTGATCCTGGCGTAATGAACGTTGCATCTTTTGTCGCACCCATGCCAGGTGGCGTTGGTCCGATGACGCGCGCCATGTTGCTCATGAATGTGGTCGATGCATGCGAGCGATAACAGCCCTGCAACTACGCGCGGCATACTTAGCGATTTCACTGGGAGTTCTTCTCGGTGTCGCAGGATTTGTTCGCACCGGCGCTCTTCTGATTTCGGCAGGTACTGGCGTAATAGCCCTTTCTCAATGGAATAAGCGCAGAATTGAGCGATATCTGCCGCTGGCAATCGCAATAGTTCTCTTCGGTCTGGCTATCGCCCTTCCGAAGGGGTTGTAGAGTTCGCTCGACATCAAGATTATTTAAGATAGCGAAAAAAGGATACGTTCATGACAAAGAAAGTCACCGTTGTAGGTGCAGGTTTCTACGGTTCAACCACAGCGCTTCGCCTTGCTGAATACAACATCTTCGATGAAGTTGTATTGACAGATATTGTTGAAGGAAAGCCCGAGGGCTTGGCGCTCGATATGAACCAATCTCGTTCTATCGAAGGTTTTGAAACCAAGGTAATCGGAGCCACCACAACCGCCGAAGGCGCAGGCTACGAGAAGACAGCTAACTCTGATGTCGTTGTCATTACTGCAGGTCTTCCCCGCAAGCCCGGCATGAGCCGCATGGACTTAATTGGGGTTAACGCTGGCATCGTTCGAGGAGTTGCAGAAAATATTGCAAAACATTCTCCCAACGCAGTCATCATCGTGGTCTCAAATCCACTCGATGAGATGACAGCGCTGGCTCAGCTAGCTACCAACTTTCCAAAGCACCGCGTGATGGGTCAAGCAGGAATGCTCGATACAGCGCGCTTTACCAACTTCGTTGCTGAAAAGTTGGGAGTTGACGTTGCTTCCGTGAAAACGCTGACCCTTGGTTCCCACGGTGACACCATGGTTCCAGTCCCAAGTCGTTGCACAGTCGGTGGCGTGCCATTGTCAGATAAGTTGTCACAGACTGAAATCGACGAACTCGTTGATCGCACGCGTAATGGTGGCGCTGAAGTTGTCGCGCTTCTCAAGACTGGGTCTGCCTACTACGCACCATCTGCAGCAGCAGCTCGTATGGCAAAGGCTGTTATCGAAGATTCCGGTGCTGTCATGCCAGTGTGTGCATGGGTCGATGGCGAATATGGAATCTCAGGTGTCTACCTCGGAGTCGAAGCTGAAATCGGCAAGACCGGAATTCGCAAAGTTGTGGAAAGTAAGCTCACCGATGCAGAAGTTGTATCTCTGAAAGAAGCTGCTGAGGCGGTTCGTGCTAAGCAAGCAGATGTGAAGGATATGTAACGATGACAAAGATTAAAGTAGAAGGAACCGTTGTCGAGCTCGATGGCGATGAGATGACGCGCATTATGTGGCAGTTCATCAAAGATAAATTGATCCTTCCTTACCTCGATGTCAACCTCGAGTATTACGACCTCGGCATGGAGCACCGCGATACAACAGATGATCAGGTCACTATCGATTCTGCTAAAGCGATTCAGAAGCATGGCGTCGGAATCAAGTGCGCAACTATTACTCCTGACGAAGCTCGCGTTGCAGAGTTTGGCCTCAAGAAGATGTGGAAGTCTCCTAATGGAACCATCCGCAACATCCTTGGTGGCGTGATCTTCCGCGAACCCATCATCATCAGCAACGTTCCACGCTTGGTTCCACACTGGACCAAGCCGATCGTGATTGGCCGCCATGCATTCGGTGACCAATACCGTGCCACAGATTTCAAGGTTCCAGGTCCAGGAAAGCTCACTCTTTCCTATGTTCCTGAGGGTGGCGGCGCAGCTCAAGAGTTTGAGGTCTATGACTTTAAATCGTCAGGTGTAGCAATGGCGATGTATAACGTCGATGATTCAATCCGCGACTTTGCTCGTGCATCCCTCAATTACGGACTTCTTCGCAAGTTCCCTGTCTATCTCTCAACCAAGAACACCATTCTTAAGGCATATGACGGTCGCTTTAAAGATATCTTTGAAGAGATCTACCAGGCAGAATTCAAGACACAATTTGAAGCAGCAGGCATCTGGTACGAACACCGCCTCATCGATGACATGGTTGCAATGTCACTTCGTATGGATGGCGGCTACGTCTGGGCTTGTAAGAACTACGACGGTGATGTGCAGTCAGATACCGTCGCACAGGGTTATGGCTCACTCGGTCTGATGACATCGGTATTGATGACTCCAGATGGAAAGGTCTGCGAATCAGAGGCTGCTCACGGAACAGTGACACGTCACTACCGCGATCACCAGGCAGGTAAAGAGACTTCCACCAACCCCATCGCATCAATCTTTGCGTGGACGCAGGGTCTGGCCCACCGTGCCAAGCTCGACAACAACGCAGATCTTGCCAAGTTCTCCAAGACTCTCGAGCAGGTCTGTATCAAGACAGTTGAAGAAGGAAAGATGACGAAGGATCTTGCTCTTCTTATCTCTAAGGATGCGCCATACCAAACGACACAGCAGTTCCTCGATTCAATTGATGAGAACCTCAAGAAGGCGATGGCGTAAAAAGCCTATGGACCAGAACGCTGGTGCAATTGCGCTTGTAGGTTCTGGTGAATATTCAGTACCGATGCAGGAGCTGGAAACACAGCTTCTGCATCGTGCAATTCTTGCGGGTAAGAAAAATACCTTTGTACAGATTCCCACCGCTTCTTCACACGAAGGCGACGGAAGTCGCGAAAAGTGGAAACGTTTAGGACAAGAACAATCTGAGCGTATTGGTAGCGAATGTATCTACCTACCCATTCATGATCGCGAAGATGCCTTCAATCAAGAATTTGTGGATCAGATTAAAGGCGCTGGTCTTATCTATTTCTCTGGGGGAGACCCTCACCGCGTTGCAGAGATCTATCAAGGCTCACCAGTGTGGGAGGCAATTGTTACGCAATGGCGTTCAGGTACATCGCTGGCAGGTTGTTCGGCAGGTGCCATGGCTTTTGGTGGATCCATCATGGGGCTAAGGCGAAACCATCACAGCTCTGGTTTAGCGCTACTTCCTGATATCGAAGTTATTCCGCATTACGACAAGATGCTCGGATGGTTGCCTGATCGTGTTGCTTCCTTCATTCTTCGCTCTGATACAACATCAACTCTGCTTGGAATTGATGAGAACACAGCGCTTGTCTATACCGATGCCTGGAGAAAATTTGGCCGCGGAAATGTCCATGTCTTGCGTGGCACGTTAGATATCGAGCAATAAAAAACCCCGCCAAATAATCGACGGGGTTTTTCTAATTAATTTCTTAGTTAATACGAGCTCCTGTTGTTGCATCGAAGAGGTGAACTGCACCTGCAACGTTTGCAACAGTGATTGTCTCGCCTGGCTTTGGTGGATTCTTTGGATCCCAGCGAACGATTACTTGCGCGCCCTCATCGACTGAGTTTGCAAACTTCACGTTGTTATCAGCTGGCTTTCCGTATACGAATGCATCAGAACCGAGTTCTTCAACAACTTCTACGAGCACGTGGAAACCAGTTGAAGCAGCTGTCCAACCTTCTGGACGGATACCGACTGTGACAGATGAACCAGCTGATGCTGGAACATCAATGTTGAGATCTCCAAGCTGAGCCTTTCCGCCTGAAACAGGAGCGGTAAGAAGGTTCATTGCAGGAGAACCGATAAAGCCTGCTACGAATGCATTTGCTGGCTTATCGTAAAGATTACGAGGAGTATCAACTTGCTGGAGCAAGCCATCCTTGAGAACTGCAACGCGATCGCCCATGGTCATAGCTTCAACCTGGTCGTGTGTTACGTAGACAGTTGTAATTCCGAGGCGACGCTGCAACGCAGCAATCTGGGTACGAGTTGCAACGCGCAACTTCGCATCAAGGTTTGAGAGAGGTTCATCCATCAAGAAGACCTGAGGTTCGCGAACGATTGCGCGACCCATGGCAACGCGCTGACGCTGTCCACCTGAAAGAGCCTTTGGCTTGCGTTCTAGGTATGGCTCGAGGTCGAGCAACTTTGCTGCTTCGCGGACGCGCTTATCGCGTTCTGCTTTATCAATGCCTGCAATCTTCAGAGCGAAGCCCATGTTCTCTGCAACAGTCATGTGTGGGTAGAGCGCATATGACTGGAAGACCATCGCGATATCGCGATCTTTTGGGGCAACGTTTGTGACGTCTCGATCGCCGATAAGAACTCGACCACCGTCGATCTCTTCAAGGCCGGCCAACATGCGAAGGGAAGTTGACTTACCGCAGCCTGATGGTCCAACAAGAACAAGGAACTCGCCATCTGCGACGGTGAGGTTGAGCTTGTCTACTGCAGGAGCTGTTGTGCCTGGGTAGATACGTGAAGCATTTTCGAATACGACTGATGCCATTTTTTACATTTCCTTATCCGGGCAGGTACGTGCCCGACGGTCCGAGGATGAAGGTGCTGGTCGGTTGACCAGCGTGGGCAAGGTTATGTCACTGAGGAGCGTTTAGGAAGGGCGCTCGCTAGACTTCTCACATCATGGAAAGCCATCCCCCGGGCAGCATCTTCTCTGCAATCGCCCTTGTCGTTGCCCTCATCGTTCTCGGCGCCCTCTTTGTCGCAGCCGAGATCGCACTTATCTCACTTCGCGAGAGCCAGATCAAACAGCTGGCAACGCGGGGCAAGCGCGGCGCTAAGGTCGCGGCCGTTGCTTCCAATCCCAATCGACTCTTAGCCGCACTTCAAGTTGGCGTCACTGTCACAGGATTTCTCTCTGCAGCGCTAGGAGCTGAAAAACTCGGCGTCTTTGTTATTCCCTGGCTGGAAGATCTTGGGCTTACCACTCGGACTGCCAATACAACGTCGCTCGTTGGCGTCACACTCATCATCGCCTACTTCTCACTTGTATTTGGTGAACTCGTTCCTAAGCGATTGGCGCTCTATCGCACCGAAGAGATTGCTCTGGCATCTGCCGGCATCGTGCAGGTACTTACCAATCTCTTTCGCCCGATCATCTGGGTTCTTTCACATTCAACGAGCATCGTTGTGCGTCTCTTTGGAATTGATCCTAAAGAGCAGCGGGCGCAGATTTCTGAAGAAGAACTCTTGGATCTTGTTGCAGGGCATGCAGCGCTTACTGACGAAGAGCGCGACATTGTTGAAGAAGTCTTCAACGCCTCTGAACGACAGGTACATGAAATCATGGTGCCGCGCACTGAAGTGGATTTCATGGATGCATCTCTCACAGTGGGCAAGGCAATTGCGCTCGCCATTGAGAAAGCGCATTCACGATATCCAGTTGTCCGCGGTTCTTCCGATGAAGTCATCGGCTTCATCCATGTACGCGACCTACTCGATACTTCACTTGCAACGAACAATGCCAAGATTCAAGAGTTGGCTCGAAATATTATGTACCTACCTGGCACTAAAGGAATTTTGCCTGCTCTCACAGAGATGCGCAGTCAGCGCCAGCATCTTGCGATTGTTCTCGATGAGTACGGTGGCACAGATGGCATTGTGACTCTCGAAGATCTTGTGGAAACCTTGATTGGCGATATTCGCGATGAATACGATGGCGATGAGACTGAAGTCTCCCTCGAATCCCATACCGGCGATTTTGAGGTAGATGGGCTGATTTCCCTCGAAGATCTCTCTGAAGAGACCGGAATTGAATTACCCGAAGGCCCCTATGAAACAGCGAGTGGCTTTGTTATGCACTACCTCGGTCGAATTCCGGTAGTTGGCGACATTGTTGGGGTTAATGGTGTACGAATTACCGTGCTCTCTATGGAAGGAAAGCGCGCTGGTCGTTTACAGATCTCGCGTAACTACTAAGCCGTGCGAGAATTACATCCATGAAGCGCGTTCTCTCTGGGATTCAACCCACTAGTGACTCTTTCCACCTGGGAAATTACCTGGGCGCCGTAAAGCAATGGGTAGAGCTGCAAGAGGGCCACGATGCTTTTTACTGCATCGTCGATCTCCATGCGCTCACTGTCGAGACAGATCCAGCGCTATTGCGTAAGCGCACTCTTGCATCTGCAGCACAACTCTTAGCTCTCGGAATCTCACCAGAAAAGTCCACTCTCTTTGTTCAATCACAAGTGCCACAACATAACCAGCTGGGTTGGATTATGGAGTGCCTCACCGGTTTCGGTGAAGCAAGTCGCATGACCCAATTTAAAGATAAATCTTCCAAGGCTGGTTCTGATTCAGCTCGGGTAGGGCTCTTCACCTATCCGATGTTGCAGGCTGCTGACATTCTTTTATATCAAGCACATTCTGTTCCAGTTGGTGAAGATCAACGTCAGCACATCGAACTCACTCGCGATCTTGCAGGGCGCTTTAACGCGCGCTACGGCCAGACCTTCCAATTACCCGAGGCCTACATTTTAAAGACCGCTGCCAAGATCAACGATATTCAAGAGCCGACAGCGAAGATGAGTAAATCATCCGGCGCTGTTGCCGGCGTGATTGAGATTATGGATACGCCAGAAGCAAATCTCAAGAAGATTAAGAGCGCGATGACAGATGCTGGACGCGAAGTGAATTATGACGTCGCTGAAAAGCCTGGAATCAGTAATCTCCTGACTATTCATTCAGCGCTCTCTGGTCGCACAATTGCAGAACTCGAAAATGAATTTGCCGGCAAGGGCTATGGCGACTTTAAAGCAGCTGTTGCAGAGGTAGTCGTTGAGTACCTACGCCCCATCCGCGCCAGAGCAATGGAGTTACTCGAAGATGAGAAACACCTACTCGATATCTTGCATCAAGGCTCCGCGAAGGCGCGCATCGTTGCTCAGCACACTATCGACACCACCTATAAGAATTTAGGCGTGGTTCTCTAATGAAGATTCGCGCCCTCCTGCTTGCAGTAGCTCTCGGAACTTCACTTCTCGCAGCCCCTGCCCAGGCGGCGAATGAACTCAACGTGGGAGTTGCCTACGATATTGGTGGACGCGGCGATAAATCCTTTAACGATGCATCAGCTGACGGGCTTGATAAGGCGCAGAAGCAATTTGATTTCAACCTCGAAGCGGTTGTGACAGATGGAACCACTCTAGATCGCGAAAAACGTATCCGTTCACTTATTGGTAAGAGCTGCAACCCCATCATCGCAATTGGTGCGGGATATGCACCGACTCTGCAAGCTCTATCTATCGAATTTCCCAATACCCAATTTGCCATCATCAACGATGCCAGCGTCACAGCTCTCAACGTCACTTCGGTCATCTTTGCCAATACCCAAGGCGCTTACCTCGCCGGGTTTAGCGCGGCACAAGTAAGTAAATCGGGCAAAGTCGCGATGATTGCCAACCCAGAGCAGGCAGATATCTATAAAGATGGTTTCGCAGCAGGTGTCTTTGCAAGTAAGAAGAAGGTTATTCCTATCGTTAAGTACGTATCAGGCTCGTACTCATTAGCCACCAACCAGGTTCTCGATGCTGGCGCAGATGTTGTCTTCGTGGCTACCCAAGGTTCTGACTCAGAAGTCTTTAAAGCAATCGTTGCTCGCAATGTGAAGAAGAAGGGGTCAAATATCGGACTTATCAATATTGAACCTGATCAATACATTACGGTGACAAGTGCGACAAAGAAGTTCCTCATCGCCACCGTTGTAAAGCGCGTGGATAAGGCGATCTACGATGTCATCTCGCTCTCGACTGCCAAGAAGCAGCATCTCGATATCCTCGACGCAGAAGCTGGAATTTATGGCCGCCGCTATGGAATAACAGGCGGCGGAATTGAATTCACCATCAGGTCCCAGGCGCTTGCGCAATTGAGCGGCGCAATCAATGTCGCAGCTGCCACGGCGGAGAAAATACCCGCCTAGCTTTCAAGTTCAACTTGAGAGTTTGCCTAATCGTTACCTGCCACGCCCTGAAAATAACGGCAACCTTTTGTCGAAAATCACCCCCGGCTACTAGGCTCTCGTACACGGAACCACTCAATTATTCCTTGGAGGAAAACCTTGAAGAAGACACTTAAGTTTGTAGCAGTTTTCGCTGCTGCAGCACTTGCATTCGGTGCAGCTCCAGCTGCAACCGCTGCTAATGCAACAAAGGCATGTATTGCACTCGACACAGGCGGCGTTGACGATAAGTCATTTAACGCATCAGCTTGGGCAGGAGCACAGGCAGCTGCAAAGGCAAATAAGAACGTAACAGTTAAGTACCTTGCTGCAACTTCAGATGCTGATTATGCACCAAATATTAAGAAGCTTGTAGACGAGAAGTGCAACATCATCGTTGGCGTCGGATTCCTTATCAACGGCGCAATCGTTGCAGCTGCTAAGGCGAACCCAACAGTTCACTTTGCAATCGTTGACCAAGATGGCGAAGACCATGGCGCAGACGGATCTGTCTACCCAGGTACAAAGTTTGCTAACTTGAAGCCAATCCAGTTCTCAACAAATGAATCAGCATTCCAAGCAGGTTACCTTGCAGCTGGCGTTTCAAAGACAGGCAAAGTTGCAACATACGGCGGACTTAACATTCCACCAGTCTCAATCTTCATGGATGGCTTTGCTAAGGGTGTAGCTCACTACAACAAGGCAAAGGGCAAGACAGTCACAGTTCTCGGCTGGGATACAGCTAAGAAGGACGGAACATTCGTCGGTGGCTTCTCAGATTCAGCTAAGGCGCTTCAGATCTCCAAGAACTTCGAGCAGCAGGGTGCAGATGTCATCTTCCCTGTCGCTGGTGGTCTTGGTGGAGCAACAGCTGGTAACTCAATGACTTCAAAGAAGTCAGTTGTTATCTGGGTTGATACAGATGGATTCATTGCAGCTCCACAGTACAAGTCAGTTCTTCTTACATCTGTTGTTAAGGGTGTCGGAACATCTGTCGAGTCTGTAATTGCTGACGAAGCAGCTGGAAAGTTCTCATCAACAGGTTACAACGGTAACCTCAAGAACAACGGAACATTCCTTGCTCCTTACCATGACTTGATCCGTAAGGTTCCTACAGCGCTACGCACCGAAGTTACAAAGCTTGGTGCATCTATTCGCAGTGGAAAGGTTTCAGCTAAGTAATTAGCTAAAACACTTTTTAAAAACTGGGCTAACACTTCGGTGTTAGCCCAGTTTTTTTTATTTCCTTTAACTTTCTAAAGGGCGCTAAAACTAGTAGATTTAGGGACATGTCACTCGAGTTGCGTGGAATCACAAAGCGCTTCGGGTCCCTTACTGCAAATGACTCCATCGACTTAGCAGTTGCCGATGGCGAGATTCATGCAATCCTTGGCGAAAATGGCGCCGGTAAATCAACTTTAATGAATATTGTCTACGGGCTACTTTCGCCAGATGAAGGCTCTATAAGCGTTGATGGCAAAGAGGTAAAGATTGATTCCCCGCTCGATGCCCTTGCTGCCGGAATCGGAATGGTGCATCAGCACTTTATGCTGATTCCCGTCTTCACTGTTGCTGAAAATATCGTCTTGGGCCATGAGAAAACTAAAGGGCCTGGCCTACTAGATCTAGAGGCAGCACGTAAAGAGATCCTACGAGTCTCTGCTGAATTTAATTTTGATATTGATCCAGATGTACTTGTCGAAGATCTACCTGTTGGTCTCCAGCAACGTGTTGAGATTATTCGAGCTCTTATTTACGATGCCAAAGTTTTGATTCTTGACGAACCTACTGCCGTTCTTACTCCTCAAGAAACAGATGAACTTCTTCGCAATATGAAGAAATTAAAAGCAGCTGGAACATCGATTGTCTTTATCACTCACAAACTTCGCGAAGTGAAAGAAGCTGCAGATAAAATCACCATCATCCGCCGCGGCAAGGTTGTCGGAACTGCGTCCCCTTCGGCCTCTCAAGAAGAGCTCGCTTCTCTCATGGTCGGCCGTCCAGTCTCACTCGATGTCGAAAAGAAGGCACCCCAGCTTGGCAAGGTGATGCTCAGCGTTGCCGACCTCACCGTTTCAGACCACACGGGGCGTTCACTGGTAAAGAACATCTCCTTTGAGTTACGTACTGGCGAAGTTCTCGCTGTTGCCGGTGTGCAAGGCAATGGACAATCAGAGCTCGCTGAAGCAATCGTTGGCCTGCAAGAGCATGTGCACGGCACCATCACTCTCGATGGCGTTGATATTACAAAGGCATCGGTACGCCAGGCTCTGCACTCTGGAATCGCATTTGTTCCAGAATCGCGCGAGGAAGATGGCCTCATTGCCTCATTTAGTATTGAAGAGAATTTGATTCTCGACCTTCACGATCTTCCTCCTTATGCCAAAGGCCCTGTTATCTCGCAGCGCATTGTTGCCGAAGAGGCACAGAAGCGCGTTACGGAGTTTGATATCCGCACCCAATCCGCAAAAGATTCTGCATCTTCGCTGTCAGGTGGCAATAAGCAGAAAGTTGTTCTTGCGCGCGAACTATCTCGCCCGGTAAAACTAGTTGTAGCATCACAACCAACGCGTGGCCTCGATGTTGGCTCCATCGAGTTTGTTCACGAGCGCATCATCGCCGAGCGCGATTCAGGGCGCGCAGTGTTGCTCTTTAGTACAGAGCTCGATGAAGTTTTCGATTTAGCAGATCGCATCGCTGTGATGTATCGCGGAGAATTTATTGCAATTGTCCCGGCAGATACCTCACGCGAAGATTTGGGATTGTTGATGGCGGGAGTAAAACCATGAAACTTAAAAAGTTAACCCTTCCGGCACTCTCATTTGCCATGGCGCTTTTTGTCAGTGGTTTGCTCGTCGCCTTCTCTGATGCAAAGGTATTGGAACTGAAGAACCAGCCGCTCTCCATGATTGCGAAAGCTTTCTCTACTGCAGGTGGCGCTTATTGGGCGCTCTTCCGTGGTTCCATCTTCGATCCACAATTAGCAGAGGGACATTTCTTCCAAGGCTTCTATCCGTTCTCTGAAACACTTGTCGCGGCCTCTCCACTGATCTTGACCGGGTTATCGGTAGCACTCGCATTCCGTGCTGGGCTATTTAATATCGGAGCACAAGGGCAATTTATTGCAGGCGCTATTGGAGCAAGTTGGGTTGGCTTTACATTCGATCTTCCTGTGGTCATTCATGCAGTTGCTGCTATCGCAGCTGCGATGCTCTTCGCTGGTCTTTATGGTGGCATTGTTGGACTTCTCAAAGCACGTACAGGCGCGCATGAAGTGATCGTGACAATCATGCTCAACTATGTTGCCGGCTACTTCTTACTCTGGCTCTTAAGCACCACGGCATTTTTACGTCCCGGTCGCCAAGACCCTCTTGCTCCAGAAGTGAAAGAACATGCACGTTTGCCACATCTCTTCGGGCCAGATCTACGTGCAAATCTTGGTTTCATCATCGCCCTACTTGCCGCTGGCGTTATTTGGTGGCTCCTTAACCGCAGCACCTGGGGATTTAGATTCCGTGCCGTCGGAGCCAACGCTGCTGCTTCACGGACAGCTGGTATCTCAGTTGCTCGAGTTACTACATCAGTGATGTTTATTGCGGGCGCACTTGCGGGTCTCGGGGGAGCTGTACAGATTCTCGGCTCTGAACCAGCGATGACTGCAGGTGTTGGTGGAAGTTTCGGCTTTGATGCCATCACGGTGGCGCTCCTAGGACGCGCAACACCTATCGGAACCGTCTTTGCCGCACTTCTCTTTGGTGCGCTGCGTGCTGGTGGCCTCACCATGCAGGCAAGTACAGAGACTCCGTTAGATCTTGTTTTGGTGATTCAGGCACTCGTTGTTCTCTTTATCGCAGCGCCGGCTCTGATTAAGTCACTCTTCCGCCTTAAGAACGTTGATGCGGGCGAGACTGTGGCATCGAAGGGATGGAATGGCTAATGAGTACTGTTGAAGTTCGCGCACTCTCAGCGCCAGAACGTCGCCGCAAGCGCGGAGTCTTCATCATGGGATCCCTTGGCTTCTTTGCACTTGTGATCTTTGGAATTCTTCCCAAGAGCGGTCAACCTGTTACTTATAGCTTTGTTCTCGGCAATGAATGGGTACTTGCCAAAGAAATCATCGTCAATTCCAAGACGGGGGCTCTCTTCTTTGCACTCATTGCATTAGTTGCAGTTGCTATAGCTGCTCTTCAGTTCCGGGCGCGCACAACAATTCGCGCAGCAAGCGGTCTCTTTGGGGCAGCGCTCCTTATGTCATTCCTCTGCTGGGCAGCTGCTGGCAAGTTCATTCCCTTCACCGGCCTCTTGCAAGGTGCGCTCTTCCTCTCAGTTCCATTGATCTTTGGCGCAATGGCAGGTGTCTTATCCGAACGCTCTGGCGTCATCAATATTGCTATCGAAGGTCAATTACTCGCAGGTGCATTTATGTCCGGAGTGATTGCATCGTTGACTCAGAATAAATTTGCCGGACTTCTCATCGCTCCATTTGCTGGCATGGCGATTGCCTGGCTACTAGCTGTATTTGCCATCAAATATGGGATTGATCAAGTTGTCTTGGGCTTTGTGCTCAATGTGCTCGTTATTGGCCTAACCAACTTCCTCTATAAGAAGCTCCTGATTCCATACCAATCAACCTGGAACTCAGGTGGAACATTTGCGCCCATTGAAATTCCCATTCTCTCTAAGATTCCAGTAATTGGACCAACTCTCTTTGCGCAGAGCATCATCGTCTATTTGATGTATGTAGCAGTGATTGTCATCCATGTTGCTCTCTTTAAATCTAAGTGGGGGCTACGTACCCGATCAGTCGGCGAGCACCCAACTGCCGCTGAATCAGTGGGTATCGATGTGAATAAGATTCGCTTCCGCAACGTTCTTATTGCAGGCGCCGTTGCAGGTCTTGGTGGAGCATTCTTCACTCTCGGTGCGGTTGGTTCATTTAGCAAGGAGATGACTGCTGGCAAGGGCTTCATCGCACTGGCAGCGTTGATCTTCGGACGCTGGAGCCCGCTCGGTGCTGTTGCGGCCGCGCTCATCTTCGGCTTTGCCGATAACTTGCAAGGCTTGCTCACCATTACCGGAACTCCAATTCCTTCTGAATTTATGTTGATGGCTCCATATATTGCAACGATCATCGCAGTCTCCGGGTTTGTGGGCAGAGTTCGCGCCCCGGCAGCAGATGGCGTCGCCTATAGACGCGGGGGTGGTTCGCACTAATGGAGATTAATTGGGATGTACTGCGTACTGAAGCACTCAGTGCAATGAAGAAGGCATATGTTCCGTACTCAAAATTTCCAGTTGGCGTAGCAGCTTTGGTTGATGATGGTCGAATTGTCACCGGATGTAATGTCGAAAATGCCAGTTATGGACTTACTCTCTGCGCGGAGTGCGGCCTCGTGTCATCGCTCATCGCAACAGGCGGTGGACGTCTTGTGGCATTTGTCTGCGTGGATATCTCTGGTAATCCACTGATGCCATGTGGTCGTTGTCGCCAGTTGTTGCAAGAACATGGCGGATCAAAGCTTCAAATGGCTACCCATGAAGGTGTTAAAACTCTCGGCGATCTACTCCCATGGGCATTTGGCCCTGAAGAGATTGAAAACCGACTTTCATGATTGAACCTTTTGCCGCTGTAGAAATCATCGCAGCAAAGCGAGACTGCAACGAACTTACCGATCCCCAGATTGATTGGATCATCGATGCTTACACCCGTGGTGTCGTAGCAGATGAGCAGATGTCCGCACTTCTTATGGCAATTCTTCTCAACGGAATGAACTCTCGCGAGATATCTCGCTGGACCAATGCGATGATCAATAGCGGCGAACGTATGGATTGGTCGAAGCTCGACCGCAAGACCGCAGATAAGCATTCAACAGGGGGAGTCGGCGACAAGATCACGCTGCCACTTGCTCCACTTGTCGCAGCTTGCGGTGGCGCAGTTCCACAACTTTCCGGTCGTGGTCTGGGCCATACAGGAGGCACTCTCGATAAACTCGAATCAATCCCCGGATGGCGTGCATCACTAACCAATGATGAGATGCTCAAAGTTCTGCAAGATACCGGTGCAGTAATTTGTGCTGCAGGCGCCGGTTTAGCCCCTGCAGATAAGAAGCTCTATGCGCTACGCGATGTCACAGCAACTGTTGAAGCAATCCCGCTGATTGCATCCTCCATCATGAGCAAGAAGATTGCTGAAGGAACCTCAGCGCTCGTTCTCGATGTCAAGACTGGCAGCGGTGCATTTATGTCAGATCCTGCGAAGGCATCCGAACTTGCACGCACCATGGTGCAACTTGGAACTGATGCAGGAGTAAAGACGCGTGCTCTCGTTACTGCAATGGATGTTCCTTTGGGCCTTACTGCGGGCAACGCACTTGAAGTCCGTGAATCCGTGGAAGTTCTTGCCGGCGGTGGCCCTGCAGATGTTATTGAGCTCACTATTATTCTGGCACGCGAAATGATCGATGCCGCTGGAATTATTGGAAAAGATCCAGAAGTAGCGCTCAAAGATGGCAGCGCGATGGATCACTGGCGCCGCATGATTAGCGCTCAAGGTGGAGATCCTGATGCAGCTCTTCCCGTCGCGCGCGAACAACACATTGTAAAGGCTGCCAATAGCGGAACAATTACAACAATGGATGCCATGAAGGTCGGTGTGAGCGCTTGGCGACTAGGTGCAGGACGTTCTAAGCAGGGAGAGAAGGTCCAGGCAGGTGCTGGTATTGAACTCCATGCCAAGCCTGGTGATTACATCTCTGCAGGCTCTCCACTGATGACGCTTTATACAGATGAAGCTGCTCGCTTTGAGCGCGCTCTAGAAATTCTTGAAGGTGCTGTCACAATAGTTGAAGGTGGAACAGTCAATCGTCTACCTCTAGTGTTAGAGAGAATTGAAGTATGAGCGACTTAACGAAGAAGCCAACAGCTGATCAGGTAAAGCGTCTACCTAAAGCACTTCTCCATGACCACCTTGATGGTGGACTTCGCCCTCAAACAATCATTGATATCGCAAAAGAGATTGGCCATGAACTTCCGACCTATGACGCGGTAGAACTTGCTGAATGGTTCCGCAGCTCTTGTGATTCAGGATCCCTTGTTCTCTATCTTGAAACCTTTGCCCACACCGTCGCAGTCATGCAACGTAAGCAAGATGTCGTGCGCGTAGCTCGTGAATGTGCAATAGATCTAGCCCGAGATGGCGTTGTTTATGCAGAAGTACGGATGGCACCTGAACTCATCACCGAGAAAGGATTAACGCTATCTCAAGCGATCGAAGCCATCCTCGAAGGTTTCCGTGAAGGTGAAGCAGAGGCAAAAGCTGAAGGAAACACTATCCGCGTCATGTCACTTCTCTGTGGAATGCGCCAAAATAATCTTTCCCAAGAAGTTGCCGAACTTGCAGTTAAGTATCGCGATCAAGGCGTTGTTGGCTTTGATATTGCTGGCCCAGAAGATGGTTTCCCACCTAGTGATCAGCTCGATACCTTTGAATATCTGCGCCGCGAAAATGCTCACTTTACGATTCACGCAGGCGAGGCATATGGCCTTCCCTCTATCTGGGAAGCGATTCAGCTCTGCGGCGCAGAGCGCTTAGGCCATGGAGTTCGCATCACAGACGATATCGATTTCAACCACACACCACCGCGCCTTGGTCGTTTAGCTTCTTACGTTCGAGATCGACGTGTGCCACTTGAGATGTGTCCATCGTCAAATATCCAGACTGGCGTCGCTGATTCATTTGCGCATCACCCACTGGCACGCCTTGCCAAGCTTCGTTTCCGCGTCACTATCAATACAGATAACCGTTTGATGTCAGCAACATCTATGACTCGCGAAATGACAGAGATGGTCAACCAATGTGACTGGACCTTCCAAGATCTTCAGCGCGTGACGATCAACGCCCTCAAGAGCGCATTCATTCCCTTTGAAGAGCGCCTGGCAATCATTGAAAGCGTTGTGAAACCGGCATACCAAAAGATTGCAGCAGAGTAGAACTTTAGATTCCTACTGGATGCCAGACGGTCTTTGATTCCATAAAGGCAAGAATTCGCGCCGGGCTTTTTCCTGATTCGAAGGAGTGAATTCGCTTGAGATTTTCCGCTCCGGCTTCTTTCAGGGCTCCCTGCTTCTTCTTCGCAATGCCAGAGATATCAAAGCCATCGATATCCATATGAGAGGCAGCCCACGGGGCAAGCTCATCGAGAGAACCTGTCAGAAGATTGATTACGCCAGCGGGTAGATCACTCGTGGCAAGCACTTCTGCAAATGACATTGCTGGAACTGCAAGTGCTCCGGGAACTAAGACAATGGCGGTATTTCCTGAAACTATCGCAGCACCTAACGCATCGATAAACTCGAGAAAATTATCTGCAGAAGCGATTGCAACAACACCTTGAGGTTCTGCGATGGAAAAGTTGAAGAAAGGTCCTGAGACGGGGTTAGTTGCACCGCTCACTGCTTGAAGTTTGTCGCTCCAGCCCGCGTACCAAACCCATCGATCGATTGCCTCAGAAACGAGAGCCTTTGCCTTTGTAGGAGTCATCTGAGATGAAAGCGCAATTTCAGATTCGAATTGATCAGCTCGCCCTTCCATCATCTCGGCAATTCTGTAGAGAATCTGTCCACGGTTATAGGCAGTTGCCTTCGCCCATCCTGGTTGAGCAGCGCGCGCTACAGTGACTGCATCACGCAGATCTTTACGTGAGGCAAGTGCAGAGTTGGCGATGAAGTCGCCATTCTTTGCCGTCACTTCAAAGACGCGTCCTGATTCACTGCGCGGGAAAGCGCCGTTGATAAATAACTTGTAGGTCTTCTTTACTTCAACGCGAGACTCTTTCTTAGTCGCCATTTACTTCGCCCCGGTTTCTTTACCATTTTTTAAATATGCAGCTAATCCATGCTTGCCACCTTCGCGGCCCCAGCCGGATTCTTTATATCCACCGAAAGGCGAAGCAGGATCAAATTTATTAAAGGTATTGGCCCAAATGACACCAGCCTTCAGGTGTTGGCTTGCCCAGAAAATGCGAGAGCCTTTCTCGCTCCAGATTCCTGCGGATAGACCGAAGGGGGAGTTATTAGCCTTATCGATTGCCTCTTGCGGAGTTCTAAAGGTCAAGACCGAAAGGACTGGGCCGAATATCTCTTCTTGGGCGATGCGATTGGCTTGAGTTACGCCGGTAAAGATGGTGGGAGGGAACCAGAAACCCTTATCGGAGAGTTTGCACTGAGGGCTCCAACGTTCGGCCCCTTCAGCATCCCCGACTGCAGATAGTTTATTGATTTTCAGAAGCTGCTCTTTAGAGTTGATCGCACCTAGGTCGGTATTTTTATCGAGCGGATCTCCCACACGAATCTTTGCCATTCTTACCTTGAGCTTTTCAATAATCTCTTCCGCCACGCTCTCTTGCACGATTAATCGTGAACCAGCACAACAGACATGGCCTTGATTGAAGAAAATTCCGTTGACAATTCCTTCTACGGTTTCATCGACAGGCGCATCATCGAAGACGATATTTGCACCCTTCCCACCTAATTCAAGAGTTGCCTTCTTATCCGTCGAAGCGATAGCGCGTGCAATCTTCTTACCAACGTCTGTTGAACCAGTAAATGCAATCTTATGGATTTTGGGATGGTTGACGATGGCTGCACCAGTAGATCCATCTCCGGTCACAATGTTGACAACACCCTCTGGAAGTTCGGCTTGCTGGCAGACTTCAGCGAAGAGAAGAGCGGTGAGTGAAGTAGTTTCGGCAGGCTTGAGCACCACGGTATTTCCCGTCGCAAGTGCGGGTGCAACTTTCCACGCGAGCATGAGGAGTGGAAAATTCCAAGGAATGATTTGTCCAGCAACCCCATACGCCTTAGGGGAGTGGCCGAGGCCGGCATAATCTAATTTGTCAGCCCAACCTGCGTGATAGAAGAAGTGTGCTGCAACGAGTGGAATATCGATATCGCGGGTTTCGCGAATTGGCTTACCGTTGTCGAGAGTCTCAAGGACTGCAAACTCGCGAGCACGTTCTTGCAGAATGCGGGAAATACGGTAGAGGTACTTGCCGCGCTCTTTGCCAGATAGCTTCGACCACGTCTTGGTATATGCCTTTTGAGCCGCCATCACTGCTTTATCTACATCGGTTACTCCACCGAGGGCAATGTGGCTCAAGATCTCTTCGGTAGCAGGGTTAATCGTAGGAAAATGCTTCTTTCCAGCAACGAATGAGCCATTAATAAAATGACCATACTTCGGTTTAATAGAGACGATATATCGAGATTCAGGCGCTGGTGCGTATTCGAAAGTCATTCTGGCCTCTTTTAATCAATCGTTACGTAGTTAGGGCTAGCGTAGTAGCCATCGGACATTTTCATACGTTGCATCAGTAGATCATTCAGGAGAGCGCTGGCACCGATGCGGAATAAGTCAGGAGTTAACCATTCTGGACCAGCGGTCTCATTCACGAGAACAAGTTGCTTGATGGCATCTTTTGTTGTGCGGATGCCCCCGGCTGGCTTTACGCCGATTTTGCGCTGAGTGAGAGAGTAGAAGTCACGCACCGCCTCTAACATCACCAGAACGACTGGTGGAGTTGCTGCAGGAGCAATCTTTCCTGTGGAAGTCTTAATGAAATCGGCGCCAGCGAGCATTGCAAGATAGGAAGCCTTGCGAACATTGTCATAGGTAACAAGTTCGCCCGTCTCAAAAATTACTTTGAGATGAGCTTTATCCCCACAGACCTCGCGGATTTTTACAATCTCATCGAAGACTAAGCCAAATTTGCCTGAAAGAAATGCGCCACGATCAATGACCATATCGATTTCTGCAGCACCAGCGTTGATTGCATCCTGTGTATCTTGAATCTTTACCGCCATGGAGGCGCGGCCAGATGGAAAGGCAGTTGACACTGCGGCGACGGGAACGTGTTCTCCGCCGATAGCATCCAAATGAGTTCGTGCGATTTCCACCATATCGTTATAGACGCAGACAGCTCCAACGCTCGGAACGGTGGGATCTGTGGGATCAGGTCTGACAGCCTTGGAACATAAGGCTCGGACTTTGCCAGGAGTGTCGGCACCTTCGAGCGTTGTGAGGTCCACCATGGAGATTGCCGTTTCAATGGCCCACTTCTTGCTGGAAGTCTTAATGCTTCTTGTTGCAAGCATGGCAGCCCGAGATTCTGCTCCCACCTGGTCTACGCCAGATAACTGATCTAAGAAATGAATAAGTGATTTCTCAGATCCATCAACGAGGCCATAGAAACTCATGAAAGCAATTCTTTCAGAGGTACACGAATCTGGTCGAGCAATTTCTGTGATTCATCTGACGTTGTTGTAATTACTTCGATATAACACTTCAACTTCGCCTCGGTGCCCGATGGACGAATGATGATGCGGATACCCCCTGCTAGCCAGATACGTAATCCATCTGTTGGAGGCAGACCATCTTTGGGCGCTGCTAAATCATCGATAGATTCAACGATACGACCGGCAATCTCGTGAGGTGGGTTCTGACGCAGCCCTATGAGAAGTTTTGCAATTGCCGACATATCAGAGACCCGAATCGAAATTTGCTCGGTTCCATGGAAACCATGACGTTCCCATACTTGGTTGAGCAGGTCAGAGAGAGTTAAGCCTTCTCGCTTGAGATCCATAGCAATCTGCGCCAAAAAGATCGCGGCAGAGATTCCATCCTTATCGTTCACATTGTTGGAGTCAACGGCGTACCCAATGGCTTCTTCGTATCCAAAGGCAAGGTTTTCAATCTTGGCAATCCATTTAAAGCCTGTGAGTACTTCTTGAAAATCGATGCCATAGTGCCCACTAATCTTCTTTAAAGCAGAGGAAGAAACTATGGAGTTTGCAAAGGTTCCACTCGGATGAGTGCGAGCAATCCATTCTCCAAAAATTATGCCAAGTTCATCTCCGCGTAGCATGCGCCACCCAACGTGAGGGTCATTGATGGCTGCGGCGCAACGATCTGCATCAGGGTCATTGGCAATAACAAGATCTGCCCCGAAGTCACGAGCTTTCTGCAAGGCCAAATCGATGGCACCGGGCTCTTCTGGATTAGGAAATGCAACAGTGGGGAAATCAGGATCAGGGGCGCATTGCTCATCAACAAGAATGAGTGTGGCGAAGCCGGCATGGTTAAAGACGCGCTGGGTTGTCTCTGTACCGACACCGTGCATAGCGGTGTAAACAATTGTGATATCGCCAGGTCGCGGGGCCAAAGCGCTCGTGCGCGAAACATATTCCGAGATTACTTCTTCACCCAGCGTTGTCCATGTGTTGCCACGGGGGAGTGATTTCAGAGAAGTTATGGCAGCAATTTCATCGGCGATAAAACCATCGGTAGGGCTGATGATCTGCGAGGATTCGTAATTGATTCCATCGGCGACAGGCCCTACATAAACCTTGTAACCATTATCTTGCGGAGGGTTATGGCTTGCCGTGACCATAACTCCGATATCGCATTTAAGGTGTGCTGTTGCAAATGCTAATACTGGTGTTGGCAAGGGCCTTGGAAGAATGTAGACATCCATGCCAGCACCACTCATGATTTCGGCAGTCTCAAAGGTGTAATCCTCTGATCCGTAGCGAGCATCGCGACCTACAACGACCTTGGTCATGCCGCGCTTCTTCATGTAGGCAGCGATTCCTGCAGCAGTGCGTCCAACAACTGCGCGATTCATACATGAAGGGCCAGGACCTATCGGACCACGCAGACCTGCAGTACCAAATTGAAGAAAACCATTGAAATACTTCTTGAGGGTCTTTTCATCGCTTGCATCAAGAAGTGATTGGAGCTGCGCTGCAGTCTGTGGGTCTGGATCGTCGCCAATCCAGGCCTCTACTTCTGTGCGCAGTGCGGAGTTCATCAATAAATACCAATTGCCTTAGACAAGTTTTGGAATCGTGTTCTTCAAAAGGTTACCCATGCGATCTGCGGCAGCTTTACCGGCTGCAATAACTTCCGCATGGTTTAACTTTTCACCGGTAACGCCGGCAGCAGCATTGGTAACAAGTGAAATTCCTAGAACTTCTGCGCCCAACGCATGTGCGGCAATTGCTTCAGGAACAGTAGACATTCCAACGAGATCTGCACCCATGGTGCGCATCATCAATATTTCTGCTGGAGTTTCATAGGTAGGGCCACGCCAATGGACATAGACGCCTTCGGCAAGGGAGGAATCTTCGCGCTTTACGATCTCGCGGATGCGCTTGCTATAGAGATCTGTGAGATCGATAAATGTTGCACCCGATAACGGGGAAGCTGCCGTCATAGAGATGTGGTCGCGGATAATGACGGGCTGACCAACTTTGTATGACGTATTAATTCCACCGCATGCATTGGTAAGAATCACAACTTTACAACCAGCCTTTACAGCCGTGCGCACGCCATGGACAACCGGTTCCATCCCTTTACCTTCGTAGAGGTGGGTACGACCAAGAAAGACGAGGGCGCGAATAGTCTTGCCATTTTCTTGCAATTCATACGAACGAACTTTTCCAGAGTGACCTTCAACTGCTGGAGCAAAGAATCCTGTGATCTCATGGGCATCGCATTCGTATGCAGGCGTGCCCAGAGCATCTGCTGCGGTTACCCACCCTGAACCCATGACGAGCGCGACATCGTGCTGCGCGACGCCAGTACGTTCTGCGATTTCCGCTGCTGCCTTAGTAGCTGCAGCGAGTGGATCAGAGTAGAGAAGTTCTGTTGAGGTCATACCTCAATAATGTCACAGAGAACAGTTCCGCTGGCCACGGTCTCTCCGATTACAGCCTTTAGGTTCTTAATCAAGCCTGACTTATGGGCGTTGAGTGGTTGCTCCATCTTCATCGCTTCCAGGACGATGATGAGCGCCCCAGCTTCAACGCTCTGGCCTTCTTCTACTGCAATTTTTACAACCGTCCCTTGCATCGGGCTGGTAAGACTTGTGCCCGTGGAGCCACTACGTGCAGATTGCTTGGCACGATGGCGCTTTACGACAGGTTCTGGTGCATGGACGAGAATTTCAAAGCGCTTCCCATTGACTTCTGCAACGAGTTTCTCAGCAGCAACATGAGTCTGAATCTCTGCAGCACTTGATTCAAAAGCTGGAATGTCGTTCTTAAACTCATTCTCGATATAACTTGTATAGACCTTGAAGATATCTATATAGGAAGAATCTTCAACGATTGCGCGATGGAAGGGGAGCGCAGTTGCCAGCCCACCGATCTCAAATTCAGCAAGAGCGCGACGAGCGCGTTCGAGCGCTTCTCTACGAGTTGCGCCCGTAACAATCAACTTGGCAAGAAGTGAGTCGAAGTTTCCGCCGATGACATCGCCATTGCGAAAACCTGCGTCCACACGTACGCCAGGACCAGTCGGAATATTCCAAGCGGTAATGCGGCCTGGCGCTGGAAGGAATGAGCGTCCTGGATCTTCACCATTAATGCGGAATTCAATGGAGTGGCCGCGAATTACAGGATCATCAAATCCTAAACTTTCGCCCATCGCGATACGGAATTGTTCACGTACAAGATCAATCCCAGTTACTTCTTCCGAGACGGGATGCTCAACTTGCAAGCGGGTATTTACTTCAAGGAATGAGATTGTTCCATCGAGACCAATAAGGAATTCACAGGTACCGGCTCCGATATAGCCAGCTTCCTTCATGATCGCCTTACTGGAGCGGTAGAGCTCTTCATTCTGTGCATCGGTTAAGAACGGTGCTGGCGCTTCTTCAACGAGTTTCTGGTGGCGGCGCTGCAGTGAGCAATCACGAGTTGAAACCACAACTGCATGACCGTGCTTATCGACGAGAACTTGAGTCTCTACGTGACGCGGTTTATCGAGATAGCGCTCCACGAAACATTCTCCGCGGCCAAAACCTGCGATTGCTTCACGAACTGCGGATGCATAGAGCTCAGGAATTTCTTCCATGGTGCGCGCGACTTTGAGTCCACGTCCGCCACCACCGAAAGCTGCCTTGATGGCAACTGGAAGCCCGTGCTCTTTTGCAAAGGCGGTAACTTCTTCATGGCCAGTGACAGGATCTTTCGTGCCTGCAACTAGTGGAGCGCCAGCTTTTGCGGCGATTCGCCGGGCAGAAACTTTGTCACCGAGTGCGCTTATCGCAGCAGGTGGTGGTCCAATCCAAGTCAGCCCTGCTTCAATCACTGCTTGCGCAAATTCTGCATTCTCTGAGAGGAACCCATATCCAGGGTGCACCGCATCAGCACCTGACTCCTTTGCAAGAGCGATGATCTTAGGAATATTGAGGTAGGTATCTTTAGCAACAACACCTGTGAGTGAGTAAGCAAAGTCTGCACTCTTGGTATGAAGTGCATCGCGATCCTCTTCGGCGTAGATAGCAACCGATTCAAGGCCATGATCTTTACAGGCCCGAATGACGCGAAGGGCAATCTCGCCGCGGTTGGCAATCAGTACGCGCTTCATGCCATCTCCTTCACCTTCGGCCAAGAGTAGCCAAGCTGCTTCATTGCGCTACGAAGGAAGGGCATCGAAATACCAACGACATTGGTGTAATCACCTTCGATAACTGGGATGAAAGGACTTCCAAAACCATCGAGAGTGAAACCGCCTGCAACATGCAGAGGCTCTTCCGATGCAACATAATCGGCAATCTCTTCATCGGTCATTTCAGTGAAGGTGACCTTTGTGGTCACGCGATCTGCAATCTCAATCCCTTGTTCCGTATCGATGATGCAATGGCCGGTGTGAAGTAAACCGGTACGGCCGCTGATCTTTTTGGCTCGCTCAATAGCTACCTCAGGAGTACCAGGCTTACCGAAGGAGACTCCATCGACATCAAATGTTGAATCGCATCCAATGATGATTGCCGGGTAATCAATCATCTCTCGCACTGTGTGGGCCTTAGATATCGCCAGAGCAATCACCATATCCGCAGGGCTCATGGCGTTGAAGAAGTCAGTCTCTTCATCGACGTTGCTGACGATAATTGTTGGCTTCAGGCCAGCATCTTCTAGTAAGCGACGGCGAGATGTTGATTGGGAAGCGAGAACAATACGTGGCATCTACTGGTGCTTTCGTGCGCCGAAGGTAATTTGGTGCGAGAGCGGCTGGCGCATCTGTGGCAGGGCGAAGACGCTTCGCTTAATAACCGGTTTTATTTCTACAGCTTTGTGGTGGGCCAAGACTGCTTGGAGCGCAACGAGTTCTTCAGGCGTTGGATTGCCTGCTGTGACAGTAAATTTCATCGTTACAGAGGAATGTTTCCGTGTTTACGCGCCGGTAATGTGTCGCGTTTTGTCTTGAGAGTGCGAAATGCCTTAGTGATGTACTGGCGAGAATCCTCAGGCTCGATAACGCTATCAATTGTTCCGCGTTCTGCTGCTAAGTATGGATTAGAGAATTTTTCGGTGTATTCAGTAATCAACTCTGCGCGCTTTGCATCCTGATCCTTGGCTTCTGCTAAATCTTTACGGTAGAGGATATTGACCGCTCCTTGTGCGCCCATCACTGCAATTTCAGCAGTTGGCCAGGCAAAGTTGATATCGCTGCCTAAATACTTTGAACCCATCACGATAAATGCACCACCGTAAGCCTTACGTGTAATGAGGGTGACAAGCGGAACCGATGCTTCAGCGTAGGCGTAGAGAAGTTTGGCACCACGGCGAATGATGCCGTTCCATTCTTGCTCTGTGCCAGGCATAAATCCTGGAACATCGACGAGAGTGAGAATTGGGATATTAAATGCATCGCAGAAGCGCAAGAAGCGCGCTGCCTTTTCAGATGAGTTGATATCTAATGTTCCAGCGAGCTGTGATGGCTGGTTGGCAATGATTCCGATGGATTGACCTTCGATCCGTGCAAAGCCAACAACAATATTGGGCGCATAGAGTGCGTGCACTTCAAGGAATTCAGCTTCATCGACGAGTGCGTGGATAAGCGCTTTCATATCGTATGGCTGGTTAGGGCTATCTGGAATCAAGGCGTTGAGGGCGGTATCTGATGTGCTCTTATCAAGAGTTTCGGTTGGCGGCAGCACAGGTGAGCCATCCATATTGTTTGATGGAAGGTATGAGAGCAGAGCCTTTACATAATCAATCGCATCAGCTTCAGAATCTGCCATGTAATGAGCATTTCCAGATTTTGTATTATGGGTAAGCGCTCCACCGAGCTCTTCCATATCTACATCTTCACCAGTGACAGTTTTAATAACATCAGGACCGGTAATAAACATATTGGAAGTCTCCTTCACCATCACGGTGAAGTCGGTGAGTGCAGGCGAGTAAGCAGATCCTCCGGCACATGGCCCAAGAATCAAGGAAATTTGCGGAATCACGCCGGACGAGCGGGTATTAAGTCGGAAGATTCTGCCGTAACCATTGAGAGATGCCACGCCCTCTTGAATGCGCGCTCCACCAGAATCGTTGATACCGATTAAGGGAATCCCTGACTTCAAGGCAAACTCTGCAATCTTTACAATCTTTTCTGCATGAACTTCACCGAGAGATCCACCGAAGACGGTGAAGTCTTGTGAGTAGAGAGCGATTGGTCGCCCATCCACTGTCGCGGTACCAATAATTACTCCATCACCATAGGGACGGTTCTTCTCCATGCCAAAGTTCTGAGCGCGGTGACGGGCAAACTCGTCAATTTCTGTAAATGAATCTGGATCTACCAGCATCTCAATACGTTCGCGGGCTGTGCCCTTGCCTTTAGCGTGCTGCTTCTCTTCGGCTCGCGCTGAGCCAGCCACGACCGCTTCGCCAATTCTTTCGCGAAGGTCTTCGATTTTTCCTGCGGTTGTGTGCAGATCTGGGCTCATGAGCATAAGGTACTAGTCGTGAGCACCATCCCGCCAAGACCACCGCTAGATACTTCGGTGATCTCAGAAAAAATCTCGCGGTACTGGCGAGTAAGCGTGGTTGAAGTCACGGGCTCGACCCAAGATGATGTTGCTCAGTTAGTTGCAGATAAAAGCGCTACGAGTGGTGACGTTATTGTCACAGAATTTCAGAGTTCCGGTCGAGGGCGACTCGATAGAAAATTCGATGCACCTGCCACATCTGCACTGATGTTCTCCTTCTTTATCAAACCAGAACGAGATACATCAGATTGGTCATTTCTCCCACTTCTGACTGGGATGAGTGCAATCTTTGCTCTCAAAAAATTAGATCCAGCATCTTCGCCATCTTTGAAATGGCCCAACGACATTCTTATCGCAGAAGGAAAAGTGGGTGGAATCATCGCCCAAGTAAGTGGCGATGGAGTCATCATCGGCGTTGGAATCAATGTTGGAATGAGTCAAGAAGAATTACCTGTTGCGCATGCAACTTCTCTGGCGCTTCAGCAATTTTCAACTCTTGACCGCAATGTGATTCTTGTAGCTTTTCTTGAAACCTTTGAAGAGTTATTGCAACGTTGGCAGAGCGGTGAGGACTTACGCCATCTCTACTGTGAGAACTGCGCAACGATGGGATCTCTCGTGCGCATTGAACATCCTGATGGCAGCCATAAGAAGGGAAGGGCAGTTGGCGTGACGCCTACAGGCGAATTGATTCTCGAGGATGGCTCCCGAGTAACAGTGGGAGACATCGTTCATCTACGATAGAGCCGTGAATGAGAGATTCCCTCGCGTTGGCGTCATAGGCGCAGGGCAACTAGCGCGCATGATGGTTGCTCCGGCAACAGCGCTGGGAATCGACCTTCTCCTCTTCGCACAGAGCGCTGAAGACTCTGGTGCGCAGATAACAAACCATGTATTGGGCGACTACGCCGATCTCGAATCACTTAAGAAATTTGCAGCCTTGTGCGATGTGATCACCTTCGAACATGAGTTAGTTCCGCTTTCAGTTATCAAAGGCTTAGAGGCCGATGGAGTAAAGGTTTATCCGCCATCATCGGCATTTATTTATTCGCAAGATAAGGCTGAGATGCGTCAGAAGTTACGTTCATACCCAGCACCCACCTGGAAAGTTGTAACAACAACGGCAGATATCGAGCGCTATCCCTTGATTGCTAAGACGATATCTGGAGGTTACGACGGACGTGGTGTGTGGAAGATTAATTCGCAAGATGAGCTCGCTGAAGTCCTGAAGACATCCCCACAGCTTCTGATTGAAGAACTCATCTCCTTTGATGCAGAGATAGCAGTCATGGTTGCGCGATCTCCTCATGGCCAAGCAACTTCTTGGACTCCTACTGAAACTGTGCAAGAAGATGGCATCTGCACCCTCACAATCTCTCCTGCGCAGAATATCTCCACCGAGTTGGCCGAGAAGGCACAGAAACTAGCCCTCGATATCGCACAAGAAGTTGGTGTTGTTGGAGTTATGGCTGTTGAGATGTTTGTGAAAGGCGATCACCTCTACATCAACGAACTTGCTATGCGCCCGCATAACTCTGGGCATTGGACTATTGATGGATCACGTACCAGTCAATTCGAACAACATCTTCGGGCGATATTGGATCTTCCACTCGGAGATCCATCCATGACCACCGAGTACGCGGTGATGGGAAATATCTTGGGTGGCGAGAAGACCGATATGTATCGCCCCTACCTTCATCTCATGGCGCGCAACCCTGACCTGAAATTCCATCACTATAAGAAGGAAGTCCGAGCCGGGCGCAAGATTGGCCATGTCACAGCCGTGGGTTCTGACCTTCTACAGTTAACTTCAGATGTGCAGCATGCACGTGACTATATGAGTGGAGCTATCGATGAGTGATCGTAAAGATGTAGCAATCATCATGGGCTCAGACTCAGATTGGCCAGTCATGGAGGAAGCAGCTAAAGCCCTCGATTCATTTGGCATTAGCTATAACGCAGATGTTATTTCAGCACACCGCATGCCGGAAGAGATGGTTGATTTTGCAAAGACAGCAGCTGCAAAGGGTTACAAGGTAATTATTGCTGGAGCTGGGGGAGCAGCGCACCTGCCAGGAATGGTTGCATCTCTTACAACGCTTCCTGTCATTGGAGTTCCGGTCTCACTGAAGAATCTTGAGGGAATGGATTCACTTCTCTCCATCGTTCAGATGCCAGGCGGTATCCCAGTTGCAACTGTCGGAATAGATAATGCTAAGAATGCAGGAATTCTGGCAGCGCGTATCATCGGCTCATCAGATGCCGCGGTTGCTAAGAAGATCGAGTTTCAACTCTCAGAGCTCACGGATGAAGCAAAGGCAAAGGGCGCTCAATTGAGCGTCCGTCGCAATGCAAAGACTGGTTTTTAGTCAGTTCTACCCTAATCAGTTCTACCTAGCGCGTGTACGCGCCAGCCCGCTGCGCGCCACTTATTACGATCTAACATATTGCGGCCATCGATAAGGAATTTCTGCTTCACAAGCTGCCCAATAACTGAGGGATCAAGTTCGCGATATTCCTTCCATTCCGTCAGATGCAAGATTGCATCGGCGCCCTTGACGGCATCGACCACCTTTTCTTGGTAATCAAGATTTGGGAAACGTTTGCGCGCAGGTTCGATGCCTTTAGGGTCGTGAACAACAACTTGTGCACCAGCTGCTTGAAGCTGCGCTGCGATATCGAGAGCTGGGGAGTCGCGAACATCGTCGCTATCAGGCTTAAATGTCGCACCAAGAACGGCAATCTTGTATTGAGTGAGATCTTCGGAAAGGTCTGCGCGCACTACATCGATAACGCGCTGACGGGCACGTAAGTTAATTGCATCGATTTCACGTAAGAATTCCAGAGCTTGATGAGCTCCAAGTTCTTGGGCGCGCGCCATAAATGCGCGAATATCTTTAGGCAGGCACCCTCCGCCGAAACCGATCCCTGCCTGTAAGAAGCGATTGCCAATACGCGGGTCATATCCGATTGCCTTAGCAAGAACGGTGACATCTCCGCCAGCTGCTTCGCAGACTTCAGCCATCGCATTGATAAATGAGATCTTTGTGGCAAGGAATGAGTTCGCGGCAACTTTGACAAGTTCTGCAGTGGGCAGATCCGCGCGAATCCACGGAGTGCCTAGATCGATAATCGGTTTGTAAACCTCTTTGAGAATCTCTTCAGCGCGGTCATTTGCAACTCCAACGACCAAGCGATTGGGGGTCAAGGTATCTTCGACAGCGAAACCTTCGCGCAGGAACTCAGGGTTCCAGGCAAGGTCGGCCTGCGGGGCAGACGTTGATAGTTGATCACGGAGGAGTTGCGCTGTTCCCACTGGAACAGTGGACTTTCCTACAACCAATGAACCTTCTTTAAGGAAGGGAGCGATAGCGGCAACAGATGACTTCACATAGGTGAGATCTGCAGCAAGCCCTTCCTTACTTTGTGGAGTTCCCACGCAGATGAAGTGAACATCTGCATCTGCAACTGCTGAGAAATCGGTGGTGAAAGAGAGGCGACCTGTCTTCATCTCAGCGGCGAGAAGAGTGTCAAGACCTGGTTCGTAGAAGGGGAGTTCACCGCGAGAGAGAAGGTCTACCTTGCTCTGATCGGTATCTACTCCGATTACTTCAAAACCGAGTGAGGACATACACGCTGCGTGGGTTGCGCCCAAGTAGCCACAACCAATTACGGAAAGCTTCAGAGTCATGCGAGAGAGTCTATTGCAGGGTCAATTGAAATCTGGAAATTAAGGGTTATTTCGAGGTCGCACATGGATTTTCTGCAGCAGTTTTCGTCTTAAATTTGTCAACCATTACCGGGCTCGTTGTCGCCTTTGCCGATGGCTTAATGGTCTCTACGAGCGCTTCATCATTACGTATCCGCGTCCATAGATCAGTTGCTAGTACCGAATCCCAGATTACAACTGAGCCAACACCTGGGTAGCTGCCATTGGGATCAGAGAGCGGCACGGTGAGAGTTCGCACATTTCCGGATGAGAGATTGCGCATCTGCTTTGCAAGGGTAAGGAGATCACCCTTATTCACAGATGAATCCATCTTCACAGTTGAGATGGTGGCGTTATAAAACTTTGCAAGCTTGATTGGATTGAGTAGAACTCCGGTACTTGTAGCTTTTCTCAGAACAGCACTCACAAATTGCTGCTGGCGCTCCATACGTCCGATATCTCCACGACCGTCAAAGTCACGAGTACGCACATATTTCAACGCCTCAATTCCATCAAGCACATGAGATCCAGCGCTCATAATGAGGTGGCTCTTTGGATCGTTAATGGCAACTTTAGAGCAGACTTGAATTCCGCCAAGCGCATCGACGACTCCAGTAAATCCAGCAAAGCTCACTTCAACGTAGTGATCTATCTTGAGATTTGTCTTCGCTTCAATAGTTTGAATAAGAAGTGGTGCTCCACCGAATGCGAATGCGGCATTAATTTTGCCAGCACGCTCTGGGATATCGCGCGTTCCATCCTGGCTCCGGTGAGCTGGAATATTTACCAATGTGTCGCGTGGAATAGAGACGATATATGCCGCATCACGCGCCTTCGAAATATGAACGAGCAACATGGTGTCAGAACGCCCACCAGCTGCAACGGCAGTACTGCCCACTCGAAGCGCCTTAATCTGCGCCTTTGTCAGACCTTCGCGAGTATCTGAACCAACGACAAGGTAGTTCAGGGCGCGAGAGGTTTTTTCGGGACGATCTTTCAAGGCGCCAAAGACATCGATGCGAGAAATTTGCCCACTGACTTGACCCAATCCCAGCCAGGAAAGCGATGCAATCACTACAACACCCAGGGAGAGTGATGTAATAATTCGAATTGCACGGGATGAATTCACATCCGTAGGGTACTTGGACGATAGCGTTGAGGGGTTATGGCGACACCACCACAGGAGTTAATTGGCTCACCGCATCCTGCCATTAGCGTCATCTTGCCTGTTCTTAATGAAGAAGCACATCTAGAGAGCGCTCTTTCCTCAATACTTTCTCAGGATTACCGCGGAGAGATTGAGGTAATCCTTGCCATCGGTCCATCTCGCGATCGCACGCTCGCTATAGCAGAAGAGTTATCAGTTAAAGATTCTCGAATTGTTCTTGTCGATAATCCAACCGGGCGCACTGCCGCAGGGCTCAATCTGGCGCTAAATAAATCACAGAGCCCCGTCATTGTGCGCGTTGATGGCCATGCCCAGATTCCTAACGATTACCTCAGGCTCGTAGTAGAAATTCTCAATACAACTGGTGCAGTAAACGTTGGTGGCGTAATGGCAGCAGTAGGTACCACTCGATTTGAAAGAGCTGTTGCCGGCGCAATGCGTAGCTCACTTGGCGTGGGAGCATCAAGATTTCATACAGGTGGTCAAGCTGGCGAGGTAGATACTGTGTATCTCGGGGCATTTAGACGCGAAGCGCTCCTTGCTGTGGGTGGATTTGATGAACGATTTACGCGCGCGCAAGATTGGGAGCTCAACTTTCGACTCCGTGAAAATGGAGGGGTTATCTACTTTGACCCACGTCTGCATGTGACCTACCGCCCACGTCCAACAGTGCGCGCATTAGCAAAGCAATATTTTGAATACGGAAGATGGCGCAGAGTAGTTTCACGTCGCCACAGCGGAACTATTAATTATCGCTATCTTGCACCACCATTTGCACTGCTGGGATTCACAGCCTCACTGATTGCCGGAATCTTTGCACCCGTTCTCTTAATCCCAGCAGCGATATACATTCTCTTCGTACTGTTGGCATCAATCACAATTGCACGATCGTTTATCGAATATCTGCTCCTTTTAGCTGTCATTCCTACGATGCACTTCGCGTGGGGCGCAGGTTTTATCTCTTCACCAAAGACTCTCGTTCCCGCATCTGAATAAGCTCACCTGCACTGCGGTAGCCTTTCGCACGTGGAGAATCCTGTAGTCGTCTATGAGCCATTTCGGGCCGGCCTTCCGCCCATGCGCCCATATCTGCGCTCGCTCTGGAGCCGACGTACCTTTATCTCCGAATTCTCCCGCTCTGAACTACGCGAACAGAATTACGGCTCACTCTTTGGCCAACTCTGGCTCATTTTAAATCCACTACTTTTATCAGCTGTCTACTTCCTTTTAATCTATGTCATCGGTGGAAATAGCGATGCAGCTCGCTTTGGACATCTGACTGCAAGCCTCTTCCTCTTCTATCTTATCGCCAATAGCCTGACTGGCGGCGTTAAAGCGATTACTTCAGGACAGAGGCTAATTCTCAATACATCTTTTCCGCGTGTGATGTTGCCTATCTCAGCAACTGTTATCGCCCTCTTTAAATTTATTCCAACCCTCATTGTCTCTGCCATCATCCATGCAGTAATTGGTCTGCCTTATTCATGGCAGATGCTGTGGGTGATACCTATTCTTCTCATCGCGCTTGTGATGGCACTCGGCATGGCAATCTTGATTTCCTGTATCAACGTTTATTTCCGTGATATCTCAAGCATGCTTCCCTATCTCACGCGCAGCTTGCTCTACTTATCGCCTATTCTCTATGAAGCATCGAGTATTTCAGATCGCATTAAGACGCTTGAGATTGCTAACCCGATCTTCTTCCTTCTCGATTCATGGTCACGAGTCGTTGTTCATGCAGAAGCCCCGTCTCTTCGTGGACTGATCCACGCCAGTGTGTGGGCGCTATTCCTCTTCGTCACAGGGACATATTTCTTCCTATCGAGGGAGCGTGATTTCGCTGTCCGACTTTAACCACGAACATTCTCCCCACGGCATCGCTGTCTCGGTGAAAGATCTCGGTCTTACTTACACAACTTCCATCGACAAGAAGCCGACCCTCAAAGCGCGCCTGAAAACGCTGGGCCGTGGAAAGAAACACACACGCATAGTTCGCGCACTCAACGATGTCTCTATCGATGTCCACTACGGAACAGTTCTTGGAATTATTGGGTCTAACGGGGCGGGAAAATCTTCGCTGATGCGAGTTATCTCCGGGATTGTGCCGCCAACGCAGGGACGCGTTGAAGTCTACGGAAGCGTCAGTACCTTGCTTGCTCTGGGCGTTGGCTTCAATCCGGCAATGACTGGCCGCGATAACGTCTACTTAGGTGGGCTAGCAGCAGGAATGTCACGAGATGAAATTGATTCCAGCTTCGATGCAATCGCTGATTTCTCAGAACTCGGTGAAGCCATCGATGCTCCTATGCGGACATACTCATCGGGAATGTATGCCCGCCTGGCCTTCTCTGTGGCAGCTGTTGTCGAGCCAGATATTTTGATTATCGATGAAGCGCTCAGCACAGGAGATGCCAAGTTTAAAGAGAAGAGCCTCAATCGTATTAAAGAGTTGCGCACCTCAGATCGCGCCTTAATTTTAGTGAGCCACGCTCTTGCCACCATCGAAGATATTTGTAATGAAGTTGTCTGGCTTAATCAAGGTAAGCTGATGATGCGCGGAAAGCCATCTGAAGTAATCGCGGCATATCGCGAATTTGTAGATGCAAGAAAGAGCGCATCATCTGATGAGGATGTATAAATCTCTTCTCTTCGTTCTTTTCACAGTATTAGCTATTCCCCACGCAAGCGCGGAAGCTCCACAATCCTTCGCATTCTCTGGTTCAGGATATGGACATGGCGTTGGCATGAGCCAATTTGGTGCTCGTGCTAAGGCCCAAGCTGGTGAGAGCGCAACTGCGATCCTGAATTACTATTACAAAGATGTCGTGATTGCACCGGTAGTTGATACTCACACTATCCGAGTCAATATTGGTCACTTGCTCCGCTCTATCTCTTTTGTATCTTCAACTCCCGATTCGCTCATTCAGATTTATCCAGGAGAGATTGTTGGACCAACAGAGCTTGCACCACTTGTAACTTTTACAAGTAAACAAAAAGCCTCCCTGCGCCTCGATGCCAATAACGTGATGACAGGTCCAGTTTCAGGCAAGAGTTTCACTATTCGCTGGACTGGTCCCAACGTTCTGCTGACATTTTCACAACCAGGTAGCGCAGCGAAGTATCGCTACGGTCAGATTCAGGTAAAGGTTGTGAAAGGGGCGATAGAGGTAACAAATTCACTCAGCCTTCATGATGAATATCTGTGGGGAATTAGCGAGATGTCATCAGCCTGGCCCGCTGCAGCTTTGGAAGCTCAGATTATTGCTTCACGTTCCTATGCGCTCTCAAAGCTAGGTGTCCTAAAACCCAGCTGTGATTGCCATGTCTATTCACATATTGCAGATCAAAATTTCGTTGGGTACTCAAAAGAGAGCGAAGCCAAGATTGGAATACTCTGGAAGTCGGCGGTAATGCGCACAACTATCGATACTTCGACCAGCCTGGCAATCCTCGCTAACGGCAAGCCAATCCAGGCGTACTACTTCTCATCTTCTGGTGGTGCCACACAGTCAACTCTCGATGCCTGGGGCCAACCAACGTCATACACGCAATCGGTTGCAGATCCGGCAGGTTTAGATCCCAAAGTAAATCCTCGCTTCGCTACGTGGAAAGCGTCTTCGACTCAAGCGTTAGTAGCTACTGCATTTCTGCTTCCTGATGTGATTTCGCTGGAAATCATCTCTCGCAATAGCGCAGGCGCTGTTACCTATATCAAGGGAACTTCAAGTAATGGATCTACAAAATTATTGCGGGGGGATACCTTTAGAAGTCGCGCGAAGATTCCGTCCCCATACTTTCAACTGGGGTAAGAAACTTTCTAGTTAGCGTGAAGGACGGAGTTGAGTCCGGCCCATGTGCCGGTACGCATCACAGCTTCTAGACCGCCAGTAAGTGAGTTGCGGCGGAAGAGAAGGTTGCTTGCACCAGAAAGTGTGCCCGCCTTAACGATTTCACCATCAGGCAACTTCACCTTTGCTGCTGCGGTGATATAAGTACCTGCCTCAATGACACAGTTATCTCCTAGTGAGATTCCTAGCCCTGAGTTGGCGCCGAGTAAACACTTTTCACCAATAGAGATAACTTCTTTTCCGCCACCGCTGAGGGTTCCCATAATCGAAGCGCCACCACCGACATCGGTGCCATCGCCAACAAGAACACCTGCCGAGATGCGACCTTCGACCATTGAAGTTCCAAGAGTTCCGGCATTGAAGTTGATAAAACCTTCATGCATGACCGTTGTTCCGGATGATAAATATGCACCTAGTCGTACGCGATCGCTATCTGCAATACGCACTCCAGTTGGGATAACGTAATCGACCATACGTGGGAATTTATCTACGCTCAAGACAGTTACATGACCGTACTTCGCCTTAAGTTTTGCACGAGTTATTTCAAATCCTTCTGTCGCACATGGACCAGCTGATGTCCACACCACATTGGTGAGTAATCCAAAGATTCCATCGAGCGATTGACCGTGGGGCTTTACCAATCGGTGTGAAAGCAGGTGAAGGCGCAGGTATGCATCCTTGGCATCTTGGGGAGCAACGGTGAGATCAATTTCAAGAGAAACGATTTCACGAGTTACCCCGCGCACATCATCACTGCCAACCATTGCTTGGAGTGCAGTATCTGGTGTTCCAGTGAGCGCACCGAGAGCAGGTGCAGGAAACCAGACATCGAGAACTGTCGAACCTGCAAGAGTTGCAATTCCATGGCCGTGAGCTAAAGAAGACATGTTCTAAGCCTAACCCCTATCCTGTGCCACATGCGCATTGCAGTGTTCTGTTCATCATCACCAACAATTGATAGCAAATTTATCGATTTAGCCTTCGACCTCGGCGCAGGAATTGCTGGCAGCGGGGCAGAGCTCGTCTCAGGTGGCGGACATATCTCTGCCATGGGCGCTATCGCCAGAGGTGCACGCAGCAAAGGTGGGCGCACGATAGGAATTATTCCTCAGAAATTGGTAGATATTGAATTTGCAGATCATGAAAGCGATGAACTGATCGTGGTCGATTCAATGCGTACCCGTAAGGCAAAGATTGAAGATTTATCTGATGCATTTATTACTCTGCCCGGAGGCCTTGGAACGCTCGAGGAGCTCTTTGAAATCTGGGTTGGCCGATATCTAAAATTTCATGACAAGCCTGTGATTATTCTTGATCCGCACGGTGTGTATCAACCGCTCCATGCCCTCGTTGAACATTTAGAAAATGAAAATTTTGTAAAGCCTGGCATGCGCGATTTGATCCATTGGGCAACGACAGTAGAAGAAGCCCTCTTGGTAGCACATGGCAAGTAATACCCTCTCCATAAGTCTTTCAGTTCCTGCACCTCGCGCTGATGTGTGGCAGAAAATTGCTGATTGGCAGTCGCAAGGAGAATGGATGTTGCAGACACGCGTGTGGGTGACATCAGATATCTCAGAAGGCGTTGGAACATCGATTGCCGCATTTACCGGACCTCTGCATAAGTTCTATCCACATTTTAAATCTTTCGGGCTCCTCGATCTGATGACAGTGACGCAATGGCAACCACCTCATCGATGCGATGTTGCACATGTGGGAAAGATTCTTAAGGGAAGTGGTTCATTTCAACTTACTGAAGAAGGAAGCAACGCGACACGATTTGACTGGTCAGAAACTATCGAGGCGCCAAAAGCCATCTTCTATCTTGTTGCCCCAGCGCTTTATATAGGCGTTCGCATATCTCTTGCACGATTTGCACGCTCCTTCAGATAAGTCACCCTTTTCCCCTCCATCTTTAAGATTCAAGCGAGTAACCTCTATCCCTATGAGCAGCGCACGTAATCCACTTACCCTGGCTGATCTGCTCGCCTCTCTTCCTGAAGAAGAGAGAATCATTCTGACCTTGCATTACCTGCGCTCACAATCAAGTAGCGAAATTGCAACCCTTCTATCAGTGCCTGAAGGCGCGGTAATTGTGGTTATTGAGTCTGGAAAGGCGCGAATTAAGGGCGCCTTAGGGCTTTAAATCCCCACATTTGCCGATTTCACCCCCGGCTCAATCTGCGAGATACTTCTCCCTGTGACTTTCCTCGGAAAGTTTTCCTCGTCCGAAGTCAAAAATTATAAGGAGTCCTCACCATGGCAGCTATGAAACCTCGCACCGGTGATGGACCAATGGAAGTCACAAAGGAAGCGCGCTCCCTCGTGATGCGAATTCCTCTCGAAGGTGGCGGACGTCTCGTGGTTGAACTCAATCCACAGGAAGCCAACAACCTCAGTGCGGCACTCGGTGCCGCTGTCTTGCTTATTAAGAAGTAGAGCGGATTTTCCAAAATTCTTCACACAATCTCACCTGAGATAGATTCTCTGGTTAGCGCAGATGTTCTCGCTCTTGGTTTTACAAAGAGTGGCGAAGAGAAGATTGAACTCGTCGGAAATGCCCGGTTGATTTTGGCTATAGAGAAATACTATGAAGTCGACCTGGTAGATGAAATCTCCTTCTTCCAGCCATCTGGCAAAGCTGGCGAGCTCTATGAAATTCCTGTGATGCACGCAGCTTCCTCGGTTGATCGTCTCTATCTGGTCGCAGTGGGCGATGGCTCACTTGCATCTCTCCGCGCTGCTGGCGCAGCTTTAGGTCGCAAAGTTCGCGGCAAGGCGCTTGAACTTGTTTCACTTGTTGCACAAACTCGTGGCGAAATCCGCGCCCATGGAGTCTCGATTCTTCTCGGCGCCTACACCTGGAATCTGAAGACCGGTAAACCTGCCGAGATTGCCACCATTGCGCTTGCAACGAAGGATGCTGCATCAGTTGCTGAAGCAGGTGTTATTGCGCGCGCACTCTACACAGCGCGCGATCTGATCCACACGCCAGCAAATATTAAGAACCCCCTCTGGATGGCGCAAGAAGCTAAGAAATTAGCTGATGAAAAAGGTTTAGCAATATCCGTACTTGCAGGTAAAGATCTTGCACAGTTTGGTGGCCTGCGCGCAGTTGGAAATTCATCTCCCAAGCCAGGACCACGATTTATCGAACTTACCTATATTCCAAAGGGAAAGTCACGCTCAGCTGCGGCGCTTCCCCACATTGTTATTGTCGGCAAGGGAATCACCTTTGATACAGGTGGGGTTTCACTGAAGCGCCCATATGAATTTATGACAGCGATGAAGAGCGATATGGCAGGGGCAGCGGCAGCGCTTGCAACAATCGGTGCGCTTCCAGATTTGCAACCGCAAGTGAAGGTAACCGTTCTAATGATGTGTGCAGAAAATGCCCTCTCTGGTACTTCGCAACGTCCATCGGATGTCATTACTCAGTACGGTGGCACAACAGTTGAAATTATCAATACAGATGCGGAAGGACGGCTCGTTCTCGCCGATGGGCTTGCCTATGCCGTTGAAAATTTAGATCCTGATTATCTCTTCGACATCGCAACCCTTACAGGATCTGCAACCCTTGGCTTAGGACGGCAATATGCCGCGCTCTACACGCGAGATGAGAAGCTGGCACAAGAGCTGGTTGCTGTCGGTGAATCTTCCGGCGAACGTGTCTGGCATATGCCGCTCATTGATGATTACAAAGATTCACTTGCAAGCGATGTCGCAGATCTTAACCATGCTGCAGATAAGGGCGATTACTCGGCTGGATCTGTAACAGCAGCATTGTACCTCGAGCACTTTGTCGGAGATTCTCGTTGGGTCCACCTTGATATTGCAGGTACTGCACGTAGCGAGACAGATTCAGGAGAAAATGCGAAAGGCGGCACCGGATTCGGCGTGCGTTTCTTCATCGATTGGATATTGTCCCTCTCATGATCATCAATCCGCACTCTTATGCAGAAACCTTTATTGCAGAGGATGCGGTAAAGGTTGCAGCGCGCGCTCGTGGACTTGAGCTCGGAACGATTGATGCAACTCCCGGAACAGGTAGTTATCTGCGCTACCTAGCTCATCAACTCAAAGCGCAATCTGTTGTAGAGATTGGCACTGGATCAGGCGTTGGCTCTCTCTGGCTTCTAGAGGGAATGATTACTAGCGGAACCTTGACATCGATAGATGATGAAATGGAACATACAACAATTGCAAAATTAGCACTTGCCGACGCCGACATCGCTCAATCTCGTTTTAGATTTATTACAAATTCGGTGATGGATGTAATGACCAAACTCACCGATCGGGCCTATGACCTAGTGGTGTATCGCCACAATCCAGAAGATTTAGGCTTTGCAATTTCTGAAGCTCACCGCATATTGCGAAGTGGTGGAGTATTGGTGATCGATAATTTCTTTGGTGGCTCAAAGGTTCAAGATCCCGCCCAACGTGACCCCAAGACCATTGCCCTGCGCGAGGCTGGGAAAACCATTAAAGGTGGTTCTGACTCTTGGGTGAGTTCGCTTATCCCAACGGGTGATGGGTTACTGCTTGCAACTAAGTTGTAGGAGAATGTCGTCATGAGCATGAATAGCGATGGTCCTTGGTGGGTTGCCCCAAGCCATAGCGGTCTCAATAAACGCATCACTCTCCGATCAGCAATTGTGCTCGCGTTGTTCGTGGGTGTTATTGCTGGCTCACTCGGTGCATCGTCATCTGGTTCACTCTTTGGCCACTCAGTGAATCTTGTTAAATCAACATCAACTATCGAACGCCCTGCTGGATCGGTCGCTGAAATCGCGCAGCGGGTCCTGCCTTCTGTCGTCTCCATCGAAGCTGAATCCAAAGATGGCGGGGCAACCGGTTCAGGCTTTGTCATCGATAGCAGTGGTTACATTCTCACTAATAATCATGTGATTGCTTCCTCCGTTACCAGCGGCGGCACAATCACCGTTCGTCTCAACGATGGCAAGTCATTTGCTGCCAAAGTCGTGGGCCGGGACAGTTCATATGATCTTGCCGTACTCAAGATTATTGGCGCCTCATTGAAGGCTCTGCAATTTGGAGATAGCGACAAAGTTGCAGTGGGCGATTCAGTTATTGCAATCGGATCTCCTCTTGGACTTACAGGCACTGTCACACTTGGAATTATCTCTGCCAAGAATCGCGCCGTTACTGCAGGGGAGTCGGCTTCGGAGAACTCATTTATCAATGCGCTGCAGACAGATGCGGCAATCAATCCTGGAAATTCTGGAGGACCCCTCGTTGATGCAACCGGATCGGTAGTCGGAGTGAACTCTGCAATCGCATCTCTCGGAACAAATTTTGGATCGCAACCCGGCTCTATCGGATTGGGCTTTGCAATTCCCATCAACCAAGCGCGCAAGACTGCAGATCAGTTGATTAAGAATGGCAAAGCCACCTACCCAGTTATGGGCATCTCTGTAGATATGAATTTTTCAGGCGAGGGCGCTCTCATTGCAAAGAATGCAAAGGCGATCCTGCCGGGCGGTCCAGCTGCAAAGGCAGGGCTTAAATCTGGCGACATTATCACGGCAATTGATGGCAGACCCATTACATCGCCAGAAGAACTCATTGTGACTATCCGCGCTCTTAACGTGGGAGATAACATCGTTCTTACCTACAAGCGTGGGAGCGAAAGTAAGACAGCTACCCTCACGCTGACGGCATCGCAGTAGCGGGGTAGGGTTTAGGTATTATGTTCTTTGATTTTGGTGCCGGCGAAATACTTGGCCTTGCCGTGCTTGCGATGATTCTTATCGGGCCTGAGCGCCTGCCATCCTTTGCTGTAGAAGCTGCCAAATTTCTGAAGCGCGTTCGCGAGATGGCAACAAATGCCACCAATGACCTCAAAGTGAATCTCGGTCCAGGTTTTGAAGATCTCAAACCTGAAGATCTCAACCCCAAGAAATTTATCCAGAAGCAGTTATCGAGCGTGCTCGATGAAGAGACTCCATCGTCTCGAGCTAAGTCGAATGTAAAGATCGACCCAGATTTACTATGACGATCCTTGAATCCGTTCACGCAGCGCTAGCAACTGTTCAGGATCCCGAACTCCACCGCGCTCTTCCAGAACTAGGAATGGTCAAATCTGTTGATATCGCCGGGTCAACTGCCCGCCTCGAAATTCTCCTGACTATTTCTGGTTGCCCCATGAAAGATCGCCTTCAGAAAGATATCGAGAGTGCAGTCGTTGCGGTCGATGGTATCGAATCTGTGGAAATTTCCTTCGGTGTTATGGATGAAGAACAGCGTGCCAATATCAAGAAGTTGCTCCGCAATGGTCGCGAAAGTTTTATCTCTTTTGCACAGAAAGATTCACTCACTCGAGTAATTGGTGTCGCCTCCGGAAAGGGTGGAGTAGGAAAATCTTCATTGACAGCAAACCTGGCAGTCGCATCTGCGCAGAAAGGTTTGCGAGTAGGAATCCTTGATGCCGATGTTTACGGCCACTCCATTCCTCGCCTCATGGGTTTGATTGGCCAGCGCCCCACTGCAATCGATCAGATGTTTATCCCACTTGAATCATTTGGAGTAAAGACAGTCTCCATGGAGATGTTTAAGCCTGAGCGTTCAGATGCCATCGCTTACCGTGGACCACTTCTTCATCGAGTCCTCGAACAACTCTTATCTGATGCTTACTGGGGAGATCTCGACCTTCTCTATATCGATCTGCCTCCAGGAACCGGAGATTTAGCTATCTCTCTCGGCCAACTCGTTCCATCTTCAGAAATCGTTGTTGTCACAACCCCACAGATCGCTGCGGCAGAGGTTGCAGAGCGCGCCGGAAGAATTGCCCATCAAATCCATCAACGCGTTATCGGTGTGATCGAAAATATGTCGGCATACCCATGCGCAAAATGTGGAGAACTCACCTCACTCTTCGGAGAAGGGGGAGGAGAAGAAACATCGCGCCGTCTCTCTCAACTCGTCGGAGCCGATGTGCCGCTACTCGGCAAGATTCCCTTTAGCCCCGAACTACGCGAAGGTGGAGATGCCGGCGCACCAGTAGTTCTTTCTGCACCTGAAAGTCCGAGCGCTCAAGCAATTACTGAGATTGTTGCAAAACTGATTGTGCGCGAAAACTCGCTACTTGGCGTCAGACTCGGGCTTGCGTAACTCTGCAACAATCTCTTTTGCTAAATCTCCAAGTTCATTGCGCAAGTAATCGCGAGTAGCTACATCTCCTAGAGCGATACGTAGACTTGCAAGTTCGCGAGTGAGATATTCAGTATCTGCAATGCTGCGTGCATTCTGCGCTCGATCTTCATTGAGTGCAATGCGGTCGCGGTCTGCTTGACGATTCTGGGCAAGCAAAATCAATGGTGCTGCATACGATGCTTGGAGCGAGAGAATCAACGTTAAGAAGATAAAGGGATAGGTATCAAAACGTAGTGATTCAGGGGTCAGTGTGTTCCACAGTACCCAGCTGAAAACAAAGGCGGTCATGTAGACCAAGAATCGCGCAGTTCCTAAGAAGCGAGCGAAACGTTCGGAGAGACGACCGAAAGTCTCTGGATCGATATTGCCGCGAAGGGAGCGACGCGTCTCGCGCGGAGTATCTAAGCCGTGGTTACGTGCCATCGTTATGCCTCCCCAGTGAGAGTTTCAGTAAAATTAGTACCGATGCTCTCGAGAGCTGCAGTAGTAGTAGCTGAATCTCTGTGATCGTGGCGCCAATTTGTAGGCAACAAGTGATCGAGCACGTCATCGACAGTAACCGCGCCCAAGAGACGGTCATTGGCATCAACGACTGGCAGTGAGAGCAAGTTATAGCTAGCTAAGTATGACGAAACAGCATGCAACGATGCGTCGGGATTTACTCCTTGCGTATTGGTATCAACGATAGAACCAAGCAGCGTTGAAGGTGGTTCGCGTAATAAGCGCTGGTAATGGACCATTCCGATAAATCGACCAGTAGGTGTTTCCAGCGGTTGGCGAGCGATAAAGACCTGTGAGGCCAACGCCGGTGAAATCTCACTCTGACGAACGGCGGCGAGTGCATCAGCAACTGTGTAATCCGCTGACATCACAATAGGTTCAGTCGTCATCATTCCGCCAGCTGAGTAATCTTCATATGTCATCAGACGAAGTACATCTTCGGCATCTTCCGGATCCATCAAACCGATGAGTTCTTGCGCGCGCTCTTCGCCAATTTCACGGAGCAAGTCAGCGGCATCGTCTGGATCCATCTCTTCGAGGATATCTGCAGCTCGCTCGCCTTCGAGTTCAGCAAGGAGCGCTACACGTTCTGACTCATCCATCTCTTCGAGGACATCTGCGAGGCGCTCATCATCGAGGGCGCGCGCAACTTCCACGCGTCGTTTTGGGGCAAGATCTTGAATTACTGCAGCAAGGTCTGCAGCGCGCAGATTGCTGAGGGTGGCCAGAAGATTAGAGACGCCCTGATCATTTTCATGTTGGGCAAACCCGATGACTTCTTCCCAAGCAACAGTTGAGGTTGCTCCCTTACGTCGAAGACCTCGACCTTTGCGCATAATGTGGACGCGGGTAATCAGCCAATCTCCAGTGCGATTCTGTTCCATTCCCATATCTTCAACAAGAACGGATTCGTCATTTTCAACCAATGAAATTGTGCGATCGAGGAGATCTCCCAAGACCAATAATTCTCCGGCGCGGGTTTCGAAGCGACGCATATTGAGAAGCCCGGTGATGACTACTGCGCCAGATTCAATGGAGGTGACACGAGTGATGGGAACAAAGACGCGACGACGTAGCGGCACTTCAACTACGAGGCCAAGCACACGTGGTGATTGGTTATTAGAACGTAGGGTCGCGACAGCATCGCGCACCTTGCCAACAGGATCCCCATTTGGGTCAAAGACTGCAGTTCCAGCAAGACGGGCGAGAAATATGCGATTGATGTTATTTCCGCTCATGGGATAAGAGTAACCCTTGAGGTATCGACTAGGTTTGCCTCATGTCCGAGGCCCAGAAAGTAACGGTTCACAACCACACCGAACTACCCGCACGGCCCGACCTCATCCGCCTCATTATCGGAATTTTTGGCATTGGTTCATCAGGACCACTCATTGCTCTCAGCACGATGCCAGTTCCGACCCTCATCTTCTGGCGAAATCTGGGCGGTTCGTTAGTGACCCTGCCCTTTGCTCTCCGACATAAATTAGATCGCACGGGCGTCAAATGGGCGGTGTTGGCTGGCGTTGTTCTGGCAATCCACTTTGTTGGCTTCTTTCTCTCTATGCGATGGACAAGTGTCACCGCCGGAACGGCGATTGTTGCGACGCAGCCAATCTTTGCCGCCTTCTTCGTAAAGTTAACAGGCGGACATATTCCAAAGAAAGCTTGGCTTGGAATGCTGATTAGTTTTAGCGGAGTACTTGTTGTCACTGGAATTGATCTGCAACTCGATCGCAGATCATTTATGGGCGACTTAGCTGCGCTCATCTCGGGTGCCCTTGCAGCTGCATATATGTTGATTGGATCGCGGGCACAGCAAACTCTTGCAACAACTTCGTACACGACCATTTGTTACTTTGTCTGTGCTGCAACCGCGCTTCCAATGGCGCTCTTTGCTGGGTATCAAATCTTTGGATTCGCAGCTCATCAGTGGTGGATCTTGCTGGGGCTCATTGTGGGCGCTCAGATTCTTGGCCACACAATGTTCAACCTCACCTTAAAGCGGGTGTCACCTGCCGTTGTCTCGATGATTGTCTTCTTTGAGGTTCCAGTAGCTGCTCTTGTTGCGCTGATATTTAAGATTGGAAAGCAGCCAACGCTGTCGATTATCCCTGGCGTAATCCTTATTCTCTTAGGTTGCGTTCTCGTCGTATTGCGCACACGTCCAGAGAGTGTGGCGACAGCAGAATGATTGATCTTCACACCCACACAACCTGCAGCGATGGAACTGATTCGCCATTTGCCCTCGTCAAGAAGGCGCTAGCGGCAGGAATCACCACCCTTGCCATAACTGACCATGATTCCACTGCCGGATGGAGCGAAGCGGTTACTGCGGTGCAACCCCAGATTGAGTTGGTACTTGGTGCAGAAATTTCCTGTCTCACAACTGATGGCATCAGCGTTCATATGCTCGGCCTACTTTTCAATGGTGAAGATAGCGCGATGCAGCAGATGTTGGCTGATTCGCGCGATACGCGTATTCCCCGTATGCGCAAGATGGTTGAACTGTTAAAGGCAGATGGAGTAAATATTTCACTCGATGATGTTTACCTGGCAGCACCTGCTGGCGCCACAGTAGGTCGCCCGCACTTAGCCGATGCTCTCGTTGCAAATGGAGTTGTCGCAAGTCGAGATGAAGCATTTTTGGATCTGCTCAACAATGGCTCGAAGTATTACGTCACCCACGCGGCGCCAACACCTGTCGATGCCATCGACGTAATCCGAAGAGCCGGGGGAGTAGCTGTCATTGCTCACCCATTCGCCTCGAGGCGGGGAGAAATCATTACCGCATCGACATTTAGCGATCTTGTAGCAGCAGGGCTCAATGGAATTGAAGTCCACCACCGCGATCAGAACGCGATGGAGCAAGAGATGCTCACCTCCATTGCACAAGAGCTAAAAGTTATTATTACAGGCGCAAGTGATTATCACGGAACTGGCAAACTCAATGGATTGGGTGAAAACACAACGAGTCAGGCACAATGGGAAGAGTTAGAGTCACTGGCGGATGCGCGGAGAGTAGTAAGAAAATGAATTCATTGGGTGCAGTTACCTTCGCAACGCAAGCTTTTGTCACTCTCTTTGTAATTATGGATCCACCGGGTGCAACCCCAATTTTCTTAGGGCTAGTTGGTGATAAATCTCCTCGTGAGCGAGTTCGCCTCGCCTGGCAGGCAGCAGGCGTCTCACTCTTTGTCATTGCAACCTTTGCACTCTTCGGACGTTTTATTCTCGATTACATGAACGTATCGATTGAGGCGCTGCAAGCAGCAGGTGGGTTGCTTCTTCTCTATGTTGCGCTGCAACTTCTTACAGGAAATAAGAACACGGGCACCGAGAGTGCAAGCGATAATATTGGAATGGTTCCGCTCGGAACTCCGCTACTCGCAGGACCTGGCGCCATCGTCGCCACCATGATTTATGTTCAAAAGGCAGATACCAATACTCAGATTTTGGGGCTCGCCATCGCAATCTTGGCGGTGCACTTGATTATTGGTACGGTCTTAATGGCATCTACGAAGATTGTCGGATTGATCAAGACTTCAGGAGTGACACTTCTTGCAAGTATTGCCGGACTTCTGCTTGCAGCAATTGCAGTTCAGATGTTGGCAAATGCGATTAAAACTTTCGCAGCTGCCTAGCCACACGTAATCTAACCAAATCTAATCCGGCCAAATTTAATCCGGATTGGGTTTTATTCAGGGGCTTATTCAGAGATACGTTTTGTGCGGGTGCGTTCGCGCTTGATGCGATCTTCCTTAGGCTTTGCAGCTGGTAGCGCGCTTTCAACCTTTGGCCTATCTGACTTGGGACGGTCTGACTTGGGACGCTCACTCTGCACGGGGGGAGCCTTGACCATTCTTCCCGTTGATCCAGCTGGGATATTGAGCATCTCATAGAGGTGCTCTGATGAAGAGTAAGTCTCAACAGGTTCAGGTAACCCAAGTACAAGAGCTGTATCAATCATCTTCCAGCGAGCCAGCTCATCCCAATCGACAAAGGTAACCGCGATTCCATCTGCCCCAGCGCGCGCTGTACGACCAATGCGGTGAACGTAGGTCTTCTCATCTTCCGGGCATTGGTAGTTAATAACGTGGGTAATTCCATCGATATCGATTCCGCGGGCGGCAACATCAGTTGCAATGAGGACATCTGATTTTCCAGCTTTAAAGTCGTTGAGCGCTTTCTCGCGAGCAGATTGGCCAAGATCTCCGTGAATCGTTGCCGCGCGGAAACCACGTTCTTCCAAATCATCAGATGTCTTCTGTGCTGTTCGCTTGGTTCGGCAGAAGACGATGGTGGGCCCGCGGCCAGCTGCTTGCAGAATACGAGCAAGCATTTCGATTTTATCCATAGCGTGGGCGCGAACTACATACTGTTTGATACGTGAAACGACAGCGCCTTCATCTTCATTATCTTGAGTACGAATATGTACCGGCTGATTCATAAAGCGACGAGCTAAAGCGATGATATCTCCGGGCATAGTGGCGGAGAAGAGCATGGTCTGCTGGCGAGCAGGCGTACTGGTAAAGATTTTTTCGACATCAGGCAAGAAGCCGAGGTCGAGCATCTCATCTGCTTCGTCGAGAACAACGCGAGAAACAAATTTGAGGGTTAGCTGTCCTTGGCGATAGAGATCGAGAAGACGACCAGGTGTACCGACCACGATTTCAACACCGTTATTGAGCGCCTCGATTTGTGGCTCGAAGGCACGGCCACCGTAGACAGCGAGTGTGCGGATTCCACGGTTAAAGGAGAGCTCTTCAATATCTTTCGTTACCTGCACACAGAGTTCGCGCGTTGGAACAACGATAAGTACTTGTGGTTTACCTTGATTGGGAAGTCCTGCCCAATCAGAATCATTGGGTGCAATAACGCGTTCGATGACAGGAATTCCGAAGGCAAGCGTCTTTCCCGTGCCGGTCTTTGCTTGGCCAATGACATCGCCATCGGCAAGTGCAATCGGCATGACCATCTCTTGAATAGGAAAGGGAGATGTGAAGCCATGTTCAGCAAGAGCTGCGATTGTCTCCTTGCGAAGAGGAAGATCTGCGAAAGTCAGACTCACTTACACAACGCCGAAACCGACGCGGCGTTCAGTTGGCTCGCCGATCTCGACATAACCAATCTTGTCCGCAGGAACGATGATCTCGTGTCCCTGTACATCTTGAAGAGCAAGTGGGGAGTTAGCTGTCAGAGCTGCGGTAACTGCGCTCTTGATTTCAGCGGGGGTAGAAGGGCAATCAAAAGAGAGTTCACTTCCAACGTTGGTAATGGAGATTCGAACTTTTGACGCCTTCTCAGATTTCTTTGAACTCATGCTCCTATCTTATTCGCTAAGCGTCCGTTCGGGGAAATCCAGAAATTCCACGCCACATAAGGTTCTCAACGAGCTCCATAGCCTGCTGTCGCGAGAGTTTGCTATCGCGCTCAAGCCAATGGCGGGCTGTTACTTGGACATAACCAATCAATCCAACGCCCAACATCATTGCTGCTTCTTTAGGTAGTCCGGTGTCATTTGAAATGACGCCGGATACAGCAGCAGCACAGTTATATGTCATTCGATTGAGTCGTTCGCGCACTTGTGGCTCAACACTCATATCGCTCTCGAAGAGGAGGCGGAACGCTTCACCTTCATTTTCAATGAAGTTGAAGTAAGCCTCGATGGTGACGTGAACACGTCGTTCGTTATCTGGAGTAGAAGAGATCGCTTTCTGAATTTCATAGACAAGTGAGTCGATATGAAGATCAAGAACTGCGAGGTAGAGATCTAGTTTGGAAGGAAAATGTTGGTAGAGGACAGGCTTGCTGACGCTAGCTCGATCTGCAATTTCATCCATCGCTGCAGAGTGATAACCAGCGGCGGTAAAAACCTCGAGTGCGGCTGAGAGCAAAATTGCTCGGCGTTCATCGCGCGGAAGTCGTGACTTATCTGAACGCGAACTATTTGCGGTTACTGAATCTGTACTCATTATGCGAATCGTACTGAATTAGCCACGAAAGGCACAGTACGGCAGAATCGCCTTTATGAAGACCCCTCCTCTCGTTACGCCAGGACCTGCGCTGACCGTTGATGAAGTTCGCCGCTATAGCCGCCACTTGATCATCCCTGATGTAGCGATGGCCGGCCAGCAGAGATTGATGAATGCAAAGGTCTTATGTGTCGGAGCGGGCGGCCTCGGTTCTCCTGCGCTGATGTATCTCGCTGCTGCTGGAGTTGGAACCCTCGGAATTGTTGAATTCGATACCGTTGATGAATCTAATCTGCAACGCCAGATCATCCACGGACAATCAGATATTGGTAAGAGTAAGGCCGTCAGTGCTCAAGAAAAGATTGCAGAGATCAATCCCTATGTGAAAGTAGTTCTTCACGAGACTCGCCTCGATAATTCCAATGTTATGGACATATTCTCGCAGTACGACATCATCGTTGACGGAACAGATAACTTTGCAACTCGTTACTTAGTCAATGATGCCTGTGTTCTTCTCAAAAAGCCTTATGTCTGGGGCTCAATCTATAGATTTGATGGACAGGCGAGTGTTTTCTGGGCTGAGTACGGTCCGTGCTATCGCTGCCTCTATCCCGAACCACCACCTCCCGGAATGGTTCCAAGTTGCGCTGAAGGTGGCGTTCTTGGAGTTCTCTGCGCAACCATTGGTTCGATTCAAACCACTGAGGCAATTAAAGTCTTGACTGGAATTGGCGAACCATTGATCGGCTCCTTAATGGTCTACGACGCACTCGATATGACTTTCCGTAAAATCAAGGTGCGCAAAGATCCCAACTGTCCACTCTGTAGCGATAACGCAACGCAGAAAGAGTTGCTTCCAGATTACGAAGCATTCTGCGGAACCCTTTCCGATGCAGCTCAAGCAGCCAGCACTGGTTCGACAATTACTGTGCAAGAACTCAAGTCGAAGATTGATAAGAATGAAGATTTCTATCTCATCGATGTCCGTGAACCGAGTGAGTACGAAATCGTCAATATTCCAACTGCGCACTTGATTCCTAAGCAGGGATTTATCGATGGCAGCGTCCTTGCTACCTTGCCGCACAATAAGCCAATCGTGCTTCACTGCAAGAGTGGCGTGCGCTCAGCTGAGTGCTTAGCTATCTTGAAGGGCGCTGGGTTCGCCGATGCTTCACATGTTTCTGGTGGAGTCATTGCCTGGGCCAAGCAGATCGATACAACTCTTCCGGTCTACTAATGCAGACCAGCTATAAGGGTTACCGCGCACTTCTTGTGCATGCCCATCCTGATGATGAGACCATCAACAATGGAAGCACGATGGCGATGTATGCAGCTCTCGGTGCTCAGGTCACTTTGGTGACATGTACGCGTGGTGAAGAAGGTGAAGTCCTTCTTCCAGATTTAGCACATCTGGCAGCTCATCAGACAGATTCATTGGGCGCCCATCGCATCACCGAGTTACAGGAAGCGATGAAGGCGCTCGGTGTCACCGACCATCGATTCCTAGGCGCAGGCCACATTCAATATCGCGATAGCGGAATGATGGGAACGGAAGCCAATAATCGCCCTGATACCTTCTGGAAGGCAGATTTCGTCGAGGCCACCGAGTATTTGGTGCGCGTCATCGATGAAGTAAAACCCCACGTACTCATTACCTACGATGAATTTGGGGGATATGGCCATCCTGACCATATTCAGGCACATCGCGTCGCCATGAGTGCGGCAGAGAAATCTGAGTGGGATATCCCAAAGATTTACTGGAACGTGATGCCGCGATCTGTCATTCAAGAGGGCATCGATTCCATGCAAGAACTTGGATTAGATTTTTTCGGGGCAGAAAAGGCAGAAGATCTCCCATTCGCAAAAGATGACTCTTTTGTTCATGCTCTCATCGATGGAAATAGTTATGTGGAACAGAAGATGGAGGCGATGCGGGCACATGCGACGCAGATCCAAGTCGATGGCCCATTCTTCGCACTCTCCAACAATTTAGGGCAACAGGTCTGGGGAAATGAGTACTACACGCTAGTAAAAGGCGAGAAGACTGGGCCGCTCGATTCTCATGGCTATGAAACCGATCTCTTCGCTGGGATCGCACTTTCCTGATGAAGTTTCTCTTTTCAGTTCTCTTCGGAGCTGCAATCGCGGTATCGGCAACTCTTATTCATCAAACGCTGCCCCCGTTGGGAGTTGCCGTTGGAATTGTCGCAACCTATGTAGGAATTTGGTATCTCGGTCGACGTTATGGAAAACGCCGCTATAAGTTCTATGCGCTCACTTCGTGGATGGTTGTCATCGGTAAAGCAGGTTCATTTGGAGCTGGCAACGAACTCTTGATTCAAGGCGATAATCCAGGAAGTGCGCTCTTGATGATTGGCTTTGTCGCTGGAGTTATCGCTTTCTTACAAAGACCTTAAATTACTTCCAGCTCCAACTCTGACCTTCGGCCCCATCTTTAATTTCCAGCCCGGCATCGGCTAATTGGTCACGCAGTGAGTCACTCAGCGCCCAATCCTTATTAGCACGTGCTGCAATTCGAGCATCGAGAAGCTGCTGTAATTCTTCAGAAAGTGATTTCGTTTCGACTCCACGGTCTAGATCTAAACCCAATACCTGATCTGCGAAGAGGAAGATTGCTCGCTTATCGAGAGAACCGATAGTGATATCTTTTTCAATAGTACGGATTCGTTGCATAGCTCGTGGAGTATCAAGATCTGTTGTTAAGGCATCGCTGACTTCTTGATCAAACTTAGTTTCAGGGCTGTCACCTGCATCGGCAAGTAATTGGCGCCAGCGCTTGAGAGTTGCATGTGCAGCTTCAAGTGAGGCCCAACTCAAATCCATCTGCGATCGGTATCTATTTTCTAAGAGAGCAAAGCGTAGAGAGAGTGGATCGAGCCCGCGATCGATAATGTCTTGGAGTAAGACCACATTGCCGGCGCTCTTCGACATCTTTCTTCCCTCGAAGAGAAGATGCTCACCGTGGACCCATGAAGCAACTGTCTCGCGCCCGGTAAGCGCGTTGGATTGTGCTCGTTCATTTTCGTGGTGCGGAAAACGCAGATCGATGCCGCCTAGATGGAGATCCACGCGCCCTTCAAGGAGTTCGATAGACATGGCGCTGCACTCAATATGCCAGCCAGGAAATCCTGCGCCCCACGGGGAATCCCAAATCATCTGAGTTCGAGAGCCAGCTAATTTCCAGAGAGCCCAATCTGCATGAAAACGTTTGCCGCTTTCATCTGTAAATTCATGGCGATGGCCCGGCTTCAGCGCCTCGAGTCTATTTCCGCTCAGCGCGCCATAGCCTGGGAAAGATGTCGCATCGAAGTACACCGTTCCATCTCTTCCTACGTAAGCATGTTTAAGTTCAATCAACTTTTCAATGGAGGAAATCATCTGCGCCATCTTCTCGGATGCTCGCGGGTATGAATCTGCCTTCTCAATATTTAGACGGTGTAAATCGAGATGGAAGCGTGATTCAAATATTCGGGCAATCTCAAAGGGATCAACCTTCGTCTTCGCTGACTCGGCCAGCATCTTGTCCTCATCAGAAAAATCATCGGCCATATGCCCAACATCGGTGATGTTCTGTACCAGCTGAACTTCCAGCCCGGTCAGCTGAAGTGTTCGAGAAATTAAGTCGGAGAGGAGAAAGGTTCGCAGATTTCCGACGTGGGCATCTCGGTAGACAGTGGGGCCACAGCAGTAAATGCGCACCTGGCCATCGCTACCTTCAATACTGCGCTGTGTTCGTGACATGGTGTCGTAGAGAGTGAGAGCACCCGCAGCCGCATCGCGCCGATTAAAGACTGGGATGGCGCGAAAAGCGACGATATCGTCGGGATTGAAGCTGACACTCTCACCACGTCGACTGATAAGGCTGGTCTCACTCTCGAGTACTCCAACGAGATCTCGAAAACCTCCATCGTTATCACGGATTCTGATGGTGGCTCGCTTGCCGAGCGCCTGCGCTACCTGCGTGCGCAAACTCATGGAAGCCATAGCCCAACCCTAATCGTGCAACAGCCCTCTTGCAGGGTTAGAATTATCGCCTACCGTTCCTGACCTTATAAAGCTCCCTGGAGGACTTTTCGTGACTTATGTAATTGCAGAACCATGCGTAGATGTGAAAGATAAGTCGTGCCGAGAAGAGTGCCCTGTTGATTGCATCTATGACGGAACCCGCATGCTCTATATCCAGCCTGATGAGTGCGTCGATTGCGGAGCCTGCGAGCCAGTATGTCCAGTTGAAGCGATCTACTACGAAGATGACGTTCCCGGACAGTGGCAGGGATATAAGAAGATCAATACAGAATTCTTTATAGAACTCGGTTCACCTGGGGGAGCATCAAAGGTCGGGGAGACAAATACCGACCATGCAGATGTCACTGCTCTTGCGCCAAAAACTTCCTGATTTTCCTTGGGATGCTTTAGCTCCATATGGAGTTATTGCTCGCCAGCACCCACACGGTGCAATCGATCTCTCTGTCGGAACGCCGGTAGATCCCACTCCCGAATTTATTCAGCGCGCCATGCAGGCAGCTTCTAATTCGCCAAGTTATCCCGTCACAGTGGGAACACCTGAACTGCGCGAAGCAATCACTGCCTGGGCGAAGAAGTACCTCGGTGCAACCGGTGAGTTCGGTGTTCTTCCACTCATTGGATCAAAAGAATTTGTTGCCTGGCTTCCTACATTTATCCAAGCGCAGAGCGTTCTCTATCCTGACGTCGCTTATCCAACCTATCTCGTCGGTTCTTTACTGGCCCAAGCACAAGCCACTCCTGTCTCACTCGATGCCACAACCTGGCCTGAAGCAGATGTGGCTTGGGTTAATTCGCCATCAAATCCAACTGGTCGCGTGCATAGTGAATCTGAATTCCGGGCAGCCATTGATTGGTCGCGTAAGAATGAGAGCGTTGTCATCTCCGATGAGTGTTACCTCGAATTTGGTGACTCAGTAAAACCCACCTCCATCATGAATTACACAGATGGCGATAACACCAATCTGCTTGCCGTCTTTTCGCTATCTAAGCGCTCATCGATGGCGGGATATCGCTCCGCATTTATTGTGGGAGACCCAGTTCTTATTGCTCGCATCCTGGAGGTGCGCAAACATGCCGGCATGATGGTTCCGCTGCCTGTCCAGATCGCAATGATTGCCGCGCTCTCTGACGAAAGCCATGTTGCCGAACAACGCGCACGATATAACGCCCGCCGCGCATCGCTCGTCCCAGCTTTAATTGCTGCCGGCTTCACCATTAATCATTCTGAAGCGGGCCTCTACATCTGGGCTACACGTCATGAGAACTGCTGGAACTCAGTGGCATGGCTGGCCGAGCTTGGAATTATCGCTACCCCTGGAATCTTCTATGGCGAACTAGGTTCATCACATATTCGTATCGCAATGACTGCAACTGATGCACAGATTTCAGAGGCGGCAGCTCGCATTACAGCCAAAGTAGGTGCTCAGTAATGGCGGTAGGCATTCTCCTTGTCGGTGGATTCGGCACACGTTTGAAGCCACTGACAGATGAATCACCCAAGCCCATGCTGCCTGTTGCAGGACTTCCTGTCACAGAACATCAAATCCTGGCAGCGAAGAAGGCCGGAATACACACCCTTGTTCTGGCAACGTCCTACCTAGCCGATATTTTTACTCCCTACTTTGGCGACGGAGCTAAATGGGGAATAAAGATTCTTTACGCTGTTGAGAAAGAACCACTCGGAACCGGTGGGGCAATTCGTAATGCAGCGCAGCTGCTCGGGCGCGACGAGCCGATTGTTGTTTTTAACGGCGATGTCTTAAGTCGTCACAGCATTTCAGATCAAATAAAATTTCACACTGATAATAAAGCAGATGTCACTCTGCACCTGATTGATGTAGATGATGCACGGGCCTTTGGTTGTGTGCCAACAGATGCATCGGGTCGAGTTACCGCATTCCTTGAGAAGATGGATAACCCTGTAACAAACTCAATCAATGCTGGATGCTATGTATTTAGCCCTGAGGTGATTGATCAGATTCCTCTTGGAGAAGTTGTCAGTGTCGAGCGCGAAACTTTTCCGGCGCTCGTTGCAAGCGCTCGCCCGGTCTTTGGTTATAAAGAACAGTCATATTGGCTCGATGTTGGAACGCCTGCTGCACTCTTTAAAGGCTCTCGCGATTTGATCGCTGGCGATTTCCAAGCAATGGCTGGGACAATGATCGCTCCCGATGCAGTGATTACCGGAGGCACCTCTATCGGCGCCCGTGGTTCTATTGCAGAAGGTGTGCGCATCGACGATTGCATCATCGGCGACGATGTCACGATTGGGCAGGGGGCAACCCTGGCTCACTCATTTATCGCCCATGGCACCAATATCGCCCCAGGAACGACGAAAAGCGGCCACTACCTCTCGAAAACGCTCGATTTACCCATCTCTCTCTAAAAAATCGCCAGATTTTGCGCCAGATTTCTTGAGATCTCCCCTTTCAGCGCACTTGACTCCGGGGGATTACACGGGTGTAATTCATACCTAGAGCGCGCAATTCAAACCGAATAGCGCCCTAATGACTTGAGGAGATTAGCGAATGCCAATCCGCCCAGAAGGAACATCAACTGGCAAGCCATCAGCCCCCACTGCTGGACCAACTATCCAACTCGCAAGCGGCGAGAATATTGAGCTCTCCTGGCAGGAGCGCTCACTCTGCGCGCAGACAGATCCTGAAGCCTTCTTCCCTGAAAAGGGTGGTTCAACTCGTGAAGCAAAGCGCGTATGCCTTTCTTGTGATGTGCGCCAAGAGTGCCTTGAATATGCGCTCGCCCATGATGAGCGTTTTGGAATCTGGGGTGGCCTCTCCGAGCGTGAGCGCCGTCGCCTCAAGCGCCGCCCTGCATAAGCGCACCGCTACCTCCACGCCTTCAAACGATAAGTTTCCCTCATGAGTACGCAACGTGTTTCTGCCATCCTCGTTGTCCATGATGGGGCAACGTGGTTACCAGAAGTCGTTGCATCTATCGCCTCTCAATCACGGAGCGTGGATCAACTTCTCGCAGTGGATACAGGTTCAGTAGATTCTTCCGCCAAATTCCTTAAAGGCGCTCGCATCCCCATTGCAACCCTCGATCGCACAACCGGTTTTGGAAGCGCAGTTGCTTATGGAGTTGCGCAATTACCGGCAGCTATTGAAGGTAGCGACGAATGGATTTGGATTCTCCATGATGATTGCGTCCTTGCACCTGAATCACTGGAATCACTTTTAGCAGCACTTCTTGAAAGACCGTCTGCAGTGATGGCGGGACCAAAACTTTTAGGGTGGCATAACCGTTCTCATCTTCTTGAAGTAGGAATCAGCCTTGCTTCAAATGGGGCGCGCTGGACCGGACTTGAACCTTCCGAGTATGACCAAGGACAACATGATGGCGTCTCTGAAGTTCTCTCAGTAAGCACGGCAGGTGCACTTATTCGCCGAGATGTCTTTGAAGAGCTAGGCGGGTTTGATGCCAACCTCGAACTCTTCCGCGATGATGTCGATTTTGGTTGGCGTGTGCGAACTGCGGGCCATTCCGTCATTGTTGTTACCGATGCAGTGGGCTTTCATGCCCAAGCTTCGGCGACGGAACGACGCCCTGTCGATGTGAAAGGTGCGCTTCTGCACCGCCCACTTCTCCTTGATCGACGTAACGCTGCCTATGTACTACTTGCCAATTCGCCATGGTGGTCGCTGCCGTGGCTCTCGCTCCAACTTCTTTCTGGGGCGCTCGTTCGTTCCATCGGATATCTCTTCGCCAAGCTACCGGGATATGCAAGCGATGAGCTACTCGCTATCGCAACTCTCTTGATTCACCCGACAGAAATATTGGCAGCCCGTAAGGCTCGTAAGAAGAACCGCTTTATCTCAAGTCGTGTGGTTCGCGGATTTATTCCTTCTCGATCTACCCAGTTGCGGAGTGCGATTACACGAGGTGCTGAAGCGATTCGATCCAGAGTGCTTCCACAGAGCGCTGAAGTTGAAAGTTATGTGCAGAGTGATCTCACCATCAATGAAGATGAAGATTTACTGACCCCACAAACGACAAAGCCGTGGCGCATGATTTTTGTACGTCCGCTCATCGCTGCGGCGACAATCATTACAGTCGTCACACTGTTCTGGGCACGTCACCGCTTTGGGGCAATCGCAGGGGGAGCGCTTCCAGTATCACCGCACAATCTGACTGATGTATTTAAACTCTATCTCGCAAGCTGGCATGAAATCGGCATGGGCAGCGGACTATCGACTCCACCATGGGTATTTCTTGTAGCAGTTTCTTCACTTGTCACCTTTGGAAATGTCTCACTTCTGATTACGCTATTTTTTCTCGCTGCCCCCTTTATCCTCTTACTTACATCACATAGGTACTTCAAGCGCTTTACCAAGAATGAGTGGTTATCTGCTGGCGCTGCTCTTCTCTATGCATTATCACCAGTAGCCATCGCTGCCATCAACTCAGGTCGCCTCGGCGTCATCATCTTTCTTGCCCTACTGCCAATCTTTATCGCCGAACTCAATAACTGGAGAGATATCGAGTTGCGCTCGTGGCGCAGCATCTTCGCCTATTCACTCTTCATCTGGACTCTCTTTGCCTTCAACCCTTCAGTTTTGCTCATCCTTATCGGCGCAGTGAGTTTTGCTCTCTACCGAGATTGGCAATCTGCCGATCGCAATTACCGATCTCCACTCTTTACAGAACGAATGAAGAGACGTGTAACTCTGCTTCTTCTGCCCATTGCACTTTCAGCACCCGGCTCTTTTGCACTCTTCACCAACCCCACACGACTCTTGCGAGAAATAGGCCTGACAATTCCTGGTGGCGGTCCCAATCTGGCGCTCTTTGCAAATCCAGGTGGCCCAGGCTCTCTTCCATGGTGGTGTGTAAGTCCTGTCGCAATCGTTCTCTTGGTCACCTTTTTCTCAACCACTGCGGCACGTAAATTCTCATCCCTTGGAATTATCTTCTTGCTCTCCGGAACTTTTGTCAGCGCCCTGGCTGTCACTGGAAGCGGTTCCGCAGCTACGACTCGAGTCTTCTCAGGAACATTCCTCGGCGCCGCAACTCTGCTCTCGATTACCTCGGCTGTTGTGATGTTCGACAAAATTAGAACCAGGCTCGAACAATCGCATGTTAATTACCGACATATTTCAGTGGCGCTGGTGCTGATTATTACTGTGGCATATTCGACTACCTCCATCTTCTGGCTCGCCACAGCAGGTTCTAATTCGCCAGTACAAACTAGTTCGCAAGAAATCCTTCCTGCATTCCTCTCTATCGAACGAGATGCCAAGACAGTGGTGCTCCGTTCTTATCGCCATAACAATGAGAGAACACTTTCTTATTACATCTCTCGGGGATCTCCAGTTCTTCTGGGTGAACCAGAAATGGCGCCAACGGATAACCCCGTTATTTCACGCGCTATCGAAGGCCTCATTGATAATACAGGCGTAACTTCGAGTAAGGTTTTTGCAGATTATGGAATCAAATATGTGTTTCTGAAAAATCCAGTAAGCCAAGAAGTTGTGCAGACCATCGATGGTCTTGGTGGTTTCAACAGAACATCTGCCACAAACGCTGGAATTGTCTGGCGAGTACTCAGTGATACTGGACGATTAAAGTTTGTCGATTACTCCGGAAAAGAGTTGGTTCTCACAGCAAAGGGCGTTCAGGCATATGTACCTGGCCCCGGAACAATTACGCTGACTGAAAGTTACAGCCGCTCGTGGCAGATACTCCAAGATGGATACCGTCTTGCAAAAGTTGAAAACGAGAGAGGTCTTCCAGTCTTTGAAGTTACTACTGGTGGAAATATCTCGGTAATTCATGATGGCACCACTCGCCGCGCCTGGATCTCCTTCTTTCTCATCGTTCTCACCACGACTATCGTGCTGGCGCTTCCTTCAGGAAGACGAAAAGGCGAAATTGAAGAGTCGGAGCTCGCATGAGAAATAAGCGCACGGCAATGCTCGCACTCGTTACCTTGGCGGTAATTTTAGTAAGCAACTTCTTAAATGTGACTGTCTCGACAAGCAGATTTAACCAGGCATATCCGGCAGTTATCTGCCCTCCCAATACCGCGGGCCTCTCCACTGCGATCTCACTCACATCTGCCAAAACTCTTGTACGCAAGACCGGCACATCATCGATGGCAACTTCTCCTGTTGGCTTGCGTCGCTACGCACTCGCTGCCCAATCTGCAGTCATTGATGCCGGAACTGTAACGCCAGTTGTATGGCAGGTTCGCAAAGGTGTCTGGGCCGGAGCAGTTCCGTGCAGCGCACCAATTTCATCGCAATGGTTCGTTGGTGCAACTGCAGATATCACCTCAAAAGGTTCACTCAATATTGTTAACAGCGGGCTGGGTCGCGCCCTCGTTGATATCACTATCTATACCGAAAATGGATTACTCACTCCACGTACCATCTCTTTAAAAGCTAACTCATATACATCTTTAGGGCTGGCAACGCTTGCGCCAGGTTCACGGCAGATTGCCATACATCTGGTTCCTCGCTCAGGTCGCGTCAATGGATTTGTCGTTGATGAACGTGGAAAAGGTTTACAGGCTCTCGGTGGGGATCTCGTAAATTCCACAACGGATGCGAGCAAGGTTCTGCAGATTCCGGCAATTCCACAGCAGACCGGAAAGAAATCATCTACTCCACATACCTTAAGACTTTTGGTTCCAGGCGATGTTGATGCTCGCATCTCAGCTGAGATTCGATCAACTGATGGCACTTTCTCTCCCACTGGAATCGATGGGCGGGTTATTGCACATAAGAAGGTCATTGAAATCCCTATGGATATCACCATGGCATCAGGGAAATTCGCTCTTCACATCACATCAGATCAGCCCATTCTCGGCTCAGTCTTCTCGCCAACCCTCTCTAATGGAAAGCGAGATTTCGTCTGGAGTACAGCAGCTTACGATCTGACTGAATTCACTCTGGCAACCACTGGGCTTGCACCCACCCTTGTCTTTACCGGCAAGAGCATCGAGGTCAATTTAGAGTTGACCTATACAAATGGCACGCGCAAGACGGTAAAGATTTCTGCAGATGACATTGCAACCTTCGTTACCTCCCTCAACGTGCGCTCAGTCACCTTCACCAAGATTTCATCTGGCACATCTGGTGCGGCGCTCATCTCGTCAAAGAGCGGCTATGGATATCTGCCTTTAACCCCGGGCAGCTCTTTGAAGAAGATCTCAGTTCCTGCATCGAATATTCGCGTTCTCAATCCATAACTTTTGATTCAACCCCCACTAGCCTTAACGCCATGAGTACACAGGTCAGGACAGGTCGCGCTTGCTCGCGCGTCAGTTGTCGTTCTGTGGCAGCAATGACACTGACATATATCTATGCAGATTCAACGGCTGTTCTTGGTCCTCTTGCAACGTTCTCTGAACCTCATTCTTATGATCTCTGTGAAAAACATTCTGCTCGCCTTACCGTTCCCAATGGGTGGAACGTAATTCGTCAATCACACGATCTCGATGCATCAGGTCCTAGTGAAGATGACCTGATGGCAATCGCTGATGCTGTTCGTGAAGTAGCGCAGACACATCAACTCAATCAAGAGGCGCCTGCAGCGACACCATCTCAATCGAGCGTGGGTCGACGTGGCCACCTACGCGCAGTTCCATCCTAATTTCTCAATCAGCGACTCTTCTCTTTACGATACCTATATGAGCAGCTCAATCTTTAAGGCCTATGACATTCGGGGATTGGTTGATACCGAACTCACCCCTGATTTTGCATTTGCCGCAGGTGTCGCAGTGGCTCGCTTCTTAGAGCGAGAGCGCGAACCAGGCACTGTTGTCATTGGTGAAGATATGCGGCCATCCTCGCCGGCCCTCGCTACAGCTTTCTCAGCAGGTGTGACTTCGCAAGGCCTCGATGTCATTCGTATCGGCCTCGCCTCAACTGACATGCTCTATTTCGCATCAGGAAAACTCAATCTTCCAGGTGCAATGTTTACTGCAAGCCATAACCCAGCTGCCTACAACGGGATCAAACTCTGCTTCAGCGGCGCCCGTCCTATCGGCAAAGAGTCAGGCCTGGTTACCATTGAAAACTTTGTCAGAGAAGGCATACCGATGGCGATGCGTAATGTGGGCGTTGAGAAAGAGCAGTACATGCTCGAGGAATATGTAGATCACCTACTGACACTGGTTGATGTCTCATCGATTCGCCCCTTGAAGATTGTGATTGATGCAGGAAATGGCATGGGTGGCTACACAGCGCCGGCAGTCTTTAAGAGACTAAATGCCGAAGTGATTGAGATGTACTTCGAACTTGACGGCACCTTTCCAAACCACGAAGCCAATCCAATCGAACCTTCCAATCTTGTCGATTTGCAGAAGGCGGTAAAGAAACATAAAGCTGATATCGGCCTTGCCTTCGATGGAGATGCCGATCGCTGCTTCTTAGTTGATGAAAAAGGTGACTTGGTAAATCCATCAGCTCTCACATCTCTCATTGCAACGCGTGAGTTGCAGAGCCATCCGGGATCAAATATTATTTACAACTTGATTTCTTCTCGTGCCGTTAAGGAGATTGTGGAAGAAAATGGGGGAACAGCAATTCGTTCTCGCGTGGGCCATTCCTACATCAAGAAGTTGATGGCCGAGACTGGCGCGATATTCGGGGGCGAACACTCAGGCCACTTCTACTTTAAGGATTTTTGGAAGGCAGATTCAGGAATGCTCGCCGCCCTGCACGCCATCGCAGCGCTCGGTGAGACCGAGACCTCTCTCTCAAAACTTCTCGCACCTTTCAATCGATATAGCTCCAGCGGTGAGATTAATTCAACCGTTGCCAATGCACAGGCAGTTATGGACCAGATTGAAAAAATGTATGGAAAGAAGGATGGCGTAGAAGTCGATCACCTCGATGGACTCACAATCAACGGTGATACCTGGTGGTTCAACCTGCGGGCCTCAAATACCGAACCCCTGCTCAGGCTCAACGTTGAGGCCTCTACGGAAGCCCGCATGAAGAAGGTACGAGATGAGGTACTTAACACGATCCGAAGTTAAGCCCTTTTAACTATTTCTAGCCTCTTCCACTAACCTTGGGGCTATAGCCGACTAGCACAGTAGAGCCCTACGCCGAAGGTCAAGCGAAAAAACAGCCGTTTTTACATTAGGGAGATGAATCAATGACAACTGTCACAACTATTCCAAAGCACGATATCGCCGATGCATCACTTGCAGAAGCAGGCCGTAAGAAGATCGAATGGGCAGAGCGCAACATGCCTGTTCTTGCTCAGATTCGCGAACGTTTTGAGAAGTCACAGCCATTCGTAGGAGTACGTATCGCTGCATGTATGCACGTCACAACAGAGACTGCAAACCTCATGCGCGTTCTCAAGGCCGGTGGAGCGGAGATTGCACTATGTGCCTCAAATCCTCTTTCAACACAGGATGACACAGCCGCAGCACTTGTCCACGAATATGGAATTTCAGTCTTCGCGCGCAACTCTGTTGATCGCGATGGCTACTACGCACACATCAATGCAGCGCTCGACATCGCACCACATCAAGTATTCGACGATGGCTGCGACCTCGTAAACACTCTTCACACAACTCGTAAAGAGCTCCTTCCCAATATTGCAGGTGGTTGCGAAGAGACAACAACAGGCGTTATCCGTCTTAACCAGATGGCAAAAGATGGCGCACTGACATTCCCCATGATCGCTGTCAATGACACCGATACAAAGCACATGTTCGATAACCGTTACGGAACAGGCCAGTCAACTCTTGATGCCGTATTCCGTGCAACTAACTTCCTTCTTGCTGGACGCATCGTCGTTGTTGCGGGATTTGGTTACTGCGGTAAGGGCGTTGCAGAACGCGCAAAGGGTATGGGCGCAGATGTCGTCATCACCGAAATTGATCCAACGAAGGCACTTGATGCCATGATGCAAGGTTTCCGTGTGATGCCTATGGTTGATGCTGCAAAGGTTGGCGATGTCTTTATCACCGTAACTGGTAACCGCGATGTGCTTCGCGATGAGCACTTCTCAGTGATGAAGGATGGCGCAATCTTGGCCAACTCAGGTCACTTCGATATCGAAATCGATGTTGCATGGCTCGAGCAGCACTCAGTCAAGAAGAACGCAAAGATGCGCCACCAGACAGATGAGTACGTCATGCAGGATGGTCGACGCATTCTTCTCCTCGCTGAAGGACGCCTCGTCAACCTTGGAGCCGCAGAAGGCCACCCAGCATCAGTAATGGATATGTCATTCTCTGATCAGGCCCTCACAGCTGAGTACCTCGTGAAGGAAGCGAAGAATCTCGCTGCCGGCGTTCACGAAGTTCCTACCTACATTGATAAGGAAGTTGCTTCACTGAAGCTCAAGTCAATGGGTGGCCGTATCGACACACTTACACCTGCACAGGATATGTACCTTAACTCTTGGGAGCACGGTTCATAAATGACACTGGTTATGGTCGTCGATGACGATCAAGACCTGGCAGAAATGCTTGGAATTGTTCTCACAAGTTCAGGCTTCGATGTAGATCTCGTTAGTCGTGGAGATGAGGTGCTGGAGGTATTTAGAAATAATCCTCCAGACCTTGTCTTACTCGACGTCATGTTGCCTGGAATAGATGGCATCGAGGTCTGTAGATTAATTAGACAGGAATCGATGGTTCCCATCGTGATGCTCAGCGCCAAAGGCGAGACGCAAGATATTGTCCGCGGCCTTGAAGCAGGCGCTGATGACTATATGCAGAAACCATTTCGCGATAAGGCCGAACTCATTGCTCGAATCCGCACCCGCCTGCGTCGCACAAATGCTGATGTCACTGGCATTCTTACAATCGGTGATCTCTCTATTGATGTAACAGCCCACGAAGTACATCGCGGTGCAGCCACCATTGCACTCACTCGCTTGGAATTCGATCTCCTTGTAGCCCTCGCAAAAGATCCGGGCCGCGTCTTTACACGCGATGCGCTCCTAAGCGAAGTCTGGGGATACCGCCACAGCACAGATACGCGCCTGGTCAATGTTCACGTGCAACGTCTTCGTTCCAAGATTGAACACGATCCCGAGCATCCTGAAATTGTGATGACTGTGAGAGGCGTTGGTTATAAGGCGGGCGGCCCTACATAGAAGGGCTTACTTTCTATGAATCGCATCCGTAAGTATCCATCGCAATCTCTTGCTACAAAGGTAATTCTCTCAACTGTTGTTCTCTCCCTGGGTGTCATCTTCCTCACTGGTTCAGCGCTCAATTCTCGACTTTCAGATGGGTTGCGATCCTCTTCTTTTAACTCTGCGATTTCAGAGTCCAAATTCACCTTCTTCGATGCCGAATATAAATTAGCTATCTCTCGAGATTCCACAAAGGAAGAGAGAAAAAAGATTCTTGCCGACATCGTCGTCAATGCCACGACGCAGGTTGTGAAAGAAGCGCGTAGAGAGATTGTCTTCCTGAAAGTACCTTCACAATCCAAAGCAAAAGTTTCCTATGAAATGACCTCTGCGAGAATTAAAGCCTCTTCAATCCCTGAGGATTTAAGGAAGAGGGTCGAATCCAGTAAGGAAATCGAGGATCAATACACTCTCATTAAGGAGGAATCCGGGCTCTCTCGGGAAGTTCTCATCGTCGGAAAGAGAGTAAATATCCCTTCCGGCGGACTTTATGAAATGTATATCGTCTTCTCGTTGGAGAACCAGACAGCAACCTTGGCGCTGATTAGAAATTCACTTCTCTTCACCGGATTTGCCTTGATATTTCTTATCTCACTCATTACCTCGCTGGTTGTTCGTCAAGTTGTCCGGCCTGTTCGCGAAGCTGCGCGTATCGCTACACAATTTACCCAGGGAGACTTCAGTCAGCGCATGAAGGTCGTATCTCAAGATGAGATGGCAACGCTGGCAAACTCATACAACGAGATGGCGCAATCCATCGAGCAGCAAATCTCGCGCCTAGAAAACCTGTCACGGGTACAGCAGCGATTTGTATCTGATGTCTCTCACGAACTTCGTACGCCACTGACAACTCTTCGCATGGCATCTGAGGTCATCTATAACCAGCGCATCTCCTTTGATCCACTCGTTGCACGAAGCTCAGAGCTGCTGGCGGCGCAAATCGATCGTTTTGAACGCCTCCTGGAAGATCTCCTAGAGATTAGTCGCTTCGATGCCGAAGTTGCCGTACTTGAAACAATCGATTTTGATCTTGTTGCGCTGATTAATCGCTGTGTGAAAGATTTTGAATTCGGGGATATAGATACACACTCTGGAATTCGCGTTGAAACTTCGTCTCCTACTGTGCAGATTCAAGCCGATGTGCGGCGAGTTGAACGCATCATGCGTAATCTGCTCTCCAACGCCCTTGATCACGCCGATGAAAAAGAGATTATCGTAACCATCCTGGCCACGGATACTGAAGTCGGAATAGGTGTTCGCGATTTTGGCTCGGGCCTTGATCAATCAGCACTTATTCGCGTCTTCGACCGTTTCTGGCGCGCAGATCCCTCCCGAGCCCGCGTCCGTGGTGGAACCGGTTTAGGGCTATCCATCGCTCTTGAAGATGCCCGCCTTCATAATGGTGAGCTCGATGCCTGGGGACGTCCTGGTTTAGGTGCCCACTTTGTCTTAACTCTGCCACGTCACGCAGGAGATGAGATTGCCGGCCGTCCGATTAAAGCTACTCCAAAAGATTTCCACGAAGAGAATTTCTACCTCTAAATTCTCGCCTTCCCCACTTCACAATGGGGGATATGAAAAGTATTCAAGCGCTTCAAGAGTTGGTATTTCCGGTTCGCTGTTTGGGGTGCGCAGTTCTCGGACTATCAATCTGCTCAACGTGTCGGCGAAGTTGGCATCCTCATACCTATCGGCGTTTGTCGAGAAGTTCCCCATATTTTCCCATCTATTCATCAGTTCAGTACTCACCCATTGCAAGTAAGGTTTTACTTGCAGCAAAAGAGAGAAGTTTGGCGCAAGCAGATGACCTCATCCTGGCCGCGCTCGAGCGCGCTCTACAGTTATGCGTGAAAGACATGGGAGCCGGAGTACTAATTCCAATTCCATCACGTCCTGCGATCAATAGATTACGTGGCCGGCAATTTATCTCTCACCTTTCTGAGAAGCTCTCAACCACTGCGCATCTACCAACTCTTAATAATCTCTCACATGCTCGCAAGGTCCGCGATCAATCATCACTCGATCTCAACGCCAGAATTAGGAATCTTGATGGTGCGTTGGTCTCTGCGGGATATTTCAGCGGGAAGGCAATTTTGGTAGATGACCTCGTGACTACTGGGGCGACCTTGCAAGAAGCTGCCAGGGCCCTGCGCGAACAGGGGATTGAGGTGGCCGCTTCCGTAACCGCATGCGTTGCCGAGCCCCTAAGATAAGGGGGTTATTCGCAACTGGAAGGTAGACCGATGGCTTCAATTCTCGATCGAATCATGCGAGCTGGCGAAGGCAAGATCCTTCGCGACTTGAGCAAGATCGTCGACCAGGTAAACGCCTTCGAACCTTCCATCTCATCTCTCTCCGATGAGCAATTGCGTGCCAAGACTGATGAATTTAAAGCGCACTTAGCGCAAGGTAAGACTCTCGATGATTTACTCCCTGAAGCTTTCGCTGTAGTGCGCGAAGCTGCCAAGCGCACATTGGGCCAACGCCATTACGACGTTCAGATTATGGGTGGGGCAGCGCTGCATAAGGGAAATATCGCCGAGATGCGTACCGGTGAAGGTAAGACCTTGGTTGCAACTCTTCCTTCTTATCTCAACGCGCTGGCAGGACGAGGCGTCCACGTTGTAACTGTCAATGATTACTTGGCCGAGCGCGATAGCGAATGGATGGGCCGCGTACATCGCTTCCTCGGTCTCACCGTTGGTGTGATTGTCAATAGCATGACCCCAACTGAGCGCCGTGGTGCATATCTTTCAGATATTACCTATGGCACAAATAATGAATTTGGTTTTGATTACTTACGCGACAACATGGCTTGGTCACTCGAAGATTGTGTTCAGCGCGATCACTTCTTCGCCGTTGTCGATGAAGTTGACTCAATCCTTATCGATGAGGCCCGTACGCCTCTGATCATTAGCGGTCCAGCTGATAAAGCCACCAAGTGGTATGTTGAATTTGCCAATATTGCTGGAAAATTGCAGCGCGATACCCACTATGAAGTAGATGAGAAGAAGAAGACCATCGGCATCCTCGAAGATGGCGTCACCAAGGTCGAAGAGCTCCTCAAGATTGAAAACCTGTATGAGGCAGCAAATACAACTCTTATCGGCTACCTCAACAACTCAGTACGCGCCAAGGAACTCTTCAAGCGCGATAAGGATTACGTTGTGATGAATGGCGAGCTCCTGATTGTCGACGAGCACACAGGCCGTATGTTGGCTGGCCGTCGCTACAGCGAAGGCCTACACCAGGCTCTGGAAGCGAAGGAACGTATCGAGATCAAGGATGAGAACCAGACCTTGGCAACGATTACGCTGCAGAATTACTTCCGCCTCTACCAAACGATTTCAGGTATGACCGGTACTGCTATGACCGAAGCATCTGAATTCCATCAAATTTACAAACTCGGAGTTGTGCCGATTCCGACCAACCGCGATATGCAACGTATCGATCAGCCAGATTTGGTCTACAAATCTGAAGTAGGAAAGTTTGCCGCAGTGACCCGCGATATCGTCGAGCGCCATCGCAAGGGGCAACCGGTATTGGTCGGAACAGTCAGCGTTGAAAAATCGGAAGAACTCTCTGCATTTCTAAAAAAGGCCGGCGTTCCCCACGAAGTTCTCAATGCCAAGCACCACGAACGTGAAGCTGCCATCGTTGCGCGCGCAGGTGTAAAGGGCGCTGTCACCGTCGCTACCAATATGGCAGGTCGCGGTACCGACATCATGCTCGGTGGAAACCCAGAATTTATGGCTGACTTTGAAATTCAACGTCGCGGAATCTCTCCAGTCGATAACGCAACCGAGTATGAAGCTGCCTGGCCAGAAGAGATTACAAAACAGAAATCTGCAGTTGCTACAGAACATGAAGAAGTTGTCACATTGGGTGGCCTTTACGTTCTCGGCACTGAGCGCCACGAATCGCGCCGTATCGATAATCAGTTGCGCGGACGTTCTGGACGTCAAGGAGATCCCGGAGAATCTCGCTTCTATCTCTCTCTACAAGATGACCTCATGCGCCGTTTCAATTCCGGAATTGTCGAGCGCGTACTAGCTGCAGCTGGCCTTCCCGAAGATGAACCCATCGAATCCAAGATGGTCTCAAATGCGATTCGTTCAGCGCAGACCCAGGTCGAGGCTCAGAACTTTGAGATCCGTAAGAATGTTTTGAAGTATGACGATGTCATGAATCGTCAGCGCGAAGTAATTTATGGAGAACGTCGCTTGGTACTTGAAGGTAAAGATATCGGCGAGCAAGTCTCTGAATTTATGAACGATACTCTTTCTGCATATGTGCGCGCTGCTGCCCAACAGGGCTTCGGTGAAGATTGGGATTTGGCGCAGCTCTGGACAGCTCTGAAGTTGATCTATCCGATTACCTTTACACCTGAACAGATTATTGCTGAGGTAGGTTCGGCATCAGCGCTCGATATCGATTTCCTTGAAGATCGCATCCTCAACGATGCAGCCGCTGCATATAAGAAGCGTGAAGAAGATTTAGGCACAGATGTACTGCGCGAACTCGAGCGCAAAGTTCTGCTCTCTGTTCTAGATCGCAAATGGCGCGAGCATCTATATGAGATGGATTACCTCCAAGAGGGAATCGGCCTCCGTGCGATGGCGCAACGCGATCCATTGGTTGAATATCAACGCGAAGGCTACGAACTATTTGCTGCAATGATGGATGCAATCAAGGAAGAACTTGCCAGCCTGGTCTTTAACGTTGAAGTGACCATCGAAGGCGATGGATCACAGGTGAAGGCGCGCGGCGTTGAGGAGAAGCCGGCACAGGTTGCTCCGCTGCAATACACCTCATCTGATGAGAACGGTGTTGCTACATCAAGTGATGTATCGCGAAACAGTCAATGCCCTTGCGGTTCTGGAAAGAAATTTAAGCGCTGCCACGGCGCAGCTTAATTTCTTCTAAATCATCTTCAGCGCAGTACATAACCAGCGACCGTCGACACCTTCAAAACGAATCACTACCGCTCGCAAACGGTCGCCATATCGAATGAGCGCGGTTGATTCACAAATTCCATCGAGTGGTTCGGATTGATGGATGCTCTTGATCTTGCCAATCTCCTTCTGACTTCCCGATTTTCGAAGAAGTTCCATATAGATAACTCGGTGGCACCAGCGAATTAACTGTGATGGTTGGCGCCGCCCGGCCCAAACTTCCACCACGCTGACGATAAATTTCATAGTCCACGCATGTAGTTCTGGAAGTTCCGTGGCAGATGTTGGAATGGGCATCTCATCTGGCTCAAGCTCCTCCCCAAATGTTGATGGAACGAGATAAAGCTTTGCGCTCTGTGTGATGGGTTGCTGGACTGGCGGAGCGAAGAGTTCGAGTACTGGGTGGCTCCAGAGAGCTGGATCTTCTGTGCTTGAGACCAGCTGCATAAACGGCCTCTGTGCAGTTGCATATTCTGTCTGAGATTCGGTTGTAGTCATGGCGCGATAGTGCAAGGTAGGAATCTGGCTGCAATCGGCGCTAGGTCTGATGCCTGCTCATCTAAAAGTATGAGTGTGTGTAAGTGATGGTGAGCCCTCTACCGCTCTTCTACCTTCCGCCCATGCTTCAGAAGAGAAATTCACACACACGTCTTGTTCTTGCAATTGCGCTCTGTGCAGCAGCGTTGGCCGCATCCTTTGCCATGTCTCTTGCGGCCAATCAACGAGAAAAGTTTTGGGTGGTCCTGCACCCAATTGCAGCCGGTACTCAATTGGAAGCTGGCGATCTCGGCCTCCAATCAGTAGTGCTCGGCACTTCCGAGGGGAGTTACCTCCCAGCAACTGCCAATCCGCTTGGGTCGATAACTCGTAGACAGTTATCTGCGGGGGAGCTGCTGGGAGGTAGCTCAATTACCGATAATTCAACGGCCCTGATAAATCAACAGATCTCCATTAGCGCACGTTCTGTCGATATTCCCGCCGCTCTTGCAGTGGGTGAAGTAGTAACTATCTATCAAGTACACGATGCAAAAAATGGAGAGGCCCCTGAAAAACCGAACCACATCTTGAGTGGGGTGTTTATCGCAGCCCTTGATCGTAAAGGAAGCAACTTTGGTGGCGAGGCGGCCCTCACAATCTCTATCAACCGCGAAGCAATTCCAGAAGTTCTAGAAGCTACGACAAGCGGTCGTTTAGTGATTGTTCGGGCACATGGTTGATTCACATAACCTCACCGTTGTTACTGCAATTCGCAGCGCCGAATCTGAAAACTTTATTGCCAGCACGCTCTTTAACCAAGGTTGGAGCGTTACATATAGGGCCCTTGATTGCGACTCACTCCTCACTTTTTTGCAGGCTTCACCTAGTCCACGTCCTCTGGTATTTATCGCTACCGATTTAGAGGGGCTTAACCCTGATTCACTACAACAGTTGCAAGCCATGGGAGTGAAGTACTTTCTGATTGCAGCTCTCCAATCAGATTTTGAGATCTACCCGGAAGCTGTGCATCAACCAACTGAAGCACTTGAGCTCTTAGCGCTCATTCGCGGCTCACTGCGAACACCACTCATTCGAAGTACAACACCAAAGAAAGCGCGCGCTCGTACGATTGCGATAGCCGCCACCACTGGAGGAATTGGCTGCACCACGCTAGCGCTCAATCTGGGGGCGGAGTTGAGTCTTCTTGAGAAGAAGGTGCTTATTGTCGATGCCCATCCTCACGCCCCGGCACTTGCCACTCTATTGGGGGAGCGAGGACTCAACACCTCTGGTGAATTTCGAAAGTTTGCCCAGAACTTAAGCGCCATTGAGTTCACACATGAGAATATTTCTGAGAATATTCTGGCATTAGATCAAGCGCTCCACGATTTTGATTTCATCATTATCGATGCTGGTGTCATCCGGGAGTTGAGTTCCACGCTGACAGGCAGAAGATGGGAAGGCGAAGCACTTATCTGGGCAACACTGCATGCCGAGCAGATATGGTTTATGGGTACATCTGACGTACTCGGAGTAGAACGCACGAGAAAGCTTGCCGGTGAGTTGGCGCTCAACCCCATGAAGGCGAAGTTGGTCTTTCTCCTCTCTTCCCGCAGCCAGATGAAGCGAAAGAACCCGAGCGATGAGGGGTATCTCAAGGTAGTTACATCGCTTCGACCAGAAAGGATCATGCAATATCCATTCGATGCTCGCGGCGCTACAGCGGCTCACGAAGAGAAGTGCGCCCTCTATCAATCGAATGAGCGTGGTCTGCTCCGTAAGTTCATCGCAGAAATCGCAGGTGAGCTAGCCTCCTGACTTCTTATAGGCTTCTCTCATGCGTGGATATGTGGCTATGACAGCCCAAGAGGTTCAAGAGTTTTTCTCATCTGGTTCCTTTGATGTCTCTGACATCTACGCTCCTACATCACAATTTATTGTTGATCACCAAGACCTTGATGATGAAGAGATTGAGTACACGCTCTCTATGGTCGCCGCCGAAGATGCTATCGAGATGAAGAGCGCAAAGTCGGGCGCTGCTTGTGTGCTCGCCTTTGAAATCCCCGCCAATGTCATCTCGGAAAGCCACGATATGAGCGTCTCGCTCTCCGCACCTCTGCTGTGGGAGAACGTCGATTGCCTCTTTGAAGTTTCCAGTGATGGAGAAGATCTCACTTGGTTTGCAACACAAGAGATTGAAAATAATCTCACTGAATGGCTTAAGTAGTTCGCCATGGCCTCACTCGAAGAATACCTACAGGGTAGAAGTCCACTCACCCCCGAACGTATCCACCGCTTACGAGAATTGATTGCAGATTGGCAATTGTTATCTGATCTCTCATTTGCAGATCTCATCCTCTGGGTACCTCTTCGTAAAGATGAGAAGAGCTGGCCGACTGGATACGTTGCAGTTGCCCATATTCGCCCCACGACTGCTGCCACTCTCTTCTCACATGATGTGATTGGTGAGGAGATTATATACGGTTCTCGCCCGCACATTGATCACGCACTCTCAACTGCTGAAATTGTTCGCGATACCCAACCCGAACCTATGGGCGAACATATGGTGAAGGAAGAGACCATCCCGGTGATCTTTGAAGGCACCGTCATTGGAGTCATTTCACGACATCGCAACTCTGAACTCATGCGCCAACCGAGCCGCCTTGAGCTAAATTATCGCGAAATTGCCCACAAGCTTTACCGCATGATTACGGAAGGAACTTTTCCTTATCCCGATGCAGGATCACTCTTTGACCCAGCTCCGCGCGTAGGAGATGGACTTATTCGTTTAGATGTTAATGGTGTTGTTTCATATGCAAGTCCTAATGCGCGCTCTGCCTTCAGTCGCTTGGGTTGGGTCAGCGAAGTTGAAGGACATGTATTGGGTGAAGTCGCCCAGTCTTTAGCCCGAGTGCGCCCCGATGCACAAGAAGAGACAATCGCAATGGGGCTTACAGGTAGGGCGCTAAAGCGAGTAGAGATTGAAAATGTGGGCGGAACGATTGATTTCACCGTTCTGCCGCTGCTGCAGGCAGAAGATCGCATTGGTGCGATTGTCTTGCTCAACAATGTAACTGAACTTCGCAGACGCGAACGCGAGTTGGTTACCAAAGATGCCACTATCCGCGAGATTCACCACCGCGTGAAGAACAACCTCCAAACTGTTTCAGCGCTTTTGCGTCTGCAAGCCCGCCGGATTGAAGACCCAGGCGCGAGTGCCGCCCTCAACGAAGCTGTCCGCCGCATTGCATCTATCGCATTGGTACATGAAACTCTTTCCAGTAGCCGCGACTCTTCGGTCGCCTTCGACGATGTACTCGATAGCTTGGTCTCACATGCACTTGAACTGAGTCCACGTATGAGTGAGTTGCGCATCGAACGTACCGGCAAAGTTGGTTCCCTCGAGCCGCGTATCGCCACACCGTTGGCTCTTGTCATTACTGAGTTAATTCACAATGCGCTCGAGCACGGTCTCGCCGAAGAAGGTCAGGTATTGGGGATTCATCTCTCAAGTGCGGGATCAGATGTGTCTGTGACAATCTCTGATGATGGAGTAGGTCTGCCCGACGGGTTTGATATTGCAACGTCACCGAATTTAGGACTACAGATTGTTCGCACACTTACCGAGAATGAGTTACGAGGTGAACTTTCTCTGATTTCAGATGAGAAAGAAACTCGCGCGGTACTTACATTTCCAAACGTGTAAAAATTAACCTTGTTCTGCAAGACGAGCGCGGTTACGTGCTGCGCGACGCTTGAGTGCGCGACGCTCATCTTCAGAGAGACCGCCCCAGACTCCCGCATCCTGACCTGATTCCAGGGCCCAGGCGAGGCAAGGATCTTTGACGATGCAGCGGTTGCAGACCTTTTTAGCTTCTTCAATCTGGGTAATAGCAGGGCCGGTATTTCCTACAGGGAAGAAGAGTTCGGGATCTTCGTCGCGACATGCGGATTGATGTCTCCAGTCCATGGCTCAACCCCTCTCAAATCTAAGAATGAATGTGCGGCATAAATCCTGCGCGCAAGGCCCAATTATCTCTATATCGAGATACTTAAACAAGAAGATAGCGAAAGAGATTTTGAAAATTGAGGTGATTTACATCGCGTGCCCCCGACAGGAATCGAACCTGTGCACCTGCCTCCGGAGGGCAGTGCTCTATCCCCTGAGCTACGGGGGCGCAGGTACAAGGGGTAGGTTATCTGACTATGAACAGTTCAGAGAAAGCATATTTTGCAACAGGTTGTTTCTGGGGCGCAGAACGTCGTTATTTGAATATCGCAGGCGTGATTTCGACAAGCGTTGGATATATGGGCGGAGCACGGCCCAATCCATCGTATGAACAGGTCTGCACCGGTGTCACTGGCCACGCTGAAATGGTGGAGGTCACATTCAATTCAGCTGTTGTGACATATCGAAGATTACTCGAAGAGTTTTGGGTGATGCATGATCCGACATCTCTCAACCGCCAAGGCGGAGATATCGGAAGCCAATACCGCAGCGCGATATTTACCACCTCTGAATCTCAACAATTACAGGCAGAGGTAACGCGCGATGTATACCAAGCCGCTCTCTCTCGTGAGGGAATCGGGCCAATCGTCACTGAAATCGCTAGCGCTGAAGGAGTGCCTTACTTCTTAGCCGAGGAGTACCACCAGAAATATCTGCAGAAGAATCCCAATGGTTATGACTGTCATTCATCGACAGGAGTGGCATTTCCTGTTCTTGCGCAATAGCTAAGAGTTAATTCAGCGCTCGCCAGCAGTACCACGCTACGACGCTGCGATAGGGGCGGAATTTATCTCCCTTCGTATCGAGGGCTTTAGGTTCGATCTCCTCTTTCAGCGAGTACAACTTCTCCCAGCCGCGGCGCACACCTAAATCACCGGTAGGCCAGATATCTAAGCGCCCTAGTTGATGCATCATAAACATATCAACTGTCCACGGTCCGATACCCCAAAGTCCTGTGAGCTGATCAAATATCAATTGATCATCGTCGACTTCATGAAGCTTATTGATATTAATCTTCTTTGATATCGCAGCATTGGCTAGACCTTGAATTGTTTTAAACTTTGCTCCCGAAACCCCTGCAGCGCGCATCTCGGATTCAGAGATAGCAACCATGCGCACGGGGAGAATTGTTCCCTTTGCCAAGGTCTTCACGCGGGCATAGATAGTGTCGGCAGCTTTTACCGCCAATTGTTGAGAGATAACGGATTCCACAAGAGCCTCAAAGTGGGTGACAGGCTTTGGATTACGACCCAAGGTGCATAAAGGGTGAGCTGCAATAACCTGCGCCAGTCGTTTATCTCGCGAAGACAAGTCACGTGCAATCTTCTTCATTTGCGACTCTGTGGTCATAGATTAACTTTATACGCAGTGACATACTAAGCCCATGAGTCATATGAAAGCTCTCGATCTCAGCGAATTGCAGACACATCGCCGCGAAAAGTGGAGAGCATTTCCCAAAGAGGTGCTTCCCTTACCTGTCGCTGAAATGGATTTTCCGGTAGCAGACCCTATTCGCCAGACTCTGAAAGAGATGATTGATCGATCTGATCTTGGATACCTTGGACCAATTCCTGAAATGGGAATTGCATTTGCAGGTTTTGCGCAGAGGCGTTGGGGATGGAGCGTTGACCCACTACAGGTTCGCATCGCAGCCGACGTCGGAGTTGGCGTTGTTGAAGTTCTGCGCGTCATCACCAAACCGGGCGATAAAATTCTTATCAACTCACCAATCTATCCAAATTTCTGGACCTGGTGCGTTGAGACTCATCTCGAGCAGGTAGATGTACCGCTGACTCAATCTGATGCACTCGTCAACGGCAGCCATTGGATTCTCGATTGGGATGGCATTGAAAAGGCGTACACATCAGGAATCAAAGCGCACCTGATTAGTAACCCGCATAACCCACTGGGGCGCATGTACACACAGGATGAACTTTCCCGTTTAGCTGACCTTGCTAAAGAATACGGTGTTTACATCATCAGTGATGAGATCCATGCTCCTCTGACATTTCCCGAACAGACCTTCACTCCCTTCTTGGCAGTATCTGAAACTGCTCGTGAAGTTGGAATCACAATTACAGCGGCAAGTAAGGGTTGGAATATTGCCGGACTCAAATGTGCAATTATCGTGACGCAAAATTCCAAAGTTTACGAAACCCTCAACGCCATAGCGCCGGCAACCCACTACCGCGCCTCACTCTTGGGCGCCTTTGCCACCGTCACAGCTTTCGAGCAGTGCGAGCCGTGGCTTGATGTGTTAATGCTGCAGCTCGATCTCAATCGAAATTTCGTTGCAGATCTCATCGCCTCCAAGACTCCAGGTGTTGGCTATCGCATTCCTCACTCTTCCTACCTCGGGTGGCTTGACCTCACTTCCTACCAGCTGGGTGAAAATCCATCTGCCGTATTGATTGAAAAGGCGAAGGTCGCTTTTGTTCCGGGCCATCGTTTTGGTGCGCAATCGGCGCAGTTTGTCAGGCTAAATTTTGCGACAAGCCATGAGATTCTCGAGGAAGCCTTCAATCGTCTCGCCACAGTTCTTCATTAACCGATTACTCTTAGAACATGAAGAACGAGCACCTGCACCCTGACACCCTTTCCATTTCAACGGGTCGTCCACCTCATTCAGCAGGTGAAGGAATCAACCCTCCCATATCTCTCAATGCCACATTTGTAGCAGGCGGTCCCATCAATTACGGGCGCACCGGAAATGAAACGTGGCAACCACTTGAGGCCGCCATCAGCGCCCTCGAAGAAGCAGATGCCACAATTCTCTTCTCTTCAGGAATGGCAGCAATCACTGCAGTATTTTCTCTCCTTCCACATGGTGCACCAATAGTGGCTTCTCACGAGGGCTATAGCGGAACGATGGCCCTCCTGAAGAGATATCACTGCGAAGGTCGACTCGAAGTTCGCTTCGTCGATATCACCGACACCAAGGAAGTCATTGCGCAATTACAGGGCGCAGCATTCTTATGGGTTGAATCCCCAACAAATCCCGGACTTGGCATCGCAGAAGTCAATGTCATTATCGGAGAAGCAAAGAAGCGCAATATGGGCGTGGGATTTGATAATACTTTTGCAACCCCCCTCAACCAGAAGCCCCTCACCTTTGGAGCAGATGTTGTTATGCACTCTGTGACGAAGTACTTAGCAGGCCATAGCGATGTCATTCTGGGATCTCTCTCAACAAAGGATCCAGCTCTTCATGCACGTTTGCACGATGCACGCGTCACCTTTGGATCAATCCCAGGTCCATTTGAAGCGTGGCTCGCACTCCGCGGAATTCGCACATTCTCACTCCGCTTTGCAAAGGCAGAGGCCAATGCGAAAGAGCTCGTCAAGAAACTTACCAACCACGGCTCTGTGACCAATGTGAGATATCCCGGATTTGGCGCAATCATCTCCTTTGAAATCACTGGTGATGCAGCTGCTGCGGAACGAGTCTGCGATGGTGCGCATTTGATAATCAATGCCACAAGCCTTGGGGGAGTAGAGACCACGTGGGAACGCCGCCGCCGCTGGGAACGCGAGAGCCACAGCATTCCTGAGAATTTGATTCGTCTCTCTGTGGGCTGCGAATATCTCGATGACTTGTGGTCAGATATTGACACCGCGCTGACACAAGCTTAAATCGGGCGAAAGTAAGGAAATAGGAGTATTTTTATCCTCATGAAGGCGCTCCGTAGATTTCTAGCAGCAATTACTGTTGCAATCTTGGCCTTCCGCGCCGTCGGATCATTTCTCTCTTGGGTTGAAAAGCAAGACGATAAATCAACTGATGCGTGGATTGATGAAGACGAATTTGAAGATGCTTAAATGAGCGATCAATATATCCCCGGCACGTGCAATATCGGCAAAAATGAAATTCGCCAGCGACAAGTTGTAGCCCTCATCGGTCTCTTTCTTAGCGTGAGCGCACTCGTTGGCTTCATCTCAACGGGCGCATCTCCATCGGTCAGACTCGGAATCTTTCTGCCTCTTGCAGTATTTTCAATCGGCTTTGTCCAATCACGAAAAAAGTTCTGCCTGGCATACGGTTTCTTGGGGACCTTCAACTTCGGTCGCCTCGGCAAGGTTTCGCGCGTCTCTGATAAAGCTTCCCTTGCCGCTGACCGCAAGACAGCCCTCTTTTTCCTTGTTCAATCACTAGGGCTTGCTGCAATTCTCACCGTTATGGTCTACCTAATCCCGCTTAAATAGTATTTATAAACTCTTACATTTTGGAAGTCAGAGTGACATCGTTGACTCTGTGAAAATCATTATTCAGACTCGCAATGCAGAACTCGCAAGTGACTTCAAAACAATCGCAGAAGAGAAACTCCATTCGATGGAACGCTTCAGCGTTGTTATTGATCGCATGGAAGTTGAAATCTCACATGAAGCTAATCCGCGCCAAGGAAAGAATTCTCATAAAGTGGTGATTACATCCCACGGCTCTGGCCCGTTGCTGCGCGCTGAAGCACATGGCTTCAATGACTTAGCAGCATTTGATGAGGCGATAAAAAGTGTTGAGTTACAGATTAGGCGAATTCATGAGAAGCAGAAGAGCCACGACCGACATACGCTGCGCACAATGCAGGTGGATCTCGGCGAGTAGTTAACGCTTCTGCTTACTCTTCTCTTCGCTCTTTGCGGGGCGAATTGGTTCAACTGGTGGAGTAGGCAGCGGCCCCAGTGCAGAGATTGCACTTTCGCGGGCGACGATAGCTGCGGCAATTGCGCTCCGACGAGAAGAGGCAACCCCATTCTTCTTTTCAGGAGTTGTTGCTACGTTCATGAGGCCCTTGGCTTCAACAGCTGCCTTATCAATTGCGATTTTGAAGGCCGTATTAATCTCGCGCATCTTTAACTCTCGCTCTTTGAGAGCGGCAACGTATGCATCGCGATCTTTCTTAAATTGTTCTTGCGCAACTTTATAAGGGTCAATCTTGGGAGTTGCTTGGGGAGTAGGAGTTACATCAGCAAAGGCAGCTGTACCTGGTAGGCCTAACAAAGCAGCCGTGACCCAGATAGCAGGCAGTCGCTGAAATCTCATGGAGTGAGTGTAATTCTTTAGATGTGTGAATATTCTGTGAAAGCTCTCATTGCTGCGTGTGCATTATCTCTAGATGGTAGTAATGGCGCCCCGCACATGGGAGGGTATGCGCATGAGCCAATTGGTGATGGTGATTGATGACGAAGCTGGTGTTCGCGACCTCTTAGGCGATGCTCTCAAATTGGCTGGTTTTGAAACCATCACAGCCGCAGATGCGATGATTGCTCAGACCTTACTTCGGACTACAAAGCCGGACTTATTGATTGTCGATATCAATATGCCGATGATGGATGGCTTTGAATTTATTGAGCGGATCCGCAGTAATGGCGATAACACCCCAGCGTTGATGCTCAGCGCGCGCGGTGATCGCGCAGATATCACACGTGGACTTACCTTAGGCGCCGACGACTACGTGACAAAGCCCTTTGGACTGGAAGAGTTGGTACTACGCATCAAGGCGATTCTGCGTCGCTCACAATTTACTCTTGCAACACCCACCAACCTCACATGTGGGCCAATTTCACTCGACAGCGATTCACATCAAGTGAAATTTAATGAAGAAGTTGTTGATCTCTCACCTACTGAATTTAGACTGCTCCATGTACTACTTGAGAGCAAAGGTCGCGTGCTCAGTAAGACGCACCTGCTCGACGAGGTATGGGGTATTACCTTTGAATCTGAGAGCACTGTTGTAGATACCTATATCTCTTACCTTCGCAAGAAACTTCACCGAGATGGATTCGAAGGTATTCGCACATTACGAGGAGTCGGATTTCAGCTCCAAGCGGAGAAGAAGTGAATCGTTCTGCCTCGTCTCGAATCAGTATCGTCACAGTTCTTCTGCTTACTGTTATCACCATGGGAGTCGGTGGCTTCTCAGTCCTCCATACGCAGGGAGCCGAAACACGCAAGGTAGATAGAGCTCTGGATTTCGTTGCTAGCCAGGCTTATGAGAATCCATTACAGCCCGTTGGCGCAGCTCTCTTTGCGATCGATCAGTCTACGTTAGATATCACTCTGACATTTCTGACCCATCATGGCGAAGAGACCATTGTGCATGAATCCTCATTGCGATATCCAGGAGCGCCTAGTTTTGCCACCATTGAACGCGCTCGAAACATCCCAGTAAGAATCGCAGGAGATTCACCTTTCCGCCTAAGAGCAGTCTTGGTTGAAGAGGGCGATTACATCCTTATTGCGCAATCAACTGCCGACATTGATAGTAATTTTCAGTCGAATCTCCAATCGCTGGCCGCCTTTACCTTCATTCTCGACACTATTGCAGCGCTCCTTCTGCTCTTCTACTTCAGACGTATCAATCGTCGCGAAGAGACAGCATCTTTAGCTCGTATGCAGGAGTTTCTCGGGGATGCCTCTCACGAATTGCGTACGCCGCTGACTGTCATTAAAGGGTATGTCGAGATGCTCAGTAAGAACCAACTCACTGAAGCCAGTGATAAAGAACGCGCCTTCAACCGCGTGGGGACTGAGATCCATCGTATGGAGTCACTCGTGCAAGATCTCCTACTTCTTGCCGAACTCGGCGAAAGCGGAGCTCGCGATATCGAGAAGGTGGATCTCAGTGAAATCTTGAACGCTCACGGCAGTGATTTCACGACGTTAAATCAGAACCGTTCGGTTGAGCTTTTGATAGTACCCAATATATTGATTGAAGCATCGCGTGATTACTTGGCCCGTTTTATTCAGAATGCCCTTACCAATATCGTTCGCCATACCGAAGCAGATGCACCAGTAAAGATCTCACTTACCAGCCGAGGAAAGAGCGCTGTACTCATCATTGAAGATGGTGGTCAGGGCCTTCCCGATAGCGCCTATCGTGAGGATATTCGCTCACTCAACCGTTTCGATAAATCACGTTCGCGCGATAAAGGCGGATCGGGCCTTGGTATGAGCATCATGTCTGCCGTTATTCAAAAGCTCGGTGGCACATTCTCGCTGCGTAAGAGTGCACTCGGTGGTCTTGCCATCGTGGTCGATTTACCGCAGGTGAGAGACTAAACTTAGCAATGTGAGCGAACAGAGCCTCGAAAGTACTTTCAGTGAGTTTGAGACTCTCTTCGCCAAGACAGATTCACTCGTGCGCGTTGTTTTATCAGGACGCCGCCGCACTATGCAGACCCCCAATGAACGTATTGATATCCGCCCGGTTGCTCTCAAGGATGGTTTAGCAATTCAGGTCAGCCATAGCGATGGCCGTCAGATGACGTCGAAGAATTACGCACCTGCGGATGCTCCTTTCAGGCAGTTACTGCGAGCAGGTTTTGCCAATGTGCTTCTAGAGCACGTGGGTGGCGCACTTAGCCTGCGCATTACCAAGAAGGGTGAGCCACTCATCCATCGCGAAGATTCTGCGCGAGAACAAGATCTTTCGCACGACCGTACCAAGTCACGGTTACTCGATGCATCAGATCCATTCTTAATCGCTGTCGGAATCTCAGATAGCAAAGGCCAGATAAAGCCGAGCAAGATGGATAAGTACAAGCAAGTAGAAGAATTTCTGCGTCTATTGATGCCAACGCTCACCGCAGCAATTTCTGCGGGCCATATCCATCAGCCAACTGATAACAACCCACTCACCATCGTCGACCTTGGGTGTGGACATGCCTATCTCACCTTTGCGGCCCATCAATACCTACGTTCTCAAGGAGTTCCGGTCAAGGTAATTGGTATCGATGTCCGCACCACTGCGCGCGATCGCAATAATGAGATTGCCCGCCAACTTGGCATCAGCACCACAATCGAATTTCGCGCCGAAGAGATTGCAGATACAACTCTGAAAAGCGCCGATATCTCGATTGCCCTGCATGCCTGTGACACAGCCACTGACGATGCCATTGCTTGGACAATTAACTCTGATGCCAAGCTGGTGCTGATTGCTCCGTGTTGCCACCACGATATTCAGGCCCAGATGAATGAAATCCCCGAACCTTGGTCGCTCCTTACCCGCAATGGAATTATGAAAGAGCGCTTGGGCGATTTATTGACCGATGCCCTTCGTATGCAGATTATGAAGTTACGTGGTTATCGCGTTGAAGCAATTGAATTTATTGGGGGAGAACACACGCCTCGCAATCTCATGATCCGAGCGGTGAAGACTGGGGCTGCAGCCGACGAGGCTGAGGTTCGTAAATATGACGAGATGCTCGCGCTCTGGAAAGTTAAACCTGCTCTGGCAGCACTTCTGAACCGTTAGACTTCGCGCTATGTCTAAGGTCCTTGCATCCCTTCCCGTTGGCGAAAAAGTGGGTATTGCCTTTTCGGGTGGTCTCGACACATCTGTAGCTGTTGCGTGGATGCGCGCCAAGGGCGCTGTTCCTTGCACCTACACCGCAGATCTTGGCCAATATGACGAGCCTGATATTGACTCTGTTCCAGTTCGCGCAAAAGAGTACGGCGCCGAAATTTCACGCCTTGTTGATTGCAAGACCCCACTTGTCGAAGAAGGACTTGCTGCCATTGCCTGCGGAGCTTTTCATATTCGCGCAGGTGGCAAGCAGTACTTCAACACCACACCATTGGGACGTGCCGTAACCGGAACGCTCCTTGTCCGTGCCATGTTGCATGACAAAGTTGAAATCTGGGGCGATGGATCTACATACAAAGGCAACGACATTGAGCGTTTCTATCGCTACGGACTTCTTGCCAATCCAAACCTTCGTATCTACAAGCCATGGCTTGATGCTGACTTCGTGCGCGAACTCGGCGGCCGGAAAGAGATGTCTGAGTGGTTGGTAGCTAACAAGCTTCCCTATCGCGATAGCGTCGAGAAGGCTTACTCAACAGATGCCAATATTCTTGGTGCAACACATGAGGCGAAAGATCTCGAAAACCTCGATGCCTCAGTCGAACTCGTGACACCCATCATGGGTGTGAAGTTCTGGGATTCAACCGTTTCGATTCCCTCAGAAGATGTGAAGATTCAATTTGTGCAAGGTCGCCCAGTTGCAATCAACGGTAAAGATTTCACCGATGTTGTCGCTCTCATGGATGAGGCGAACAAGATCGGTGGTCGCCACGGACTTGGAATGGCAGATCAGATCGAAAACCGCATCATTGAAGCTAAGTCTCGGGGAATTTATGAAGCTCCCGGTATGGCACTTCTCTTTATCGCCTACGAGCGTTTGATCTCTGCAATTCACAATGAAGACACGATTGCTAATTATCACGCTGAAGGCCGTCGCTTAGGTCGCTTGCTCTATGAAGGTCGTTGGTTAGACCCACAATCACTCATGCTCCGCGAATCACTCACTCGCTGGGTAGCTTCGGCTGTTACTGGCGAAGTCACGCTGCGCTTGCGTCGTGGTGATGATTACTCCGTCATTAATACAACAGGCCCAGCGCTGAGTTACCACCCAGATAAGTTGTCGATGGAGCGCACAGAAGACGCAGCTTTTGGCCCAACAGACCGCATCGGACAGTTGACTATGCGCAACCTTGATATCGCAGATACTCGTGCCAAGCTCGAGATGTACCGCGATCAAGGCCAATTAGGTGGCGGCGATTTCAATCTCATCAAGGAGTTAGAAAATTAATAATACAACTCACAAAATTCTTGCAGCAATCTTCTCTATCGCACTCGTAGCAATCACTATTCTCGGAGGAATCAAGATGACCGCATCAGATGCAACTGTTCTACCTGTCGTTTCCGCAGTAGCAGGACAGGCACCAACAATTTCCAAGCCTGAAGGAACGCCTCCTGCAGAGCCGACCTTCACCGATGTCATTGTCGGAACTGGCGCAGAAGTTCTTCCCACATCAACGTTGACAGTTCATTACACACTCATGGCATGGTCAACCGGAAAGATCATCGAATCTTCTTGGAACGGACAGCCTGCAACCTTCCCATTGGCACAAGTTGTCGAGGGATGGCAGAAAGGTCTACCGGGAGCTAAAGAAGGCGGACGTCGCCTACTTATCCTGCCTCCATCAATGGGTTACGGAGCAGCAGGTTCTGGACCAATCGGCGCCAACGAGACTCTGATCTTCTCAGTCGACATCATCGGCGTTGCGTAAAGAAGTTACTTCTTCTTAAACCAGACGGTCGTACCTGCAGGAATCTGTCCGCCAACGAGCGGTGACGAAGAAATCAGGATTTCGCCCTTTGGCATTGGGTACGCGTGGGCACGGAAGTTCGTGATGCAATGCCACCCGTTAGGGCGCGAGTAATGCAGCACCGAAATATCTTTCGTCTTATGCCACTTAATCTCTTCCTTAGTCTGTAGCTCCTGACGAAGTTTCAGCGCCTTGCGGTAGATGGCAAGTGGTGAAAGTGAATCCTTCTCTTCCGCCTCTACTGAGTACTCAGCAAACCACTTAGGTTGTGGCAAGTGTGCTCCGCCGGTTCCGAATCCAAATGAAGATCCAGTTGATGTCCACGGCAATGGAACACGACATCCATCGCGACCCTTATCAACCTTTAAGTTACGAAGGTATTGCGGATCCTGGATATCTTTCTCAGGAATATCTGTCACTTCATGTAAGCCCAACTCTTCCCCTTGATACATATAGGTAGAGCCAGGGAGCCCCAAGATATAAAGGGTTGCCGCAAGAGCGTTCTGGGTGCCTGACTTCATATCGAGCGGATGCGATGTTCCATCTGAAAGCATCCAGTCGCGACGATTAACTGCAGGGTTTAGGCCCATCTTCGTTGCATGACGTATTTGGTCGTGGTTGGAAAGGGTCCACGTGCAGGAAGACTTATTCTTCTGCGCAAGTTCAATCGCCTCCTGTGTTGCAGCTTTATAGGAGCCAGCCTCAAAAGGGGTCTCTATGAAGCGGAAGTCGAAGCATTGACCTAAAGTCTTTGTGCTGGCATAGAGCGGAAGGCGCTCTGGGTGAACATAGGCCTCAGCAACTGCAACGCGAGGAGGGTCGTATTCGTTAAATACTTTGCGCCACTCTTTATAGATTGCAAAGACTTCGTTGCGATCGCCCCAAATGCCCTTGCCCTTATTACCGCGCTGCTCGAGCCCTTCGTGCACGGGCATACTGCGGAATGGTTCGGTGAGATCTTTCACCAATCCATGTGCAACGTCAATGCGGAATCCATCAACACCACGGTCTGACCAGAAACGTAAGGTCTTGAGAAAGTCCTTTTGAACTTCGCGGTTCTCCCAGTTAAAGTCTGGCTGTTCTGGTGCAAACCAATGAAGGAACCATTGACCGTGCTTTCCGCCAAATGTTGATTCATGAGTCCATGAAGATGGTGCGAAGTGGGAAACCCAATCCGATGGCGGAAGTTCGCCATTGACGCCCTTACCGTCACGGAAGATGTAACGATCACGCGCTTTTGAACCAGGCTTTGCACCGAGTGCCTCTACAAACCATTCATGCAAATTAGATGAGTGGTTAGGAACGATATCTACAAATACTCGGATTCCTTCTTTATGGAGCCCGGCAAGCATCTGGTCAAAGTCAGCAAGAGTTCCAAGCTTGGGATCTACATTGCGGTAATCATCAACGTCATAACCACCATCTGCTAGCGCTGATGGATAGAAGGGGCTGAGCCACACAGCATCAATGGCAAGAGACTTCAAGTAAGGAATGCGTGAAGTGATTCCTTTGATATCGCCGATGCCATCGCCGTTTGAGTCAGCAAAGCTGCGGGGATAGATCTGGTAGATAGCAGCTTGGCGCCACCAATTCTTATCGGTGCTCAGGCCTGAACTCTTCTTCGTAGTCTTTGACATGCGCGGAACTCTACGGAAGGCGATGTGATACCGATACCCAAACACGCAAAATGTGATGTAAATGAAACGTATTTGCAGTTTTGTGCAGAACTATACAAATATCTCTACCCTGTACCCATGACTCTGCTCCATAGCCTCGATCTACTTTCGACTTTCGTCTTCGCTCTCGTTGGCGCCCGGGTGGCTGCGGATAAAGGTCTTGATTACGGCGGCATTGCGTTCATCGCAGGTATCGCATCTGTCTCTGGCGGAACTCTTCGTAATATCTTCTTAGGCCTTCGACCCATCTGGATTATCGATCCCTGGATTATCACCAGCATTCTGGCTGCTGTTCTTATAACGCTCGTCTTTAGACGCGTAACTCATGTTGGGAAAACCTTGCTGATCATGGATACCTTCGGCCTCGCCGTCGCAACGATGTCAGGTACGCAATTGGCCTTTGAAATGGATGTCACCTGGTTTGCGGCAATTCTGCTGGGTGTAATAACTGCAGTAACTGGCGGGTTGCTTCGGGACGTCCTCTGCCAGTTAGAGCCGGTCTTGCTTCATAGAGAGACTATTGGAACATCATCCCTCATGGGCGCAATTACCTTTGTGGCACTTCATCAATTTAGCTTCGGCGACAATATCTGCGCAATTGCCGGGGGAGCAGTCGTAATTCTTACTCGTGTAGTTTCAATCCAATTTGACCTGCACTTACCTAAATTTTCTAAGCGGCAGGTGCGCTCTTAATCGCCTCTTTGATTTCTTCTATAAGAACTTCGATCTTTGTCACGCTATGTTTGATGAGGTAGCGGCTTCCAGCAGGTAGTTCAGCTACTCGCTTATCCAATTGAGCAGGATCTAAGAAGGCTGTGAGCAGAACGATTGCAATATTAGGTTGGATACGTCGTAGCTGATTGGCCAGGTCAATTCCGTTGGGACCTTTACCTAAGTTGTAATCCAAAACAGCTACATCTGGACGATGGCTTTTTGCATATTCGATGGCATCCTTTACTGAAGATGTGTCATGCACGATATTGAGGCCTTTGCCCTCGAGGGCAGCCTTGACAGTCGAACGAGTGAACTCGTCATCTTCGACCATCATCACTGATTGCTTAATTTTGCTTCCCATCGTTACAACCTAATCACCATCGTGAGCTTAAATTCTGTTCCAGACTCTACTCGTGTAATTGACCAGCGACCATCTGAAACTAAGTTAAAGATACGTGTACCAAGTCCAAACCTGCCCTGATACTCCGGTGGAGCAATCGCGGCATCGTCAGTTGCGATAATTTGAATATCTTTATCACCTGACTCAATCACCCGTAAGTTCACCTTTTGAGCTTTTCCGTGGCGCATTGAATTAGAAATGAGCTCTTCAATTACTTCGCCGACTTCGCGAACGCGCTCATTTCGCACAGACATTAACTCTTGGTCAATGTGAAGTTCAATCTCAAGAAGTCCAAGCCAGGGATCTAGTCGTGAATTCACTTCTGTTTCGAGATCTGTGACTTCTTGATCAAATTTGGCATCAGGGTTCTTCAAGAGACTTATCAGTGAATCAATCGCCGCATTGAAGGTTTGAGTATCTCCAGCCTGAGATGCCGTTTCCAGCTTGAGAGCCGTTGCTGCCAGCCGGGTGAGAATTTTTCCGTGGATAAAGATTGCCCATCGATGTGACAACGCATGAGAGAACTCGTCGCTAACGACTTTAGTTACTGCAACTTGCAGGGCTGAGCTAGCTTTCAATTCGTCATTTCGGATCAACTCTAATGAATGAGGATGTAACACCTGAAGTACTTTGATAAAGATGTAATAGGAGATCGGAACAATTATGCCAGTTATATAAATTGGATACCTGGTATTTGGGTCAGGATTAAATACCTGACCAATAAGATTGGAAATCATGGGCAAGAAACCGGTGAGATAAATCAGTATTGATAAATTTCTGAGTGCATGTGGTGAATTACTAGCTAGTGCCTTAGAAATGATGTGAGCTGCCATGGTGATTGCAAGAATCATGATTGGGAAAGCAACTAGCGCCTCAGTAAATGATGAGTAATTGATGATTGGCGGCGTAATTAGTGCGAGGAGAACTAGTGCATAAGCGCTCCTACTAAGCGGTGCACTGCGCGCTGTTGTGGCATACAAAATCCTAAATTGCTTGATAAGTAGATTTACAGAGCGAATATTTTGTCCAAGAATCGTTGATCCTTGTTGTTCGGATCCAAAAGTCTCAAGTCTCATCGTAAGTCTGCGAAGCTCATCACCTAAGAGTTGCGGTTGAATCGCTTGGTTCTCTACAGCTAGATTTCCTGATGTATTTCTTACCTTAGAAATTGAATCAATGAGAGCGTTACAGGAAGTAGACAATTCATGGTGAATTCGTTCTTGAAGACCCAACTGGGCGCTGAGAAATTCCTCAGATTTTCGGCTGTTGGCGCGAGTATTAATGATGAGTCGTTTTTCATACTCTTTAAAGTGGTGGAAGATTTTTGCGAGCTGCAACTGCGGCAGTGAGCCCTGAGACATAAGGATCGCTTTGAACGCTGTAGAGAGTCGACCAACTTTTTAGAGAATTGAGCAAAATTAGGTGAGGGGGAGTCTTTTTCTCGCTAGCCATCCCTCAAGAATAGATAAGTATGTGAATGTTGATTTTTTGTGTAGTCGGTTATTACTCATCTTCACAAAGGTGAAAAAACCACTTTAAGTAAATCTAAGTGGGTTGTGAGGGACTCGAACCCCCGACCCAGGCATTAAGAGTGCCTTGCTCTACCAACTGAGCTAACAACCCATTCAAACGTCGGAACGTTCAAATGCATGGCAGACCCTACCAGCGAGGCGCGCCTTGTATAACCACGTATCTAGGGCGAAGATAGCTAGATGTCTCGCTGGGAAATACGGATAGCCACAGTTATTGCTGCGATTGCTCTTGGGCTTACCCCACCTGCAACAACGGCTGCAGAGCAGCCAGGCCTTGCTATAGCCAGCCTTGAGACTCTGCCTGTAAAGGGGCGCGCACCAAAGACTGGATATACCCGTGATCAATTCGGGCAGGCATGGGCTGATGTTGACCGCAATGGGTGCGATACCCGAAACGATATTTTGAAGCGAGATTTAACATCTCCTACCTATAAAGCTAAAACTCGTAATTGCGTTGTTCTCTCTGGCACTTTGCTCGATCGCTATTCAGGAGAGAGCATCAACTTCATTCGAGGAAATATCATCAGTATGGAGGTGCAGATAGATCATGTGGTGGCACTTTCCAATGCCTGGCAGACAGGTGCCTTTAAGTTAACAGCAGAGCAACGCAAGGCCCTGGCCAATGACCCAATCAATCTCTTTGCAGTAAAGGGCCGCCTTAATTCGCAGAAGGGCGATGGGGATGCCGCAACATGGCTGCCACCGCTCAAGAGTTTTAGATGTGCTTATGTGGCACGGCAGATTGCGGTGAAGGCAAAGTATTCGTTATGGGTTGTGCCACCTGAGAAGGCAGCGATGCTCTCTATCTTGGCAAAGTGCCCAACACAGAAAGTTCCTCTTAGTTAGGAAGATCAACGGTGTAGTGCACACCGCCAAATTGCTTACGCCACTGCGTCACTTCACTCTTTACCGACTGTGCGTCAACGCTTACATCAAGTGATCGGGCAATGAAATCAGCAAGCTGATCCATATGCTCAACCTTCATACCAAGGCGCACAATCTCAGGGGTACCAATACGAAGACCGTTGAGGTCACCTTCCACGGCTGCTATCGGTAAACCGATTCCGCACGCGAGTAAACCAGCATCTCCCATGCGCTTTGCTGCAGTCTGTCCGCCTCCGTATGCAGCTGCAAGAATTGCGAATTGATGAGACATCGTGAAGCCCTTATCTGCTGCATAGATATTGACGCCACGGTTCTGTAAGTTCTGGGCAAGTGCTTGTGAAGTTTTCACCATCATCTGTGCGTAGACAGGTCCAACAGCTTTCCAATCTTGAAGTGTGACACCTAAAGCTGCAGTTTTTGCCGCATCGAAGTTAGCAGTAAGTCCTGGATAGGCAATGGCATCGAGCTTCTGGGCGATTGCATCATCGTTGGTGACGATCAATCCGCCTGCAGGGCCACCCAATGATTTATATGTTGAGAAAGTCATGAGGTGCGCACCTTCAACAAGTGGTTGTGGCCAGACCTTTCCGGCGATCATTCCGCATAGGTGGGCTGCATCGAAGAGAACCTTTGCACCGACTTCATCTGCAATCTCGCGCACCTTCGAAATCGGGTGATGAAAGAGATTCAGAGAACCACCGACAGTAATCATGGCGGGCTTCACTTCGTGGGCAAGTTTTCTGAGTGCATCAATATCGATGGTGTAGCCAGTTTGATCAACCGGTGCCGAGATTGTGTTGAGCCTATAGAGACCAGCAGATCCACCCTTGTGGTGAGTCACATGTCCACCAATCGTTGCTGGAGGAGCGATGATGGTTTCACCAGGCTCAGCGTTAGCCATGAATGCATAGAGGTTTGCGATGGCACCTGATGGAACGCGGAACTCGGCATAGGTAGAACCGAATACTTCGCAGGCTAACTCTTGTGTAATGATTTCAATCTGCTCGATTGCGCCAAGACCGGTTTCGTATTTATCTCCAGGGTGACCCAGGGATGCGCGAGATCCCATTCCAGAAGCAAGGAGTTTTTCGGCACGAGGGTTGAGAATATTTGTAGCGGGGTTGAGGTTGATTCCTTCAATATCGTGAAGGCGATGGTTCTCTTGCGCTAGCTCTTCAATCCAACCCTGCACATCTGAAGCTGATTTCGTATCAACTTGGGATGCAATACGAGTGATGAGTTCTTGGGAAGCAGGAGTTGCCCAACTTTGAGTTTTGAGTGACTGGGTCATGCACCTTATTAAAGTGCATCGCCTCCGCGTTCACCAGTACGAATGCGGATTACTTGTTCTACAGGTGTCACCCACAGTTTTCCATCACCGATGGAACCGGTGTTGGCGGCGGTGACGATGATGTCCACAATTGATTGGGCATCTACGTCATCTGCCAAGACTTCGATGCGCACCTTGGGAATGAAATCGACGGTGTATTCAGCGCCGCGGTAGATCTCGGTATGGCCCTTTTGACGACCAAAGCCACGTGTTTCAGAGACTGTCATGCCAGCAACACCTGCTGCTTGCAGCGCGACCTTGATGTCATCGACCTTTGCAGGCTTCACGATGGCGGTGATGAGCTTCATTGCTATCTCTTCTCTCTTAATTTAATACTAGTAACGGTTTGAGTTTCCGGTGATGTCATAGGCAGATTCAGCGTGGAATGTGGTGTCCAAACCTGTCAACTCGTCATCGCGATAGACGCGGAATCCGATGGTCTTTTGAATAGCTGTTGCAATGAGCCAGGTGGCGGCGAAAGAGAAGAGAGCCACAACCACAATGGCAATTACTTGGCGAGTAAGTTGTGCTGTGCCGCCGCCATTGAAGAGGCCGTTCGCGCCAGCTTCGTTTGCTGTCACTGTTGCCATGAGGCCGATAGCGAGCATTCCTAGGATTCCACCGACTCCGTGAACTCCAACGACATCCAGTGAATCGTCATATCCAAACTTATATTTGCGAGTTACCGCCCATGCAGAAACAACTCCTGCAATAAGACCGAGGATCAAAGCGCCGAGTGGATTGAGATATCCGCAAGCGGGCGTGATTGCCACAGCACCTGCGACGGCGCCAGATGCGACACCTAGCGTTGTTGCCTTGCCATCGCGCTTCTTTTCGTAGGCAACCCATGTCATCGCAGCAGCTGCAGTTGCAATCTGAGTATTGATCATCGCAGTTGCAGCAAGTGAACCTGCAGAGAGCGCAGATCCTGCGTTAAATCCAAACCATCCGAACCAGAGCATTCCGGCGCCGAGTAATACCAGAGGCATATTGTGTGGGCGCATGGGGTCGCGCTTGAAGCCATCGCGCTTACCAAGAACGAGAGCAAGGGCTAAGGCCGCAGCTCCTGAGTTAATTTCTACAACGGTTCCGCCAGCAAAGTCGAGAGCCTTGAGCTTGTCGATGATCCATCCGCCCTCACCGTTCTGCGCAGCAAATGCCCAGTGTGCAACAGGAATGTAGACGAGTGAGATCCATACTGCGACGAAGAGAACCCATGATCCGTACTTAGCGCGATCTGCGATAGCACCTGAAAGAAGGGCCACGGTGATGATGGCAAAAGTTAATTGGAACATCGCAAAGGCAAGAACAGGAATTTGATGACCTTCGGGGCCGGTGACTTGATCAAGTGTTGATGAAAGACCCAAGTGGTCGAAGCTGCCGATGAAGCCGCCCTGTGATTTTCCGAAGGCGAGTGAGTATCCGTAGAGGACCCAGATAATCGTGGTGATGCCCATTGCCGCAAATGACATCATCATCAAATTCAGTGCTGACTTGGCGCGAACCATTCCGCCGTAAAAAATTGCTAGCCCAGGCGTCATAAAGAGAACGAGAGCAGCGCTTGCTAATACCCAAGCAGTATCTCCGCTATTGATCGCCTGCATTCTTAATGAATTTCCTTGTAACGAGCGTAAGACGCATTGATTTCAAGTTCTGCATCATCGTGGCCAACCCATTCGCCACCGTGTACTTCTTTGCCGGGTTCGAGAGTCTTGTAGACCTCAAAGAAGTGCTTGATTTCATCGAGTTCATAGGTTGGAACATCGGATAAATCTTTGAGGTTGTTCTTGCGGATATCACCAGCTGCAACGCAGAGGAGCTTGTCATCTCCGCCCTTTTCATCGGTCATACGGAACATTCCGATTACCCGGCATGAAACAACGCAGCCAGGAAAAGTTGGTTCATCGAGCATTATCAACGCATCGAGTGGATCGCCATCGTTAGAAAGCGTGTTCTTTACAAAGCCGTAGTCGTGAGGAAAGCGGGTTGCAGTAAAGAGCATGCGGTCAAGACGGATTTCGCCAGTCTCGTGATGAATCTCGTACTTATTGCGTGAACCAGCTGGAATTTCAACAACGACATCGAAGATCATATGAACCGACTCTCTAGTGACTTAAGAGGAAAGTATTGGGTTGGAAAACTTGGGGTGAACGACGGGGCTCGAACCCGCGACATCTCGGACCACAACCGAGTGCTCTACCAGCTGAGCTACGCCCACCATGTGCTGTGCAGGGGTTACTTTACCCTTTCGCCTCTTCGGCGGTCGAATTACCTACGCCGTTGATGAAGAGAGATTGGCGGTAATAGGCCAATTCCGCGATGGAGTCACGGATATCGCCGAGTGCGCGATGGTTGCCTGTCTTGGCTGGGGCTGCGAAGTAGGTCTTTGGGTACCAGCGACGCGCAAGCTCTTTAATCGATGAGACATCGATGGTGCGGTAATGCAGGTACTCATTTAATTTCAGCATGTCACGGGCGATGAAGTTGCGATCAACTGAGACTGAGTTTCCGGCCAATGGAGATTTACCGAGTTCGGTACCCGCAGATTGTAGATAGGTAAGTATCTGTTCTTCGGCGGCCGAGATTGAAATCCCATCTGGAATCTGGGTAATAAGACCTGAAGAGGTGTGCATCTCGCGAACGAAATCGTTCATCGAATCGAGTTGGCCCTGTGTCGCATGGATGACCACATCTACGCCTTCACCAATGATGTTGAGGTCTGAGTCGGTGACTAGAACGGCAATTTCAACCATTGCGTCGGTGGCAAGGTCCAAGCCCGTCATCTCACAATCGATCCAGATCAGGTGGGGGAGTTCGGTAGCCATGAGGCGCACGATAGAGGGTGAGGCGGCCAAGGCGATAATTCAGCCTTCGTTCACCTTCCGTTCACTAAATCCGCTTTCATTTTATACCGACAGACTGAAGGATGCCCTCATGTCAATTGACGCGCCAGTAAAGGTGATTCCAGAAGCTCGCGAGATCACGACTAAGCCCCGACTTTCGGATCAGGTTTTCCGCACCATCGTCACAATCGGTGGAATGGCATCACTTGTCATCCTCGGTTTGATTGCACTCTTCCTCTCCATTAAAGGCGGACATATTCTCCTTGATGAGAAGTTTGGATTTATCACCGGCTCTGCATGGGAAGTAATCACCGATGAGTCAGGGACTATTACTCAATCTCAATTTGGTATCGGGGCAATGCTCATTGGTACGACTCTCTCAGCGGTGATTGCAATTCTGGTCGGAGTTCCAATTTCGGTCTTGAGCGCGCTCTATCTCACCTTCTATGCAAATGGTCGAGTGAAGACTTTCCTCATCTCCGTCATTGACTTGATGGCAGCGTTTCCATCTCTCCTCTTTGGTTTCTGGGGATTCTTCGTATTTATGTCATCTGCTGAGTATTGGGCGAAATTAATCAATAAATACCTGGGCTTCATTCCAATCTTTGATGTTCCAACACCCATCTTTGAACGCTCTCCCTTTATTGCAGGTCTCGTTCTCGCAATCATGATTATTCCTATCGTTACCTCTATCTCTCGCGAAATCTTTGATCAGACACCACTGGATCGTGTTCAAGCAGCATACGCACTCGGTGCAACCAAGCTTGCAATGATTAAGGCTGTTGTTATTCCTTATGGCCGCGGTGGAATAGTGGGAGGTGCGATGCTCGGCCTTGGTCGTGCCATGGGCGAGACGGTTGCTGTGTATACAGTTCTTAACGTTGTGTATCAGGTGAACTGGCAGGTTCTCTTTGGCGCTGGCGGAAACGTTGCCTCACTGATTCTTTTGAAGTTCGGTGAAGCGGGCCCCTACGAAGTAGATGCACTCATGGCAGCTGGCCTGATCCTCTTCCTTCTCACGCTGATGATCAATGCGATTGCCGATGTGTTAATTAATCGCTTCGGAGGAAAAGGAAGATGAATAAAGTAATTCCTACTCCTATGAAGCCATGGCAACCAACGGCGCTCGACAAGCTTGAAGACTTGCTCCTTATCGTTGCAGCCTTTGGAGTAGCAGGAGCATCCGTAAAGTTCACAGGTCTCAATGGCAAGCTCGGATTTTTCTTCTCACTCTTCTTTGCGCTGCTTATTCTCAATTTCGGATTCCACTATCTCAAGCGTGGATCCGCTGCAGCCAAGGACTCACTCCTTCAGGTCCTTACGGTGATGGCAATTGTCATAACGTGTATTCCTATTGTGAGCATTGTCGGAACCGTTGTGAGCAAGGGCTATAAAGGTCTTCACTGGGGAATCCTCACAAAAGATATGGCACTTGCTTCAGTCAACGATCCGATTGCAAATGGTGGACTGCTCCACGCTCTCGTTGGAACTATTTTGATGGTGGGTGGAGCTCTCATCATCAGCTTCCCAATCGGAGTTCTCACCGCTCTCTATCTCACAGAGATTCGCGGACCACTTGCACGCCCCATCAAATTCTTAGTTCAAGCAATGTCGGGTGTGCCATCGATTGTCGCAGGTCTATTTATTCTCTCCAGTTTGATTTATCCAGTGACTAAAGAGCTCTCAGGTCTTATGGGTTCACTTGCGCTGACAATTTTGATGATCCCAACAATTGCGCGTACCTCTGAAGAAATGTTGCATTTGATTCCTAACGAACTTCGTGAAGCTGGCGTTGCACTGGGTGGCACTCAATGGCGCACAGTTGCAGGTGTTGTCCTTCCGGCTGCAAAGAGCGGGCTGGTCACAGCAATCATTCTTGGTGTCGCGCGCATTATTGGCGAGACGGCGCCACTTCTCCTCGTCTCAGGCGGTGGAGATGCACTCAACGTCAATCCAACGCAAGGTGCGATGGGGTCACTTCCTTATTACATCTGGAAGTCCTTCCTGACAGGTGGAACTCCAGAAGCATTTGCGCGAGCATGGGGCGGTATGTTGGTGCTACTGAGCTTCATCTTTATTCTCTTTGGATTAGCACGCTACTTAAGCGGAAGAAAGGTTGGGTAGCACGATGATCAATTCACATAATGTTGGTAACGACGATAAGGATGAAACTCAGATGACAACAGCCCACGCAAAGCCAGCTTCTCTTTCAAGCATCGCATCCGCTCGCACGCAGTCACAGCCAGGCACCGCATTGCTCGGCACAGGTCTTGAGACACGTGGCGTGCATGCATGGTTTGGCAAGAAGCATGTTCTCTCTGATGTCTCCCTTGATTTCGCAGCAGGAACCGTGACTGCGCTCATTGGACCATCCGGGTGCGGAAAGTCAACCTTCTTACGCACACTCAACCGTATGCATGAGTTCATTCCAACCGCTGCTATGGCCGGCGAAGTACTTCTCGATGGAAAAGATATTTACTCACCTGGAATAGATGTCACCAAGATTCGTCTTCGCGTTGGAATGGTCTTCCAGAAGCCAAACCCATTCCCATCAATGACAATCGGTGAGAACGTTCTTTCAGGGCTTAAGTTGGCGCAAATCAAGAAGAGCAATACAGATGATCTTCTGGAATCCTGCCTTAAGCGCGCAGGGCTCTGGAATGAGGTTAAGGATCGTCTCGGAGAACATGGTGGTGCCCTCTCAGGTGGACAACAGCAGCGCCTCTGTATTGCTCGTTCACTTGCGGTTGAACCTCAAGTACTTCTTATGGATGAGCCATGTTCTGCACTGGATCCAGGATCAACATTTAGAATTGAAGAGACTATTGCAGATTTAGCAAAGACAATGACCGTCGTCATTGTGACGCACAATATGCAGCAGGCAGCGCGCATCTCTGATTACACTGCATTCTTCCTCTCTGATGGCGGGCCAGGAGAAATGATCGAGGCAGCACCTACGAGCCGTATCTTCTCTTCACCTCAAGATAAGCGCACAGAAGATTACGTAACAGGGCGTTTCGGCTAACTCATTCGTTACTCATTGTTCACTTTGGTGTAGTCAATCGTTTACCCAAAGGTGGGCATGTAGACATCCATTTTCGTTACTTTTCTAGATGTAAGGGCTACTTACTTAGACATCTCGAAGGGTAAAAAATGACATTTTCAAAGAAGGCAAAGGCGCTTGTAATTGCAGGCCTTATTGCCATCACTTCAGCTACACCTGCTCACGCAGCAGATCTTCAGGGTTCTGGAGCTTCATTCGTAGATCCCCTTTTACAAGCTTGCAAGGCTGGCTTTGCTAAGGCATCAAGCAACTCATATGTTTACACATCAACAGGTTCAGGCACAGGCAAGAAGAACGCTGACTCAAGCATCGGTGACTTCTGGTTCTCAGATTCAGCACACACTGCAGCAACTAAGCGTTCAACAGTCTTCCACGCTCCAATCATTGCAGCTCCAATTGCTGTTCTTGTAAACCTTCCCGCAAAGAAGGATGTATTCCTCTCAGCAACAACAGTTGCACAGATCTTCTCAGGCGAAATCACTAAGTGGAACGACCCAGCTATTGTTGCTGATAACAACCGTTCAATCACCTCAACTGTCTATAAGAAGGATGCTCAAGGAAACGCTGTTAAGGATAAGAGCGGAAATCCTGTAGTACTTCGCACAGGAACAAAGTCAGTTATCTACACACTTCCAAACCAGCCAATCAAGGTTATCTACCGTGCAGACGGATCAGGTACATCAAATAACTTCACAAAGTGGCTTAATGGTGTTGCTCCATCAGTATGGACAAAGCCAGCTAACGATGCATTCACAACGGCTTTCCCAGGAAACATCAATTCATCAGAAAATATCGGTCGTATCGTGGGCGCGAACGCTTCACAGGGCGTAGCAACACTTGCTGCGAAGACAAAGTACTCAATCACATACGCTGAAAAGAACTGGGGAGATGCATACGGTCTTCGCGCGGTATCAGTAAGCAATGCATCAGGTAATTTCGTTTACCCAGAATCAGGTGCTGTTTCAGCATTCCTTGGTGAAGCAGCTCAAGATGCAAACGGCATCGTGAGCTACTCATACGGAACAAAACTTGCTGGCGCATACACGCTCGGTATCGTCTCTTACATGTTGCTAGAGACTGAATATAAGGACAAGGCTCGTGGAGCAGCTGTGAAGCAGCTCGCTGAGTACATCTTGTCACCAGCATGTTCAGCAGTAGATCCTAAGCTCGGATATGTCGTACTTTCAGGCAACTTCCTTACCAAGGCAAAAGCTCTGATCGAAAGGGCAAATAAGTAACCCTTAAGTAAGAGAACTGGGTGGTCGCGCTTCGGCGTGCCACCCAGTTTCTTTTTTTTGTCAGGCTATGTATGTGTGTGCCCGGCTGGAATCGAACCAGCGACCTACCGCTTAGAAGGCGGTTGCTCTATCCGACTGAGCTACGGGCACGTGTGAGCAATGTCTGAGATTGCGGAGTAAGTCTACCGAAGCATTGAAGGGTAGAGTCTCGCCTTATGGCTGAGTTCATTTACACGATGAAGAAGGCGCGTAAAGCGCATGGCGAAAAGGTAATCCTCGACGACGTTACGTTGATGTTCTTGCCTGGCGCAAAGATTGGCGTTGTCGGCCCTAACGGTGCCGGTAAGTCGACCGTTCTTCAGATCATGGCCGGCTTGCAGCAACCATCAAACGGTGAGGCATACCTGTCACCTGGCTACACAGTCGGAATCCTCATGCAGGAACCGAAACTCAATGAAGAGAAAACAGTTCTTGAAAATGTGCAAGAGGGTGTGGCCGAGACCATGGAGATGGTGCGCCGCTTCAATGAAATCTCTGAAGAGATGGCAAATCCTGATGCCGATTACGACAAGTTGTTATCTGAGATGGGCGAACTTCAAGAGCAGCTCGATCATCGCAATGCCTGGGAACTCGATTCACAGTTAGAGCAGGCGATGGATGCACTTCGCTGCCCGCCACCGGACGCCGATGTCAAACTTCTTTCTGGTGGAGAAAAGCGCCGCGTCGCACTGTGTAAGTTGCTCCTTGAAGCACCTGATCTACTACTTCTCGACGAACCAACAAACCACTTGGATGCAGAATCCGTGCTTTGGCTCGAACAGCATTTAAGTAAGTACCCAGGCACCGTTGTAGCGATTACCCACGATAGATACTTCTTGGACAACGTCGCCGAATGGATTCTTGAACTCGACCGCGGCCGTGCATATCCATACGAAGGAAATTACTCGACCTACCTCGAGACAAAGTCAGCGCGTCTTAAGGTTGAAGGCCAGAAAGATGCCAAGCGTGCAAAGCGTCTTACTGAGGAACTTGATTGGGTACGACAGAACGCCAAGGGACGTCAGACAAAGTCCAAGGCTCGTCTTGCCCGATACGAAGAGATGGCTGCTGAAGCAGACAAGATGCGCAAGTTGGACTTTGATGAGATTCAGATTCCACCTGGGCCACGCCTTGGAAATATTGTTGTTGAAGTAGAGCACCTTGTAAAAGGCTTTGACGATCGAGTTCTCATCGATGACTTGTCATTTACCTTGCCCCGCAACGGAATCGTTGGAGTTATTGGACCTAACGGTGCTGGTAAGACAACTCTCTTTAAGACGATTCTCGGTATGGAAACTCCTGATTCCGGATCTGTAAAGATTGGTGAAACGGTAAAGATTTCCTACGTTGATCAGTCACGCGGGGGAATCGATCCTAAGAAGTCACTCTTTGAAGTTGTATCCGACGGACTCGACTTTATGAAGGTTGGGCAAGTTGAAATGCCATCGCGTGCCTATGTTGCAGCCTTTGGTTTTAAGGGCCCGGATCAACAGAAGCCTGCAGGAGTCCTTTCTGGTGGTGAACGTAACCGCCTCAACTTGGCACTTACCTTGAAGCAAGGTGGAAACCTCTTGCTTCTCGATGAGCCAACGAACGACCTTGATGTGGAAACACTTGGTTCTCTTGAAAATGCGTTGCTTGAATTTCCTGGCTGCGCCGTTGTGATCTCCCACGATCGTTGGTTCCTCGACCGCGTAGCAACACATATTTTGGCCTACGAGGGTGATTCCAAGTGGTTCTGGTTTGAAGGAAACTTCGAATCCTATGAAGAGAACAAGATTGCACGTCTGGGTGCTGATGCGGCTCGTCCACATCGCGCCACTTACCGAAAGCTCACGCGCTAATGATCTTCACTGACAAGCAATTTGTACGTTGGGATGATCTCGATGCCTTCGGCCATGTCAATAATGCGACCTACCTGACTTATATCCAAGAGTCTCGGTTCCTCTGGTTATCAGACGTTGCAATGGTTGTTGCGCGCGCCGAAGTTGATTTCCTGGAACCGATTTACGAAGGTGGTCGTTTCGTCGATGTCACTTTGTGGGTTGAATCCATCGGCAATTCATCTTTTGCAATGTGCTACGAAGTTATCGGAGAAAACGGTGTCGTTCACGCAAAGGTGAAGACGGTGCAGGTCGTAGTCTCTTTGGAGACCAAGCGATCACGTCCGCTTACGGATGAAGAACGTGAGTTCCTTAATAAATACCTAAAGGCTTAAGCAGTGGCGAAGCAGAAGATTCACCCTGGGTGGATTGCGGTAACAGTTACCTTCTTTACCCTGATGGCTACTGCTGGATTTAGATCAGCGCCCTCTGTCCTGATCGTTCCGCTGGAAGAGGCTTTTGGTTGGTCTCGTTCTCAGATTGCTGCCGCTGTTTCAATTAACGTCCTGCTCTTCGGCCTCGTTGCCCCATTTGCAGCAGCGTTGATGGAGCGCTTCACAGTTCGTCAAGTTGTCATGAGCGCACTTACCTTGGTGGCTATCAGCTCCAGCTCAACAATCTTTATGACCCAACCATGGCACTTGTGGGCGCTGTGGGGAGTAGGTGTCGGAGTCGGTGCAGGATCTATGGCGCTTGTCTTTGCAGCCACCATCGCTAATCGCTGGTTTGTTGCTCGCAAAGGAATTGTTGTTGGTGCGCTCACTGCTGCAACTGCAACAGGCCAGCTGATTTTCTTGCCGTTGCTATCGCACTTTGCAATTGCTTATGGATGGAAGAGCGTCTCACTCACTGTTGGTGGGGCCGCTGCGCTTGTCGTTCCCTTTATCTTCTTCTTCCTGAAAGAGAAGCCTGAAGATATTGGTACAACACCATATGGAGCACCCGTTGATTGGCAGCCGTTACCTAAGAATGAGATGACGGCTGGGCGCTTAGCAATTGACACAATTAGTCGCGCATCAAAGTCGAAAGATTTCTGGATTCTCTTCGGAACCTTCCTTGTCTGCGGACTTTCAACCAATGGGTTGATTGGAACTCACTTTATTCCGGCGGCCCACGACCACGGAATGGCCGAAACTGTTGCAGCGGGCTTGCTAGCTCTAGTTGGTGTATTTGATGTCATTGGCACAATCTTTTCAGGTTGGCTTACCGACCGCATGGATCCACGCAAACTTCTCTTCTTTTATTACGGACTCCGCGGGCTCTCACTCTTCCTCTTGCCTTCAATTCTCTTCAGCACCATGCACCCATCAACACTTGTCTTCATCATCTTCTATGGCCTTGATTGGGTTGCAACAGTTCCTCCAACGCTGATGCTCTGCCGCATTGTTCTAGGGCCGCAACGTTCGACAGTGGTCTATGGCTGGGTCTTTGTTGGCCACCAAGTTGGGGCATCTATTGCAGCACTCGGTGCTGCGCTCCTTCGAGTAAAGCTGGGTGACTACGCAATCGCCTTCTATATTTCTGCAACCATGTGTCTCGTTGCAGCACTTGCCGTGCTGCAGATTGCTAAGGGCAAGACCACAGCAGAGTTACGGGGTTAAGGTGGAGCGCGATACAACTAATTACTACGAGCTATTCGGGGGAGAAGCCTTCTTCGCCGATCTCGTCTCGCAGTTCTATGCCCATGTTGCCACCAATGAAATCTTGCGCCCCATGTATCCAGAGTCAGATATGAAGGGCGCAGCTCATCGCTTACAGATGTTCTTGGAACAGTATTGGGGCGGACCAACTACCTATCAAGAAGAGCGCGGACATCCACGACTACGTATGCGCCATGCCGGTTTTCATATCAACCCAGCAGCGAAAGAGGCATGGTTATCGTGCATGAAGGCGGCAGTGGATGGCGTGGATTTAGATGCGGCTGGCAAAGAGAAGTTATGGCATTACTTGGAAGGCGCAGCCCTGCACCTGGTTAATCAGCTCGATTAATCTTTTTGGGATTTATTTCCCACAACGAGAATTTCACCGTTGCGGATGTACCAAAGCACATTGTGAACATCGCGTACCTGAGTGATTCGTAGACCAACGCGTTCGACCTTGCCTTCGATATCTTGCACTTTGACATCATCGCCCACGCCATATTGATCTTCAATCAACATAAAGATTCCAGAGAGTATGTCGCGCACAAGTGTTTGTGCACCAAGACCGAGCGCAACGCCAATCACCCCAGCGGATGCGATAACAGGGCCGAGATTAAATCCGAATTCTCCAAGGATCATGCCGAGTGCAATGATCCACACTGCTGCATTAAAAGTTGAACTAAAGACAGTGCCAATGGTGCGAGCCCGTTCTACCTGGCGCTTAGCTGTACCTGGGCCAGGTTTCAGGTCGGCGTGAGCAAGACGTGCAATAGCGCGATCAATGGCGCGGTGGCCCGTCAGATGGCTGATGCTGGCTATCAGGAAGATAACGAGAACTCGAAGTGGGGCTCCGTTGAACCAATCCCAGATTGCCTGCGTGCGTTCGCTCATAGAGCCTAGGTTAGTGAAATCTTTATCTAAATTTCACCATGAAATACCCCTGAAGAGCTCGGTTTTGCGGCAATATAACCCAATCGACGCGAGCCACGCGTTGGAACTGGGGTAATAATGAACCGCACATTGGTGCTCAACGCCACCTATGAACCACTAGGTGTTGTCACTGATCGTCGCGCGCTTATTCTGGTTCTCAATAATCGGGCAACCATGGTTGAGTCATCCGGCACAGTTCTGCACTTTGCCACAGGTCAGTTAGAACTTCCCTCAGTCATTCGCCTCAATAAATTCGTCAAGATTCCCTATCGCCATGCAGTTCCACTTTCCCGTCGCGCAATCTTTGCGCGCGATAGCGGTCGTTGCGTTTATTGCCATGCACCGGCAACATCGATTGATCACGTGATTCCGCGTTCTCGTGGCGGCGGTCACAATTGGGAGAACGTTGTGAGTGCATGCCATAAGTGCAACCATCTGAAAGCTGATAAACCGCTGAAAGAGTTGGGATGGCGCTTGCGCTCATTACCTCGCGAACCAGTCGGTGCAGCGTGGAGAATTCTCGGAACAGGTCGCACCGAATCTCGTTGGTTGCCATACCTTGAACCATTTGGCGCCGCCGCAGCCACTGCATAGACTGCGCATATGTTGAGGACACTTTCCCAGGTTGCCGTACTTGCTCCCAGAATTAACCAGGAGCCAGGTGCAATGCCAGGGCAGGGCCTCACGGCGCTTCAGACAATTACCTACTTTGTCGCAGCACCTATCGGATTGTTTCTTCTTATCTCACTTGCCGTCTGGGCTTTGACAGGCGAGAAGAAGAAGAGCGCTCACTCTTCTACTATCGTCACCTCAATCGAGTAATTACTTATCTGCAGCGCGAGCTTTAAACGCGCGAGACATTGCATCGCGACCTTCGGTCACAGCACGGCGCAGTGCATGAGATGCATCTTTGCCAGTGACATCGAGCCACTGTTGCGCCTTGGTCATAGTCTCATCGCTGATAACCCATGCTGGGAAGAGAAGAGTTGCAGTTGATTCTGCAATTTCGAATCCCTTTGTCTCCCATACCTTCAAAATTGCATCGAAGTAGTGGTCAACGAAGTCGGCAAGGATTTCGTGGTGGATATTCTCGTTAAATCCACGGCACATATAGGAGTGGATTGTGTTGGAGAGATTGTCCTTGGTGATTGAGCTGAAGGCTTCAATCTTTGCTTCCTTAGTAGGAAGAGCTGCGTAGGAATAAGCGGTGTACTGCTTACCGTGAGCGGTGTTATCTTTGGCTGACTCGGCTTCGATCTCAGTGCGGCCAAATACTCCACGCTTTACGCCACAGATAAAGATGTACCAACGGATTTCGGCGTCAATGACCAGACCATTTTCAGAGCCATCAAGAATCGCCTTGAGCTTTTCGAGATGTGCCGGTGTGATTGCATTGTTAGCAAAGGCTTTAGCAAATTGCATCTGGTGATCGCTTCCGGCTGTTGCAGTAGCGAGCATGAGAGCTGTTGCATCGGCAACCTGCGCACATAATCCATCGCGCTTGGCAGGGTTGGCATATGCCCAAATTGCAGTTTCAAATTGCATGTATGTCGCTGCAACAATCGAGATATCAGTCTCGGTCTTTAGCGCGTTAAGAGCGATAGCAACATAATCTGATGTAGAAAGCTCGCCATCGCGGCAGGAATCCCAGAGGGAGGCCCAGATAAGTCCGCGCGCAAGTGAGTCATCGAGGCTTCCCAGATGGCTCTTCATCGTTGCAATCGAGCGATCATCAAAGCGCAGCTTTGCGTAGGTCTGATCCTTATCGTTGATAAGAACGAGATCTGCCAGCTTCTGACCTGCAAGCTCTGTTACTTCAGTGAGCGCGCCAGCAATATCGAGTTCAACACTGGTACGACGTGAGAGTGTGTTACCGGCAATATCAAAGAGACCAACATGCAGGCGGTGTGGACGGAGTTCTTTTGAGCCAACCGGCATCAATGGTGCTTCTTGCTTAATGGAAATTGACTTGTATGAATCGCCATCGATTTCAATAACTGGGCGCAGCGTGTTGACGCCCGCTGTGCGAAGCCAGGTTGAGACCCATGGAGTTAAGTCGCGACCTGATGCAGCTTCTAGTTGATCAATGAGATCTTTGAGAGTTGTGTTTCCATATTGGTGCTTTGCAAAGTAGAGGCGTAGACCCTTGATGAAGTTATCGCGCCCCACGTGTGCAACGAGCTGCTGCAAGACAGATGCGCCCTTTGCATAGGAAATACCATCGAAGTTGGTGCGCACTGCATCGAGATCTTCCATCTCGGTTGCAATTGGGTGAGTGGTTGTCAGTTGATCCACGCGATATGCCCAGTTCTTGCGAAGTGAGTTGAACTCAGTCCAGGCGTGGGTGTACTTCGTTGATTCAGAGACAGATTGGTATGAAGCCCATTCTGCGAATGATTCGTTGAGCCATAGATCTTCCCACCACTTCATGGTGACCAAGTCACCGAACCACATATGTGCCATCTCGTGGTGAATGGTGGTTGCGCGGCTTACATAGTTGCGCTCAGTTACCTTTGAGCGGAAGATCAAGACATCCTCGTGGAAAGTTACGCAGCCGACGTTCTCCATCGCGCCCCAGTTGTATTCAGCAACTGCAATCTGGTCGTACTTACCGAATGGGTAGGCAAGACCGAAAGTCTTCTCAAAGTAGGCAAAGCCTTGCTTGGTGACTTCAAAGATATTTTCTGCATCGACGTACTTGAAGAATGATTTACGAGCATAGATTCCAAGGGGAATTGTCTTCTCGCCCTTGTACTCATCGTGCACAGATGTGTATGCGCCAGCCACGATTGCTGTCACATATGTAGCGATTACTTGGGACTCAGCAAATTGTGTGAGCTTGCGGTCGCCATCGAGCTCTTTGGTGGATTCAACTCCGTAGTTAGAGATTACTTCCCAATGCTTGGGAGTAATGGTGCTGATCTTAAAAGTTGCCTTCTGATCTGGTTGATCGAAGCAGGCATACATACGGCGCGCATCGCCAGTTTCAAATTGTGTATAGAGATAGACCTCTTGGTCTACAGGATCGACAAAGCGGTGAAGGCCTTCACCCGAGTTTGAGTAGATGCCATCATGTTCAATTTCAAGAATATTCTCAGCAGCGATGGCCGGAAGATAGATAGTTTCGCCATCAAATTTGGGGTCGAAGTCGACGCCATTGAGCTGTGCGCTAATGACCTTGCTACCAACGCAATCGATATATGTTGTCGCACCGGGCTTTAGCCCAGCAAAATGAATGACAGTCTTGACGCGAAAGTTCTCAGCGCCGGTTGTGAGGTCGAGATCGATTGCATAGCGCGAGACTTTGATGAGTGATGAGCGTTCTGCTGCTTCGACCTGCTTGATATTTGTACCTGGCACGATGACTCCTTATTGATGGCCGAATTGAGAATGCGGTGGTTCGATTGCCATATCCAACCACCAACTCGCGCATCCGTCACAAGTTAGGATTGTGGAATGGAACAACCCACGATTCGCAGCTATCGCCTTCGCGGATCGCGGATTACCGCGCCCCAGCAGAAAGCCCTCGATAAATATTGGGGTGTTTATGGGATTGACTATTCCCTCACCCCAATTTCTCCAGCGGTGCTCTTTCCTGATTCAGAGGATGTAATTCTGGAAATTGGCTTTGGCATGGGTGAGGCGACTGCGCTAATTGGTCGTGACTTTCCGAAGACAGGTTTCCTCGCCGTTGAGATGCATAAGCCAGGTATCGGCAAGTTGATGGCTCGCGTTGATGAACTCGGACTATCTAATATCCGCGTCATTGAAGGTGATGCCCATCCGATATTGCAGACCATGATTCCTGATAAATCTGTTGATGGAGTTCATCTATTCTTTCCAGATCCATGGCCGAAGAAGCGCCAACATAAGCGGCGCATTATCAATCCCGATTTTCTCACGTTAGTTCACTCAAAGATTAAAGATGGCGGCTTCTTTCATATTGCAACCGATTGGGTTCCATATGCCGAATACATTGAAGAAGTATTTGCAGCCAGTCCGCTCTTTACAGGGGGAGTAGTCGAGCGCCCTGAGTGGAGACCAGTTACGCGATTTGAAGGACAAGGACTTACCAAAGATCACCAGGTTAATGACCTGAGATATGTAAAAGTTTAGAGCTCGCCAGTTACTTCGTAATTGCTGATTTTTTCAATGCGGCGCACATGGCGCTCATCTTGCGGAAATGGCGTTGCGATAAAGGTATCAATCAGTAACTTCACAAAATCTGCCTCGTGCATGCGGCCGCCGACTGCGATGACATTGGCATTGTTATGTTCGCGGGCAAGTTTTGCTGTCTCAATGCTCCAGACAAGTGCAGCACGGATACCTTTGACCTTATTAGCCGCCATCTGTTCGCCATTGCCAGATCCGCCTAGAACAATGCCGATTGAAGTTGGATCCTTTGCCACAGATTCAGCGCAAGGAATACAGAAATCTGGGTAATCGTCGAGTGCGTCATATTCATATGGGCCGTGATCTGTAACGTCGTGGCCACCCATCACTAAGTGGGTAATGAGTTCATTCTTGAAATCTAGGCCTGCGTGGTCGCTGCCGATGTGAATGCGCATGCGCAATTGAAGCATGTCACCTGATGGCAACGAAAAACCCGCCACGCTTTCAGGCGACGGGTTTTTCTACCCAAGGAGGTACTACATGAACAAATTACTTATTGTGTTGGGGTTGCAGGCAAAGTGAGTACTGGTGCCGGCATTGGTCCACCCATTCCACCCTTAGGACCGCGATGACCACGTTCGCCTCTTTCATCACCTTTCGGCCCCATCGGATTCTTGGCGCGCTCTGCAGTTTCCGCTGCTGCAAGAGCTGCTGTAATCGCATCAGATTGTGCTTGAGTAATTGTTCCCTTTGTAACAAGAGCTGCAAGAACTGATGCAACTTCTGCGCGAGGTCCCTTTACTCCAGTTACAGATGCCTTAGTCACAGATACTCGAGTTATCGTTGACTTCGCTGATGCTGATGAAATTCCAACTGTTCCTGCTGTGAGTGCAACAGTTGTAATAACGATTGCAGCTACCTTCTTCTTTGTTGACATCTACATGTCTCCTCATCCGGCACTTGGACTCGATACCCTCGTATCGACGTGTGAGTAATAAACTGCGTGAACCTCAGAAAGGTATCCCTTTTATCTGTGAGACCCTTGCGAGTTTTTATGAGGAATCTGTGAGCCATCTACGCGTAGAGACCCACCTTTTCTGAGAGATTAATCGGGGATTGCCCGATTTATCCAGTCCGGCCCCATCTTCACACTGGTTACATCCCATCGACCTGGAGGTCACCAGTGAAGCGCACCCGACTAGCCCACCTTTTTACTATTGCAATTCTGCTCTCGTCACTCTCTTTCACTCCTGCTTTTGCTGCAGGAAGAAGTGCGACATCAATTCCTAATACGATTTTAAATGGCAAAGGCGCGCCAGCAAGCAGCGTTGGTATCAATGGTGATTTCTATATTGATACTCGTAGCCTCTTAATCTATGGACCAAAGGCAAATGGAAAATGGCCAATTCCACAGAACTTGCAGGGACCAACAGGTGCTGCAGGCTCAAACGGCAGTGATGGAAAGAATGGAAGTGATGGCAAGAATGGCAGCGATGGAAAGACGATAAGTAATGCATCAGCATCAACAGGTCCTGCAGGCCCACAAGGAGAGAAAGGCGCAACAGGTTCAGCTGGTCTGCAGGGTCCGGCTGGTCTGCAGGGTCCTGCTGGCCCTGCTGGCCCAACGGGAGCAACTGGCCCAGCTGGTCCTTCAGGATCGGGAAGCGGAACCCCGGGTGCTGCAGGTGCAACTGGCGCGACAGGAGCTGCGGGGGCGACAGGTCCAACAGGACCACAAGGTGCAACGGGTGCAACGGGTGCAACTGGAAGTGCAGGAGCGACAGGTGCTCAAGGTGAGACAGGACCAGCAGGACCAACTGGTGCAACAGGCCCAGCGGGGCCTGCCGGTGCAACGAAAATAATTCGTGGGAACTTAACTATCGGAGATATAAGTGGAGTATCCGGAACTTCCCAGGCAGTTTCAATAAATGGATTTAAAGCAAATAAGAGTTACTTTGTACATGCAAAAGTATTCACTTATCAGCCTAATGACCCCTCTGAGAACATCCCATGGATGTCCATGTCAGCAGCAGGAATAAATGGTTCCCCAGGAGTTACAACTCAATATCTAGTTAGTCACGGGTACTCATATCGCTCAGCGAGTGGCAGATTTGAAAATTCCTTCGACATTGATATTTCGCTAGATGGCAGCACTGTCGCTACTGATTACGGCGTGACAATGACGTTCGTTGTAGGCCGTAATACAGGAGGCACTCTGCTTGTAAAACTTGAAGGTTCGTTTATGGCTGAAGAAGTGCAGTCAATCTCAACGACCTTCTAAGTGCATGGAGCGGGTGACCGGGATCGAACCGGCATGGCCAGCTTGGAAGGCTGGGGCTC